>NZ_JAFCWP010000002.1:0-786429 GCF_049897625.1 Janthinobacterium sp. PSPC1-1 | reverse complement strand
ACATTTGATATTTTAAGTTAGACGCCAATCCGAAGATTGACGCTGCACTTACATCAAATGCCCACACTTATCGACTGTTAATTGTTAAAGAACGGTATTCGGTACTGCTTTCGCGCTATCGACAAAGCGTTGTGTTTGTCAGCTGCGAAGAAGGAAGAGTATGAAGCTTTTTCAGCATTTCGTCAACCTTCTTTTTTACTACCCAGCCCCTGAAGGCTGTCCCTTTTGTGCCGCAAACTAGTGCGTCTCATCGGGGAGGCGAATCATATCAAAGACCATCGAAGTTTGGCAAGCGCTTTTCCAGGAAAGCGTGCATGCCTTCTTTTTGAGCAGGCGTGCCGAAGGCAGCCTGGAACAAGCGCCGCTCGTAGGCGACGCCATCGGTCAGCGTGGTTTCGAAGGCGCGGTTGACGCAATCCTTGATCATCATGGCAACCGAGGTCGGCATGGCGGCGATGGTCTTGGCGGCGGCCAGGGCTTCTTCCAGCAATTTATCTGCCGGCACCACGCGCGACACCAGGCCGATGCGTTCCGCCTCGGCAGCGTCGATGGTGCGTGCCGTCAGCAGCAGATCCATGGCCTTGGCCTTGCCGATGGCGCGCGGCAGACGCTGCGTGCCGCCCGCGCCTGGCGTGACGCCGACCTTGATTTCCGGCTGGCCGAATTTGGCGCTGTCGGCGGCGATCAGGAAATCGCACATCATGGCAAGTTCACAGCCACCACCAAGTGCGTAGCCAGCTACGGCACCCACCACCGGTTTGCGCACGCGCAAGATATGCTCCCAGTTGCGGCTGATGTAACCCTGGGTAAAAGTGTCCGGATAGGTGTAATCGGCCATGGCGGCGATATCGGCGCCAGCGGCAAACGCTTTTTCGCTGCCCGTGAGCACGATGCAGCCGATATTCTCGTCCGCGTCGAATTTCAGCAGGGCGTCGCCCAGCTCATTCATCATGTTGTCGTTCAAGGCGTTGAGTGCCTTCGGGCGGTTCAGGCGGATGACCACCACTTTGTCCTGGATGTCGATGATCAAGTCTTCGTATTGCATAGTGTCTCCTCTGGATGAACGGTGTGACGATTGTAGCGGCTAACGGCGGCGGCGCGACAGGTGCGCTGCTATTATTGTGAGCCCGATCACCTTTATCGAGCAGCGTATTTTCTCTTCCTTCTTCCAGTACTGCGCCCGCCACCTGCGCGGCGACGGCAGCGCCGCCAGCGTCAATTTTCGCCGCTTGTGGTTCAGCAACGGCCTCAATTGCTTCGGCGCCCAGATCACCTCGCTGGCCCTGCCCCTGTGCGCGGTATTGTTATTACATGCGACGCCAGAACAAATGGGGATGCTCGTCGCCCTGCAGGCGCTGCCGTTTGCCCTCTTCGGCTTGCCCGTCGGCGTGCTGCTGGACCGGCGCAGCAAGCACCCGATCATGCTGTTCAGCGAAAGCATGTCGGGCCTGGCGCTGGCCAGCGTGGCCGTCGCCTACTGGTGCGGCGTGCTGTCGATGCCCTGGTTATATATAGTGGGATTCATCATCGGCACTGGCTTCGTCGTCGGTGGCGGCGCCGAACAGGTTTTCCTGACCTTCCTGGTGGGCCGCGACGGCTTGATCGATGCGCAATCAAAATTTGCTGCCACCGAATCGGCTTCGCGCCTGATCGGCCCCGGCCTGGCCGGCGTGCTGGTGCAAGTCCTGTCGGCGCCCGTCGCCATCCTGTGCACGGCCTGCGGTTATCTGGTTTCTGTAATCAATTTGCGCGCCATGAGCGTGCGCGATCCACGTCCCGCGCCGTCCGACAAGCACGCCCTGCGCGACATCGCCGACGGCTTGCTGTTTGTCTGGCGCGAACCGCTGCTGCGTGCGCTGGCCTGGGGCGCCGGCATCTGGCACTTCCTGTTTTACGCCAGCATGGCCTTGACGGTGCTGTTTGCCACACGCGACCTGGGCATGAGTCCTGGCGTGCTGGGCATGACGCAGATGCTCGGTGGCGCCGGCGTGCTGCTGAGCGCCTTCATCGTCAAGCCATTGACGCGCCGCTATGGCGCCGGCCGCACCATTCTGATCGGACTGGCGTCCACCTCCGTCTGCTTTGCCCTGACGCCCACCATCCCCGCCGCCTTGTTCGGCAGCGCGGCCGCCAGCGCTGTGGCGTATGCCGTACTGATGTTCTTTTTTGATTGCGGCGTGATGCTGTTCTTTATTCCCTACCTGGGCTTGCGCCAGAAAGTCACACCCGACCCCATGCTGGGTCGCATGACCTCGACCATGCGTTTCCTGACGGTGGCGACGGCGCCGCTGGGCGCGCTGGCCGCCGGCTGGGTAGCGGAACACTTTGGCGTGCGCAATGGCCTGGCCTGCATCGCGGCAGGCAGCATTGCACTGACGATCGCCATGGTGTGGGGCACGCCGCTGCGTAGCGTGCGCACCTGAAGCGATAAACGGGCATACACTGCTGAAAGATTGCCTTGGCGACACTATTCATGCCAAAGCCTGTGAGTTTTGATTTACATCAAGGAATTAATTGAGGTAAATCCATAAGCTGTCTTACATCACTCTAGGAGCACGTCATGTTTAACACCATCTTATTTCCCACCGACGGCTCGCCGCTGTCCGACAAAGCGGCCGAGACGGCCCTCGCCTTCGCTCAATTGAACAAGGCCAAGCTGGTTACCATCAGTGTGGTGCAGCCCTTCCCGTTCTCGCCGATGGCCGATGGCGGCATCGTGCTCGACGCCGGTTTGTACGAGCAACAAATGCAGGAAGCATCGCAACGCGCCGTCGACAAGATCGGTGAAGCGGCGCGCGCTGTCGGCGTGCCCTTCGAAGGCGTGGTCGTCGTCTCGCCCAGCCCGCACGAGGAAATCGTCAATGCGGCGCAAACCTACCATTGCGACATCATCCTGATGGCCTCGCATGGCCGCAAAGGCTTGAACAAGCTGTTCGTGGGCAGCGAAACGCAAAAAGTGCTGGCACATACCCAGCTGCCAGTCATGGTCCTGCGCTAACTTTGCGCTAGCGCATCCCCGCCCGGCGCCGCGAGAAACTCAGCGCGCCGGCGCCTGCTTCGGCAACAACACCCACACGGCGCCGCTCTGCTTCATGCGGCCCGCATTCTCCGCCGCTTCCGCACCGAAACCAAAGAAGTAATCGACCCGGATGGGGCCGCGAATGGCGCCGCCCGTATCCTGCGCCATCACCAGCCGCTGCATGGGAATCTCGCTATTGGCTTGCGTGGTGGACAGGAACACGGGCGCACCCAGCGGCAGGAAGCGCGAATCGATGGCCACCGAGCGCTGCGGCGTCAACGGCACGCCCAATGCGCCCTTCGGTCCCACTTTGGGATCAGGCAGGCGCTCTTCCTTGAAGAAGACATAGCTCGGATTGGCGTTGAATAATTCATCCTTGCGCGTGGGGTGGCCGGCGATCCACGCCTTGATGCCCTGCGCGGACGCCTGGCTCAACGTCAGCTCGCCCTTGTCGACCAGGTAGCGGCCGATCGATTTGTACGGGTGACCGTTCTGGTCCGCGTACGCCACGCGCACGGTTTCCTGCGTATCGGTCAGCTGCACGCGCCCGGAACCCTGCACTTGCAGGAAGAACGCTTCGACTTCGTCATCCACCCACAGCAATTCCTTACCCGTGACGGCCGTGGCGCGCTCGATGTCGGCGCGGGTCGCGTACGGGATCACCTTCTTGCCCACCAGCTTGCCCCGTAAACGCATGTTTTTCAGTTCCGGATACACGCCAGCCAGGTCGACGGACACGAGATCGTCAGGCACCTTGTACAGCGGCGTCTGGTATGGACCGCCCCGCTTGCGCGCGCCATGCAGCAGCGGCTCGTAGTAGCCCGTCACCAAACCGGTACTGGCGCCATCGGCGGTAATGACTTGATTGGGCACAAAGAAGGTCTCGAAGAACAGACGGATGGCCTTGTCGCTATCAGCATTCACCTGACGCGCGATGGTGCACGATTCCTTCCAGTCCGGGCGCTTGACCAGTACGCCGCACGAAGCCATGAAGGCGGGCCAGGCGGCGCGCATGTCGTCGCGGGCCCAGCCTGGCAAGGCGGCAAATTTGGCGGGCACGAAGGTGGGGGCCGTCGCCGCATCGATGGTGTCCTTGGCATCCTTGGCCTCGGCCGGCTTGGCCGGCACCGGCCTGACGACGGTCGGGGCGATGGCTGGCGCCTTGCCGCCGGTGGCAGCGGGTGGGGTGGACGGCGTGGTACAGGCGGAAAGCGCAAGCGCGACGGCGCCGATTGAAACGGGTAGACTACCGCGTGTCAACAGACGGCGGGTAAATACTAAGCTGCGGGTAAATAACATAGGGGGGCGTATGTGGATCTTGATGATAGAGGCGCTGGTGGCGTTCTTCTTGCTGGCATTTATAGTCTGGTGGACCATGTATTCGGGTAAAAAACCCGCACCACCGGCGCGCAAGCAGCTCAGTGAAGAACAGGACGCCACCGAAAAACTGAAATAGGGGCGCAAGCCCCCGGCGTTTCGTTAATGCAGGGTACGCGGCACCGACAGCACGAACTCGGGAATCGGCGCTTCGAACTGATGGCCATCCTCGGCCACGCAGAAGTATTCGCCGTGCATCGAGCCTTGCGGCGTGCCCAGCATGGTGCCACTCGTGTATTCGAACTGCTCACCCGGCTGCAGCAGCGGCTGGTGGCCGACGGCGCCCAGGCCACGCACCTCTTCGACCTTGTTGTTCGCATCCGTGATCACCCAGTGGCGCGAAATCAGTTGCGCGCCTGCCGTGCCCGTGTTGACGACGCGAATCGTGTAGCTGAACACGTGCCGCCCCTGGTCGGGGGCCGATTGCTCGGGCAGATATTGTGTCTTGACCGTTACCGTAAATTCATAAGTCGCCATCGTCATTCCTATTCAGACATTGCCAGTCGTATATTGTGTGTCGCGCGCGCTGCATTGGCCACCGCGCGCCATGTATTCTGCGTTCCAGTAAGGCATGGTAACGGCGTCAAGCGTAAAATAGCGCATCTTCGCACTTTCTACTCTTAGCCCTAAGCCACCATGACAACATTCCGTATCGCTCCCAGCATCCTGTCCGCCGACTTTGCCCGCCTGGGCGAGGAAGTGCGCAACGTCGTTACCGCCGGCGCCGACATCATCCACTTCGACGTGATGGATAACCATTATGTGCCGAACCTGACCATCGGCCCGCTGGTGTGCGAAGCGATTCGCCCGCACGTGCAAGTACCCATCGATGTGCATCTGATGGTCAAGCCTGTCGATCGCATTATCCCGGATTTCGCCAAGGCTGGCGCGAACATCATCACCTTCCACCCGGAAGCGTCGGATCACCTTGACCGTTCCTTGCAGCTGATCCGCGACAATGGCTGCAAATCGGGCCTGGTGTTCAACCCGGGCACGCCGCTGCACTACCTGGAACACGTGATGGACAAGATCGACATCATCCTGATCATGTCGGTCAACCCGGGCTTCGGCGGCCAGTCCTTCATCCCGCAAGCACTGAAAAAAATCGCCGAAGCACGCCGCATGATCGACGAATCGGGCCGTGACATCATGCTGGAAGTCGATGGCGGCATCAAGATCGACAACATCGGCGCCGCCGCTGCCGCCGGCGCCGACACCTTCGTCGCCGGCTCGGCCATCTTCGGCAAGCCCGATTACAAGGCCGTCATCGATGCGATGCGCGCCGAGTTAGCCAAAACGGTAGGCAACTGATGCAGCCGGGCACGCTGAAAGACCACGTACTGGCCGGCGTGCGCGCCGCCATCATCGACCTCGATGGCACGATGCTCGACACCGTGCCCGATTTTCATGTCGCCATCAACGGCATGCGCGCCGAATTCGATCTGGCGCCCATCAGCGCCGAGGCCATCAAGCTGATGGTGGGCAAGGGTTCGGAAAACCTGATCCGCGCCGTACTGACACTCGACTTCGACGCGGCCGGCGTGGAACAGCATTTCGAGCACGCCATGGACGCCTACCAGCGTCATTACCTGGCCGTCAACGGCCAGTACAGCACCCTGTATCCGGACGTGGAAGCAGGGCTGGCGGCGATGAAGGCAGCGGGCCTGCGCCTGGCCTGCGTCACCAACAAGCCGATCGCCTTCGCCCTGCCCCTGCTGCAACAGAAAAACCTGGCGCAGTATTTCGAGATCGTCTACGGCGGCGATTCGCTGCCGCAGAAAAAACCGCATCCCATGCCGCTGCTGCAAGTGTGTGCGGACTTCGACCTGGCGCCCGCCAAAGTGGTGGCCATCGGCGACTCCTCGAATGACGCGCAAGCGGCACGGGCTGCGGCTTGCCCCGTCTTGACCGTACCGTATGGTTACAACCACGGACACTCTATACACGACACCGATTCCGATGGTATAGTAAATACGCTGCTCGAAGCGGCGCATTTTATTAGCATGCACAACAGACCAGCATACTGACCATACCTAACACCATATCGTGAACACGTTTCTCATCAAAAAACACAATGTCACCCAAACCGGCTCGATTGAGGCCTGGCTTTGGCGACGCTGGCAATCCTGGCAGGCCTAAGGGCCGAGCCGTGTAAGATTGCTGTCGGCGGCACGCGCGCATTTGCGTGTTGTATGCGCCGGCAGGTTTTTTGATAACCACCGCAGGATCTGTGCTTTTAAGCACGACGCACACGCGTACCCTGGCGGCATGGAGAGACACATGACCGAACTCGAATTCAAATCGCTGTCCCAGCAAGGCTACAACCGCATCCCTCTGATCGCAGAAGCTTTTGCCGACCTGGAAACCCCGCTCACGCTGTACCTGAAACTGGCGCAAACCCAGCAAGGCGGCAAGAACACCTTCTTGCTCGAATCTGTCGTCGGCGGCGAACGCTTCGGCCGCTATTCCTTCATCGGCTTGCCCGCCACCACGGTGCTGCGCAGCCATGGCAACCGCACCGAGATCGTCAAGAACGGCGCCGTGATCGAAGAGCACGAAGGCAATCCGCTCGACTTCATCGAACAGTACCAATCGCGCTTCAAAGTGGCCCTGCGCCCCGGCATGCCGCGCTTTTGCGGCGGCCTGGCCGGTTACTTCGGCTACGACACCGTGCGCCACATCGAGAAAAAGCTGGCCGGCGGCGCGCCGAAAGACGACTTGAACCTGCCCGACATCCAGTTGATGGTGACGGAAGAACTGGCCGTCATCGACAACCTGTCCGGCAAACTCTACCTGATCGTGTATGCCGACACCACGCAACCCGAGTCGTTCTCGAAAGCGCGTCAGCGCCTGAAAGACTTGCGCATGATGCTGCGCCGCGGCGTCGATGCGCCCGTCACCAGCGCCTCCGTACGTACGGAAACCATCCGCGACTTTTCCAAGGAAGACTACCTGAAGGCCGTCGCCAAGGCGCATGAATACGTGATGGCCGGCGACTTGATGCAGGTGCAGATCGGCCAGCGCATCCGTAAACCTTATGTCGATTCGCCGCTGACCCTGTACCGCGCCCTGCGTTCGCTCAATCCGTCGCCCTACATGTACTTCTATAATTTCGGCGACATGCAGATCATCGGCGCCTCGCCCGAAATTTTGGTGCGCAACGAGAAGCTGGCGGACGGCGGCAAGAAAGTCACCTTGCGTCCCATCGCCGGCACCCGTCCGCGCGGCGCCACGCCAGAGCGCGACGCCGAATTGTCGGCCGAACTGCTGGCCGATCCGAAAGAGATCGCCGAGCACGTGATGCTGATCGACCTGGCCCGCAACGACATCGGCCGCATCGCCGAAACGGGCAGCGTGCACGTCACCGACCGCATGGTCATCGAAAAATACTCGCACGTGCAGCACATCGTCTCGAACGTGGAAGGCACGCTGAAAGATGGCCTGTCGAACCTGGACGTGCTGCGCGCCACCTTCCCCGCCGGCACCCTGACGGGTGCGCCGAAAGTGCGCGCCATGGAAGTGATCGACGAGCTGGAAATCACCAAGCGCGGCATCTACGGCGGCGCCTGCGGCTACCTGTCGTTTGGCGGCGAAATGGACGTGGCGATCGCCATCCGCACGGGCGTGATCAAGGACGGCATGCTGTATGTGCAGGCTGCGGCCGGCATCGTGGCCGACTCGATCCCCGAAATGGAATGGCAGGAAACCGAAAACAAGGCGCGCGCCGTATTGCGCGCCGCCGAACAAGTGCAAGATGGCCTGGATGGGGAGTTTTAAGATGCTGCTGATGATCGACAACTACGACTCCTTCACCTACAACATCGTGCAGTATTTCGGCGAGTTGGGCGAAGACGTGCGGGTCTACCGCAATGATGAAATCACGCTCGAACAAATCGAAGCGTTGAACCCTGACCGCATCTGCATCTCGCCCGGCCCGAAAGCGCCGGCCCAGGCGGGCATTTCGGTGGCAGTGCTCAAGCACTTCGCCGGAAAAAAGCCGATACTGGGCGTCTGCCTGGGCCACCAGGCCATCGGCGAAGCGTTTGGCGGCAAAGTCATCCGCGCCAAGCAGGTCATGCATGGCAAGACTTCCCTCATCGCGCATACGGGCGTGGGCGTCTTCAAGGACATTCCCAGCCCCTTCACAGTGATCCGCTACCACTCTTTGGCGATCGAACGCGCCTCGCTGCCTTCCTGCCTGGAAGTGACAGCGTGGACGGACGACGGCGAAATCATGGGCGTGCGCCACCGGGAATACGATATCGAGGGCGTGCAATTCCACCCCGAATCGATCCTCTCGGAGCACGGCCACGCCCTGCTGAAGAATTTCCTCGAGCGCTGATCCCATGCGCACGCCACGGCGTGCCATCAGTGTCCTCCTGCGCCATCATTGAAGAAGGAAGCATCATGCCGATCACCCCACAAGAAGCCCTGCTGCGCTGCATCGAACACCGCGAAATCTTTCACGACGAAATGCTGTACCTGTTCCGCCAGATCATGTCCGGCGAAATGTCGCCCACCATGATCGCAGCGCTCACCATGGGCTTGCGCGTGAAAAAGGAAACCATCGGCGAAATCGCCGCCGCCGCGCAAGTGATGCGCGAGTTTTCCACCAAGGTGCCCATGGCCGACACCACCAACCTGCTCGACATCGTCGGCACCGGCGGCGACGGCGCGCACACTTTCAATATCTCCACCGCCTCGATGTTCGTGGCGGCGGCAGCCGGCGCGCGCGTGGCCAAGCATGGCGGACGCAGCGTCTCATCCTCGTCCGGCAGCGCCGACGTGCTCGACTCGCTGGGCGTCAACATCAACCTGCAGCCCGAGCAGATCGCCCAGTCGATCGCGCAAACGGGCATCGGCTTCATGTATGCACCGAACCACCATGCGGCCATGAAGCATGCGGCGCCCGTGCGCCGCGAACTGGGCGTGCGGACGATCTTCAATATCCTCGGCCCGCTGACGAATCCGGCCGGTGCGCCAAACATTCTGATGGGCGTGTTCCACGCCGACCTGGTCGGCATCCAGGTACGCGTGCTGCAGCGCCTGGGCGCGCAGCATGCCATCGTCGTGTATGGCCGCGACAATATGGATGAAGTGTCGCTGGGCGCGGCCACCATGGTGGGCGAACTGGTCAACGGCGAAATCCGCGAATATGAAATCCATCCGGAAGACTTCGGCATGTCGATGATCGCCAGCCGCAACCTGAAGGTGGCCGACTCCATCGAATCGAAGGCCAAGATGCTGGAAGCCCTGCGCGGCGAACCCGGTGCGGCAGCAGACATCGTCGCCCTGAACGCGGGCACGGCGCTGTACGCGGCCGGCGTGGCCAGCTCGATCGAAGACGGCCTGGCGCGTGCGCGCACTGCCGTCAGCTCGGGCGCCGCCTTGGCAAAACTGGAACAATTCGTGCAGGTGACGCAGCAGCTTGGCACCCCGGCGCAAGCGTAAGCTCCTCGCCCTCCTTTAGAATAGCGACCATCATGTCCGACATACTCGATAAAATCCTGGCCGTGAAGGCCGACGAAGTGGCGAAGGCGAAAGCCCACCGCAGCCTGGCCAGCCTGCGCGGCGACGTGGAAAACGACAGCGCCCTGCGCGCCAATCTGCGCGGCTTCGAGGCGAGCCTGCGCCAGCACATCGCCGCCGGCAAGCCCGGCATCATCGCCGAAGTCAAAAAGGCGTCGCCATCGAAGGGCGTGATCCGCGCCGACTTCCGCCCGGCGGACATCGCCGCCAGCTATGCGGCGCATGGCGCGGCTTGCCTGTCCGTGCTGACGGATGAACAGTTCTTCCAGGGCTGCGTGGATTACCTGCAACAGGCGCGCGCCGCCTGCGCCATTCCCGTGCTGCGCAAGGACTTCATGGTCGACATGTACCAGATCTATGAAGCGCGCGCCATGGGCGCCGACTGCGTCCTGCTGATCGTCGCGGCGCTCGACCACGGTCTGATGGCGGAGATGGAAGCGTGCGCCCACGAACTGGGCATGGGCGTGCTGATCGAAAGCCACGATGGCGACGAACTGACGGCGGCACTCAAGCTCAAGAGCGCGCTGATCGGCATCAACAACCGCAACCTGCGCACCTTCGAAACGTCGCTGGAAACGACACTCGGCCTGCTGCCGCGCATCCCGCAAGACAAATTGATCATCACGGAATCGGGCATCCATAGCACGGCCGATGTGCAACGCATGCGCGACGCGCACATCCACAGCTTCCTGGTAGGCGAAGCGTTCATGCGCGCACCCGACCCCGGCGTGGAGCTGGCACGCCTGTTCAGTTAAACCATGGTAGGCTGGCAGGCATGAGACACACGATGATCGTCCTTGCCGCCGCCAGCCTGCTGTCGGCTTGCCAGACTGCGGCCCCGCCAGCGGCGCGCACGCCCGCACCTACGCCCCCTCGCACGCCGGCCGCGATACAGCTTGCCGCCAGCATCGACGCCTACAAGTCGCTGGTGGCGCAGCAGATCATGGCAGCCAACGCAGAATATACGTTCAGCGGGCGCCTGCCGCCCATACTGCCGGCCATCGTCGTGCTCGACCTGAGCGTCGGCCCCGACGGCGAGCTGAAAAGCGTGCATGTGCACCGCTCACGCGACAGCGAAGCCTCGGCTGCGGCGCTGGCCGCCGTGCGGCGCGTGCCAGCGTTCTTTCCGCCGGCGGCACACCTGATGCGCCGCCACGCACGGACCTTTGATTTCTCCGAAACCTTCCTGTTCAACGAGCAGTACCGATTCCAGCTGCGGACCTTGTCCGGTCCTCAGTAATCGCACAAGCATCGAGTTCGATGCGGTCGCGTCCCCGTTCCTTGGCCAGGTACAGGGCCGCATCGGCGCGCGACAGCAATTCTTCCAGCCCCTCCACCACCGAGGCCTGGCAAGCGACGCCTATGCTGACGGTACACGAAGGCAGTCCCGCATGAGTGGACTCGCGCAGCAAGGCGCGTATGCGTTCGGCCACGCCCAAGGCATTATGTACAGGCATATCCGGCATCAGCACGACGAACTCCTCGCCGCCGAAACGCGCCACGCAATCCGATTCGCGCAAGGCGCCTTTGATAACGGTGGCCACATGCGCCAGCACCTGGTCTCCCACCGCGTGACCGTAGCGGTCATTGATCAATTTGAAGTAATCGAGGTCGATGCTGAGCAGTGTCAATGGCAAACGGCGACGGCGCAGATTATCTATCTCGCGCGCATAGGCATCGCCAAAGCCGCGCCGGTTCAGCACCTGCGTCAGCGGATCGTGGGTCGAGCGGCGCTCCAGTATCTGCTGCAAGCGGCGCGTTGCCACCGTCATGAAGCCCACCGTCAGCAGCAGCGCCATGAAATTGGCGACCGCCAGATAGATGCCCGCCGGCGTGCCGGCCACCGCCAGGTTGACGCTGGCGCCGCCATGCAGCAATGCCGACACGCCGCGCGCCAGCACCACGACAGCTTGCAGCAGCATCAGCGCACCAAAGAAAAAACTCGAAAAATGGCGCTCACCGTAGCACCATACCAGCTGCACCTGCCGCGCATAAAACAGGAAGACCAGCAGGGAGAAGACCGCCACGCGCGCCGAGAAGTCGGGGTGCACCAGCAGCCACCAGCTATTGCCGGCGATGGCCAGGACAAGTATCAGCAGATAGGCGCGGCGACTCGTCGCCAGGCCATAGAATTTCTCCGTGCCCAGCATCGACAGGCCGATGCCGGCCACCAGCGCCGCATTGGCTGCGATCATGGACAGTGCCGGCGGCAGCACCTCGCGGGTGCCGAACAGCATCGATGCGCACACCAGCAACAGCAAACCGGCAGCCCAATGTCCCAGGCCATGCACCTCGCGCCGGAAACTCCGATACACCGAGAACATGACAATGCTCATCGCCCCGCACATCAGGGTCGTCATCAGCATGATCGTTCGTGGATCGAGGGTTTGCACGTTGGGCGCGATCTAAAAGAAACAGTTCGGCAATTTTAGTTTAGTTGAAGGAAAATTAGTTCATTTGCGGTAAATATGATGGTACAGCGCCAATATTGGTGGATTACTTGCATTTAAGAAGTGGCATCTTGAAATGAAAAACCGGCCATAACGGCCGGTTTCTAACTTAACGCATGTTCATCAACATGAGCATCATGCGGCGCTAGGACGCTTTGGCCCCAAGGCCTTCTTGGGCGCTGGCAGCAGCGTCAAGCTGACGCCAGGAACACGGTCGCCCTGCAGTACGGTGGCAAACGTCATCAGCTCGTCGCGGCGGAAGGCGTGGATGGCCACCCTGGCGCCGACGGCGTAACGGCCCAGCAAGGTATCCAGGTTGGTGCCCGTCACGCGCAAACCATCGACCGCCACCAGCACGTCGCCCGCCGACAGGCCAGCCACGTGGGCGGCGCCGCCCTGGTGCACCTGCGCCAGTTTGGCGTCGTTGCCATCGCGGCCCAGGTTGACGTCCAGGCTGGGCTTTTCCGCCTTGCGCGAGTCGCTGTACTTGACACCGAATGGCGCCAGCAGGCGCGCCAGCGGCACGTCGTCCGTGCCGCGGATGTAGCGCTCGAAGAACGGCTTCATGCGCGTGCCGGAAATCTCATCGAACAGGGCTTCGACTTCGGCCGGCGTCACGCCGCGGCCTTTTCCTTCTGCCTTGCCCTTGTAGAAATCGCGGCCATAGCGCTGCCACAGCGCCTGCATCACGTCATCCAGCGATTGCTCGCCATGCGTCTTGCTGCGGATCGTCAGGTCGAAGGCCAGCGCGATCAGCGAACCCTTGGTGTAATAGCTGACGATGGCGTTCGGCGCGTTTTCATCCTGGCGGTAGTACTTGCCCCAGGCGTCGAAGCTGGAATCGGCCACGCTTTGCTTGCTGCGGCCGCTGCCGCGCAGCACACTGTTGACGGTCTTGCCCAGCAGCTTGAAATAGGCTGCCTCGTCGATCAGGCCCGCGCGCACCAGCATCAAGTCGTCGTAGTAGCTGGTGAAGCCTTCGAATAGCCACAGCAGCGGCGAATAGCTTTCCGCCTGCAGGTTATACGGCGCAAAAGCGGCCGGCTTGATACGCTTGACGTTCCAGGTATGGAAGTACTCATGGCTGCACAGGCCGAGGAATTTCAGGTAGCCCTCGCCGATCTCCGTGCTGCTTGACGCCGTCGTCGGCAAGTCGGCACGGGCACAGATCAGCGCCGTCGAGGCACGGTGTTCCAGGCCGCCGTAACCGTCGCCGACGGCCATGGTCATGAACACATAGCGGTCCATCGGCGCTTTTTTTGTCTTCGGCTCGAAGAAGGCGATCTGCGTTTCGCAGATGGCTTTCAGGTCGCGACACAAACGGTCCAGGTCCAGGTTCGGCACCTTGCCCGTGACGACGATATCGTGCGGCACGCCATGCGCCTTGAAAGTGGCCAGCGCGAAGTCGCCCATTTCCACCGGATGGTCGATCAGCTCATCGTAGCTGGCCGCCTGGTAGCTGCCGAAGCCATAGCGCTTCGCCTTGAGTTCCGGCAGGGTGGTGGCGACTCTCCAGGTCTTGCAGGCCGCATCCTTCGGCTGCACGATGTGCACTTCATGCGGTTCGGCCTCCTGGCCCAGCACGCGCAGGAATACGCTGGTGCCGTTGAAGAAACCGTGATTCTGGTCCAGGTGCGCGGCGCGCACGGACAAATCCCAGGCATACACGTCGTATTCGACCGTCAATGGGCCCTTGCACGGGGCGGCTTGCCACGAATGCTTGTCCAGCTTGCTCAGCGCCACGGCCTTGCCCTCGGACTCGGCGCGGATGCTGACGATGTTGCGCGAAAATTCGCGGATCATGTAGCTGCCCGGGATCCAGGCCGGCAAGGACAAGACCTGGCCGATGGCGGCCGGCGACTTGACCGTCAAGGTGACCTTGAACATGTGGCCAGCCAGATCAAGGGCGGCGATACTGTAGATGATGCCGGCGGCGGGCGCCTTGGCGATATTTTTTTTAATTGGAGCTTTTTTCATGTTTTTCTCGTGTCTGGCATGGATATTCTAAAGTCGCCCGGGCGCGCCATGCACCGGCGACAAATCGTCAGATGTATCAATATCGCGCAAGATGCCGCTGTCGTCCACTGTCACGTCGCATACGGCATGGCTGTTGACGATGCTGCGCGCGCCCTGGTCGCCATCGAGCGCCAGCAGCAGCGGCAAGTGAAAGGCGCTGAACGCGACAGGATTGCCGCGCCGTCCCTGGAACACGGGCACGGCGATGCGCGCGCCATCGCCGATGGCTTGCGACAAGGCGGCGATTGTAGCCGCTTCTACGTAAGGCATGTCGCCCAGAGCGATCAGCCAGCCCGGCGCACCGCGCACATAGTCGATGGCGCAGGTGAGCGAGGCGGCCATGCCCGTGTCCGCATCATGGCAGACGCGCACCTCGCAGCCCAGCGCACCGAGTGCGCGCGCCACCTGCGTGTCGTCGGCGCGCACCACAGCCAGAACGCGCGGCAAGGCCGCCAGCATATTCCTGGCCGCCGCCGCCACGACGGGCAAGCCCGCATGCGGGCCTTCCGTCAACGGCTGCAATAATTTGTTCTGCACGCCGGAAGGATCGAACCTGCGTCCCCTTCCGGCTGCCAGCAAGATGCCGACCGTACTCAAAAAACTGCTATCGTCATGCGGCCGCCAGGTCGAACGGCAGCTTGCGCAGGCGCTTGCCCGTCAGCGCGAACAGCGCATTGGCGAAGGCGGGTGCCAGCGGCGGCACACCCGGTTCGCCCATGCCCGTCGGTGCGTCGCCCGATGGCACCAGGTGCACCTCGATCACCGGCATGTCGGGCATGCGCGGCACCGGGTAGTCGCCGAAGTTCTGCTGCTGCACCACGCCATCCTTGAGCGTGATGGCCGCGCCGGGAATGGTCATGCCCAACGCCATCAGCGCGGCGCCCTGCACTTGCGCCTCGATCGTCAGGGGATTGACGGCCAGGTTGCAATGCACGCCAGCCCATACCTGGTGCAGCTTGGGCGTACCTTCCACCACCGACGCCGTCACCACGTAGGCGACCACGGAATTGAACGATTCATGCATCGCCACGCCCCAAGCCTGCCCTTTCGGCAGCTTCTTCTTGCCATAGCCGGACTTGGCCACGGCCAGGTCCAGCGCGGCGATGTGGCGCGTGTGCTTCGCATCGATCAGCTGCTTGCGGTAGGCGACGGGGTCCATCTTCGCCACATGCGCCGCTTCGTCGATCAGGGTTTCCATGACGAAGGCCGTGTGCGTCGAGCCGACGGAGCGCCACCACAGCACGGGCACGTTCGCCTTGGCCGTATGCACGGACAGCTTCATCGGCAAGGTGTACGGTTCACCCATGCCTTCGACCATGGTGCCGTCGACGCCATTTTTCACCATGAACGCTTCGAACGGCGTGCCGGCCATGATGGACTGCCCGACGATGGTGTGGTCCCAGGCGAGGATCTTGCCTTTGGCGTCGAGGCCGATCTGCGCGCGGTGCACATGCGACGGCCGGTAGTAGCCACCCTTGATGTCATCCTCGCGGCTCCACATCAGCTTTAATGGTCCGCTCTTGCCTGCCGCCCGGTACGCCTTGGCGACATTGACGGCTTCGACCACGTAGTCGGACGAGGGCACGGCGCGCCGGCCGAAGCCGCCGCCGGCCATCATCGTGTGCAGGGTCACCTGCTCGGGTTTCAGGCCTGAGGTGGCGGCAATCGCCGCCTGGTCGCCGGTCTGGAATTGCGAGCCCACCCACATCGTGCATTTGTCGGCCTGCAGGTCGACGACGCAGTTGAGCGGCTCCATCGGCGCGTGTGCCAGATAGGGGAACTCATAGACGGCCTCGATTTTTTTCGGCGCCTTGGACAATGCGGCGACATCGAATGCGCGCGCCACCGTACCCGGCGTCTTGGCCAGCGCCTTGAAGGCCGCCAGTTGCTGGTCGCTGCTGACCTTTTCCACGGCGCTGCTATCCCATTCGATCACCAGCGCGTCGCGTCCCTGCTTGGCCGGCCAGTAGCCGTCGGCAATCACCGCCACGCCGCTGCCGCCACGGTCGGTCTTCACTTCCAGCACCTCCAGCACGCCTTTGATGGCCTTGGCCTTGCTGGCGTCGAACTTCGCCACTTTCGCGCCAAACACGGGCGGGCGCGCCACCATGGCCACTTTCGCGCCGGGCGGCTTGAAGTCGATGCCGAACTGCTGTTTTCCCGTGGACTTGGCGGCCGCGTCGAGCCGTTTCACGGGTTTGCCGATGATGGAAAAGTCGCGCGGGTCCTTCAGCTTAACGCTGGCAGGTACCGGTTGGCGCATGGCCGCGTCGGCAAGTTCGCCATACGTCGCCTTTTGCCCACCGGGGCCATACAGCACGCCTTTCGCGGCGCGCACCTGCTCGGGACTGACTTTCCACTGTGCGGCGGCGGCGCCCACCAGCATGGCGCGCGCCTTGGCGCCGATTTCCCGGTACTGCGTAAACGAATGGGCGATGCTGCCGGAGCCGCCCGTCATCTGCATGCCGTAGGCGGCATCCTTGTACTGCTCGCCGGCTGGCGCCAGCGCGCCCGTTACCGTCGACCAGTCGGCGTCGAGTTCCTCGGCGATCAGCATGGGCAAGCTCGTTTGCACGCCCTGGCCGAATTCCAGCCGGTTCACCTGCACCGTCACCGTGTTATCGGGGGCGATGTGCAAAAAGGCGTTCGGCGCGTACACGGGCTTGGCAGGGGCGGCATCGGCCGCCTGCGCCAGTTTCCCTGCGCCGGGCAGGAAAAAGCCCAGCATCAAGCCACCGCCGGCCACCGCGCCGGCCTTCATGAAACCGCGCCGCGAGACGCCATCGGCCGCGCCAACCACAGCCACCGGCGCCGCTGCCAGCGCCGCGCCCAGGGTCACGCCGCCATGCTGCAATGCTTCCTGATTCAACCATTCGATACGCATGTCGTTCTCCTCAGGCCAGGGTCTTGGCCGCGTCCTTGATGGCCGCGCGGATCCGTTGATAGGTGCCGCAGCGGCAGATATTGCCGCTCATGGCGCCGTCGATGTCGGCATCGCTGGGCGCCTTGTTGCTGCGCAGCAGCGCCGTGGCGCTCATCACCTGGCCGCTTTGACAGTAGCCGCATTGCGGTACGTCGTGGCGCACCCATGCCGCCTGCACCGCCTTGCCCACCTGGTCGTTTTCCATCGCTTCGATAGTGGTGATCTTTTGTGCGCCGACCGAGGAAATCGGCGTGATGCAGGAGCGGATGGGCTGGCCGTCGAGATGCACCGTGCAGGCGCCGCACAGGGCCGCGCCGCAACCGAACTTGGTGCCCGTCATGTTCAGGTTATCGCGCAGCGCCCACAGGATGGGCGTGGAAGGATCGGCGTCGACCTGCGTGTCGCGTCCGTTGATATTCAAGGTAATCATCTGCTGTTTCCCCTTTTTTGGATTGTTATGGCGTCTACAAACAACACTTGATGATACGACAGCGGAAAAAAGTACAAAAAAAAGCGCGCCTTGCGAGGGCGCGCCGTCCAGCCTTCCTGGCGACAGCCCGGATTACTTAATGGTCGAGAATTTCTGTTCCAGCGTTTTCGCATCGACTGCGCCCGGAATGCGGCTGCCGTCGGCAAAGAAGATGGCCGGCGTGCCCGAGACGCGCAACTGCTGGCCCAGGGCCAGGATTTTTTCATGCGGATTGGCGCAAGTGGCGGCGACCGTGGCCGGCGCCTTGCCGTTCAACATCCAGTCATCCCAGGCCTTGTTGCGGTCCGGTGCGCACCAGACATTGCGCGACTTGACGATGGAGTCCGGCGACAGGATGTTGTACATGAAGGTGTAGACGGTGACGTTGTCGATTTCCTTCAGCGCGTTCTGGCGGAAGCGCTTGCAATAGCCGCAGTTCGGATCTTCGAACACGGCGATCACGCGCTTGCCGTTGCCCTTGACGGATTTCATGGCCGAGTCGAGCGGCAGGTCGGAGAACTTGATGCGGTTGACTTCGTCCAGGCGCACCTTGGTCAGGTCTTGCGAGGTCTTGGCATCGAAGACGTGGCCGACGAACAGGTATTGCGCGGCCTTGTCCGTGTACAGGATATCGCCACCGGTGCGCACTTCGTACAGGCCGCTGTACGGCGTTTCCTTGACCGAATCGACCTTGGCGCCTTCGCCCAGACGCGGCTCGATCAGCTTTTTGATGCTCGCTTCCGTTGGCGTTTCCGCGCCGGCGCACGACATCATCAGGCCCGAGGCCATCAGCAAAGCGATTTTGCTCATGCTTCTGTTCATTGTTATCACTATCACTTCTCCACTTGAAACGCCTGACGGAACTGGCCCTGGCCCGACGTCGTTATCTCTTTGACAAAACGATCGCCGCAGACCAGCTGCGGCGACCTTGAATTTTCACTGCTACCATTATCCAGCGATATCTTAAGACTTACTGATTTTCACTGATGCCCCAATGCGTGCGAAATCATTTTCCGCTTCAGGGCTGGTAATTTATCCAGCAAGTTTAATCCCAAATTGCGAACCACGCGCAGCGGTTCCAGATCGGCGCCGAATAATCGCGCCAGGCCATCGGTGGCCAGCTGCATCAGCAGCACGTCTTCCTTGCGCGCGCGCGCATAGCGGGCCAGTACGCGCTCGTCACCGATGCCCCGGTGCGCCTCGCGCTCGCTGATCGTCTTGACCAGCTGCGCCACGTCGGCAAAGCCCAGGTTCATGCCGTGGCCAGCCATCGGGTGCACCACGTGGGCGGCGTCGCCCACCAGGGCCACGCGCGGCGCCACCATGGCGTGCGGGCGCATCAGGGTCAGGGGAAACGCGCGCACCAGCTCCGGCTGCAGCGGCGTGAGTTTACCAAGTTTGTCCTGGCAATACGCGGCCAGGCGCGCGGCCAGGGCGTCGGCCGATTCGGACATCAAGGTATCGGCCAGCGCATCGGGCGCAGACCAGACCAGTGAAACGCGCTCGCCCGGCAGCGGCAGCAGCGCGACGATGCCTTCGCTGCCCGTAAACCACTGGTGGGCCGCGCCATGGTGCGGCTTTTCGCAGGCGAAGTTGCTGACTACGCCGCGCTGGCCGTAGGAGCGGTAATCGAGGCCGATGTCGCACTGGCCGCGCACCCACGATTGGGCGCCGTCCGCGCCGACCACCAGCGCGCAGGTGATGGTGTCGCCGCCATCGAGGTGCACGATGGCCGAGTCGTTCGTCCATTCCAGGCGGCTGGCGCGGCCCTGCAGCACGCTGACGTTCGGCGCGAATTTCAGGGCGGCGTCCAGCGCCTGGCCCAGGTTGCGGTCTTCGATGATCCACGCCAGGGTAGCCACATGGGCGCCGTAGGCATCGAAACCGAGTCCGCCCGCCTGCGCGCCGTCGCCGTTGACCAGCATGGCGTCGACGGGCGCCACCCTGTCGGCCGCCAAAGCGCCCCACACCTTCAGCGACGACAGCAACTGGTGCGCCGTGTGATTGAGCGCATACACGCGCACATCCCAACTGGCTTCGACCGGCTTGGCGGCCGAAGGGGATGCGGGCGCCGGCGGACTCAACGGGGATAACAGGGTGACGCTTTGTCCTGCCTGGGCAAACGCCAGCGCCGTGGTTTTCGCGATGGCGCCGTTGCCGACGATGCAAACGTCGCTGTGGCTGTGCATGAAGCGCCGCATGGTGGGGGGAGTGGGACTGTTCATGCGGCCATTATAGCGTTTGCCGCCCCCGATTCAGCATGCTTGCGCGCCTGAGAAAACGGGGGAAGCCAAAGATTTTGACTATTCTTGATCCTGGCGTAGAAATGCCTGCGCCCGTTCCAGCACTTCATCGCGCCCGGCACGCAAGCCGGCCACCGTGGGCGCGACCAGGATATGCGGCTGCACGCCCACTCTTTGCAGCTGGCGCCCATCCGCATGGCGCACCTCCAGGCCCGAATACCAGACATGGACATTTCCAGGAAGCACAACTTCCCGCAAGTCGCCATTCGCCCCCGCGCTGGGCGTACCGATGAAAGTGACGGGCGTCGCCGCCTCCAGCATCAATGCCAGGTGTTCGGCCGCGCTTTGCGTTTGCTCGTTGATCAGCATGACGACTTTGCCGCGGTACAGCGGCCCTCGCGCGGGAAAGATAGGGTCCACATACGCCAGTTGCGCGCCATGGCCCGCTTCCAACGGCATTGCCAGCTGCTGGTACGAGGTGGAAAAGAAGGCGGCATGATTGACATTCAGGCGCCTGGCGATGGCGCGTCCTGTCGCGTGCGGGTAGCCGCGCATGTCGAGAATCAGCGCGCGGCTATCCTGGATGGTGTCAAACATGGCGTCGACTTCTTCGGGCAGCAATCGATCCAGGTCGACATAGGCGATACCCTGTTCCACCCGCACGCCTGGCAAGGCATGGCGCAAGGGTTGCACATCGTCCAGCGGCGTTGGCTCCAGTGTCACTGTGCGCCGTACCCCATCGCCGCCAGAGAGCAGCAGTTGCACCTTGCTCCCGGCCGGGACGATCAACATCTCATACATGGCCTTGCGCCAGTGCCCCGCATCTGACGAGGCGGCCGTCATGGTGCGCAAGCGCGCGAGGCGCACGGCCACGTCTTCGCCATCGATACTGATGATTTCATCGCCCGCATGCAGCAGGCCAGTGCGCTCCAGCGCGGGGTCGGTCACGCCGGCAACCACGATATGTCCGTCGATGCGCGCAAGCTGCACCCGCAGACCATGCGTACGCTCGTTCCAGCCCAGTGCCCGGCTGGCCGTACCGACATGGCTGTCATCGAGATGCACCGCCATCGCCTGCAGCGCCAGGCCATATTCTCGGGCGTCCCGTACCTCTTCCATGCGCCGCAGGCAGACCCGCAGGGCCTCTTCCCAGGAAGTGTCCATCAGACGGCGGGCGGGAAAGTACTTATCCATGGTTGCCCACAGCTTGATCGCCGCCAACATGCGCCATTCGCGCTGTGGAAAACGCATGTCGCGATACACGGCATCATCCTGCCGCACGGGGTAGATGGCCGCTTGCGCCACAGGCGACACTGTGCGGGCCGGGCGCGCCAGCAGCGCCAGCGCCGCCTTCACAGGCATACTGCCCTTGCCCGTGGCGCGGTCCTCGGGCAAGGTCTGGTCGGCATGCCAAAGCGCCACGCTGCCGTCTGGCCAGACCAGCTGGCCTGCGGAAAACTCCACCGGCAGGCCTTCGGCCAGCCACAGCGTTTGCAGCGGGCCGGCCCGACTGCGCCACGCCCCTTCCTCGGCCACGATGCGCGCGCGCCCTGCCCGCTGCAAAGCCAGCAAGGTGCCTGGCACAGGCTGCGTATCGTTCACGATCGCCACCATGGACAGCGCGCGCGCACCGGCCGACGGCTGCAGACGCTGCGTTTCCATCTGTATGAAACCGGGCGTGATGCCTTCCCAGTCCTGCGGATCTTGCGGCCGTGGCCCCGTTGAAAAGCGGTAGCGTCCCGCTGGCGGCAACAGCGGCTGGCCGATCAACTGGGCCAGCACGGCGTGCAGCATGACTGGCGACGGCATGGACGGTACTTCAGCGATCGGGCGCAGGTCCAGGATCACCCGCCTGGCACGCGCCGGCAGCACGAACGGAGCCGCATCAATCCGCATGCCTGGGTGCAGGTGCAGCAGCGCAGTATCGCCGGGCAGCCATTCCAGCACGGCGCCATCGGCCGGCCAGCGCACGAACTCCTGGCTTGGCACGCCAACGCGCAGCGCGCCGTCATGCAAAGGCGCCATCATGGTGGTGGCGGCGCCGCGCAAGCTGGCCTCACTATCCTTGCCCTGCAGTTGCGGCAGCGCAGAGACCAGTGCGCGGTCCCAGTCGATGGCGCCATCGGCCAGGGCCGGATGCGTAGCACGCGCCTCGCTCCACAGCCGCGCCAGCGCGAGCACGTCGCCCTCGCCCGCCTGCGTGGCAACCATGTGCAGGACGAGCATGGACATGACTCCCAGTTGCCATTTCACCCTCTGACCTACTTTCAATCGCTGCTCCCGCCGGTTCCGCCATGAAAAAGCGCCGCGCATGAACTTCGGGTTCACAAGCGGCGTTGAGTGCTTAATTATCCGGCAACATCGTGCGGGGCACAAGCGCTCAGACGGATGGACTATTTCCTTCTGCGTGAAAATGCGGCAGCACATATTCCGCGATCTCCTGCAAGGTCTCGGCCAACGGGCGGCGGTTCTGCCGCAGCTGCAAGCCGATATGCTGCACGCCTGCCGCGCGCATCGCATGCAGCTCCGCGATCAGGCCATCACGCCCCGTGTGCCCGCCGAAGCGGAAACGCTGCAGCGGCATGTGCGGATCGTCATCTAGGTCGAGGTGGATGAAGCTGACATACGGCTTGTCGTCGCCAGCCACGGCGCGCCATTGCGCCGCACGCCGCACATGGTCGTCCGGCGTACCCGGATAGGCGAGCCAGCCATCCATCTGCGCGCCGATCCAGGCGGGCGACTGCTGCGCCAGCCCCGCCACCAGCAGCGGCAACGGCGCGGCCGGCTTGGGCAGCAAACGGATGCCAGGCGGCAGGCGCATTTCTCCCCAGTCGCGCAGCATGGCCACCTGCTCGCGGAAGGTGGCGCCGCGCTGGTCGAAGTCGCGGCCAAACACGGGATACTCGACGGGCCGGTCGCCGCTGGCCACGCCCAGCAGCAAACGCCCGCCGCTCAACTGATCGACGCTGGCCGCCGCTTTTAACGTCAACACCGGTTCGCGCAGCGGCAGCACCACGGCGGCCGTGCCCAGCAAGATGTTCTCCGTGATGCCGGCCAGGTAGCCGAGGTAAGTAAACACCTCGAAGACCTGGGCCGCGTCGCCGAACGACGGGTCGTACAAAGGCACGTCGCGCAGCCACAGTGCCCGAAAACCCAGGCGGTCGGCCAGCTTTGCCAGCGCCGCATGCTGGTGCATATCGGGTTCGCCCGGCACGCGGCCGGAGGCCGCATGCGCCTGGCGCCCCGTGGACGACCAGTCATTATCGAGCGGCAGTTCCAGGCCAATACTGAAACCGCCCTGCCCCAACTTTGTCATGGCTCCCATATCAATCCCACTGCGGCGCCAGGCCGTCCGGGTTGGCCAGGCGCTCGCCCCGCTCCAGCGTGGCCATCTGCGCCATCTCGTCCGGTGACAGGGTGATGCGCTGGGAATGCAGGTTCGCTTCCAGGTTGGCGCGTTTGGTCGACGACGGGATCACGGCAAAGCCCTGCTGCAGCGACCAGCTCAGGGCCACTTGCGCCGGCGTCACGCCGTGCTTTGCCGCAATGGCCGCGATTACCGGGTCGGCGACCACCTTGCCATACGCGAGCGGCATGTAAGCCGTGATGTGGATGCCCTGGCTGCGCGCGAACTCGATGACGGTGCGGTTTTGCAGAAAGGGGTGGATCTCGATCTGTTGGGTGGCGATTTCTGCCGCACCCACCGTATCGATGGCTTGCCGCAGCTGCGCGTTCGTGAAATTCGACACACCGATGGTCCTGGTCAGCCCCTGCGCCTTGGCTTCCAGTAGCGCCGCCATGTACTCGGCCACGGGAATCGCGTCCTGCGGCGAGGGCCAGTGGATCAGCGTTAAATCCAGTTGTTCCAGCTGCAGCTTGTGCAGGCTGTCTTTTAAACTGGGAATCAGCTTGTCGCGCTGCAGGTTGTCGATCCAGATCTTGGTGGTGACGAACAGCGCGTCGCGCGGGACGGCACTGGCGGCGATCGCCTGGCCCACTTCCGCTTCATTGCCATAGATTTGCGCCGTATCGATATGCCGGTAGCCGACATCGAGGCCCGTGGTGACGGAATCGATGACGACCTGGCCCTGCAGGCGGAAGGTGCCCAGGCCGATTTCAGGGATGGCGGTGTGATTGGTGGGGGTATTCATGCGGCAGTCCTCTCAAGTCAGTAACGATGAGCACACTATGCGCCCATCCTTTATTGAGAAAAATACCGTTTATATCAAATCATATTTGATCCACAGGCAAGTAATGTGATGACCATGCAGGAAATCCGGGAAAAGTCGTCGCCGGCTCTTGCATTCCCGTTTCGGTCTGCTATAATTCGCCACCTTGGCCTGGTAGCTCAGTCGGTAGAGCAGAGGATTGAAAATCCTTGTGTCGGTGGTTCGATTCCGCCCCGGGCCACCAAGAATAAGTTGCTACAGAACGCCAACCCTCGCCGGTTGGCGTTTTCGTTTGTGGAATAGGAAGTCCTCGCGTCCGGCCTATTTCCTGGCCCCCACCCAGCTCCACACAACCGCCCGAGAATCGTCCAAACGTCCAACGGACATCTCTAACATCTCTAGCTAATCCAACCTAAGCACTGGGGTCATTACATTGCAGTTTTCCCCGAGGTCAACTTTCATTGTATTTTTACACATTACCAGTACAATGGCTGGCCCAGGCGCGCGCAGTTATTATCTCGCGGCCAAAGTAGCTCTTGAAAATTTTCGCGAGGCGCGCAGTGAGTATTGTTGACAGCCATCAGTTCATCAAATCGGTCAAGTCCAATCCCGACAATTTTTACATCATCCACTACTCGTGCCAAAACCTAAACGACGATAATGCTGCGCTTTCCCCGCGCGTAACTTCCATTGCCATCAATCATTACGCTAGTGGGCAATCAGTTAGTTTTTCTACTCACTCAATAGCAGAAGAGATGCATATTCCTCGAGATCAAGTTTTACCAAGATTTGATGAAGTTGAGCTTGCGCTGTTGACTCAGTTCTACAAATTCATCCGCGACCGTCGTGACAAATACTGGGTTCACTGGAACATGCGAAATCTTGCATTTGGATTTGAGCATCTGGAACATCGCTATCGTGTGTTAGGTGGAACAGACGCCAGCGTCATTGCCGTGGAGCGCAGATTGAATCTGAATGATTTGATCGCCGACCGTTACGGCGCCGATTATGCAAAACATCCGAAAATGACCTCTCTCATGGAAAACAATAGTGGGAGACATCGCGATTTCCTTGACGGCAAGGAGGAAGTCACTGCTTTTGAGAATATGGAATTCCTGCGCATGCACGCCTCGACGCTCTCCAAAGTTGGATTCTTTAGCTCCGCGATGCGCAAGCTAGTAAATGGCAAACTGAAAACCATGTCGAAGGGATACGGGGTTAAGCTGGAAAAGATCTTCGAAAGCAGAGCGGCAAAAGGAGTGGGACTATTCGCAACGGTGCTGACCATCGTTGTGGGACTGTGGCAAACGGGGCTTTGGATGAAGGGTTTGTGATGTGAATTCCGTGTCCGATTCAATTCGGAACAACGTAAATCATCCTTGCGCATATCTACGCGACTTTTTCCAACCAGTGAGGATAAGCTGGCGTTCGACTTAAAAATCCTTGTGCCGGTGGTTCGATCCGCCCCGTGCCACCAAGAACAGTCCCAAGCAGAACGCCAACCCATGCAGGTCGGCGTTTTGTTTCCGGAATCGAACCTCCTCTTATCCGGTCAATTTCCGGCACATTTCCCGCAAGGCCGCGCAGCCGACCGAACCGTCCAATTGTCCATGCGGCCCAACCGTCGCTCCGCAGCGCCGCTATCGAATGACCAACCGCTGTAGGATTGAGCAGGAATTCCTTCGATCAGGACAGCCGGTCAGTGCATCAACTGAATCTGACCAACGCGAAGAGCACAATTCGACCTGTCTCATCGGCAGGAGAACGGAATGATCAACGTGGCTTTACTAGGCATAATTCGACGCTGGCACATTCGTGACCAGATTCACCTACGAGATATCTCCAAGCGACTAGGCATCTCCCGCAATACCGTTCGACGTTATTTACGCTCGAAAATCACTGAGCCCAGCTATGCAGAACGCCGTATAGCGAGAGGGCTAGACAAATACTCTCTGCAATTATCGGGTTGGCTTAAGGCCGAGATGAGCAAGCCGAGTAAGCAGCGCCGCAGTTTGAAACAGATTCACGCCGACCTTAAAAAGCTAGGCTATTAAGGATCATATGACCACGTGGTAGCGCTTGCCAGATAGTGGAAGGTTGGGCAACTGAGAGAGTCAATTCATCGGGCAAACGAGCATCCACACAGCCAATAGGAAGAGGAAGGAGGTCCAGACTCCGATCAGAGTAATTTCAGCGAAACAGGACAGGTCGGAATTCAATGCAAATTCCGGGTCAATGTTCAGTGCAATTTAACAACAATGCCCGGGTCTTGTGTCGGTCTATTTTTTCATCGGCCTTTACATTAACAACCAGCGCCGCACACGTGGCGCCCTCAAGACTCCCCCTCCTTAGGTGAAGAGTTGCGACACTCGATCACTGACAATTCCGCTATAGTGACATTTCGATAGTTTTCTCAAAAAGAATCAAGGCAAAATAATGCAATTCAGAAAAGAAAATCATCAGAAAGAAATTGATCGTGAGCACTCCCGCTGCAGATGAAGAGCCACACCAACAAGTTAGCATCTTTTTGCTGCGCGATCGTTACTTGTCAGCTTTTCAGACAAGTTTCCCAGCGAGTACGGGTACTCAAATCGTCCTCTCGTCTGAGTTAGAGGGATATTTTGTACCGGTTCCGGATGATCCGGCCCCGCCCAGTTGGTTAAGCCATGTATTGACGTTGCTACCTCCCGGGACAGTCATAGATCTATCCGGACAACATCCCGGCGGAATACTTACGCTCAAATACAAAAATCGCAATTTTGTACTTACCTTTGGGCATGCTTGGGCCAAGTTGAAGAATATATGGCTAGAGCCAAATTTTGGGATGAGGGTCGCACTGAACTGCATTAGCCGGGACCAATTAACTGAGGTGAAAGCCGAGCAAGTTTTCGCAGCATGGCACCTGTCAAATGAACGGTCTCCAATGCCGACGTCGGTAGGGAAGTTCTCCATTGAAGGTAACAGAGATCTTGTTCACATGATTGAGGGCAGGCCAGATGCAACGACCGAGTTACTCTTGGGCTCAAAAATTCGAGGTGGCGTTTCGCTAAAGGCGAGTATAAATTTCAAAAAATTGAGTTTAACGTTAGATCTTATAATTTTATTGGAGCAAAAAACAGACTACAAGACAAAATGGCCAGAGATCGATAACCTTCACCTCGTGAATGATAATCTAACTCTCGCAACGCTAAATACAAACTTAGATACTCACTTAAAAAATACGACACAGGTTCTCACGACGATACTTGTTGCACCGACACAAAAAAATACGTCAATACCTTATGCTACATCCTACGCAATCGGAAGATTGACAAAAATAGGCAAAAGCGGTCGCGTTTCTTCTCCCTACTTGATGATTGGGAATTGGGTGGGCTATTTAAATGGCTTAGGTAAAACCGCAGATTTAATCAATGCGCATAGTACGCCAGTACATTTTCTAGATGAAAAAGACCAAGAGATAGCCAAGTCAAGTTTGTTTGATTGCATCGGTTTTGAAACAACGATAACAAGTGCCACGGGCACTCCTACCCACTACGTGTTGTCTGCGGGGTGGTGGTATGAAGCATCGCACAATTTCATAACCACGGTAAATGCTGAGCTGGCCACACTAGCTACGCCTTCCACTCATCCTTTAAGACCCTGGAACGGCACCGACGTAGAAGGCGTCTATAACGCTTCGTGTATTAGCCCCGGCAATGGTTTATATCTGTATGATGCAAAAAATGTGCACTTTGGAGGAGGACAGTCAAAATTCGAATTTTGCGACTTATTTCACGAGCCGACGATGACTTTGTTTTTCATAAAGCATGTCGGTGCATCTAACCATTTAAGCCATCTCGTAGAGCAAGTCAGGCGAACGGTAGAGCTTGTGTTCGGCATAGACAGTACATTCCGCACTAAGTTAGCTGCAAAATCTAACATAGTTCATCCGTCAGTCAGCACTACTTGGTTGACGGCAAATAGGCCTCGGCCAGGAGATATTAACCTTTGCTTGGTATCTATGGGACGAAACTATAGCGATTTTCCATTTTTCGCGAAATGTGGCCTCGCTAGATTACTGAAAGATTTGAGAAAGGGAAGCCATAGTGTAAGCTTCTTAAGCGTCTAGTTCGCTTGCCAGCATTATTTTTTACTCCGGCATCACTGGCGATATCCTGGGGCGATTACCTGCAGGATTTGACCTGCCTGTCGCACAGAATTAACGCGAAAAAAAGCCAACCCGAAGGTTGGCGCTCTCAACACGCAAGGCGGCCGCCTGCGGCCAGCCACACATCGTTCTTACCACATCAAATCATCGGGAATCTGGAACGCCGCATACGGATCGTCCTCGTCCACTTCCGTGCTGGCCTGTTTTACACGTACGACGATGGCGGGATCGCGTTCGGCGATCTTGTCGGCGATGATGCGCGGCACCAGCTCCACGGCGCCGCCCAGGCAGATGATCACCAAACGGCCCGCCACCAGGTGGGCCTGCACGGCGGCCGTCACGTAGATGCGCTCGATTTTGTTGTTAAACGTGAAGTTGTACGGCAGCTCGCCGTGGTTGCCCTTGCTCTGACGGTTTTTTTGCACCATTTGCGCAATCTGCGCCACGATGGCTTTCTGGTTGGCGGCTGCGTCGCGCTGGGCGTTCAACTCGCGCGCGCGTTCGGCGTTCTTGCGCTGCGTCTCGAGCGCGGCCAGGCGCACCTCATCGACACTTTGCGTGCCGCTCTTGCGCTCGTCCTTTTTCTGCTTGCTCTTGTCCTGGTTGGCCAGCTTGACCTTCTTCTTGTCGACCAGACCGGCCTTTAAAAACTGCTCTTGCAACGAGACCATAACTACTCCGTATTGAGGGTGCGCCGGCCAAGGCAGCGGCATCGGCCGGTGGAAAGACGCTAGCATAGCAAAAAACAGGGCCGCTGCCGCCGCAGAATGACTGCCCGCGCCGGCCGGTGGACGCATGGCGCCTGGCAGTAACAAAAAGACACACACGAGTGGAAATTTTGTTGATAAATGTCATATAGTTAGTTACGTTCTGCATATCGGCAGTGAACTGCCGATTGCATGTCCCCTTCCATCGCCTGCGTCTACAAGGATTTGCCATGAAACAATTAATCGCCCTCTGCATCGCTGCCGCGTTTGCCAGCACCGCCTTTGCCGCCGCACCGGAAGCGGCCCCAGTCGCCAAGACGGCGCAACAGTCGAAAATGACCACCTGCAATGCCGATGCCGCCGGCAAGAAGGGCGATGAGCGCAAAACCTTCATGAAAGAATGCCTGAGCGCCAAGCCAGCACCTGCCATGACGCAGCAAAACAAGATGAAAGCGTGCAATGCCGACGCCAAGGACATGAAGGGCGACGCGCGCAAGGCATTCATGAAAGAATGCCTGAGCGCACCCAAGAAATAAGCGCCGGTTCGTAGCGCCAGTGTACGCTTCACCCCATAGCGCCAGCCGAAAGGCTGGCTTTTTTTTGTCCCCACCGCCTGGAGTTCCCTTTTGCCCTATCGCCTGCCCCCTTCCTCTGTCAGCAGCCTGCTGACCACCGCCTGCCTCGCCATCGTCCTGAGCGGCTGTCACACGGCCACGCCGACGCCGGTCGCGGCACCTGCCGTGCGCGTGCCGGCCAGCATGCCGGCTGCTTGCCCCCAGCCAGCCTGGCCCCCGGGCGAGCAACGGCGCGGCGCCCAAGGCAGAGTGACCTTGCACTTCACGGTGGAGGCGGATGGCAAGGTCAGCGCAGCGGCAGTCATCCGCTCCAGCGGCTATCCAGCCCTCGACCAGGCGGCCCGCGATGCGCTGGCCAAGTGCGTCTTCCAGCCGGAAACGCTGGACGGCAAGCCCGTCGCCAGCAAGGTAATCATGCCCTACGAATGGATCAATGCATCCGTCGACAAGGCTGAACGTTGAACGTTGAACGCCGGCAATCATGCTTAATGATCAAGATGACATGGAGAAAGATAACGCGTAGTATTTAATCAACCTACTGCTCAGTACGGTTACACGGCATTCTGGAGAAAGGACGGCAGCGTGGCGGCGTCGAACGATCTCGCGCACTGGCGCGGCCAGGTCTTTAAGCACCTGCTGCAGGTGGTGCTGCTGCTTGGCTTCGTGACGGCCATTCCCAGCGCGTTGCTGGCCGCGAGCGAAGCCATCTGGTCCATTGTCGCCCTCGACTTGCTGGCCATCGGCTGGGTCGGCGTCATCTGGCATCTGCGCGCCATGCCCTACCGCTGGCGCGTGTGGCAATTCCTCATCGTCGCCTATCTGGTAGGCGTGGGCCTGCTGCTGAAAATCGGCCCCGTCAGCCAGATCTACATGATGCTCATGCCCGTGCTGGCGGCACTGCTGCTGGGCATGCGGCCCGCCCTGTCAACCCTGGCCCTGACCTCGCTGACCATCTTTTTCCTGGGCCTGCATCCCGACGTCGCCCTGCACCTGCCGGGCACGCCCGATTCTCCCGTGCTGCGCGCGCTGATCGTGGCCCTGAACTTCCTGTTTATCGCCGCCGTACTGACCCTGTCCTGCGCCTTCCTGCTGCGCTACCTGGAAGACAGCAGCCAGGCCCTGTCGCAACGCAACGCCGAGCTGCGCTTGACGGCCACGGCGCTGGCCCGCCTGAACGACATGGTGATGATCGCCGAAGTGGCCGAAGTGGCTGATGCGCCGCCCGGCCCCGGCGCCGGGACGGTATCGGCCACGCGCATCATCTTCGTCAACGACGCCTTCGAACGCAGCAGCGGCTATGCGCGCGCCGAGGTGCTGGGCCGCAGCCTGCTGTTCCAGCAGGGTCCCGCCACCGATACGGGCGAATTGGCGCGCGTCGCCGCCGCCATGGCCCGCGCCCAGCCGGCCAGGGCGGAATTGCTGAACTACAACAAGGCCGGCAAGGCGTACTGGGTCGAAGCAGAACTGGTGCCGTTTACGGATGCGGACGGCAGGCAAACGCACTGGGTGGCTGTCGAACGCGAAATCGACGAGCGCAAGCGATCGGAAGCGGACATCCACCGCCTGGCCTTCTACGACGTGCTGACGGGCTTGCCCAACCGGCGCCTGCTGATGGACCGCATCGCCCACTTGCTGGCCGCCGCGCCGCGCAACCATAAAATCAGTGCGCTGATGTTCATCGACCTCGACCACTTCAAGCACATCAACGACGCGCGCGGCCACGCCACGGGCGACGCGCTGCTGCGCCTGGCGGGCGAACGGTTGGCACAGCTGATGCGCAAGGCCGACACGGTGGCGCGCATCGGCGGCGACGAATTCGTCGTGCTGCTGGCGCACCTGGCCGATGACTTGCACGGCGCCGCCCATGCGGCGGCCCAGGTGGCCGAGAAAATCCGCACCGCCATCGCGCGCGACTTCGAGATCGGCGCGCAGTCGTATCATTGCAGCGCCAGCATCGGCGTGACCCTGCTGCCGAAAGCGCAGCAACAGGCGCACGACCTGCTACGCGAAGCCGATATCGCCATGTACCGCGCCAAGGCGGAAGGGCGCAACGGCATCGCCTTCTTTGAAGCGGCCATGCAGGCGGACGTGGAGCGTCGCCTGACCCTGGAACGGGCGCTGGCGCGCGCCCTCGACATGGGCCAATTGTGCATGCACGTGCAGCCCCAGGTCGACCGCCATGGACGGGTCACGGGCGCCGAAATGCTGATGCGCTGGCCGCAGCCGGACGGCAGCTTTATCGCACCGGGCATCTTCATCCCCATCGCCGAGGAATCAGGGCTGATCGTCAAGCTGGGGCACTGGGCCCTGCGCGAAGCGTGCCGCGCCGCCAGCCTGCTAGCGCAGGCCGGCCGGCCCGTGGCCCTGTCGGTGAACGTTAGCCCGGCCCAATTTCGCCAGCCCGATTTCGCCTCCCGCGTGCAGGCGGCGCTGGCCGAACACGGCACGCCGGCCGGCGCCCTGATCCTGGAACTGACGGAAGGCTTGCTGATCGACCAGCGCGACGCCTCGCTGGCGCGCATGCGCGAACTGGCAGCCCTGGGCATCCGCTTTTCCATCGACGATTTCGGCACCGGCTATTCCAGCCTCTCCTACCTGACCTCGATGCCGCTGTACGAACTCAAAATCGACAAACGCTTCATCGACGACACGCCACACGACACGGCCATCGTGCAAGCGATATTGGCCATGGCGCGCCACCTGGGCTTGCGCGTGGTGGCCGAAGGCGTGGAAACACAGGAGCAAGCCGACTTCCTGGTCGCCCACGATTGCGACGGCTTGCAGGGTTATCTGTATGCGCGGCCGATGCCGCTAGCCGACTTTCTCGCCTGGCTGGCCCGGCAGTAAGCTTAGCTTTCCGACATTTCCTGTACGAAACTCCTCCGCTAAAATACCGGCTTCATAGCCTGTACCTTCACCATCCCCTTTTTTAAAGCGATCCCCGATGCGTCTGGTTCTTCCCCTGCTGCCGCTCCTGCTGCTAACTCTGCTACCCGCCGCGCATGCGGCCCCTTCCACCACTGCAGCGCCCACGCCCATCACCCTGGACCAGGCCATGGCCGATCCCGACTGGATCGGCACACCCGTCGAAGCGGCGTGGTGGGGCTGGAATGGCCAGCTGTATTACAAGCAAAAGCGCCTCGGCTCGCCCTTGCGCGACACCTATCAATTGCCAGGCGCCAGCGCCAAACTGAATAGCGGCAAGAAGGTCGATGACGCACAGCTGGCCAATCTCGATGGCCAGCAGATGCTCGTCAACCGGGCCGGCACGCGCGCCATCCTGCTGCGCAACGGCGACTTGTTCGAGCGCGACCTGAAAAACGGCGCCTTGACGCAAATCACGCGCGGCGTCTCGGCCATCAGCGACCCACAGTATTCCGCCGACGGCGGCGCGGTGCAGTACCGCAGCGGCAGCGACTGGTTCAGCTGGAGCCGCGTTGACCGCCTGAGCGCCCCCGTCGCCCTGCTGCGCGCGGCCAAGGACCCGGATGCCAAGCCGGAAGCGGACGCCCTGCGCGAACTGCAGTTGCGCCTGATCGTCAACCTGGCGCGCCAGAAGGAAGACCGCGACGCCAGCCGCGAGCGCCGCCACGAAGAGCGACGCCTGGACGCCACGCGCGCGCCGGAACCGATCTACCTGGGAGATAAAGTCACGATTTCCGGCAGCGCCCTGTCGCCGGATGGCCGCTGGCTGCTGTTCGTCACGCAGGACAAGGCCGCCGAGAAGGGCAAGCTGGGCAAGCTGGCCCGCTACGTCACGGAAACGGGCTACCCGGAAGCGGACGACGAGCGCACGCGCGTGGGCCGCAACATGCCGATCGCGCAAAGCCTGAAACTGGCCGACCTGCGCACGGGCCAGGTGCGCGACATCGCTTTCGACAGCCTGCCCGGCATCGCCGTGGACCCGCTGGCGCTTCTGCGTGCCGAGCAAAAGCTGCCGCCGTTGAAAGGCAACCGTCCCGTGCGCATCGACGCCCAGCGCGACGGCATCGCCTGGACCGATGACGGCAGCAAAGTTGCCGTGCGCGTGCGCGCCATCGACAACAAGGACAGCTGGATCGCCAACGTCGACCTGGCCAATGGCGCCCTGGTGCCCGTGCACCGCATCAGCGACGCGGCCTGGGTCAACCGCCGCGCCGACGAATTCGGCTGGCTGCCTGACAACGCCACCCTGTGGTACCTCTCCGAGGAAAGCGGCTACGCCCACCTGTACACGAAAACGGGCGCGGCCCCGGCGCGCGCCTTGACCAGCGGCCAATGGGAAGTGAGCGCCGTCGAATGGAGCCGCGACGGCAAGAGCGCCTATTTTATGTGCAACCGGCAAGCGCCTGGCACCTATGAAGTGTGCGCCAGCACGGCCAGCGATGGCGGCGTGCGCGAAGTGACGAATTTGAAAGGCGTGGAAAATTTCGGCCTGTCGCCCGATAACGGCAAGCTGCTGCTGCGCTATTCGACCAGCTATGTGCCGGCCCAGTTGGCCACGGTTTCTGTCTCTGGCGGCAAGGCGAATATCCTCACGGATACGCGCAGCGACGCCTTCAAGGCGCGCAACTGGGTCATGCCGGAGCTGGTGCAAGTGCCGTCCACGCATGGCGCAGCACCGATCTGGGCCAAGCTGTACCGGCCCGCAACACTGGAAGCAGGAAAACAGTATCCGATCGTCATGTTCGCCCACGGCGCCGGCTACCTGCAGAACGTGACACAGCGCTACCCCGTCTACTTCCGCGAGCAGATGTTCCACAACCTGCTGGTAGAGCAAGGCTATATCGTGCTCGACGTCGACTACCGCGCCTCGATGGGCTACGGCAGCGCCTGGCGCACGGCCATCTACCGCCAGATGGGCCACCCGGAACTGGAAGATTTTATTGACGGCGCCAACTGGCTGGCGCAGCAGCACCAGGGCGACATCAAGAACGTGGGCATCTATGGCGGCAGCTATGGCGGCTTCATGAGCCTGATGGCCCTGATGCGCGCGCCGGAAATCTTCAAATCCGGCGCCGCCCTGCGCCCCGTGACGGACTGGACCACCTACAACCACGAGTACACGGCGAACATCCTGAACACGCCGGACATCGATCCGCAAGCGTACAAAATATCGTCGCCCATTGAATACGCCGACAAACTGACGGGCAACCTCCTGATCGCCCATGGCATGATCGACGACAACGTGTTTTACCAGGATTCCGTGCGCCTGTCGCAGCGTTTGATCGAGCTCAAAAAGGATAACTGGGAAATGGCCAGCTACCCGATGGAGCGCCACGGCTTCGTGCAGCCGGAAGCGTGGTATGACGAGTATCGCCGGATTTATCAGTTGTTCCAAAGAACCTTGAAGTAATCGTCATTGCCCGGCTCGCTCGGTAAAAACTGTCGGATTACGCGAGGCGAGGCCTCGCTAATCCGACCTACTCGCTCAGGCGTAGGTCGGATTAGCGGCGCAGCCGCGTAATCCGACACCCCCACACTCCAATTACTCAGTCAAACGGCACGGGCCGCAGCGTCGTGTCCGACGATGGCGGCAGGATCGGCAGCACGAGGTGCGGCTGCTTGCCCGTCAGGGTCTTCAGGAAAGCCACCAGCTTGGCATTTTCATCGGGCGTAAAGGTGCGGCCCAGTTGCAAACGGCCCATCACGTCGACGGCTTGCGTCAGGGTGGCCGCTTCGCCATCGTGGAAGTAGGGATACGTCAATTCCACGTTGCGCAGGGTGGGCACCTTGAAGTTGAAACGGTCGGCATCCTTGCCCGTCACGGCCGAGCGCCCTTGCGCCGTCATCGCCGTTTTATACGGTTCCACTACGCCCATCTTCTGGAAGGTGTTGCCGCCCACGGCGGGACCGTTATGGCAGGCGATACAGCCGCTGGATTTGAATAGCTGGTAACCGGCCAGCTCGTCTTTCGTCAGTGCGCTTTTCTTGCCCATCAGCCATTGGTCGAAGCGGGAACCGGGGGTTACCAGCACTTCCTCGAAGGCGGCGATGGCGCGCGTGACTTGCTCGATGGTCAATTTATCCTGGCCGAACACTTGCCGAAATTCCGAGCGGTAGGCGGGAATCGAGGCCAGCACGTCGATGGCCAGCTCGTGCGTAAAAGCCATCTCGCCGGGATTGGCGATGGGACCGCCCGCCTGTTCCTGCAAATCCTTGGCGCGGCCATCCCAGAATTGCGCCACGTTCATGCTGGAATTGAGCACCGTGGGCGAATTGATGGGCCCGCGCTGCCAGTTGTGGCCAATCGAGGTCTTGATGTTGTCCGTACCACCCATGCTCAGGTTATGGCAGCTATTGCAGGAAATAAAGCCCGAGCGCGACAGGCGCGGGTCGAAAAACAATTTCTTGCCCAATTCGACCATCGCCGGATTGGCCACCTTGGCGGCGGTGATGGGCTGGATCGGTTCCTTTTCGGCGGCGTGCAGCACACCGCCGAAGGCCAGGCTGGTGATGAAGAGGAAGGGGGATAAAGTGCGGCGCATAGTCTAACTCCTGGAAACATTCCCGAATCGGCGGCACGCGCCGGCGCGGGAATGCAGCGCACCGGCCCGGTTGCCACCCGTACATCGCTGATTGGATGTTGATTTATATTAACTTTGACTGCTTGGCAATGGAAATGACGGGGATCAAGGATAGTCCAGCGCGCGAATCGCGCTTGCCATTTGGGCAAGCGTGGCACATGATGAAGGCATGCAAACGCCAACCTACCCCACCCTGTTGCCATTGCTGCGCGCCGCGTGCGCCAGCTTTCTGCTGCTTGCCGCCAGCGCCTGCGGCAGCGCCCCCGCACAAGATGCGCCGCCCGCGCCCGGCAATGCCAGCTTGCTGGCGCAAATCCAGGCGGAAGTGGGCGCCGCTGCTTGCGATTCCACGCAGCAATGCCAGACCCTCGCCATCGGCGCCAAGGCCTGCGGCGGACCCGAGCGCTACCTGGCCTGGTCCAGCAAGGACTATGACGGCAAAAAACTCAAGGCATTGGCCCAGGCGCAAGCCGAGGCCAGCCGCAAGCAGCAGCAGGCGGACGGCATGATGTCGACCTGCTCCATCGTCACGGATCCGGGCGCCACTTGCGAAGCGGGACGTTGCGTGCTGCAAAAGAGCGGCCTGGGCGGCAGCTCTGCGATGTAAAAAAGCCGCTGGATCAGCGGCTTGCGTGATTCTGCAACAGGTCAGGACTGCAGCTGCAAGGTCTTGATGATCTTGCTGTCCACCTTCTCGCCCGCGCCTGACATGGCACTCCGGCTTTCCTTGCGCAGCAACAATAAATGGTCACCGCTGACGCCATACTGGCGCGTTTCGTCCATCTTTTGCGTAAAGCTGATGACGACGAAAGCGCGCCCGCTGACGTCAAAGTGAAAATGGCTGGCCAGCGGCGTGCCGTCGGCAGCGATCCACACCTCGAGGCCGCCCTCGAACTTCTTCACATACTTGCGGTCCTTTTCCGGCACCTTGTCGAGCGACAAGGTAAAGCTGAGCAGGCGCGCCGGCTTGCCCTTGTAGTTATCCATCTTCTCGCCGCTGAACACGGCTTCCTCGATTTCGCGCGACAGGGCGTCCGCCGCCGACACCATGGAGCGCAACTCCGTCGCCTTCATTTCCCCCAGCGCAAAGCCGATCGGCGTCTTGCCCTTCGGATCTTTCACCCTGGCGCGCTGTTCGGCTTCCACTTTCGCCAGCAAGTCCTTACTGTAGAGCACCTGCAAGCCCGCCGGCCCGCCCTCGACAGCCACCGTGGCCTGGCCGCTATCGTCTTCCGCCGCCTTGCCCTCGCCCTCGCGGCGCCAGGTTTTCGATTCGACCTGCGCCTTGATCGGCATCTGGCCCTGCAAACGCGCCAGCGCCGCATTCAGATCGGCCAAGCCATCGGCCCGCGCCGTGCCGCAAAAAAAACTGAACAAACCCACAGCCGCCAGGCCCGGCACTCCCATACATCGCTGCATCGCCACATCCCTTCAGGTCATACAAGGATGCCAAAACACCATGTTTTGGCCATCTGTTGCATTTGAACACAGCTAGCTCTGGTCAGGTGGAAAGTCTTTCTGCTATAATTCGCCGCCTTGGCCTGGTAGCTCAGTCGGTAGAGCAGAGGATTGAAAATCCTTGTGTCGGTGGTTCGATTCCGCCCCGGGCCACCAAGAATTCAGCAGTACATAGCAAAAAGCCACCTTCGGGTGGCTTTTTTGTTTTCGCCTGCAAACAACGTCATGCCATCCATCGCCAGCTATGTACGCAAACGTACGGACTACAGCCGCCCAAGGGCCCATGCTGCAAGCAGACCACACACCCTTCCCGCCGCCAGCGTCCTGCGCGACACGGCGCAACGGCCACCTGGCCAGCTCTCCCCACCACACCGCCATGCGAAACTCGCGCCCGACGCCGTCGAGCCGTTCCGTACATAACGGCACACTGCCAAAGGATGCATCATGAAAACTACCCTGATATTGCTCGCGCTCGCCTCTACCCTCGCCTTGACCGCTTGCCAGCGCGAAGCGCCACCCGCGCCTACCGTCGTGCAAGTTGTTCCCGGCCCGGCCGGCGCGCCTGGTCCTGCCGGCGCTACCGGCGCCACGGGCGCTGAAGCCCCTGCCGGCGCGACGGGTGCCACCGGCGCCACGGGCCAGACCGGCGACAGCGGCATGCAAGGCAACGATGGCGCCAAGGGCGACGCTGGCACCGCCGGCGATGCAGGCGCCAAAGGCGACACGGGCGCCAAGGGCAAGACGGGCGATACGGGCGACACGGTGATTGTCGTTCCACAACGCTAATACGCCTCGCGCCAGACACCACAACGCCAACCCCTGCGGTTGGCGTTGTGCGTATGCGCTGTACCGCACAGTAACATCGGCCACATCAGCCTACCCTGCACTTATTACACAGGGAGATATCGCATGCTGATGATCATACTGATGGTGGCCCTGCTGGGCCTAGTTGCACTGTTCGCGCCCGGCCCCGTGCGCCGCGCCCTGCTCGCTCCGCGCCTGCTGGCCCTGTTCAAGCGCATCCTGCCAACGATGTCCGACACGGAACGCGACGCCCTCGAGGCGGGCACCACGTGGTGGGATGCCGACCTGTTTTCCGGCCGGCCCGACTGGACAAAACTGCATGCCTATGGCCGCGCCACGCTCACGGCCGAGGAACGCCATTTCCTCGAGCACGACGTCGAACGGCTGTGCGAACTGGTCAATGACTGGGAAACGCAGCAGCAACTCGACTTGCCACCGCAAGCCTGGGCCTACATGAAAAGCCAGGGTTTCCTCGGCATGATCATCCCGAAACAATATGGCGGCAAACAGTTCTCCGCCTACATGCATTCGCAAGTGGTCATGAAACTGTCGAGCCGCTGCTCGGCGCTGGCCGTGAGCGTGATGGTGCCCAATTCGCTGGGACCGGCCGAACTGCTGCTGCACTACGGCACCGAAGAACAAAAAGATTATTACCTGCCGCGCCTGGCCGCCGGCACCGAGATTCCCTGCTTTGCGCTGACCAGCCCGTATGCGGGTTCCGACGCGGCCGCCATTCCCGACCTGGGCGTGGTGTGCATGGGCATGCATGAGGGGCGCGCCACTCTGGGTTTCCGCCTCAGCTGGAACAAGCGCTACATCACCCTGGCGCCCTTGGCAACCTTGCTGGGACTGGCATTCCAGACCAGCGATCCCGACCATCTGCTCTCCGACAACGATGCACCGGGCATCAGCTGCGCCCTGATCCCCGCCAGCCACGACGGCGTGGTGATCGGCCGCCGCCACCATCCCTTGAACGCCGCCTTCCAGAACGGCCCTACGTCCGGCAACGATGTCTTCATCCCCATCGACTGGGTCATCGGCGGCCAGGCGCAAGTGGGCAAAGGCTGGCGCATGCTGATGGAATGCCTGGCGGCGGGACGCGCAATCTCTCTGCCCTCGTCCAGCGTGGGCATGGGCAAGATGGCCGTGCGCGGCACCGGCGCGTACGCGGCCCTCCGGCGCCAGTTCAACATGCCGATCGGCAAGTTCGAGGGGGTGCAGGAAGCGTTGGCGCGCATGGGCGCCAACCTGTACCTGATGGACGCGGCCCGCACCCTGGCCGCGCATGCCGTCGACCTGGGCGAGAAGCCGGCCGTCATTTCCGCCATCGTCAAATACCACGTCACGGAACGGGGACGCGCACTCGTCAACGACGGCATGGACATTCTCGGCGGCAAGGGCATCTGCGTGGGCCCGAACAATTTCCTCGCCAGCGCCTACCAGCAAATCCCCATCGCCATCACGGTCGAAGGCGCCAACATCCTCACGCGCAGCCTGATCATCTTCGGCCAGGGCGCCATCCGCGCGCACCCGTATGTACTCAAGGAAATGGCCGCCGTCCAGGAAAACGATGGTCGCAAGGCCGTGCGCGATTTTGACGCTGCCTTCTTTGGCCACGTGGGCTTTGTGCTGGGCAACCTGGCCAGGGGATTGTGGTACGGACTGGGCGGCGCGCGCCTGGCGGCCGTGCCCGACGCCGGCGCGCCCGCACTGGCACCCTACTACCGCGCGTTGACGCGGCTGTCGACGGCGTTTGCCGTCATGACGGATATGTCGATGTTCGTGCTCGGTGGCGAACTCAAGCGCCGCGAACGGCTGTCTGCCCGGCTGGGCGACGTGCTGGCGCAGCTGTACCTGGCTTCGTCCGTGCTGAAGCGTTACGAGGACGATGGCCGGCCCGAGGCCGACCTGCCCTATGTGCACTGGTCGCTGCAAGATGCGCTGCTCAAGGCGCAGCAGGGCTTGACGGGCGTGCTCGACAATTTCCCCGCGCGCGTGCTGGCCGTGCTGCTGCGCACCTTGCTGTTCCCATTTGGCCTGCCGCACCGTCCGCCGTCCGACGAACTGGGCAGTGAAGTGGCGCTGGCCCTGCAAACGCCAGGCGCCGACCGCGAGCGCCTGCTGGCCGACGGCCATGTTGCCAGCGACAGCGGCGATCCCGTGGCCTGCGCCGAGCGGGCACTGGCCTTGCTGCCCGACGTGCTGCACATCGAAAAGCGCCTGAAAGACACGCCAGAAGGTGCGGCCCTGCGGCACCTGCCGCAAAGCCTGTCCGCCATGCAGCCATGGCTGGCCGCGGCCAAGGCGGCAGGCACCGTCAGTTGCCAGGAGCACAATACCTTGCTGGAATACGCTCGCCTGGTCGATGGCTTGATCCAGGTCGATGATTTTGCGCCCGCCGCAGCGCAGGAAACGCAGGCCTCCTATCCCCGCGATGACGCCGGCGTGGTCGAGGCCAGCGACAAGCCCAGCACGAGCGGCACCAGCGCCACGTACACGACGATCACGGACAGCCAGACGGCGCCGGGCCAGTACGCCCTGACGCCAAAGTAAATACTGGCAAACACCAGCGGACAGAGCACGGACGCCAGGCTCACGGCTGAGGCCAGCACGCCCTGGAACTGGCCTTGCCGGTCCTCGGCAACTTGCCGCGTGGCCAGCGACTGCAGGGCCGGCGCGCCGATGCCGCCCAAGGCGAACACGGGCATGATGGCGAAGATCATCCAGCTGCGGCTGGCAAAGGCCATGACCACCAGGGCCACGCAGGCGCAGGCCACGCCCGCCAGGATGGTGGCGCGCTCGCCCAGCAGCCTTACTGCCGGGCCGGGAAGGAAGGCTTGGGCCAGCGCCTGGCACACGCCGAAGGCGCCCAGCGACAGGCCGATCCACAGCCCGTTCCACTCGAACGCATCGTGGCCCCACAGCGCCCAGCACACGCCATACACTTCGCCCGCCGCGCTGAAGGTAAAGAAGATGACGGTGATCGGCAGCAGGCTTTTCTGAGAAAAAACCCAGCGCAGCGGGCGCAGGGGATTCAATGCCGCCAGATCGATTTTCCCGCTCGTGGGCTGGCGAGACTCGGGCAACGTCAACAACGCCAGCAGCAGGTTGCCAGCATTCAAAACGGCGGCCGCCATGAAGGGCAGGCGCAGCCCGTAATCACCCAGTGCGCCACCGAGCACGGGGCCGATGATGAAGCCGGCGCCGAACATGGCATTCAACAGGCCAAAACGGCGCGCACGCTGGTTTTCAAGAGAAATGTCCGTGATGTACGCGGTGGCCACGGAAACGTTGGCGCTCGTCAGCCCCGCGATGGCACGCCCCAGCAGCAGCATCCACAGGCTGGGCGCGAAGGCCAGGAACAGGTAATTGGCGGCCGCGCCCGCCAGCGAGAGCAGCAGCACGGGGCGCCGCCCCAGGCGGTCGCTCAGCGCGCCCAGCACGGGCGCAAAGATGAACTGCATCAGCGCATACAGGGCCGTCATGATGCCGATATACGGCGCCACATTGGCCGTCTGCGTGACCTCCTGCAGCAGCGCGGGCAGGATGGGGAAGATCAGGCCGATGCCGACGGCATCGAGCGCGACGGTGGCGAAGATGACAGGCAGCGCTGCCACTGGAATGGACGGTTTCATATACTCAATCTAAATATGTACTCAGTACATAAATAGTACGCCCAGCCTGGCTGCACCATCAAGCGTTATCTGTACTCAGTACACTTCGTGTATGATCGGGGCAACATGACGATTCCTGCCGACCTCCGCTCCCGCAAACGCCTTGCCACCAGGCAAGCCATCTCGAATGCCGCCACGCGCCTGTTTTTCGTGCGCGGCTTCGAGCAAGTGACGGTGGACGAGATCGCTGCGGCCGCCAGCGTGGGACGCATGACGGTGTTCAACCACTTCCCCCGCAAAGAAGACATGTTCTTCGACCGCGAGGAAGAGGGCCGCGAACTGCTGCGCGAGGCGCTGCGCCAGCGCGATCCCGCCGTTTCCCCCGTCGACACCCTGCGCCTGCTGGCGCACCGGCTGGCACTGGAAGACAGTCCCTACATCACGTTCTCCGCCGCCGGCCAGGGTTTCATTGCCACCATCGAGGCCAGCGACACCTTGAAAGCGCGGGCGCGGGCAATCCGCGACGAGCTGGCGCAGGTGGTGGCGCAAGCGCTGACGGAATCCACGGGACAGAAAAGCGACGATCCCCTGGCCCAGCTGGCGGCCAGCCTGCTGCTGGCCACCTGGAGCACCGCCCTCATCGAAGCGCACCGCGCCTTCCGCCTGCATGGCGACGCGCAGCTGGCCAAGGCCGGCTTTCTCGCCCTGGTGGACCAGGGGCACACTGGCTTGAACGCCGCCATGGCGGGTACGCCTTACGCCTGAGCAGTACAGCATGCTGCCGGAATGGCCAATTCCTTGACACAGGGCAAGGCGTCGCCGCGCCAGCCGGCATAAAATGGCCGGCTTTGCCCCTCGCCCATGCGCCACGCTCCCGAACTTCTCCTGCCTGCCGGCTCCCTGGCCAAGATGCATGCCGCCTTCGACTATGGCGCCGACGCCGTCTACGCGGGCCAGCCGCGCTACAGTTTGCGCGTGCGCAATAACGATTTTTCGACCTTGCAAGCCTTGCAGGACGGAATTGATGGCGCGCATGCGCGCGGCAAGCAATTCTTTGTCGCCAGCAACATCTTCGCCCACAATGCCAAGCTGAAAACGTATTTGCACGACATGGAACCGGTGATCGCCATGCGTCCCGACGCCCTGATCATGGCCGACCCGGGCCTGATCATGATGGTGCGCGACAAGTGGCCGGACGTCCCCGTGCACCTGTCCGTGCAGGCGAATGCCGTCAACTGGGCCGACGTGAAATTCTGGCACCGCATGGGCCTGACGCGCGTGATTTTGTCACGCGAACTGTCGCTCGACGAAATCGAGGAAATCCGCCAGCGCTGCCCGGAGATGGAACTCGAAGTGTTCGTCCACGGCGCCCTGTGCATCGCCTATTCGGGCCGCTGTCTGCTGTCCGGCTACTTCAATCACCGCGACCCGAACCAGGGCACCTGCACCAATTCCTGCCGCTGGGATTACAAGGTGAAAAATGCCTCGGAAGACGCCAGCGGTGATCTGGGCGGCATGCAGGTGGTGCCGCTGGAATTTCACCAGGCGCTGGCCGAGGCCGACAACAATGCGTTTTCCGCCCTGCACCAGCAGCAGCGCCACCCGCTGGCCGACCAGCCCTACTTTATCGAAGAAGCCCAGCGCCCGGGCCAGCTGATGCCCATCCTCGAAGACGAGCACGGCACCTACATCATGAATTCGAAGGACTTGCGCGCCGTCGAGCATATCGAACGCCTGGTCAAGATCGGCGTCAATTCGCTGAAAGTCGAGGGCCGCACCAAGTCGCTGTACTACGCGGCGCGCACGGCGCAAGTCTACCGCCAGGCCATCGATGATGCCGTGGCGGGCCGTCCTTTCGATATTGCTCTCTTGGGTCAGCTGCAAGGCCTGGCCAACCGCGGCTACACGGACGGTTTTTACCAGCGCCACCACACGCAAACGCACCAGAACTACATGCGCGGCGCGTCCGAGGCGGACCGCAGCCAGTATGTGGGCGACGTGCTGGGCGTGACGGACGGCTGGGCCAGGGTGGAAGTGAAAAACCGCTTCGCCGTGGGCGACCGTATCGAGGCCCTGCATCCGGGCGGCAACCGCGATTTCACCATTGCGCGCATGCTCAGCGATGATGGCAAGGAGATCCAAGTCGCGCCCGGCAGCGGCCACTTCGTGCGCATCGAACTCGACGGGGCGCTGGACAAGGCCTTGCTGGCGCGCTATTTGTAACCACCAGTCTGCTGCGTGGGGTGGCGAAGCAGTTTCCAAGTGTTTGATTTGACAAGAAAAAATCCGCAGGGTAGCGCTTAAACAATTTGTTTAAGCCTCAACATTGCTATACGATACGGCCACCTCGCGCCCGGGGGCCGTATCGGCATACCGGGCGTTCCTGACACGTTCACCGGAATCCCCGATGCCACCTGCCACACCCGCCCTCATCACCAACGACGCCGTCGTCCTCGGCCTGCTCGCCATGACTCTGGGGGGCGTCTTCTGGAGCGCCTCCCGCACGGACGGCTTCTGGAAAAAGTTCTATACCTATATCCCGTCGCTGCTGATGTGCTACCTGATCCCGGCGCTGCTCAACACCTTCGGCATCATCGACGGCAACGCTTCCGGCCTGTACGCCGTGGCGCGCGACTATCTGCTGCCCAGCGCGCTGGTACTGCTGTGCGTGGCCATCGATTTCGGCGGCATCCTCCGCCTGGGACCCAAGGCCATCATCATGTTTCTCACAGGAACGCTCGGCGTGATGCTGGGCGCCCTCGTCTCGTTCGAAGCCTTGCGTTTGATCCACCCGGAAACGGTGGCGGGCGACACCTGGCGCGGCATGACGACTGTCGCCGGCTCGTGGATAGGCGGCGGCGCCAACCAGGCGGCCATGAAGGAAGTGTTTGAAGTCGATGCCACGCTGTTCGGCCAGTTCGTCGCCGTCGACGTGCTGGTGGCCAACGTCTGGACGGCCGTGCTGCTGTTCCTGGCCGGCCGCGCGGGCGCCTTCGACCGCTGGACGGGCGCGGATTTATCCGCCATCAATGCGCTCAAGGACAGCATCGAAAGTTATCGGGCACAGCACGCGCGCATCGCCACCTTGACCGACATCATGATCATCCTTGGCGTGGGCCTGGGCGTGACGGGCCTGTCGCACTTCCTGGCCGGCCCCATCATCAGCTGGATCGCCACCCTGCCGGCCGAGTGGCGCTTGCAGGATTACAGCCTGACATCGAACTTCTTCTGGATCGTCGTGCTCGCCACCACCTTCGGCCTGCTGCTGAGCTTTACCCGGGCGCGCAGCCTGGAAGGCGCGGGCGCCTCGACCATCGGCTCGGCCATGCTGTACGTGCTGGTGGCTACCATCGGCATGCACATGGACTTGAAAGCCCTGTTCGACAAGCCTTTCCTGTTCCTGCTGGGCCTGATCTGGATCGCCGTGCATGGCGGCCTGATGCTGCTCGTCGCCAAGCTGATCCGCGCACCCCTGTTCTTCATGGCCGTGGGATCGCAAGCCAACATCGGCGGCGCCGCCTCGGCCCCCGTCATCGCCAGCGCCTTCCACCCATCGCTGGCACCCGTCGGCGTGCTGCTGGCCGTGCTCGGCTACGCACTGGGCACCTATGGCGCCTACATCACAGGATTGATCTTGCGCAGCATGGCGGGGTGACGCCTGTCCTGGCCTGACCAGCCTAGCCCGCAACGACAACGCCAGCCTTCGGGCTGGCGTTGTCGTTTACTGCTAGCATCGTTCGCAGAGTCCTAAAAAATCCCCAAAATGTAGCAGAAACCCCTCAAAACCAAATTTCCGCACCATTTTCGTGCGAAATCTGCGATGATAGTTGCCCAAATAACCGATTACCTCCATGGAATTCTGATGAAATACGCATCTGCTCACGAGTATGTCCAGCATGTCGCCGCACGCAATCCAGGTCAACCCGAGTTTCTGCAAGCCGTCACCGAAGTCATGGAGAGCTTGTGGCCGTTCCTGGAACAGCACCCGAAATACGCGGAACAAGGCTTGCTGGAACGCTTGATCGAGCCGGAACGCGTGGTGATGTTCCGCGTGTCGTGGGTCGATGACCATGGGCAAGTACAAGTCAATCGCGGCTATCGCATCCAGCACAGCATGGCCATCGGGCCGTACAAGGGCGGCATCCGCTTCCACCCCTCCGTCACCCTGTCCGTGCTGAAATTCCTCGCCTTCGAACAGACGTTCAAGAATGCGCTGACCACGTTACCGATGGGCGGCGGCAAGGGCGGCGCCGATTTCGATCCGAAGGGCAAGAGCCCCGGCGAAGTGATGCGCTTTTGCCAGGCCTTCGTCAGCGAACTGTTCCGCCATGTGGGCTCGGACACGGACGTGCCGGCCGGTGACATCGGCGTGGGCGGGCGCGAAGTGGGCTACATGGCCGGCATGATGAAAAAACTCAGCAACCGTGCAGACTGCGTGTTTACGGGCAAGGGCGCCAGCTTCGGCGGTTCGCTGATGCGGCCAGAAGCGACGGGCTACGGCACCGTGTATTTTGCCGAAGAAATGCTGAAAACGCGGGGCCGCTCGTTCGAAGGCATGCGCGTCTCCGTGTCCGGTTCGGGCAACGTGGCGCAGTACGCGGTGGAAAAAGCCATGGCCATGGGCGCGAAAGTCATCACCGTCTCCGATTCGAGCGGCACCATCATCGATGAAGACGGTTTCACGCCGGAAAAACTGGCCATCCTGATGGAAATCAAGAACCATCTGTATGGCCGGGTCAGCGACTACGCCGAACGCACGGGCGTGCGCTTCGAGGCGGGCCTGTCGCCGTGGCATGTGCCGGTCGACATCGCCCTGCCCTGCGCCACGCAAAATGAATTGAACATCGACGACGCGCGCATCCTGATCGCCAATGGCGTGCAGTGCGTGGCCGAAGGCGCCAACATGCCCACCACCATCGAGGCAGCCAAGGCGTTCGAGGCGGCCGGCGTACTGTATGCGCCGGGCAAGGCCAGCAATGCGGGCGGCGTGGCGACTTCCGGCCTGGAAATGAGCCAGAACGCGGCCCGCATTTCGTGGCCGCGCGAGGAAGTCGATGCGCGTTTGCTGCAGATCATGCAAGGCATCCATGCCGCGTGCAAGCAATACGGCACGCGCGCCGATGGCACCGTCAGCTATGTGGATGGCGCGAATATCGCCGGCTTCGTGAAAGTGGCCGATGCGATGCTGGCGCAGGGAGTGATTTAAACAGGCGGCCAGCGATTTGCGTAGGTCGGATTAGCGCGCAAGCGCGTAATCCGACGCCTCCGGACGCGTCAACAATGTTGTCGGATTACGCGTGGCGTTACCGCGCTAATCCGACCTACAACATTTCGGGTTTCATCAGGCTCTTGCGGCTGATGGTGCGGCCCGACACCATGAACTCGCCATTGCCCCGGTAGTGCAGGGTTTCGGGCAGCTTGGGCGAGGTGGCCACGTGGGCTTTCACGCACTCGAAAATGAAGAAGCCGCCCTTCGGATTGCCCGCCACCTGCGCCAGCTTGCATTCGAAGTTGGCGTAGCACTCGGCGATCAGCGGTGCGCCCACCAGCTCGGCGGGCTGCGGCGTCAGGCCGAAGGCCGTGAATTTATCCGTGTCTTCGCCGCTGCAATTGCCGATGGCGACCACCTGGTCGACCATGTCGGCCGTGGGCAAGTTGATCACGCATTCCATGCTGCGCTTGATCATTTCATAGCTGTGGTTCGCATCGGAAATGAAGCAGCCCAGCAACGATGGCGTAAATTCCATCAGCATGTGCCAGGCCATGGTCATGACGTCGCTCTCGCCCTTCCACGTTGAACTGACGAGCACCACCGGCCCCGGTTCGAGGAAGCGGCGGATATCGGCGACGGGATAATCTTCTTTGTGGTAATTTTTCATGCAGTCTCCAGGACGCGGTACGCCATAGCATAGCCCAACGGCGCCTTGCCGGGCGCGCGGCTGTCATCCGCGCCGCGATTTGTGCCATTCATCGCAAATTTCTCCCTCTCGGAGTACTTGCGCCCTAGAATACACTGATCAACTACTCAAGGAAACCGCCATGCGCCCTTTGTTCCTGTTGTCAGTCCTGTCCCTCGCTTGCCTCTCCACCCTCGCGCATGCCGACGAGCAAACCCGCACCGTCGGCGCCTTCAACGCCATCGACATCCGCGGCCCCATCAGCATCGAAGTGGAATCGGGCAAGGAGCAAAGCCTGCTGCTGCGCGGCGACCAGAAATTCCTCAGCGGCGTCATCACGGAAGTGGTCGATGGCGAGCTGAAAATTTCCATGAAGGATAAAGATATCAAGAAAACGGAGGGCGACCCGCGCATCATCATCACCATGCCCACCTTGCGCAAGCTGATCGCTGAAGGCGCGGGCGAGAAGATCTTGACCAAGCTCAATGGTCCAAGGATCGACATCAGCTACAAGGGCGCGGGCCGCCTGGCCGCCGATGGCCAGGTCGACTGGCTGCGCCTGAAGGCGCAGGGCGTGGGCGAAGTCGATACGAAAGCCTTGCTGGCGAAAAACGTCGACGTCAATTTCGAAGGCATCGGTTCCGTCAAGGTATATTCCTCGGGCGAACTGAACGCCGTGGTGCGCGGCATGGGCGAGCTGACGTATTACGGCAAGCCGAAGATCGTGCACAAGTCGGTCGCCGGCATCGGCAGCGTGAATGCCGCCAAATAAGATTTCCTGACAAATACAAGGCCATCAGGCCACTGGAGACCGCATGACCGCAACACCCGATACCCAAGATACCGATGCACCGCTGGTGCTGCGCGAAGAGCAGGATGGCCTGGTCACCCTGCGCCTGAACCGCCCCCTGCAATTCAATGCCCTGTCGGAAGCCATGCTGGCGGCGCTGCAAGAGGCGTTCGATGCCATCGCGCAGCAGTCGCACGTGCGCTGCGTGGTGCTGGCCGCCGAAGGCAAGGCCTTTTGCGCGGGCCACGATTTGCGCCAGATGCAGGCCACGCGCCAGCTTGATTATTATCAAACCCTGTTCGCGCAATGCTCGCGCGTGATGCAAGCCATTCAAACTTTGCCCGTGCCCGTAATTGCCCGCGTGCACGGCATCGCCACGGCAGCCGGCTGCCAATTAGTCGCCAGCTGCGACCTGGCTGTGGCGGGCGCGTCCGCCCGTTTTGCCGTCTCCGGCATCAACGTTGGCTTGTTCTGCGCCACGCCATCGGTGGCCCTGTCGCGCAATGTCTCGCCCAAGCGGGCCTTCGACATGCTGGTGACGGGCCGCTTCATCGACGCCGACACGGCTGCCGACTGGGGCCTGATCAACGAAACGGTGGCCGACGCGGCGCTCGACGACGCCGTGGCGCGCCTGGCGCAGCAGATCATGGCGAAAAGCCCGACAGCCATCCGCTACGGCAAGGCCATGTTCTACCGGCAGCGCCAGCTGCCGCTGGACGACGCGTATGCGTATGCGGGCGACGTAATGGCGCGCAACATGATGGAAGAGGATGCAAACGAAGGCGTGAGCGCCTTCCTTGAAAAACGGACGCCCAACTGGGCTGGGCCTTGAGTACCTGACCGAACCTACTGCGCGTCGGTATAGGCAGCCTGCGATGCTCACCGTACTTTAGTACGGTTGCGCTTCTCGGCTACCTCTCCCTTCCGCTCGCTACGGTTCTGTCAGGTACTCTGGACTTCCTAGTCTTAACGATTGTCCTTCATCTGCTGCTGGACGGAAAGACTCAAGGTACCGAGGTCTTCCTTGCCCAGCAGCGGCAAGTGCGCCAGCAGCTGCATCAGGGTCGAGCTGCCCGTCACGTCCAGCTCGGACGACTGCACCAGCACCGTGCCGGCGCCCGTGAAGTCGATCTGCTTTTCCTCGCCCGACAGGGTAAAACCCGTGAGTGCGCCGGCGGCCGTGGCCCAGCCCTGTACGTGGGCGTAATCGTAGTGATATGAAGGGCTGGGGCAATCGGCCCAGCCCAGCACGGCCTGCTCGTCCACGCGGCACGGCAATTCCAGGAAATGCACGGGGCCGTTCGACGAGGCGATGACTTTACCCGTGCCTATCATCGTCAGATAGCCGGGCAAGGTTGATTCCTGGCAAATCACATCCTTGGTAAAACCCAGCAGGTTTTTCGCGCGGATGGTCATGTTGGCGTTGTCCAGGTCGTAGCACGCCAGGTCGTTGCCGTTATCGCCCAGGATCAACTGGCCCTGGCCTTGCGCCACGACAAAGTGGTGCACGTACTTGGGCGCATTGAAGGCATTGCGCACGATCAGGTCGAGCACGCTGCTGCCCATGGCTTCGAAGCGCAGCTCGCCATAGAAGGCGATCATCTTGCCCTTGCGAATGAAGATCTGTTCCTTGACGTCGATGACATACGAAAAACGGTTCAGGTTATCGTTCTTCGGCAAGGTATCGGGGTTGTAAATCGTCATGGCTTACCTTTCGCTCGCTTGGATGTAGACCGTGCCCTGGCCCGTAAACTTCACCTGGTAGGATTCGCCGGACGCCTGGCCGACGAAGGTTTTCCAGTTCAGGTCCGTGACGATGGTCGAGCTCAGCTGGCCCGTGTGGCCGATATACGCTTGCGGGTCGACAAACACGGGCACTTCCGACGTGACGGGCAAGCCGATGGCATTGCCGTCCGACAAAATCGCCACTTCGCCCGTGCCTTGCAAGGTGGTGGTAAACAAACCCTGGCCCGAGGCCATGCCGCGCACCACGCCCTGCACGCCGCCCTGGTTGCCCAGGAACATGGTGCCGGCCGTCAGGCGCGCATCGAAGGCCAGCAGGGAATCGCTTTCCACGTAAAACGTTTCGCCGCGCACCGGCACGATGGTAACGAACAGGCCGCCCTGCGCGTAAAACACGCTGCCCGTGCCGCGCGCCGACATCAGCGCATAGCCCTCGTTTGTGACGGCGCGCATGGCCAGGCTTTGCACGCCCTGGCCCGCCAGGAAGGAGCGGCTGAACGCCACGTCGCCCTGGTACGACACCATGGCGCCCTTGCGCGCGAACACTTCTTCATTGCCGAGTTTGACCTCAAGCATCTTTTCATTGATCTGCTGATAGACAGGCATAACGGCTCCTAGCGTTCGGCGGGCTGGATGAACACCACGCCCTGGCCGGTGAATTTATGCTGGTACGATTCGCCCGAGCTCTGGCCGATCATGGTGCGCCAGTTGACATCAAAAACGAATTCCTGGCGGATATCGCCCTTGAAGCCGACAAAGGCGTCCGGGTCCACGCGCAGCGGGTGCGCCGGCGTCACTTCCAGCATGATCAGGTTGCCGCGCGATATGACGGCCAGGTTGCCATGGCCCTCGACGGTGGTGGAAAACAGGCCCTGGCCCGAGCTGGCGCCGCGCAAGCCGGCAAAGCTGGTACCCGTCTTCAGGCTGGTGTCGTAGGCCAGCAGGCTGCTGCTTTCGATGGTCAGCTTTTCGCCGGCCAGCGCCATGACGGTGATCTCGGCCGCATTCTGCGCGAAAAACACCGTGCCGCTGCCTGACGCCTGCATCACCTGCATGCCTTCGTTTGTCACCTTGCGCTTGAGTGCGCCGAAGATGCCCTCGCCGCCCAGCAGGGACTTTTCAAATTTGATGGCGCCCGTATAGGCGACCATGGCGCCGGCAATCGCCAGCACTTTTTCATCCTGCAGGCGCACTTCCAGCAGGCGGTCGGTATTGGTGCGGAAACTGGTCACGCGCGACTCCCCAAGAATGCCAGGGCACAAAGCCATGGCTATCCGACAAGATACCGGGGGCTTTGTCACCGCGCAAGCGCTATTCCTCCCGAACGGGGATGAGTGAATAAAAAAAAAGGCGTGCCCGGAGGCACGCCTTGCGCTCACGCAAAGAACGGTTTATTCAGCCAGCACCGGCCTGGCGCCGCGTGCGTTCTGCAACATCGGCACGGGGTCATTGGTATTGACCTCGACCACCGTGACGCCCTGCAGCACGCCAGCCACCTGGTAGCCGACGGCGCCCAGGTGACGCTTGCCTTCGGCCAGGTTGGACCAGCTCAGCGAGACAGTCGCCGTGCCGCCCGTGTAGGCCGTGCCCGGCATCAGCGCCTTGAAGCCGCCATTCGACAGGCCAGGCGCCAGCACCCACGACGACAGGGTGTAGTCGGCCTGGCCGCCTTGCGGCGCGTAGCCGATCACGCACACCTTGTACGTGCCAGCGGCGGGCAGGCGCAGTTCCACTTGCTCATTGGAACCTTCATTGCCGCTGCTGCCGACCAGCACATTGGCGGCGTTGTAGACCTCCATGTCCATGTCGGTATTTGCGCCGCCCGTCGTTTCCGCGTCGTAGGTGGCAAAGCGCGCCGCCAGGGTGCCGGCCGGGATCACCACGTTGTGCACGTTCACACCCGTGGTGCCGCCAGCCTTGCAGGCAGCCGATGCGGCAGCGCCGGTCGCTGCCTGGCCGATCGTGCGCGCCTGGCGCACGGCTTCGACGAGACCCGACTTGACGCCCACCAGCGCACCCGTGAAGCCCGTGCCCAGGGTCAGCACCTTGCTGCCCGTGGCCGCTTCGCTGCTGACCAGTGGAATGACGGCCAGCGAGGTGCCGCGCGCTGTCAGCGGGCTGCGTACCGTGTGCGTGCCGTCGGTCCAGCTCAAGGCGCCGTAGGTCCAGGTATTGGCTGGCGCCGTGGTGCGCGTCAGCTTGACCTGGTACTGCGCCCTGGCGCCCGGCGCCAGGTTCAGGCTGGTTGGCGTCACCGCCACCGTATAGCCGGGCAGGCTGGCCGAGACGTTGTAGACGGCGCTGCTGCTGCCCACGTTGGTCACCGTGCGCGTCAAGGTTTGCGTGCCCAGCACGTTGGCCGCAGTCAGCGACGCCAGATTCAGGTTGTAGGCAGCGATGCTGCCGATGGCCTGGCAGGTGGCGGCCGTGTAGACCTTCAGGTTCAAGCCGCACAGGAAGCGCGCATAGTCGATTTCCGACATGTCATACACGAGGCCCGGATCGGCCGCGCTGTTCGGCGCGATGTGGCCGGCGCCCTGGCCCCACGGCAGCTGGCCCGAGTTCTTCGCCGTGGCATCCCACGACACGGAACCGTTCAAGCCATCCGAATAGGTGCTGAAGGCCGTCGTCATCAGCGCCGACTTGATGGCCGCGGGCGACCAGTCCGGATGCTGCTGCTTGAGCAGCGCCGCCACGCCCGCCACGTGCGGGCTGGCCATCGAGGTGCCGGAATAGAAATCCCATTCGGCCGACGGCGCCACGCCACCTGCCGCCACGGCATCGCGCTGCGCCTGCGTCAGGTCGGCCGTCACGCCGGCCAGCACGTTGGTGCCGGGCGCCGAGAGATCCGGTTTCAGGATGTTCGCATTGGCCACGTTCGGCCCGCGCGAGGAACGGTCGCTGACGATCGGCGCCTGCACCGTGGTATCAGGGATGGTATGGATTTCGCCCAATGCCGCCGTGCCGTCGGGCGTCGCCGCCATGAAAGCCTTCAGCGCGTCGCCCTGCGTCTGCGCCAGGTGCACGGTCGACAGCGCATGCGCCTGATTGATGATGGTGTTGACGCCACCGGCCACGTTGGCGATGATCACGCCGGCCGCGCCCGCCGTTTTGGCATTCGCACTCTTGTTGACCAGCACGTTGCCGCCACGGTCGCACACCAGCACCTTGCCCGCCACTTTCGCCGGGTCCAGGTAGGCCGAGGTGACATCGGCCGCGCCGAAGCAGCGCAGCAGGTTGACATCCGTCGGCAACACGCCGGCCAGGCCCGCGTCGCGCGAGCGGATCAGCGGCAGCGCGGGCGTCTTCGCATTGCTCGATGCGCCTTCCAGCTTGCTGCCGTTGCTGAGGATGACGTTGCCCGCGTACAGGCGATTGTGGGTGGAATTGGCCACCGTCGCCAGCCACGGGCTGATGTGCGACACGGGCGCCGGCACGTCGGGTGCAGGCGTGGCCGGACCGGAATTGCCGCCCGACGTGGCAACGAACACACCGGCTGCCGCCGCACCGAGGAAGGCGACTTCCGTCGGCTCGTCGAAAGCGCCACCGCCCGCGTTCGGACCGATGGAGAAGTTGATGACGTTGACACCATCCTTGACCGCCTGGTCGATGGCGGCCACGCTGTCGGCCGTGGCGCAGCCGTTGCGCCCCGTCGAGGCAGCCGTCCAGCAGACTTTATAGGCGGCGATGCGGGCGCGCGGCGCCATGCCCGACGCCTTGCCCAGCGAGACGCCGTTCGAGGTGGCCAGGGCGCCATTGTTGCCGCCGGCCGTGGACGCCGTATGCGTGCCATGGCCGCCGTGCCCCGTCAATCCGGCGACGGAATCGCGCGGCGATAAAAACTCCGTCCAGTGCAGCGCCGACGTGGCGGCGCGGTAGTAGCGCGCGCCGATCAGCTTGTTGTTGCAATTCTCGGCGCCAAAGCCTTCGCCCGTCTGGCACGTGCCCTGCCAGCTGGCCGGTGGCGCGCCGTACACGACGTTGTTGCCATTGTGGCTGGGCACGCCGTTCTCGTCGAGGCGGTCGGCAAAGGCCGCGTTCTCGGGCCAGATGCCGCTGTCGACGATGCCGATGATGATGTCTTCACCCGCGTGCGCCTTGCCGCCCAGCTGCTCCCAGATGCCGCCCGGCTTGTCCAGACCCAGGAAGCTGGGCGTGTAGCTGGTGTCGAGCTGCAGGATGGAGTCGGCGCTGATGCTGGCCACGCCGCTGTTTTTCTTCAAGGCCCGCACTTCATCGTCCGTCAGCAGGGCGGAAAAGCCGTTGAAGACGACGCTGTACTGGTGCGTGATTTCAGCCGCGCTGACGGTGCCGGCCACGGCGGCCTGTTTGGTGTCGAGGTAGCTCAGGTAGGCCTGCACATCGGCGGCGCCCACATTGATGCGCGCGCCCGGGGCCGGCTTGGTGGCGGCCAGGCCGTTGACCTGGCCCGTGTAGGTGGCGGCCGGCTTGTCGACCAGTTGCACGATGTAGGAGCGGCGTTCCTGCGCCTGCGCAGCTTGCGCCAGGCTGGCGGCCAGCAGGAGGATGGCGAGTGAAACGGGACGTAATTTCATCTCACGCTCCTTGCACGGTGGAAGCTGCGAACTTGCCCGCGCGGCGGCGCGACAGCATGCCGATGGCGCCCAGGCCGGCCAGCATCAGCATGTAGGTCGACGGTTCCGGCACGGCGCTGACACTGAGGTTGTCGAGCGCGAACTGGCCCTGGTTGAATGCGGGCGAATCGAGGGAATTGCTGCACACGCCCGTCTCGTTGAAGATGCACGCATTGAAGGTCAGGCCCGTGAAGGCGTAGTTGCTGAAGCCGCTGAGCAAGGACGCGCTTTGGAAATAGTAATTGCCATCGCTGCCCTGGCCCGGAAACGCCCACGAAGTGCTGATCACCTGGCCGTTGCTCAGGGTACCGCTCAGTTGCAGCTGGCCCCACTGCATGTCCGGCAAGCCCGTGATGGGGGCGATGAAGGAATAGTCGAAACCGGCCAGGGTGAATGCCCGGTGGTCGGCGCGTGAGAAATTCACGCCGCCATCGTTGAGGATGGCCAGGTAGTTGCCAGTGGCGCCTTGCGGGCAGGCGGCGATATCGCACGACGAGCCCAAGCGGCCATCGAGGATGGCGCCCACACCGCTGACGCCGCCGCCGGCTGCCGTGGTCGGGTCGGCCAGGAACTGCAGCTTGTAGTTCGACGTATTGAGCGTCTGGCCGCTTTCATACACGTCGGGGCGCAAGTTATCGAAGCTCAGGACACCGGCCATGGCCGGCGCCGAGGCCAGCACGGACAAGGTGGCCAGCGCGGCAAAGACGGTAGAGCGACCGCGGGTAGCGGGCGGATTAACGATGGCGGGCGATACCCGCGCAGGTGATAAACGATTCATTCTATTCCCTTGATTGTTGTGGATAGATAGGTCGGCAGGTCTGGTGCCCGCTTTCAGCTTTTTCACAAAAGTGTCAATAAATATAGCAAATTGCATAAAATAAATATCATATATTTAATATCATTTATTTATTTTTTATCTAACTCTGCGAAACTTTGTTTTGTTTTACCTATGAAACCTTGAGGAATCTCAATGTTACATTTGAACAACAACTCATCACGCAGCTGACGTGCGCGCCAACGGGCCGGCCCAACTTCAGATAAGCTGGAAAACCGCGCTTGCAAAGCCATCACATCGGCGTCACATCGCGGTACACCTGTTCCATCCTGGAACACTGGTCTGTGCCCCTCCGTTCCCACAAGACGCACCTCTCGGACTATTGCACCGATGGCATGAAGCTTGCACACCAAGGGGATCGACCGTGCTCAGGGAGCAACATCATGGAACACTACCAACTGGCCGGCAGCGGCCACTCAGGCACGCGGCCGGCCTGGCGCAGCATCGTGTGCTGTGCGCTGGCGCTGGCTTTTTTCCTGCTGGCAGCCAGGCTCGACCTGGCCGAACGGCTGACGCATGCCCTCTGGCGCCAGGAGCACTGGCAACTCGATGAATTGGCCCTGAGCTTGCTGCTGCTGGTGCTGGTACTGGCCGGCTTTGCCGTCTGGCGCGGACGCCAGGTGGCCCTGCTGCTGGCGCAAAACCGCGCGCTCACGCAGCGCCTGCTGCGCGCGCAGGAAGAGGAACGCTGCGCGCTGGCGCGCGAGCTGCACGATGAAGTGGGTCAAGACTGCACGGCCATCCGCGCCGCCGCCAGCTATATCCTGCGCGCGCGCGATGGCGACCAGGCGAACGTGCAAGCCTGCGCCGCCAGCATCGCCCGCTCCGCGGAAGCGCTGCATGCGATGGTGCGCAGCATGCTGCGCCGGCTGCGCCCGCCCGTGCTCGACAGCCTGGGCCTGGAAGCGGCCCTGCAGGCGCTGTGCGACAGCTGGGCCCTGCAGCACGGCATCGCGTGCCGTTTCGCGCCGCAGGCCATCCCCGCCGACCTCGACGACAGCATCGCCACGGCCATCTACCGCCTGGTGCAGGAAGGCTTGACGAATGTGGCGCGCCACGCGGGCGCCGACCAGGCCACGGTGGAATTGCGCGCCGATGCGCACGGCTTGCTGCACCTGGCCATCGAAGACAATGGCCAGGGCTTGTGCCAGGACAGGCAGCAGGATCCCGGCTTCGGCATGTTGGGCATGCGCGAGCGCGTGGCCGGCTTGCGCGGCCATATCCGCTGGATCAGTGCGCTGGGCAACGGCTTGCGCATCGAAGTGGCCCTGGCGGCCCGGTGCGCGGCATGAACGCCATGCACAACGCCCTGCAGCCGATCCGCGTCATGCTGGTGGACGACCACCCGGTAGTGCGCACGGGCTACCGGCGCCTGCTGGAACAGGGCGGCGACATCGCCGTCGTGGCCGAGGCGGGCAATGGCGAGACGGCGTATGCCTTGCATCTGCAACACGCGCCCGACGTCTGCGTGACGGATTTGTCCATGCCCGGCATCGGCGGCCTGGAATTGCTGCGCAAGCTGCTCGCGCGCGATGCTGGCGCCCGCGTGCTGGTGTTTACCATGCACGACACGCCGCAGCTGATCGCGCGCGCGTTTGACGGCGGCGCCTGCGGCTTCGTCAGCAAGCAAGCCGACCCGGAACACCTGGTCGACGCCGTGCGCGCCGCCCACGCGGGCCGGCGCTACCTGGACCCGCACAGCGCGCCCGGCGTGCTGCAGGGCACGGCCAGCATGGAAGCGCAGCGTTTAAGCAGCCTGAGCCAGCGTGAATTCGAAATCTTTCGCCTGCTGGCCGAAGGCCGCAGCGCCGCCGACTGCGCCCGCCTGCTACACGTGAGCAGCAAGACGGTGGCCAACCACCAGACGTGCATCAAGGAAAAGCTCGACGTGCCCGGCCCCGCCGCCCTCGTCCATCTTGCGCTCCGTAATGGCGTCATCGAACAGATCCACCCTTAAAACACGTAGCGCAAGCCCGCATTCACGCTGCGCGGCGCGCCGGCCGCATAAAACGTCGCGTTGAGCATCGGATACGCGCCACTCACGGCGGGCAGCGGCCGGGCGGCAAAATTGCCGTTGGCATCGAAAGCCGTCGCCCCCAGCTGGGCCGCCGTCGCATATTTCCGGTCGAACAGGTTATTCACCTGGGCAAATATGCTCAGCTGCGGCGTCAGCTGATATTTGCCATTCAGTTCCACCACGGCATAGCCGCCGCTCTTGCCCGACCCCAGGTACGCTGGCCCGCCCGCCTGGTGCTGGTTGTTTTCATTGCCGCGCGCATAGGCGCTCGACACGGCCGTCATGGCCAGGCCCACCGTCCAGTCGCGTCCGCCCTGAACATCCACGTGGGCCTTCAGGATATGGCTCGGTGTCAGGGGAATCCGCTTGCCCGGCGTGATGACGATATTGCCTTCCAGGCCAGCTGCATCCGCGTCGCTGCTGCTGTTGGCGCTGCCGTTGACCACCTCCCGGCTTTGATACGTCGCCTGCAGCCAGGTGTAGTTGACGCCGAAGTCCAGCGCGCCCGTCTTGCCGTCCAGCGCCAGTTCCACGCCCTGGTGGCGCGTCTTGCCGAAGTTTTTAAAGTAACCAAATCCCGCCTGGTTGTCGGCCACGAACAGGATATCGTCGTGGTTTTCTGCGCGGAACACGCCCGCGCTCCAGCGGGCCATCTGGCCAAGCTTGCCGCGCACGCCCGCTTCCCACGTCTTCGTCACCACCTGTTTTAATGGCGGGTCGCCGGCCATGGCGTTGGGCAGGCGGCACGGGTTTTCCGGGTCGGCGCAACCGAGTTCGATGGCCGTCGGCGTGCGGCTGCCTTCGTTGTAACCGAGGTAGGCGCTCACGCCCTTCGCCGGCGCATAGGCCAGGCCGATGGCGGGATTGAAGCGGCTGAAACGGTGGTCGCCATCGAGCGAACCGCTGCCGCCGCCTGGCGTGATGGCGTCGCGGTTGCGCACCGTGCTGCGGTTGTAGCGGCCCGAGACAGTCAAGGTCAACGCTTGATTGAATGCAATACTGTCGCTCGCATACACGCTCCAGGTGCGCACGCGCCCGCTCAAGTCGACCCGGTTGTCGACGGGGGTGCCGTCGTCATCGATTTCCGTGCCGTCGGCAAAGAAGTCGACGGGCGTGATGCTGCGGTCCGGGTTCAGGTAGCCGAACTGGCTGGTCTGGCGGAAAGTGGCGTGGCTCGTGTCATAGGCGGCGCCGGCCGTGACGGCATGGCGCGCTCCCGCCAGGTCGGCCAGCACGGTGAACTGGCCGGAGAGCCCATAGTTTTCCTGCTGCGTATGGCTGCGGTTGAGCATGCCATTGCATTTTTCGGCCGGCTCATCGTTCAGCAGCACGTTGCCGATGCAGCGCCACTTCGGAAACGGCGTATTGCTTGCATTCGCCCCGCTGGCGGGAAAGCCCGTGTAGCCGGCCGCCGCCAGGGCAGCCCGCTCGGCCGCGCCGGGCTGGTAGACGGACTGGTCGAGCGACTCGTCGTTCAGGTCGCCATTAAACGTGTGCGTGTCGATCTTGCGGTAGTACACATTGCCGGACAAGAGCAAGGCCTCGCTGGCCTGGTGCTTGCCCGTCAGGTTCAGCAGGGTCGACTTGTTCTGCGTCAGATCGGGCTTGGTGTAGACGCTGCGGTAGTCGCGCGCCAGCAGGCGCTGTTCCTGCAAGCCGTTGCCCGTCAGCGCATTGTCCGCGTGGGCCACGGTCAAGGCGATATCGCTGCGCGCATCGCTCCAGCCCAGCTTGCCAAACACCTGGCGCACGTCGGACGGCGAATCGTCGCGCCAGCCATCTTCCTTGAAGCGGTTGCCCGTCACATACCAGTGCCAGCCCTGCACATTGCTGCCGCCATGCTCGAACTCGACGCCGCGCCGTCCATCGGAACCCAGGCGCGCCTCGATGGCGGTGCCGGGACTGCTCTTGCCATCCTTGGTCTGCAGGGCCAGCGCGCCGCCCAGCGTGTTCAAACCGAACAGGGGATTGGAGCCTGGCATCAGCGTCAGCGATTCGATGGCCATGCGCGGGATCAAGTCCCAGCTGACGACGTCGCCAAACGGCTGGTTCAGCCGCATGCCGTCGAGATACACAGAGAGTCCTTGCGGCGTGCCAAGCAGTGGCGAGGCCGTATAGCCGCGATAGCTGACGTCGGGCTGGAACGGGTTGTTCTGCACTTCGTTCACGACAACGCTGCCCAGGTTGCGGCGCAGGAAGGCGGAAATGTCGAGCGCGCCGCTGCGCGCGATCTGCTGCGCGCTGGCCGTCTGCACGGGCGCGGCCAGGGTATCGCGCGACTGCTCCATGGTGGGCAGCGGCATGCTGCCCGTGATGATGACGGTGGGCAAGTCGCCCGAGGTGGCCAGGCTGGCGTCAACGGCAAGGTCGGCGGCCTGCGCCTGGCACAGCGCCATGGCGGCGGCGGCAAATAAAGTCAGTTTCATGCGTATCCCCGTTTTTATAGTGGTTTTATTGCTGTCCAGTATCGGGCAGCCACCGGGGATGGGCTAGGGAAAAACTCCCGCCGTGCACGGAACTGAAAACACCTGATAAAACCGTAGCGAGCGGAAGGGGGGCGTGGCCGAGACGCGCAACTGTGCTTGAGCACAGTGAGCATCGCAAGCCATGCCCCACGACGCGCAGTAGGTTTGGTCATGTGTTTTAACGTTGCAGGGGCAAATAGCTCTGCTTCAACTGGCGCAACACAAAGCTCGACTTGCTGTGGCGGATGCCGGGAATTTTATATAAACGCTCGCGCAGCAGGCGTTCATAGTCGCGCGTGTCGCTGACCGCAATGCGCAGGTAGTAATCGTAGTCGCCGGAGACGAGAAACGCTTCCAGCACTTCCGGGATCATGGCCAGCGCGTGGCCGAATTCGAACAGGGCCTGGTCGGAATGGTCGTCCAGCGTCACTTGCACGATGACCGTGTCGGCCAAGCCCACCTTGGCCGCGTTGACGTTCACCGTGTAACCCTCGATGACGCCATCGTCTTCCATGCGCTTGATGCGCGCCCAGCATGGCGACGAGGTCAGGCCCACCTTGGCGCTCAGGTCATGCAGGCTGATGCGGGCGTCCTGCTGCAGGGCCGTCAGGATGGCGAGGTCGAATTTATCCAGCTTCATTCTGTTCTTTCACTATTTTGCAGCAAATTTTGCTTAAATTAGCATTCTATACGAGAAAACCAGCAGCCTTTTCTGCCATATCAGGCAGAAAATAAGGCCATGAAACCCGATCCCGCTCCCCTCCTCGCTCCCGCCCACGATCTTGCGCCGCGCAACGGCGCCAGCACCCTGATCGACACCCTGCTCGCCCTGGGCGTCGACACCGTCTTTGGCTATCCGGGCGGCGCCGTGCTGCCCCTGTACGACGCGCTGCACGCCCAGCCCCGCTTGCGCCATGTGCTGGTGCGCCACGAACAGGCTGCCGTGCACGCGGCCGAAGGCTATGCGCGCAGCACGGGCCGGCCCGGCGTGGTCTTCGTCACCTCCGGCCCCGGCATGAGCAATACCACCACGGGACTGCTCGACGCTCTGTGCGATTCGATTCCCGTCATCTGCATCAGCGGCCAGGTGGCCAGCACCAGCATCGGCACGAACGCCTTCCAGGAATGCGACGCGCTGGGCATTTCGCGCCCCGTCACCAAGTGGAACCGGCAAATCCGCACGGCCGACGAAACGGCAGCCGTGCTGCGCGAAGCGTACGCACAGGCCACGCAAGGGCGGCCCGGCCCCGTGCTGGTTGACTTTCCCAAGGACTTGCAGCTGGCGCAGGTCATCGAAACCGCGCCGCTGCCGCCCGCCGCTACCGTCGCCGCGCTCCTGCCCGACAATACTGACCTGGAACGGGCCGCCAGCCTGATCACTGGCGCGCGCCAGCCCGTGTTCTATGGCGGTGGAGGTCTCATTAATTCCGGCCCGGACGCCTGCGCCGCGTTTCAACAATTAGTGAAACTGGCGGCCGCGCCCTGCACTCTGACCCTGCTGGGCCTGGGCGCCTTTCCCGCTTCGCACCCGGCTTTCCTCGGCATGCTGGGCATGCACGGCACCCTGGAAGCGAACCTGGCCATGCACCATGCGGACGTGATCGTCTGCGTCGGCGCCCGCTTCGACGACCGGGTCACGGGCCGTCTCGACGCTTTTTGCCCCGGCGCGAAAATCATCCACATCGATATCGACCCTGCCTCCATCCATAAAGTGGTGCGCGCCGACGTGGCCCTGCGCGGCGACTGCGCCCCCGTGTTAAACGCCCTGCTGGCGCAGCTGCGCGGCCGCCTGCTGGCGGACCGCCAGCCGTGGTGGCTGCGCATCGATGGCTGGCGCGCGCAAGACTCGCTGGCGTTCGACGACACGCCCGAGGTGATCGCGCCGCAGGCGCTGATGCGCCGGCTGCAGGCGGCCTTGGACAGAATGGATAGCGGGGACGCCATCGTCTCCACCGATGTGGGCCAGCACCAGATGTGGGCGGCGCAGCACTTGCGCTTCGAGCAGCCGCGCCGCTGGCTCACCTCGGGCGGCGCGGGCACCATGGGCTATGGCTTGCCGGCCGCCATCGGCGCGCAGATCGCCCATCCCGAAAAATGCGTGGTGTGCGTCAGCGGCGACGCCTCGATTTTGATGAATATCCAGGAACTGGCCACCGCCGTGCAGCACCGCCTGCCCGTCAAAGTGGTGTTGTCGAACAATGGCGCCATGGGCATGGTGCGCCAGTGGCAAGAACTCATCCATGGCGGGCGCTACAGCCACAGCTACATGGAAGCGCTACCCGATTTCGTCGCCCTGGCGCGGGCGTTTGGCTGGCAGGCGCACACGGTGAGCCGGCGCGAGGAACTCGACGCTGCATTGGCTACCTGCCTGGCCTCCGAAGGCCCCTACTTCCTCGACGTGCGCGTGCATGGCGCAGAAAACTGCTTCCCCATGATGGCGCCCGGCGCGGGGCACCATGAAGTGACCCTATCCAAGGGAAAGGTGTACATGGAACGGTAGGTCGGATTAGCGGGGCAACGCCTCGCGTAATCCGACACCACCGGCCTCGCCAACGACGTTGTCGGATTACGGTCCTTCGGCCCTAATCCGACCTACGCCCATATTCGGTAAATCCAGTAACTTTCATCTTCCTTCATGGCGCGCGCCAGCTCGGTAGGACTCAGCCCCGTGATTTCGCGCGTCTCGCGGCAGAAATGCGCCTGGTCGGCGTAACCGCCGCTGGCGGCGATATCGGACCAGGACACCTTGCCTTGCAGGATGGCGCCGCGCTCGTCAAGGAATAGCTGCTCCGCGCGGCGCATGCGGCGCAAGGTGCGCATGGGCTGGCCGGCCCAGGCCTTGATGCGGCGCTCGATATGCCGCGCGCTGCGGGCCAGGCCCGTCGAGGCCGCCTGCACGCCCAGGCGGCGCACCCAGTCCTGCACGGCGCCGGCCGACACGTCGCTGCCCTTGCGCGCCGCCTGCCAGCGCGGCGCAAGAAAAGCCTCCACCAGACCGATGCGCGCCTCATCGTCGGGCGCCGCCAGCACGGCGTCGGACAGGGCCAGCCAGTCGGCATCGAACAGCGCATCGAGCGGGCGAAACTGGTCCAGCAAGGCATCCATCGATACTCCCGTCAAGGCATGCAGGGCGGCCGGATACAACATCACGACAAACGAATGCACGGGGCCGGGGTTGTAGCTGACCAGCGGATACGAGCGGGGGCCGCCAAACAGCGCGGGCGGCATGCGCACGTCCGGCAGCGACAGGCCCGGCGCGGCCGCCTCCACGTCGCCCGCGACGGTCCAGATGATGCTGCACATGGGCGCGGCGGGAAAACGGTTCAGGCGCTGGGCCGACGGCAAGGGCGCGCAGCGCGTGGTGTCACGCACGAGGATGGCACGCACGCAGGAAGCGAGCGCGGTGCGCGGCGCGATCAGGCGGGTCAGGGGCGTAGGGGCGGCAGGCATGGCGACGATTGTACCGGCAATTTCTGGCCGCGCACGATGTCGTATTCGTTCAATACAAACGGGCCGCAATCGCGTAGAGTATGGCCATTATTGCAAGCAATCCTCGTACTTTCACCGTATCGACAGGAGATGTCCATGCCGCCACTCGACCACGCCGCCGCGCCCGATATTGCGCGGCCGCTGCGCCAGATCCGCCGCTTGCCAGGGCCATTCGCCCTGCCCATCGTCGGCAACAGCCTGCAGATCAAGCTCACGCGCATCCACCGCGACGTGGAACAGTGGGTGCAGCGCTACGGCCCCTTCATGCGCGCCTGGTTCGGCCGCACGCTGGTGCTGGTGGTGGCCGACAGCGAGGCCGTCGGCGCCGTGCTGCGCGACCGGCCCGACGGTTTTCGCCGCCCCCTGAGCAGCTCCGTCGTGTCCGACGAAATGGGCGGCGTGCCCGGCCTGTTCCTGGCCGAGGGCACGGAGTGGCGCAACCAGCGCCGCATGGTCATGGCCGGCATGGCGCCCGGCGCCATCAAGGCCTACTTCCCGGCCCTGGTGACGGTGGCGCAGCGCCTGCAGCGGCGCTGGCATCTGGCCGCCACGCAAGGCCAGGCGATCGACCTCGATGGCGACCTGAAACGCTACACGGTCGACATCATCGCCGGCCTGGCCTTCGGCACGGAAGTCAACACGCTCGAATCGGGCGAAGACGTGATCCAGCGCCACATGGACGACATCCTGCCCGCCGTGGCGCGGCGCAGCCTGTCCATGTTTCCGTACTGGCGCTATGTCAAGCTGCCCGTCGACCGGCGGCTGGACCGCGACGTGGCGGCGCTCTCCGCCGCCGTGGCCGACCTGGTGCAGCAGGCGCGCACGCGCATGGCGCACGACCCGGCGCGCCGCGAGCGTCCGCCCAACCTGCTCGAAGCGATGATCGCCGCCGCCGACCTGGAAGGCAGCGGCGTGACCGACCGCAACGTGGCCGGCAATGTGCTGACCATGCTGCTGGCGGGCGAAGACACGACGGCCAACACGGTGTCATGGATGATCTATTTGTTGCAACGCCATCCGCACACCCTGGCGCGGGCGCGCGAGGAAGTGCGGCGCCTGGCGCCCGACGTGGCCCGCTTCACGATCGAGCAGATGGATAGCCTCGACTACGTGGGCGCCTGCGCCAGCGAAGCCATGCGCTTGAAACCCGTGGCGCCGTTCCTGCCCGTCGAGGCGCTGCGCGACACGGTCATCGGCGATATTGCCGTGCCGGCGGGCACCCTCGTGTGGTGCGTGATGCGCAACGACACGGTAGCCGATGCGCACTTTCCCGACGCGCAAGTCTTCCAGCCCGAACGCTGGCTGGCCGAAGGCGGCGAGGCGAACAACAAGCGCGCTTCGATGCCCTTCGGCGCCGGATTGCGCACGTGTCCGGGCCGCTATCTGGCCTTGCTGGAAATCAAGATCGCCATGGCCATGCTGCTGGGCAGCTTCGACATCGCCGGGGTCGATACCCCCGATGGCGGCGAGGCGCAGGAATTGATGGGTTTTGTGATGTCGCCCATCGGCCTGACGATGCGCCTGGCGCGGCCGCAGTGATACCATGGGGGGAATCTCAATCAACGTGCTTTCCCCCATGCAAATTCATCTGGAATCGCCGCAGCAAGCCGATGTGCAAACCCTGATCGCCGAGCTTGATGCCTATCAGCAGACCCTGTATCCGGCCGAGTGCGTGTATTCGCTGGACTTGGCATCGTTGCCGCCGGAGACCCTGCTGTTTGCCGTCGCCCGCGATGCGGCAGGCACGGCGCGCGCCTGCGGCGCCATTGTCGTCACGCCCGATTTCGGCGAGGTCAAGCGCATGTACGTGCATCCGGACAGCCGTGGCCTGGGCCTGGCCAGGCGCCTGCTGGCCTTGCTGGAAGAACAGGCGCTGGCGCGCGGCTGCCGCTTGCTGACCCTGGAAACGGGCATCCACCAGCCCGCCGCCATCGCCCTGTACGCGCGCCACGGCTACCAGCGGCGCGGGCCGTACGGCGACTATCCCGACGATCCATTCAGTGTCTTCATGGAAAAACCGCTGCAGGTGGCGGCATGAACGCGCCCGCCGACAGCTTGACGGACATTCGCGCGCGCCTGCGCGCCTTTGCCGCCGAGCGCGACTGGGACCAGTTCCACACGCCGAAGAACCTGGCCATGGCCCTGTCCGTGGAAGTGGCGGAACTGGCCGAGCACTACCAGTGGCTGCCCACGGGCGCGGATAGCGAACTGGACGAAGCGACGCGCACGGGCATCCGCCACGAACTGGCCGACGTGCTGATGTACCTGGTACGCCTGGCCGACAAGAGCGGCGTCGACCTGCATGCGGCCGTGCTGGAAAAGATGGAACTGAACGCGCAGAAATACCCTGCGCAGCAGGTGCGCGGCGACGCGCGCAAATCGACGCAATACTGACAACCATGCGTGCGTGGCTGCCGCGCAAAAAAGCGTAGCATCAAGCCATGCGTATTCCTCTCTCCCTGCTGCTCGCCGGCTTGCTCGCCGGCCCACTGTCCGGCACTGTTGCGCTGGCGCAAACCGCGCCCGTGCCGCAAGTCAAGGTGGACGCCACGCGCGACCCCGTGGATAAATCCTACCGCAAGATGCTGCAGGGCGTGGACCGTTTCGAGCGCGACCATGCGCTGGCACCGCAAGCGGTGCTGCGCTTCCGTTTGCTGCCGCGCCAGCCCGGCGTGGACATGACGGGCGTGCAGCTGCGCATCGCCGGCGACAGCGTCAGCATCCCGTTACCATTGGCCGAGGACAACAGCTTTGCCCCCGTGCGCAACGCGCAGGCCGCGCGCGAAGACGCCATCCTGATCGCCAACCGCAAGGCTTCCAGCATGAGCTGGCGCGCACAAGTCATCACGCCCGGCTTGCCTCCCGGCACGCGGCGCCTGGGCGACTTGCGCCTGGAATGCCGCGCCGGCATGGAGTCGGGCCTGATCTCGAACGACCCGCAAATCATCGCCTGGCTGTCCAGCATGCTCTACAGCACAGACAAGGTCTGCTCGGAGCCGGACGGCAATTATCTGTTCTTCACGGACCGCCCCCTGTTCGGCGTGACCCTCGTGCATGGCGAACGCAGGGTGTCGCTACCGTTCACCATGCTGTACGCGGGCGGCGAGCAAACGCCCGCCTCACTGCCCTATTGCGATTGCCAGGTCTTGCTTGACCGCACGTATTACGCCCCCCTGTGGGATACGAGCTGGCCCGACGATACCCTGCTGGAATTTACTTACATGGACGAGGTGGTGCCATGAAGCGGCTGATGATCGCCTTGCTGACGCTGCTGGCCGCCTGCTCCGGCACGCGCGCCTTGCAGGCAAGTAAAAATGTGCCGTACGCCACCCTGGAGCAGACGGTGCAGCCGGGCAGCAGCACGCGCGAGCAGGTGCGCGCGGCGCTGGGCGAGAGCACGTCCATCCGTTTCGACGGCGGCAATGAAGTGTGGATGTACACCTACCCGGCCGCCTCGGGCGCGCAGGGAGAATATGTGATTTTGTTTGGCGGGGATGGGGTGGTGAAGAAGGTGCGCAGCGGGGAAGTGTATCGGGTGAAGAAGTAAGAGTACCCCAAAAGCAAACTGGGGTCGTACCCTGAGGGTACGACCCCGGCAGTTCGCGGGTTTTACTAGCGTGCCTTTAACAGCGCCCTTGCCGCCACGCCCGCGCCCACGCTGCGGCCCACGCCGGCAGCCTTGCGCTTGGGCGACGCCTTCAATTTGAAGATGCCGATCGACTGGGCCACGCTGTCGGTGCGCTGCGCCAGACTGGTGGCGGCAGCGGCCGCCTGCTCCACCAGCGCCGCATTCTGCTGCGTGATGCCATCCATCTGGATGACGGCCTGGTTGACTTGGCCGATGCCCTGGTTCTGCTCGCGCGTGGTGGAGGAAATCTCGTCCATCACTTCCGTCACGCGGGCCACCGAGGCGATCACTTCCGCCATGGTGGCGCCCGCATTGCTGGTCAGCACGCTGCCCGCATTCACGGTGGCGATCGAATGGTCGATCAGGTGCTTGACTTCCTTGGCCGCCGTCGCCGAGCGCTGCGCCAGGCTGCGCACTTCACCGGCCACGACGGCAAAGCCGCGGCCATGCTCGCCCGCACGCGCCGCTTCCACGGCCGCGTTCAAGGCAAGAATGTTCGTCTGGAAGGCGATGCCGTCGATCAGGCCAATGATGTCGAGAATCTTGCGCGACGACGTGCTGATTTCATTCATCGTGGTGACCACTTCACTGACGATGGTGCCGCCCTTGGCCGCGACGGTCGATGCCTGCGCCGCCAGGTCGTTGGCCGTGGCCACGTGGTCGGCGCTGTTTTGCACCGTGGACGTCAGTTCTTCCATGCTGGCCGCCGTCTGCTCCAGGCTGGACGCCTGCGATTCCGTGCGGCTGGACAAGTCCATATTGCCCGTGGCGATTTCCGCCGTCGTGACGCGGATATCCTCGAAGTTGGCGCGCACGTCGCCGATGATGCTGTGCAAGTTGATATTGGTCTGGCGCAAGGCCGCCATCAATTGACCCATATCATCATCACGCACCTTGTCGATCACGCCCGTCAAGTCGCCACCGGCCATCTTGCGCGCCATCGTGATGGCGTCGCCCAGCGGCGCGACGAGCGAATTGTGCAGATGGGCCCAGAAATACAGCATCAGCGCGACGGCGGCGGCAGCGGCACCGCTGAGCCAGCTGCGCGTGGCCGTGCTCGTGTCGCCGTCGATACTCCACACGGCACAGCCGAGGATGGCCAGCACCACGCCGAAGACGATGCAATGCAGGGCCAGATCTTGCGACAAGCTCAGCTTGCGCCACTCGGCCAGCTTGGCGGCCCAGCCCTGGCGCACGACGCGGCCATTGCGGATCGCCAGGTTGGCGCTATTGCCGTCCTTGAAACTTTTATACAGGGCAGCCGCCTCGTTGATCTGCTCGCGCGTAGGCTTGGTACGCACGGACATATAGCCGATCGGGCGGCCGTTCTCGATGACGGGCGTGATATTGGCGAAGACCCAATAAAAATCGCCATTCTTGCAGCGGTTCTTGACCATGCCGGTCCATGGCATGCCCGTCTTGATGGTATCCCACAGGTCGGCAAAGGCTTCGGCCGGCATATCGGGATGACGCAGGATATTCTGTGGTGCACCCAGCAGTTCCGTTTCCAAGAAACCGCTGACCTCAATGAAATACTGATTGGCGTAATTGATGTTTCCCTGTAAATCCGTGGTGGAAACAATCGTCATGCCTTCATTTAATACGTATTCCTTTTGCGTGATAGGCGTATTGACCCGCATCGTCGCTCCTCTATTTTTTTTCAACTAGCATAACAAAATTATAAAAACAATATACCACATCAAGCACCGGCGAGATATCGCCACGAGGACAGTGACGCTGGTCAAACAATTTAATAAAAGTAAATTTATTTATGTTTTATGATTTACTTTGATTCAACTAAATTGATTTTATTGAAATGCAAAATTCAAATTGCGTGCAGATGCAATAATTAATAAAAAATTATGTATCGGTGCGGCAGGCAATAAATAGGGTGTTTGCGCCGATAAAAAGACGCGGAAGCATTGCGATAAAGGCCAGCACATGGCGACGCCTGCCGCCAACAATAATGCAGCAACAATATTCATTTCTTGAGGGAAAATAAAAACTGGCGCGAATGCGCCAGTGGGGGAACTGTCTCCAATCCGCGACACAGGCGCCGGGGAGGCACCTGTGAAGAGATTACTTACTTATAAGTTTTGCGCGGAGGAGATTTAGGACGCGCTGGCGCCGGTTTGCGCTCCGTCGTGCCGTCATCAAGGCTGATGCGCAATTTCTGGCCCGACACGACGACCGATTTCAGGTGGTCGAGGATTTCCGGCGGCATGCCTTCCGGCAGGTCCAGCACGCTATAGTTGTCAAAGATATCGATACGGCCGATATGCTTGGCTTCCAGGTTCGCTTCGTTGGCGATGGCACCCACGATGTTGCTTGGCGTCACGGCGTGCTCACGGCCCACTTCGATGCGGTAGGCCGTCACGCCCGGGCGTGGACGTTCCTTCTTCGGCGCGCGCGGCGCAGGTGCTGCCTCGCCCGCGTCCGCTGGTGCATCCTTGAACGCTGGCGCGGCCTTGGCGGCAAACGGCTTGCGCGACGCGGCTGGCGGCGCCAGGTCCGGTGCATCGCCGTCGCGGCTGATACGCAATTGCTGACCAGCAACCCAGACGGACTTCAGCTGATCCAGCAATTCCTTCGGCATGGTATCTGGCAAATCCAGGACGCTGTAATCGTCATAGATTTCAATGCGGCCGATGTTTTTCGAATCGATGCCCGCTTCGTTGGCGATGGCGCCCACGATATTGCCTGGTTTCACACCATGCTGATGACCTACCTCAATACGGAAAGTCTGCATGCCGGCGTCGGCAGGACGGGAGATGCGTTCCTTTTTCGGGAAGGCCGGGCGTTCGCCACGCTCGCTGCGCTCGTTACGCTCGAAGCGCTCGCTCCGTTCCGGACGGTCGTTGCGTTCGAAGCGGTCTTGGCGCACAGGACGGTCGTCTTGCCAGGTGGCTTGCTCGCGCGCCTTGTTCTTGTCCAGCAACAAAGGCACATTGCCACGCGCCATCTTCGCCAGGGCGGCGGCGATTTCGATGGCGGGAATGTTCTGTTCGCGTTCGAAGTCTTCGATCAGCGACTGGAACTGCTCCAGTTCGCCCAAGGCCAGGGTTTCGCTGATCTGTTCCTTGAACTTGGCGATACGCACGTCGTTGACGGCCTGGATCGTCGGCAGTTCCAGCATGCCGATCGGCTGGCGGGTCGAGCGTTCGATGGCTTTGAGCAAGCTCTTTTCACGCGGGGTGATGAACAGAATCGCTTCGCCGCTGCGGCCGGCACGGCCCGTGCGGCCAATGCGGTGGGTATAGCTTTCCGGATCGTGCGGCACGTCGTAGTTGATGACGTGGCTGATGCGCTCGACGTCCAGGCCGCGGGCGGCCACGTCGGTTGCCACGAGGATGTCAATCTTGCCGTCTTTCAACTGCTGGATCGTGCGCTCGCGCTGCGCTTGCTGGATGTCGCCATTGATGGCGGCAGCCGAGAAACCACGTGCTTGCAGCTTGCCAGCCAGCTCTTCCGTGCCCAGCTTGGTGCGGGCAAAGATGATCATGCCGTCAAACACTTCCGCTTCCAGGATGCGCGTCAATGCGTCGAGCTTGTGCATGCCCGACACCAGCCAGTAGCGCTGGCGAATGTTGTCGGCCGTGCCCGTCTTGGCGGCGACCGTTACTTCGGCCGGATTCACCAGGTACGTCGTGGCGATGCGCTTGATGACGGAAGGCATGGTGGCCGAGAACAGGGCCGTTTGATGGCCTTCCGGCGTTTCTTTCAAGATGCGTTCGACATCGTCGATAAAGCCCATGCGCAGCATTTCATCGGCTTCATCCAGCACCAGCGTTTTCAGCTTGGACAGGTCGAGCGAACCCTTGTCCAGGTGATCGATGACGCGGCCAGGGGTACCGACGATGACGTGCACACCGCGGCGCAGGGCCGACAGTTGCGGGCCGTAGCTTTGGCCGCCGTAGATCGGCAGCACGTGGAAGCCGGGAATGTGGGCGGCGTACACCTGGAACGCTTCGGCGACCTGGATGGCCAGTTCGCGTGTCGGTGCCAGGACCAGGGCTTGGGGTGAGCTTTGTTTCAGATCAATGCGCGACAGGATAGGCAAGGCAAAGGCGGCGGTCTTACCCGTGCCTGTTTGCGCCTGGCCCAGCACGTCGCGGTTAGCGAGCAATAATGGAATCGTGGCCGCCTGAATAGGCGACGGTGTTTCGTAACCGACATCCTTGAGCGCGCGAATCAGCGGCTCGCTCAGGTTAAGGTCGGAAAATAAGGAAATTGGTGTATCAGACATGAAATCACTCACAAGTTCGCTCGAATCGCCCAATGCGAAAGAGTGTATCTGCTAGTTTACTCTTTACTGGACCTTACCGGGTGGCTGCATGCCGAAGAACGCCGTTTTTTGCGGCATATCTACCGAAAAAAGGCAGAAAAATCGGCTATCCACACGCAATCGACGCGTGATTTTGCCAACATTAAATGATACACAACAATGTGCCGCCTGCGCCTGTTCTGCGCGGCAACAGCAACGGCGGGCGCCTCGCCAGCATGGCGCCCGCCCCGTTTCAGGTGCGCAAGAACTCCAGCAAGTCTTCGTTCAGGCGGTCCTTGTGCGTCGTCGCCAGGCCGTGCGGCGCGCCTGCATACACGAGCAGCTTGCTGCCGATGATGAGCTCAGCCGTGCGCCGCGCCGAGGCGGCAATCGGCACGATCTGGTCGTCGTCGCCATGGATCACCAGGGTCGGCACATCGAAGCTGGCCAGGTCGCTGGTGAAATCCGTTTCGGAAAATTGCTTGATGCACAAATAGGATGCCGGCATGCCCGCCTGCATGCCTTGTCGCCAGAAGCTGTCGCGCACGCCCTGCGACGGTGTCGCGCCGGGGCGGTTGTAGCCATAGAAGGCCTCGCTCAAGTCGCGGAAGAATTGGCTACGGTCGGCCTGCACGCCGGCGCGGATGGCGTCAAACGCGGACAGCGGCAAACCCAGCGGATTTTCAGTGGTTTGCAGCATCAGCGGCGGCACGGCGCCTACCAGCACGGCGCCCGCCAGGCGCTGCGTGCCATGGCGGCCGATGTAGCGCGCCACTTCGCCGCCGCCCGTCGAATGACCGACCAGGGTGGCGCCCGTCAAGTCCAGCGCCTCGATCAGGGCGGCCAGATCATCGGCATAGGTATCCATGTCGTTGCCAGCGAAAGGCTGGCTGGAGCGGCCATGGCCGCGCCGGTCGTGCGCGATGACGCGGTAGCCGTGTGAAGCCAGATAAAACATCTGGTCTTCCCAGGCGTCGGACGACAGCGGCCAGCCGTGGCTGAAGACGACGGGCGGGCCGCTGCCCCAATCCTTGTAATAAATCAGGGTGCCGTCGGCGGTACGCAGGGTATTGCTCGATTGCAAGTCGGTGGCAGTCATGGAACGCTCCTTGTCGGTGAACCAGCGGCCATTGTGGCCGCAATGGCGCGCGCACGCCGCGCGCTACGCCAGAGCATTGCGGTAGAGTAAGATTACCGCTGCTTTGCTTTCCCGTACTCACTTTTGGAGTTGTCATGCGTTTACCCTTCGTCCTCGCCGCCAGCCTGTTCAGCACGGCTGCCCTCGCCCAACCGCTCGTTGCCGAAGCGCCCCTGCGTGCCCATCTGTCGTTCCTGGCCGACGACTTGCTCGAAGGACGCGGCACGGGCCAGCGCGGCGGCGACCTGGCCGTGCGCTACCTGGAAACGCAGGCGGCCGTGGCCGGCTTGCAGCCATTGAAAGATGGCACCTACCGCCAGGCGCTGACCATCGTCGGCAGCAAGGCCCTGCCATCGAGCACAGTGACGTTCAGCGCGGGCGGCAAGACCTTGTCTCCCGCCTTCGGCCAGGACATCGTCTTTGGTGCGGCGAATGGCCAGCAGAAAGTGGCGTTCGACGCGCCCGTCGTGTTTGCCGGCTACGGCATCCGCGCCCCCGAAGAAAATTGGGACGATTTCAAGGGCGTCGATCTGAAGGGCAAGCTTGTCCTCATGATGGTCAACGATCCGCAACCGACCGTTGCCGAACCAAACCGTTTTGCCGGCAAGTCCCTCACGTATTACGGGCGCTGGGTCTACAAATACGAGGAAGCGCTGCGCCAGGGCGCCGCCGGGGTCTTGCTGATCCACACGACAGCATCGGCGTCGTATCCGTGGTCAGTGCCCGCCAACGGTTTCGGCCACGAGCGCTTCAACCTCGCTGGCGCGGGCAACGCCATGGAAGGCTGGCTGCAGGAAGACATGGCGCGCGCCCTGTTCCAGCAAGCGGGGCAAGACCTGGACGCCTTGCGCGCGCAGGCGGAAACGCGCGCGTTCCGCCCCGTGCCCCTGGATGCCACGGTCAGGGTTCAACTCGACAGTCAGGTCCGCAGCATCGAGCAATTCAACGTGGCCGGCATCGTGCCGGGCACGGACCCGAAATTGAAGGACGAAGCCGTCATTTACTCGGCGCACTGGGACCACTTGGGCAAGGATGACGAGGGCAACAGCCAAGGTGGTAAACAGGGCCAGAGTGACCACATCTACAACGGTGCCATCGACAATGCCTCGGGCGCGGCGGCCCTGCTGGCCATGGCGCAGGTGGCCGTGAAACAACCGGCGCGCCGCACGCAGATCTTCCTGTGGCCGGCTGGTGAGGAAACGGGCATGCTGGGCAGCACGGCCTACACGCGCAAGCCCTTATGGCCGCTGGCGAAAACGGCCGCCGACCTGAATCTGGACAGCATGAATTTTGTCGGCAAGACGCACGACATCGGCGTGGCCGGCGCCGAGCGAAGCAGCCTGTACGCGAGCGCCGCCAAGGTGGCCAAGCGCATGGGCCTGCGCCTGGCGCCGACGATCCCCGACCTGTCCGGTGCGTTTTACCGGGCCGACCATTTTGCGTTTGCCAAGGCCGGCGTGCCCGCCTTCAACGTGGGCTCGGCAGTATTCTCCGGCGACGGCTCGTTCGATTTTGTCAAGGAACCGAAAGCCTCGGGCGAGCGCCTGGTGGCCTTTAAAAAGGATTACCACCAGGTCACCGACGAGTACCACCCGTCGTGGGACTTGTCGGGCATGGTGCAGCAGGCGCAGTTCACGCTGAACCTCGGTTACGAAGTGGCGAACGACAAGAACTTGCCTACTTGGAACAAGGGCGAAGCGTTTGGAAAGGTGAAGCGGTAACGTCTGGTGGTGGTGTCGGATTACGCGGCGTAGCCGCTAATCCGACCTACACTGGTTGATTCAAATGGCCATGATGCGTTTCAGGTCGACGAACGCCGTTTCATACAAATGTTGAAACGCGCCCACCATGACCTCTTCCACGCCTTCGGCCGCGTCGAACTCGCTCGACCATTCCGCCACGCAGGAAGCGCCGCCCGGTTCGCCCGTGACGCGCAGGGTGGAGCGGTAGTTCTTGACGGGGATCGGGCCAGAGACGATGGTGTAGCTGTAGCTCTTGTCGGCTTCGCTGTAGCTTTGCAGGCGTTCGGCGATGATGGCGCCGTCCGTGGTTTTCAGGCGCCGCACGCGGCCGCCATGCTCGGACAGGCTGGTCTTGATGGAGCTCGACCATTCAGCCAGCGACTGGAAGCCGCCGATAAAATCCCACACTCTTTCGGCGCTTGCCGCCAATGTCACAGAAACAATTACTTGGGCCATCTTTGATTCGGTTCCTCATCCAGGTTTGCCGGGCGCTGCGCCCGGCCGGCCGGAGATGCCCGGCACAGGCGCTATTTTAGCGCCCATGCGGCTTTACTGCCGAGTCGACAGCGCTGGCGGCGCTCCCGCTTACAGATTTTCCGACAGGAAAATCAAGGAATTGCCATGTGCCTGGGCGGCGGCGCGCTGCTGGTAACTGTCGCGGTGGGTGCAATTGAAGCCGTGTTCGGCGCCCGGGTAGATATGGATTTCCACCTCTTGCCGGTTTTCGAAACGCTCGGCGATGGTTTGCACCGCTTGCGGCGAAATATGGCTATCCTGGCCGCCGAAATGCATGAGCAGCGGCACCTGAATCTTGTCGGCCAGGTCCAGCTTGTTCTGGATGCCGCCGCCGTAATAAGCGATGGCGGCGTCGACCAGGCCGGCTGCTGCCGTCTGGAATGACAGGCGGCCGCCGAAGCAGTAACCGATGGAAGCGAGCTTGCCTTCGACTTCAGGCCGCGCGCGCAGCGCGGCGACGGTGGCGGCGATATCGGCGTCGGCATGCGGATTGTCGGTGGCCTGCATCAGCTCCACGGCGCGCTTCCAGCCTGCTTCGTCATAGCCCAGCTCGATGTGCGCGCCCGCGCGCCAGAACAGGTCCGGCACCAGCACCACGTAGCCATCGGCCGCGTACTGGTCGGCCACGGCGCGGATGTGCTCGTTGACGCCGAAAATTTCCTGCAACAGGATGATGGCGGGGCCTTTGCCGATATGCGGCACGGCCAGGTAAGCCTGGAAGCTGCCGTCCGGGCCGGCGATATCGATCCACTGCGATGTTGTGCTCATAGAAACTCCAGTCTGAGGTTGGGGGGGAATGCCACAGCCAGGCATGTTACTGGTTTTTCACGCCGCCTGCGTCCGCCCCTCTTTGCCCAGGCTCAATACATCTCGCGCAAATAAATGAGGGGACCGGATCGCAGGACGCCAAACACGACACTGCCCACCGTACTGGGCAGGTAAGACAGGGCAGGCACGGAGACGTCGACGCTGCCCGGCACGCCAGGGGCCAGCAACATCAGGCGCCCGTTAGGCGGGGGCAAAAACCCGGCGACAAAGGTATATATACCATCCTGCACCTTCGCGGCGCCATTGCACGCGCCGTCCCCCGAGGTGAGCATCTTGCGGCAGTTGGCCAAAACGACGTCGGCCCGGGCAAATGTGGTGACGCTGTCGGATGCATTGCTCACCCAGCGCCCATTCCAGTACTGCACTTGCACGGGCAGCCGGATGGGCAAGCGCTCGGAACCATAGCTGTTCGGCACCATCATGCGGCCCGTCAGGATGGTCAGCTGCCCTTCCGTGCCCGAGGCGGACGGCGCCGACGTCACGACGGTCTCGCCCGGATACGTGGTGGTTGCGCGGAACAGCACGTCGGTGGGTAGCGCCAGCGCTGTCGCGCCGGCTGGTACCGCATAGGCGCCGGGAAAGCGATAGGCGATGACGGTATCGGCCACGCCTACTTTGAAATTGCTTGCGGCGATGCCGCTCACGACAGTCTGCGCGGCTGTGCCATCGGTGAGCTGGCTACCCGCAGGATCGGCCGGTGGCAAAGCCGTCTTGCCAGTGGCGGCATCGTAACCTTGCAAAGCCACGTTCGCCGGCAAGCTCTTGTCCTGACCATCGAAATTGCCCGTCGTCGCGTTCGACGCATTCTGCGCCGTGATGCGCAAGCCAAACGCTTGCCTGGAATACACAAATTTGCCCGCGGTCTGGCCCGCCTGCGCACCCACGCACGTCAATGGCGCCACGCATGGCATGGGCACCTTCCCGGTCACTGTCGTCGCGAAGTGGTGGGGAATGAATTGCACATTGGCGCTATTGCCTGTTGCCAACGGTGGCGTGATGCCATTGACAGCTGGCAACTCCCACCCCAGGTAGGCAGGCAAGCTGGCGGTAAACTGGATGGTGCCCACTTCCGGCCAGCCCATGTTCGCGGCCGTTCCTATGCCATTACCGTTATTGAAGGTCAAACTGCCTGCCACCTCGGGGTCGAGGCGGTCGGTAAACAAGGGCGCGACGATGGCGTGCCCCAACTGCACGGTTTGCGTCGTGGCTTCCTTGCCAAAATTGGGCGTCACAGCCCCGACATCATTCAGGGCCGAAACACTGATCGTGGTAGCTGGCGCCACCGGCGTCACGGCCAGGCCCGCACGCTGCGGCGTGGCGATCGCGCCAAACACAAAACGCTTCGGCACGACGATGACAGTGGCGCTGCCCGTCATGCTCAAGCCAGTGTCGCCGCTGGCGCTTGACCCCGTATAAGTGGCAGTCAAGTTCAGCTGCCCCGCGTCCGCGTAGGACATGACGGCCGTGGCGACGCCCTGGCCGTTGAACGCCAGGTTGACGCTCTTCCCCAGGGCACTGCAAGCACTGCTGTTATTCGCCGCCAGAGCGATGAAACCACCCGTGCCTTTGACAAAGACCGGCAAAGTGCCGCTGGCGGGATTGCTGTAGCCGCAAGCGAGCGTCAAGTCCTTGCTTTTATTCGCAAACAGGGGCACGCAGGCTTGCTGGTCTCCGCTGGCCTGCACGGCGCTGATGCCAAACGACGGCTGCGTGCCCGAGATATGGTTGGTGGGCGTGAGCATCAAGCCCGTCGCCGCGAACGCCATGTTGCAACTGTTGCTATTGTCCGAGCTGCGCTTGCACACCAGCGCGTCCGTGGCGCCGGGCACGCTGGTCAGGCTCAGGGTGGCCGTGCCGACCGTGTACTGGCGCACGCTGGCCGTGGCCACCCCGCTGTTGTCGATCGGCGTCAGCGTGCCGCCGGGGCTGACGGTGACGTCCACGCCGCCCGTGTATTTGGCGCTGCAGGCGGCGTCCGCGCACGCCGTCACCTTCACGGTTTGCGGCGCGCACGTTAGGGCCGTGCCTGGATGGTCGATCTGGAAATGGTGGGGACCGGTGGGGGTGCCGGGGCCGCATTTCGGGCCGTTGACGCTGCCGGCAGGCCAGCCGCTGTTGTTCGTCACGCAACTGCAGGGGTTGGCTGGAGTATAGGCCTTGCAGGTGATCGTCTGATCCACGTGCGTCCACGATCCCAGCGTGATGTGGTCGACCAGTGCATTACCCGTGATATACCCATTCGCCGCATCCAGGGTGACATTGCCGCCCTCGACATTGCCTTTGATGGCATTGCCAGAGGCGATGGTCAGCGACTTTAATGCCGTCACGTCGCCCGTGACAAGCAGGCCGGACGCTTTCAGATCGATGGTCGGCGCATTCAGGTTGCCCTTGATCTGGCTGCCGGAGCCGATGGTCAGCGTAGTCTTGGCTGTGATATCGCCCTCGATCTGGCTATTCGCGGGCAGGATATTGACGATATTGCCGCCAATTGCCCCCGTGATGGTCGAGCCCGATGCAATTTCCACCAGTCCCTTGGCACTGATGCTACCTGTCACCTTGACGGCACTCCCCCCCATTTTGATGGTCGTGGCGGCAATGTTGGCAATGATCGTCTGCGCCTGCGCTCCCATGCTGAACGTGCCGCCCTCCGCCGTCAGGCTGCCACCAGTCACCTTCAAGTTGGATGGATTGATGTCCTTGATATCGAGATTGCCCGTGGCCGTCAACGCGGCGCTGCCACTCATCCTCAATCCCTGGTTATAAGTCATGGCCAGAGAACTGTTGAATGTCACGCCATAGCCGCTGGCGATAACGATAACGTCGGTATCGGCCATGGACAAGTTGCCGCAGGTATATTGCGCGCCAGACCGGGCGCAATTACTGACGTCAACGCCGTTGAAATTGAAGGTGGCCGCCTGGGCCATGCCGGTCGATAGATAGAAGAACAAGCTGACGAGAGAAATGTATATGCGCAAGATATCGAAGAATCTGATGAGTGGGAAGCCAGGCGGTCCTTCGATTATTCCATGCTAATCTATGCCACCGCTGTTATTGCATTATGGCACTATTCCATTTATCTCATTCATTGCATGATCAAGCAAAGCCCCAAAGAATTTCCCCTGCGTACCGTCGACATCATCGTCTACCCCGGCTTCAAGGCGCTGGAAGCCATCGGCGCCATGAAGGTGTTTGACTACGCCAACACCCATTTGCGCCTGCGCCATCTGCCCGGTGGCTACGACGTGCGCATCGTGTCGACGGCCATTGGTCCCGTCGAGTCCGACACGCTGATGTCGCTGCACGCCAGCAAGGCGCTCGATGTGAACCGCCTGCCCGACCTGGCCGTCATCGTCGGCTGCCACCACGTCGAGCAAGTCTTGCAGGATATTCCCGCCCTCGCCGCCTGGGTGGCCGAGGCGGCGCCGCGCATCGATACCCTGGCGGCGCTGTGCACGGGCTGCTTCTTCCTGGCCGAGGCGGGTGTGCTCGACGGCAAGAGCGCCGCCACGCACTGGAGCGCCGTGGATAGCCTGCGCCAGCGCTATCCATTGATACAGGTCAATGCCGATGCGATTTTCGTGCGGGAAGGAAAATTCTGGACGTCGGCCGGCGTGACGGCCGGCATCGACCTGGCGCTGGCCCTGGTGGAAGACGATTTCAGCCGCGATATCGCGCTGGAAGTGGCGCGCGACCTGGTGGTGTACCTGAAGCGGCCCGGCGGCCAGTCGCAGTTTTCCGTGCACCTGTCGAGCCAGATGACCACGCATCCGACCATCCGCCAGTTGCAGGGCTGGATCATGGAACACCTGGGCGAAGAGATCACGGTGCCGCTGCTGGCGGCCAGGCTGGCCATGAGCGAGCGCAATTTTACGCGCGTGTTCCAGCGCGAAACGGGCAGCAGCCCCACGGAATTCATCGAGACGGCCCGCTTTGAAGTGGCGCGCCGCTTGCTGGAAGACAATGTATCTTCCTTAAAACAGGTCGCCGTGCAGGCGGGCTTGCGCAGCGAGGACAGGCTGCGCCGCCTGTTTCAAAAGAAACTCGCCATCACCCCGCGCGACTACCGCGAGCGCTTTTCCAGCACGGCGCGCTAGGACTCAGCGCGACTTGTTGCTGCGCACGTGGCGCGTGGCCAGCTGCTGGCGGTGCCAGGCTAGCGGCGTAAACATCAGCGCGCACAGCAGATAGGTGGCCAGCAGCGCCAGCCAGATGGCGGGCGTGGCGAGGATGGCGGCATTGCTCCACCACAAGGCCAGCAGGGAGGACAAGGCCGCGCCGAGAAAGACGGGCAGCATGCGGCGCAACGTGGCGAGGTAGGCAGTGGCAAACATGGGCGGCTCCCAAAGCAAGGCGGATACCTTCACACTAGCAGGCGCAGGCAGCGAAGTACAGCCTGCCGCCCTGCCCCGTCCGTCAAGTGTTGCGCAAGGAGTACATCCGATAAGATTAGTACAACACCACGGAACGGATCGATTCGCCGCTCTTCATCAGGTCGAAGCCCTGGTTGATATCTTCCAGTTTCAAACGGTGCGTGATCAGGTCGTCGATGTTGAGCTTGCCTTCCATATACCAGTCGACGATTTTCGGCACATCCGTGCGCCCGCGCGCGCCGCCGAAGGCCGAACCGCGCCATTCGCGCCCCGTCACCAGCTGGAATGGTCGCGTGGAAATTTCCTGGCCCGCTGCCGCAACGCCGATGATGAAGGACTTGCCCCAGCCCTTGTGCGTACACTCGAGCGCCTGGCGCATCAGGGTCGTGTTGCCGACGCATTCAAACGAATAATCGGCGCCGCCGTCCGTCAGTTGCACGATGGCATCGACGACGTTGTCCACTTCATTCGGGTTAATAAAATGCGTCATGCCGAACTTGCGCGCGATGGCCTGGCGCGCCGGATTGATGTCGATGCCGATGATCTTGTCGGCGCCGACCATTTTCGCCGCCTGGATCACGTTCAGGCCGATGCCGCCCAGGCCGAACACGGCGACGTTGGCGCCCGCCTCCACCTTGGCCGAGAACAATACGGCGCCCACGCCCGTCGTCACGCCGCAACCGATGTAGCAAACCTTGTCGAACGGCGCGTCGGAACGGATTTTGGCGAGAGCGATTTCCGGCACCACGATGTAGTTCGAGAAGGTGGAGGTGCCCATGTAGTGGAACAGCGGCTGGCCATTCAGGGAAAAGCGGCTGGTCGCGTCCGGCATCAGGCCGCGGCCCTGCGTGGAGCGGATGGCCTGGCACAAATTCGTCTTTTGCGACAGGCAGAACTTGCACTGGCGGCATTCCGGCGTGTACAGGGGGATGACGTGGTCATCCTTTTTCAGGGTCGTCACGCCCGGGCCCACGTCGACGACGACGCCGGCGCCTTCATGGCCGAGGATGGCCGGAAAGATGCCTTCCGGATCGGCGCCGGACAGGGTGTAGTAATCGGTATGGCAAATGCCCGTGGCTTTCAGCTCGACCAGCACTTCGCCGGCGCGCGGGCCGGCCAGGTCGACTTCTTCGATGGTCAACGGGGCGCCCGCCTTCCAGGCAATCGCGGCTTTGGTTTTCATGGGGATTCTTCCTGCTCGGTTTCAGATGCGCCATTATCGGGCGCGTGAGGGCGTGACGCTGCAGCTGGCCCCGCGCTTGTCTGAAAACGCCACGCATTTGTCCGATGCCGCCGCACGGTGCAGCAGCGCACGGAAGCGCGGCAGACGCGGGGCGTATGCTGGCGTCAGTGCGATGTCCGTTTGCGCCAGCTCAATCTTCCCGGCAGACAGACGCGCATTCTTGGCACAAGCGCCATTCATCGCGTAGCCGTTGCGTCGTTCCCGCAGGAGACTGACATGCGCCATCTGCTTTCCCACTTTTCCCGCCCCTGGCTGCCCCTGCTGCCGCCCCTGCTGCTGGCATGCTGCCTGGCCCTGCTGGCCGCCTGTGGTGGCGGCCATGACGACGACCCGCCCGGCGCCACCACGGGTGACCTGACAATCAGCATCGGTGGCTTGCCGGCCGGAGTCCCGGGCGCCGTCACGCTCAGCGGCCCTGCGTCCTACAGCAAGACGCTGACGGCGAGTACCACGCTCACTGGCCTGGTGCCCGGCGCCTACACGCTCAGCGCCGTCAGCGTGGCGCAAGGCACGGGAACGCTGGCACCCACGCCCGTCACGCAGCAGGTACAAGTCAATGCGGGCGCGACGGCCAGTGCCAGTGTCACCTATGCGGCCACGGCACCGCTGGCACTGGCCCTGCAAGAGGTGGCCAGTGGCTTGAGCGCACCCATCTTCCTCATGGCGCCGCCCGGCGACAGCCGCCTCTTCATTCTCGAGCGCCCCGGCCGCATCCGCGTGCTGCAGAACGGCAACCTGCTGGCCACGCCCTTCCTCGATATCAGCCCGCTCACCACCACCAGCGGCGAGCGGGGCTTGCTGTCGATGGCCTTCCATCCGCAATACGCCAGCAACGGCTATTTCTTTATCTATTACACCAATCTGGCCGGCGACATCGTCATCGAGCGGCAGCAAGTGTCGGCGGGCAACGCCAACGTGGCCGATCCCCTGTCCGCCCTGGCCATCCTCACGATACCCCACCCCACGTTCAGCAACCACTATGGCGGCTTGCTCAGCTTTGGCCCGGACGGCTACCTGTACGCGGGCACGGGCGACGGCGGCAGCGCGGGCGATCCGTCCGGCAATGCGCAAAACACGAATGTGCTACTAGGAAAACTGCTGCGCCTGGACGTCAACGCCAGCACGGTAGCCCAGCCGTACGTCATTCCACCGGGCAATCCATTTGCCGGCACACCGGGCACACGCGGGGAAATCTGGGCGTATGGCTTGCGCAACCCATGGCGCTACGCCTTCGACATACCGGCCCAGCTGCTGTATATCGCCGACGTGGGCCAGGCCAATTGGGAAGAGGTCGATGTGCGCCCGGTGGGGCAGGCGGGCAACAACTATGGCTGGAACATCATGGAAGGGTTGCACTGTTACAACAGCAGCAGTTGCAACCAGGCGGGGCTGGTCCTGCCCACCATCGAATACACCCACGATACGGCCGGCGGCTGCTCCATCACGGGCGGCTATGTGTACCGGGGCACGGCCCTGCCGGAACTGGCGGGGCAGTACCTGTATTCGGACTACTGCAGCGGCTGGCTGAAAAGTTTCAGCTACGGCAATGGCACGCCCTCCGCCGTGACGGACTGGGGCATCACCAACGTGGGTAATATCCTGTCGTTTGGCCAGGATGCGCAAAACGAGCTATACATGCTGAGCGGCACGGGCAAGGTGTACAGGATTGTACGAAAATAAGCGTACGTAAATAAGCATACGCAAATAAGCATACGCAGGCAGTCATGGCGGCGCACGCGGCAGAGGGCGTTTTTCGACGGGGCGGGGGGAACCGGCTAGAATGGGTTTTTCCCGTCGCGCCCCGCGCACCAGCCCAAGAGAACACCATGGCCCGTTTGAAACTTGAATTCCCCGAAGACCAGTACTGCTATTCCTCGCAACTGACGGTACGCACCACGGACATCAATGCCGGCAATCATCTCGGCAACGATTCCATGATTTCCATGATTTCCGAGGCGCGTGCCCGCTTCCTGTTTGAATTCGGCGTGCGCGATATTGAAGCGGACGGCACCGGCATCATCGTCACCGACCTGGCCACCACCTACCGTGCCGAAGCCCATGCGCGCGACCAGTTGCTGTTCGAAGTGGGCGTCATGGATTTCAATAAATATGGCGGCGACATCACTTTCCGCATCACGCGTCCCCGCGACAACACCCTGATCGCCATGGCCAAGTCCGGCTTTGTGTTTTTCAACTACAAGCGCAGCCAGGTCGTGCCCATGCCGGAAGAGTTCGGCAGCAAGTTCCCGCAGGTGAACTGGATCGATTAACGGCGGCGCCTTGCCGCCATGCTGTATGCTTGCCAGGAAGACATTGAAACTGGAGCGGCATGCAAGCAGCGATAACGGCAAGACTATGCCTGGCCCTGGCCTTGTCGGGCATGTGGCAGACCGCCCTGGCCGCGCCGCAAACCGTCATCCTGTATGGCGACGACGACTATGCGCCGTACAGCTATGTGGAAAACGGCGTCTTCAAGGGGATGTATGTCGATATGCTGCGCACAGCTGCCACAAGCATGCCGGAGTATCGGCTGGACCTGCAGCCGCGCCCCTGGAAACGGGGACTCGACGCGCTGGAAAAAGGCCTGGTATTCGGTCTGTTCCCACCCGGGCGCAAGACGGAGCGGCCGTACGTGCAACCGTATTCGGCCATGCTGTACCGCGAATCGGTGGTGCTGTTTTGCCATGACGCCGTCATGCGCAAACCGCGCACGCATTTTCCCGCAGACTTCGCCGGCCTGATCATCGGCGTCAACACGGGTTTTTTGCTGTCGGAAAAATTGATGGTGCCGGCCCGCCAGGGATTGCTGCATCTGGAAGCGGCCAAGGGCAACGATGCCAATCTGAAGAAACTGGCCCTGCGGCGCATCGATTGCTACGCCAGCGACCGCGGCGCGGCCCGCCACACGGCACGCCAGCTGCAAGGAGAACTAAGCAGCTACGGCTTTCAATTGCACGAAGTGCTGGAACTGTCGTCCGAAGCCACGTACATCGCCTACAGCGCACGCAATACGCCCGCCTACAAGGCCGATTTCATCGAGAAGATGAATGCGGCATTGCTTGCCATGCGGCAGAACGGCCAGCTTGCACGCATCGAAGAGGCTTACCTGCGCTGAATTACCGGCGCTGCACTTCGCGCGGCTGCAAGCTCATGACGGGACTGCTGCGGCCCTGGGGCGTGACGCCGAAGGTATTCTTGAACCAGTCGTCGATCATGCGCTTTTCATAGCGCAAGGCATCGTTGCTGGAATAACGATTGATATGCTGCAAATAGGACATGTCCGACAGATAAGCGTTGCCGCTGGCAATGACCTTGCCATGCTGCTCGAGCGTATAGCGCAAGCGCAGGCGGGGCCAGTCAGCACGGCCCGTCATCACCCGCACATCGAAGGCGCCGCGCCGTGACGGGTCTTCGCGTCCTGCCAGGTCGACATCGGTGATCTCGATCCTGAGGTCCTGGCCGGGGGGCAAGCTCTTGCCCAGCCAGGTGAAGTGATTCCCCAGGCCCGCCAGCACCTGTTCCCGGTCGCGCGAGCTGAACGGAACATCGGAATAGTCATCGGGTTTGTCGAATGTCACCTGCACGCCCGCCCAAGCGCTGCTGCCGGCGGCCAGCGCCAATGCGGCCAGCCATGTTTTCGCCATCTTGGAAATACGCATGTGCATTCCTTTCAGAAAAATCACGGGAAGGCAGATGCCGCCATGCCGCATCTGCCTGCCCCGTTTGACTATAGCCTGAAGTGAAAATTTCCGTAGCGCAATACGTTTCGCGCGGCGGCACGCGCAGCGGCAAGCCGCCTGACGGCTGCGTACCTTACTTGCGTTACTTGCGCGCCTGGCGCTTCACCTTGATGCCGAAAGTATCGGCATACCAGTCATCGATCATCAACTTTTCATAGCGCAACTTTTCATTGCTGAAATAGTGATTGATGCGGTTCAGGTACGACATGTCGGAGAGAGCGGCATCGCCACTGCGAATGACCTTGCCATCCTGCTCCAGCACATAGTGCAGGCGCATGCGTGGCCAGTCGACCCCGCCATTCAAGACGCGGATATCCTGCCCGGCACGCAGGGAAGGATTTTCACGTCCCGCCAGGTCCACATCCGTGACGTCGATTTTCAAGGTCTGCCCGGGCGGCAGCGATGCGCCCAGTTTTTCGAAATGCCGGCTCAGTTCCTTCAATACGTCTTCCCGTTCCTGCGGGTTGAACGGGACATCCGTGTATTGATCCGGTTTGCTGAAATGCACTTCCGTTCCTGCCCAGGCCGCACTACTGGCCAGCAAGGCCAGGCCGGCGACCAGGGCGCGCGTCGTTTGCTTTTGCATGATGTACCCTTTCAGGAAATGTGAGTGGCATTCTGCCACTTCTTATACCTATTCAATATAGCGCGCCGCACCCCATTCTGACGCGCAATTCATACCTTGTTACTTTTCTGATTTTCCGCCAGAAAGGCAAGACGCCGACTTTTTTGCAGATTCATTGGCAATATTAATTAAAACAAAGTATTGTCTTGAAAATATAGTTGCCTAAGCGATAAAGCAAAGATAGTGTCAGCAGCCTGGATTTAAAGTGTTTTTTTAGCATGGGTGTTGCATGTTTTTAGTCAATTTTTCTTGCATATTGTTAATATTTAGCTGTCAGTCTACAATCGACAAAATGCGCCCGAAAAATGCGCAACGCCGGTAATGGCGCACAGGAATTCCTGGCGCAGGCGTCTCAACATTGCGTCAGTTATGCCTTTTAGCGGAACTCGTCCTCATGTCATTTTTGTCTTCAGCATCGCCCAAGTTACCCCCCTGGAAAGTCCTGCTCGTCGATGATGAACCCGACATCCACGACATCACCAAACTGACGCTGAGCCGTTTCCGCCTGGAGGGCCGCGCCCTGAGCTTCGTACATGCGTATAGCGGTGCCGAAGCCAAGCAGGTGCTGGCGCGCGAAGACGGCATCGCGCTGGTCTTCCTGGACGTGGTGATGGAACGCGAAGACAGCGGCCTGGAAGTGGCACGCTGGATGCGCGAAGACCTGGGCAACCAGTTTACGCGCATCGTGCTGCGCACCGGGCAGCCGGGACAGGCGCCGGAGGAGCGGGTGATCGTCAACTACGACATCAACGACTACAAGGAAAAGACGGAACTGGACCGCACCAAGCTGTTCACCACCACCTTTGCCGCCCTGCGCGCCTACCGCGACATCATGAAGGTGGAAGAGGCGCGCCAGGCCCAGCTGCATTACCGCGAAGGCCTGGAAAGAGTCATCGCCGCCTCGGCGCATATCTTCAAGCAGCGCAACCTGCGCGACTTCGCCAGCGGCCTGCTGCAGCAAGTCGTCGCCCTGCTGCGCCTGGAAACGAGCATGCTGCTGCGCCTGCGCGGCGCCAGCGCCATCACGGGTGAGCAGGATTATGAAGTTCTCGCGCAGATCGGCGACCATGAAGCCGATGGCGGCATCCTCAGCCCTTCCCTGCTGTCGCAGCTGGACGACGCCAAGAGCAATAAAATCTCGCGCCTGCACGGCGACACCTATGTCGGCTATTTCCCCAACAGCAGCGGCAAGGCGTCCTTGCTGGTATTAAAAGGCGTGGAAGAAATTTCCGACCTCGATGCGCAATTGCTGGAAGTATTCTGCTCCGGCGTGGCGATCGCCTTCGACAACATCCTGCTGACGCAGGAAATCACCGATACCCAGGCCGAGCTGATCCTGCGCCTGGGCGACGTGGTCGAATCGCGCTCGCACGAAGGCGGCAACCACGTGCGCCGCATGGCCGAAGTATGCCAGCTGCTGGCGCAAGCCTCCGGCATGTCGGAAGAAGAAACCATGGTGCTGCGCCACGCGGCGCCCATGCATGACATCGGCAAGATTTCCACGCCCGACGCCGTGTTGCTGAAACCCGGCAAGCTCGACGCTGCCGAGTGGGAAATCATGAAGCAGCATCCGACGGTGGGCATGTCCATCCTCGACGGCTCGCAGCGCCCGTTGCTGAAGGCAGCCGCCGTGATCGCCCACCAGCACCATGAAAAATACGACGGCAGCGGCTACCCGCAAGGCCTGGTGGGCGAAAACATCCACAAATACGCGCGCATCGCCGCCGTAGCCGACGTCTTCGACGCCCTGATGCACAAGCGCTGCTACAAGGACGCCTGGCCGTTGGAACGTGTAGTGAGCTACCTGCGCGAAGTGAGCGGCAGCCACCTCGATCCGCAGTATGTGGAGTTGCTGATCGCCAATCTCGATGCAGCACTTGCGCTAAATCAACGTTTCCCGGATTAGCATGCGTACGTCGGATTACGCGGCTGCGCCGCTAATCCGACCTACGCGATACGCATACCGGCAAAACACGCTTCGGCCCAGGTCTGCAATACGGGCATTCCGGGCCAAGCGGACCTGAAAAATGTCGAGGGCAAGGCGCAGCGACGCAGACAGTACGCATGTACGGCAAGGAGCTGCAACGCCGCCATCGGCATTTTCTCAGGCCCGCGCCTCCGGCCCGCCGTTTTGAGATTTTCAAGGACACACGCCGGCGTCGGATTACGCGGTTTTCGGCTCCAGCGGGAAACGGATTTTATAGTGCAATCCCATGCCCGGCGCGCTGACCACCTTCACCGTGCCGCCCAGCGGCCCCGTCACCAGGTTGTACAGGATATGCGCGCCCAGGCCGCTGCCACCGGAACCCCGCTTGGTGGTGAAGAAGGGGTCGAACAGCTGGCCCAGGGTGGTGCTGTCCATGCCCATGCCATCGTCGCTGTAGTCGAGTTCCAGCATCTCGCCGGCCGTCCGCACGCTGATTTTGATCTTGCCCGGCTCGCCTTCGACAAAGCCATGCACCAGTGAATTGACCACCATGTTCGTGACGATCTGCGAGACGGCGCCCGGATAGCTGCGCAGTTGCACCTCGGGTGGACAATCGATCTCCACCTTGACCGGCTTGCCTTTCAGCTTGGGCTGCAAGGAAAGCAAAATTTCATCGAGGTATTTGCGCAAGTGAAAGCTGCGCAATTCGTCCGACGACTGGTCCACGGCCACCTGCTTGAAGCTGCGCACCAGCGCCGCGGCGCGCTGCGTATTCGTCGTCATGATGCGCAGGGTCTGGTCGATGATGTCGAGGAATTGCCGCAAGCCGTCTTCATCGAGCTGGCCGCCGTCCAGGTCTTCGCGCGTGAGTTTCAATTCCTGCACCAGGTGGCTGGTGGCCGTGACGCAAATGCCCAGCGGCGTATTGATTTCATGCGCCACGCCAGCGACCAGGCGGCCCAGCGATGCCAGTTTTTCCTGGCGCACCAGTTCCGACTGCGCTTCCTGCAAGGCGCTCAGGGCGCTGTTCAGGGCCGCGTTCTGCTCTTCCAGCGCTTCCTTGGCCTGGCGCATGGCGCTGTCGGCCTGGATGCGGGCCATCGCCACGGCCACGTGGCTGGCCATGAAGGCCAGCACGTCCAGTTCCGCCTGGCCATACACGACGGATTCGTCGTAGCTTTGCACGATGATCACGCCATATTTGCGCTCGCCCAGCAGCATGGGCGCACCCATCCAGCTGGCGATGCCCACGTTGCCCAGCGGCTCGTCCATCTCGCCGCTGGCCACCAGCGCCGCATAGCTGCTGGCATCGAGCAAACACGCTTGCCGGCGCGCCAGCACGTACGAACTCATGCCAATGCCGTAATGGAAACGTTTCACGGGCGCCTGCGCATCCTTTTCATCGACGAAATATGGGATCGTGATGTCCTTGTTGTCGGGATGGTACAGGGCGATGAGGAAATTCTTTGCCGTCACCAGTTCGCTGATGATGGCGTGCAGGCGCGCATACAGGGTGGTGGCGTCGGCCGCCTGCGCCGACAGGTTGGCGATTTCATACAGCGCATGCTGCAGGTTTTCCGCGCGCCGGCGCTCGGCCACCTCGTGCGCCAGCAGGGCCGTGCGCTCCTGCACCGCCTTTTCCAGCCGGTCCATGCTTTGCATGCCCTGCAGGGCGCTCGACACGTGCGTGGCGATCAGCGCGAACAGGGCCTGGTCTTCCAGGCTGAAGCGGTGCTGCGCATCATAGCTCTGGATGACGATGGCGCCCAGCACCTGATGCTGCTGGTCCAGCAGCGGGCAGCCGATCCAGTGCTCGGCCGCCGTGCCGCCGCCCCAGGCGCCGCCGCCGATGGCGCGCATGGCGTCGTCGTCGGCCGTCATCACCAGCTGCTTGCGGTTGACGATGACCCACGCCGTGGGCGACTGCGCGGCGCTGGCCAGGCGCACGCCCACATCCGGGTCGGGCGCGGCGTCGAATTCGTCGACAAAATAGGGAAAGCGCACCAGGCCGTCATCGCGGTCGCTGAGCGCCACATAAAAGTTCGCCGCATACATGATGCGCCCCAGCGCCGCATGCACCGCCTGCAGGAATTCGCTGATATCGCTGCAGGTGCTCGAACGCTGGCCGATTTCCAGCAACACGGTTTGAACGGCTTCCAGACGGCTGAGACGGCTTTCCATGGGTAACTGTGTGCCTTGTGTCGATATGTTCTGAAAATCAATATTATCAGTTCAGCCCAGCCTTGGCACGGCATAAAACGCACAATCTTGCCTTGAGGCAGCGCAACACACGCCACGCCGGTATTTGCCACCTTGGCGATACAGTGGCAGACTAGGCCCCTTCCTACAGACCAGACCGTCCTCATGACCGCCACGCTACGCGCCTCGCTTCGCCCCTATACCCTCGCCGGCCTGCTGGTCTTTGCCGCGCTGGGCATGCCGCCGCTGTGCGCCGCGCCTGCCAAGGTGCCGGCGGCGGAGACGGCCGATGGCGGACGCTATTTCGGTCCCCTCGCCGCAGGCAAGATGCATGGCCAGGGCCGGCTCGAGTACGCGAGCGGCGCGTTTTATGAAGGGGGCTTCGCGCGCGGCGTGTTTTCCGGCCAGGGCACGCTGCGCCAGGCGTCCGGCGTCGAGTACACGGGCGCCTTCCGCCAGGGCGCCTTCGACGGCATCGGCCGCTACACCTCGCCCAAGGGCGAGATCTATGCGGGCAGCTTCGTCAAGGGCAGCTTCGAGGGGCAAGGCCGCTTCCAGGGCGCCGACGGCGCCACCTTCGAAGGCCACTTCAAACACTGGCGCCCACACGGCGCCGGCAAGCTGACCGACACGGACGGTACCGTCTTCGAAGGCGACTTCGTCCAGGGCCAGCTGCAGGGCAAGGCCAAAGTCAGCACCAGCGACGGCATCCACTACGAAGGCGAGCTGAAAGACTGGAAATTCGAGGGTACAGGCGTGCTACGCACGGCCGACGGCGACGAATACCGGGGCGGCTTCAAGAATGGCCAGTTCGACGGCAAGGGCGTGCTGCGCTACGCCGTGGCGCAGGCCGACGGCCGGCGCGAAGACAGCGGCAACTGGACGGAAGGCCAGCTGGACGACCCGGCGGCCGACAAGCTCACGCGCGACAATATCGAGCTGGCCCTGTACAACCAGCGCAGCCTGCTCGACGGCGCCCTGGCGCGCATCGCGCCGCGCGATGCGGCGAAAAAGATCAATCTGTACCTGCTGGGCGTGGCCGGCGATGGCGCGCAGGAAGTGTTTCACCGCGAAACGGCCTTCGTGCAGCGCCAGTTCGACCGCGATTACGGCACCGTGGGCCGCTCCCTGATGCTCGTCAACAGCCGCAACACGGTGGCGCAGCAGCCGATGGCCACGCGCACCAGCATCGCCGCCAGCCTCGACAGCCTGGGTGCGAAGATGGACAAGCAGAACGACATCCTGTTTTTATTCCTCACCAGCCATGGTTCGCCCGAGCACGAACTGGCGCTGGCGCAAAATGGCATGGACCTGCACAGCCTGCCCGCGCAAGAGCTGGCGTCCATGCTCAAGCACAGCGGCATCCGCTGGAAAGTCATCGTGATCTCGGCCTGCTATGCAGGCGGTTTCATTGCGCCATTAAAAGATGACAACACTCTCATCATCACGGCCGCGCGCAGCGACCGCACCTCGTTCGGCTGCGACGACCAGAACGATTTTACGTATTTCAGCGAAGCATATTTCAAGGAAGCGCTACCCAAGAGCGCCGGCTTTGCCGAAGCCTTTGACAAGGCCAAGGTGCTGGTGCAGGCGCGCGAGGCGGCCGACTTCCGCGAGGGCGGCATGGAAGCGGAAGAGCATTCCGAGCCACAGCTATTCCAGGGCAAGGCCATCGCCGCGCAGTTGAAGGCGTGGCGCGCCCAGCCACGTTAAGCACGGCACGGCCACCCGCCTTTCTGTACAATAGCCGTCACCATGCGTAAATTCTTCCTCATTTTGCTGCTGTTCGTGCTTCCGCTCCAGATGTCCTGGGCCGCGGCGAGCGCGTATTGCCTGCACGAGGAAGGCAAGGCGGCGCAGCACCTGGGCCACCACAGCCACCAGCACAAGGCCGATGCGGACAAGAAACCCGTGGCCGATAAAAAGGTAGCTGACAAGCAATCCAAAGGCCAGCCGCACAGCGACTGCAACGTCTGCCATGGCATCGGCCATGCGTGGCTGCCGGCCGGCTCCAGCCTGCCCATCGGCGACATGGCCTCCGTCAACGCAGACACCTCCCCCTTCTTTTACGCTTCCCACATCCCGGACGCTCCCAAGCGCCCTGACTGGTCGTCGGCCATCTAGGCCGACGGGACGTTTCAATCGCTTATCGCCATATGCGCGCCTGACTAACTCAGGCGCAAGCCTGCGCGTCCCGTCGAATTCTTTTTCCGTACCTTGGAGAATTCGATGCACCGATCCATCTATCTGTTATGTCTCTCCGCTGGCCTGCTGGCCGGCAACTTTGCCCACGCGCAATCTAGCGTGGAACCCGCCGCGCCCCTGACCTTGCCCGCCGCGCTGCGACTGGCCGAAGGCGGCAACGCCACTCTGTCGGCCGCCCGCCATGAACTGGCGGCGCAAGGGGGCGCCCTGCAACAGGCGCGCGCCCTGCCCAACCCGGAACTGCAAACCGTGCTGGAAGACACGCGGCGCGCCACGCGCAGCACCACCGTGCAGCTCAATCAGCTGATCGAACTGGGCGGCAAGCGGGGGGCGCGCACAGCCGTCGCCCAGCGCGGCGAAGACCTGGCGCAAGCCGGCCTGTCCCTGCAGCAAGCCGACACGCGCGCGCTAGTGACCACCGCCTTTGTCGACGTGCTGGCGGCGCAGGAAGGCTTGCGCCTGGCCGACAGCGCGCAGGCGCTAGCCGCGCGCGCCAGCGACATCACGGCACGCCGGGTGACGGCCGGCAAGGCCTCGCCCGTCGAGGAAACCCGCGCCAAGGTCGCAGAAGCGAGCGTGCGGCTGGAATTGAACCTGGCCCGCAGCACCCTGGCCAGCGCGCGCAAGCGCCTGGCCGCCCTGTGGGGCAATGCCACGCCACGCTTCAGCCTGGCGGAAGGTCGCCTGGAAACCTTGCCCGAGCTGCCGCCGGCCAGCGAACTGGCGGCGCGCCTGGCCCAGGCACCCACCGTGCGCCAGGCGCACAGCGCACTGGCGCAGCGGCAAGCCATGCTGGACGTGGAACAGCGGCGCGCCACGCCCGACGTCACGCTCAGCATCGGCATGAAGCGCTCGGAAGAGCTGGGCCGCAACCAGGCCATCATCGGCCTGGCCTTGCCGCTGCCTTTGTTCGACCGCAACGCGGGCAACAAGCTCGACGCCTTGCGCCGCAGCGACAAGGCCAGCGACGAGCTGGCCGCCGCACGCATCGCCGTGCAGACGGCCGTGGCTGCCGCCACCGAACGCCTGGCCACGGCCCGGCTCGACGTGGAAAGCTTGCGCCAGGACATCTTGCCCGGCGCCCAAAGCGCCTACGACGCGGCCAGCAAGGGCTTTGAGTTCGGCAAGTTCGCCTTTCTCGACGTACTCGATGCCCAGCGCACCTTGCTGCAAGCCAAAAACCAATACCTGCGCGCGCTGACCGAAGCGCAGCACGCCGCCGTCGAAATCGAGCGCCTGCTTGGCGCCCCCGCCTCCCTGTAAGGAAACGCCATCCATGAACATCACACTCAACAAAAAACAGACGATCGCCATAGTCTCCATCGCGGCCGCCGGCATCGTGCTGGCCATCCTCATCCTCGGCACGGGCAAGTCCAGCGCCCCGCCAGCGCCTGCCGTCAAGGCGGAAGCACATGCTGAAAAGAAAGACGAACACGGCCACGAAGAAGTGGAAGGCCGGCTGGAATTGACGGCGGCGCAAAGCCGCGCGGCCGGCGTCGTCATCGCCACGGCCGCGCCCGGCCGCATCAAGACGACCGTCGCCCTGCCCGGCGAAATCCGTTTTAACGAAGACCGCACGGCCCACGTCGTGCCGCGCCTGGCCGGCGTGGTGGAAGCCGTGCACGCGGACCTGGGCCAGCTGGTGAAAAAGGGGCAAGTACTGGCCGTCATCGCCAGCACGGAGCTGTCGGAACAGCGCAGCGAATTGCTGTCGGCGCAGCGGCGTTTGTCGCTGGCCCGTTCCACATATGAGCGCGAAGAAAAACTGTGGCGCGAAAAAATTTCTGCCGAGCAGGATTATCTGCAGGCGCAGCAGGCGTGGCGCGAAGCGGAAATCGCCGTGCAAAATGCGCAGCAAAAGCTCAACGCGCTGGGCGCCAGTGGCGCTGCCAAGGGTCCGCTGAACCGCTACGAGATCCGCGCGCCGTTCGACGGCATGGTGCTGGAAAAACATATCACCCTGGGCGAAGCCGTCAAGGAAGACGCGAACATCTTCGTCATTTCCGACCTGTCGACCGTGTGGGCGGAAATCGCCGTGCCGGCGAAAGACCTGGCCACCGTGCGCATGGGAGGCAAGGCGGAAGTCAAAGCCAGCGCTTTCGATGCCAGCGCGCAAGGCACGATCACCTATGTGGGCGCGCTGCTGGGCGAGCAGACGCGCACGGCCAAGGCACGCATCAGCTTGCAGAATCCCGACATGGCCTGGCGTCCGGGCCTGTTCGTCACGGTGGAAGTGGTGTCCGGCGAAGCGGACGCGCCCGTCACCGTGCAGAGCACGGCCATCCAGACGGTGGAAGACAAGCCCGTCGTCTTCGTGCAAGTCAAGGAGGGTTACCAGGCCACGCCCGTGGTGCTGGGGCGCAGCGATGGCACCTTGACGCACATCAAGCAGGGCCTGGCCGCCGGCACGCCGTACGCGGCGCAAGGCAGTTTTGTCCTGAAATCCGAGCTGGGCAAAGATTCCGCCGGCCACGAACATTGATCACGTCAAAGCTAAGGAAACCATCATGTTTGAACGCTTGATCCGCTTCGCCATCGAGCAGCGCTGGCTGGTGATGCTGGCCGTGGCCGCCATGGCTGGCCTGGGCATCTACAGCTATCAGAAGCTGCCCATCGACGCCGTGCCCGACATCACCAATGTACAGGTGCAAATCAATACCCAGTCCGCCGGCTATTCGCCGCTGGAAACCGAGCAGCGCGTCACATTCCCCATCGAGACGGCCATGGCCGGCTTGCCGAATCTGGAACAGACGCGCTCGCTGTCGCGCTATGGCCTGTCGCAAGTGACAGTGATCTTCAAGGATGGCACGGACATCTATTTTGCGCGCCAGATGATCAACGAACGCTTGCAGGAAGCCAAGGAAAGCTTGCCGGCCGGCATCACGCCGAAGATGGGTCCCGTCTCCACGGGCCTCGGTGAAATCTACCTGTGGACGGTGGAAACGCAAGACGGTGCGAAGAAGCCCGATGGCACGCCGTACACGCCGACGGACTTGCGCGAAATCCAGGACTGGATCATCAAGCCGCAGTTGCGCAATGTCACGGGCGTGACGGAAATCAATGCCATCGGCGGTTACGCCAAGCAATACCAGGTGGCGCCCTACCCGGAAAAACTGGCCGCCTACGGCATCAGCCTACAAGACGTGGTGACGGCGCTGGAACGCAACAACAGCAACGTGGGCGCCGGCTATATCGAACGGCAAGGCGAGCAACTGCTGATACGCGCGCCGGGCCAGGTGGCATCAAAAAACGACATCGCCAACATCGTCGTCGCCAATGTGCAGGGCGTGGCGATCCGCATCCGCGACGTGGCCGACGTGGTGCTGGGGCGCGAACTGCGCACGGGCGCGGCCACGGAAAACGGCCGCGAAGTGGTGCTCGGCACGGTCTTCATGCTGATCGGACAGAACAGCCGCGCCGTCTCGCAAGCCGTCGACAAAAAGATGATCGAGATCAACCGCAGCCTGCCGAAAGGCGTGCACGCCGTCACCGTGTATGACCGCACGGTGCTGGTCGACAAGGCCATCAATACGGTGAAGAAAAACCTGCTCGAAGGCGCCGTGCTGGTGATCGCCATCCTGTTCCTGTTCCTCGGCAATATCCGCGCGGCAATCATCACGGCCATGGTGATTCCGCTGGCCATGCTGTTCACGTTTACGGGCATGGTGCAATACCATGTGAGCGCCAACCTGATGAGCCTTGGCGCGCTGGATTTCGGCATCATCATCGATGGCGCCGTGGTGATCGTGGAAAACTGCGTGCGCCGCCTGGCCCATGCGCAGCAAAAACTGGGGCGGCCGTTGACCTTGCAGGAACGTTTTCATGAAGTGTTTGCGGCATCGCAAGAGGCGCGCCGCCCCTTGCTGTACGGCCAGCTGATCATCATGGTCGTGTACCTGCCCATCTTCGCGCTGACGGGCGTGGAAGGCCGCATGTTTACGCCGATGGCCCTGACGGTGGTCATCGCATTGCTGGGCGCCATGCTGCTGTCGATTACTTTCATTCCCGCCGCCGTGGCGCTGTTTATCGGCGACAAGGTAGCGGAGAAGGAAAACGCCATCATGCGCGCCGCCAAGCGCTGGTATGCGCCGCTGCTGGGCAAGGTGATGCGCAACACGCCCGTCGTGTTGACGGGCGCGGCAGTAGCCGTCGTGCTGTCCGGCTTGCTGGCCACGCGCATAGGCAGCGAATTCGTGCCCAGCCTGAACGAGGGCGACATCGCCATCCAGGCCCTGCGCATCCCCGGCACCAGCCTGAGCCAATCGCTGGCCATGCAGCAGCAGCTGGAAAGCAAGCTGATGAGTAACCACAAGGAAATCGCCCGCGTCTTCGCCCGCACGGGAACGGCCGAGATCGCGTCGGACCCCATGCCGCCGAATATTTCCGACGGCTACATCATGCTCAAGCCCCGCGACCAGTGGCCGCAACCAAAGAAATCGCGCGAGCAATTGCTGGCGGAAATCGAAGCGACGGCCACCAGCTTGCCGGGCAACAACTATGAGTTTTCGCAACCGATCCAGCTGCGCTTCAATGAACTGATTTCCGGCGTGCGCAGCGACGTGGCCGTGAAACTGTTCGGCGACGACATGCTTGTCCTCGACAGTACGGCGGCGAAGATCGCTAGTGTGCTGGGCAAGATACCGGGCGCAACAGAGGTGAAAGTCGAGCAGACGACGGGGCTGCCGATGCTGACGGTGCAGATCGACCGCGAGCAGACGGCCCGCTACGGTTTGAATATTGCCGACGTGCAAGCGGCGATTGCCACGGCCATCGGCGGGCAAGAGGCAGGCACCCTGTTCCAGGGCGACCGCCGCTTCGACATCGTCGTGCGCCTGCCCGACAGCCTGCGCAGCGACCTGGAGCAGCTGAAACGCCTGCCCATCGCCCTGCCCCTGGGCGCAGCGGCGGAAGGCCGCGCGCGCTTCATCCCGCTCGGTGAAGTGGCCAGCCTGCAAGTGGCGCCGGGGCCGAACCAGATCAGCCGCGAAGACGGCAAGCGCCGCATCGTCGTCAGCGCCAACGTGCGCGGACGCGATATCGGCTCGTTTGTCGCCGACGCCACGCAGCAGTTACAGGCGCAAGTCAGCATTCCTGCCGGCTACTGGACCAGCTGGGGCGGCCAGTTCGAGCAATTGCAATCGGCCACGAAACGCCTGGAACTGGTGGTGCCCGTGGCGCTGGCGCTCGTGTTTGTGTTGCTGTTCGCCATGTTCGGCAACGTGAAGGATGGCTTGCTGGTGTTCAGCGGCATCCCGTTCGCCTTGACGGGCGGCATTGTTGCGCTGTGGCTGCGCGACATTCCCATGTCGATCTCGGCCGCTGTCGGCTTCATCGCCCTGTCCGGCGTGGCCGTGCTCAATGGCTTGGTGATGATCGCCTACATCCGCCAGCTGCGCGAACAGGGCATGCCCTTGCAGGATGCCATCCGTGAGGGGGCAATCACGCGCCTGCGGCCCGTGCTGATGACGGCGCTGGTGGCCTCGCTGGGCTTCGTGCCGATGGCGATTGCCACGGGCACGGGCGCGGAGGTACAGCGTCCGCTGGCCACCGTGGTGATCGGCGGCATCCTGTCGTCGACGGCCTTGACCCTGCTGGTGCTGCCATTGCTGTACCGGCTGGCGTACCGCCGGCAAGAGGTAGGTCGGACGTAGGTCGGATTAGGTCCGAAGGGCCGTAATCCGACATCACCACTGGCGCCGGTGGTGGCGTCGGATTATGGCCGGCGGTAGCCGCCCTCGATCCAGTTCGCCGCTGCGGTAGCATTGAACTTGAAGGCGGCCGAAGTGCGCACCTTGGCGATCTGTTCGCCGTCCGCGTCATAGGCGCTCAGTTCCGCGTACGGGTGCTCTTCGTCGGGCACGATGTCGAACATCACCTTGATTTGTCCCTCGTCGGTGGCGACGAACAGGTTCTTGTGCAATTGCGCATGCAGCTGCTGCTCGTGGCGGCGCAGCACTTCCGAGGCCGTCTTGACCAGCGTATTAAACGCGTTGACGTCGAGCGGCTTCGGGTTTTTCTTGTCGCGGCCCATGGTCCACGGCCCCACCAGCGCCGGCTCCGGCTCGCCATCCTTGATCATGGCCACGGCCCAGCCTTCATCTTCCTCATTCTTGATCACACGCGCCGTCCAGCCATTGCCTACCCACAGGCGCGGCTCCTGGATCGGGGCATCATTATCCTGCTCGGCTGCTTCGTCGGAAAAGTCGGGGAAATCGGTACTCATGGCGGTGCTCGTGATGGAAGGTCGGGGCTAGCATGATAGTCGAAAATGCCCGCCCGTGCCGCCTTGCCGTAAGGTAAGGCGCGGCCCGCCATAGTCGATCTCGGCAATAAGACAAGCTATCAATCTAGTAGTTTTATTCTAGCGATCGACCTTTGATATTGCTCAACTAAGACTATTATTATTTTGCAATCTGAATTATGTTTTTTATATTTCAAATATTGCATTTAGTAATGCTTGGCCTCAAGAAATTCTTTCATCATGCGACGTCCCTCATCCCCGCACGCCGCCTTGCATCGCCACGCCAAGCACTTCTGCCTGTCCTGATCAAAACAGCTGCGTACACCTATAAATCTTTGAGGGAATAAACATGAAAATCTTGTCCACACTGGCATGCGCGACGCTCGCTGCCGCCGCCGGCAGCGCCAGCGCCGTCCCCACATTTACGGCTGGCGGCACAGCCCTGGCCGGCGAAGGGCTGGTGACATCCGTTGCAGGTGCTACCACGATCAATTTCAACAGCGGCATCCTGCCCGCCAACTACGTCGACGGCGCGCTGTTCACCGGCACGAACAGCAACCATGCCGCGCCTCCTGGCGATATGAGCAAGTATTTGTCGGCAGGCACTTCTTCCGACCAGTTCTCGCCCGTAACCGCCAACTTCAGTAGCGGCTTGAGCTATTTTGGCTTCTACATGGGTTCGCCGGACACGTACAACAGCGTGACCTACACCTTTGCCGACCACAGCTCGACCACACTGACGGGCACGCAACTGGCAGCGCTGGCCGGCGATCCCGCCAACGGCAATCAGTCCGTGGGCCTGTACGTGAATGCCTTCGCCGGCGTTGGCAGCAAGATCACCTCGGTTGCCTTCCACTCCACGCAGAATGCCTTCGAGACGGATAACCACGCCTTCATCACCGCCGTGCCGGAGCCGGAAACCTATGCCATGCTGCTGGCCGGCCTGGGCTTGCTGGGTTTCATGCTGCGCCGCAAATCTTCCTGACGCAGGCAGGTACTGGCAAAAGCCCGCGATGCGGGCTTTTTCACGACCAGGCCAGGCGGCTGCCGTCCGCCGGTGCCGTCAGCACATGGACATGGCAGGCCGGTTGGGCCAGGTCAGCGGCGGACCGGGCGGCACCCAGCGCGGGTCGATGGCTGGCAGTGGCGCATGGTAATTAAAGGGATTGATGATGATCGGCGGTATCGCCGATGGCGCGCCGACGGGCTCGGCGCAGGACTGCGGGGCGCTACGCTGGCGCGTGGTTCGATGGTGGGAAAGGGATAGCGATTGATCCCCGGTATCTGCAAACAAAAGCATGTTGCCCTCCTTGCGAGACTGAGGTATTCAGTATAGGACGGCTTGCGCATATTACAAGAAAAGAAATCTTGTTACAGATCAGTGTTTTCTGCCCGTACAGACCTCCCATACCGTGAAAATGACGGCCTGTCGCACGCCGCTGGCGGCCAGCCCGGCGTGTCCCTACAGTGTGATCATGCAACACCCCCTCCCCCACACACTGAGGCTCACCATGAAAAAATTACTCACCTTCGTCCTCATCGTCATGCTGGCCTGCCTGTTCCTCGACAAGGTCGGTGGCAGCGACATGCACATGCAGTTCAACGGCGACGAGATCGACGGACCGCTGGAGTGGCTGTTCGGCCTGGTGTTTGCCGGTGGCGGCTTGCTCGTCGCCGCCATTGCGCTGGTGTGCGCCGCCGTCGTCACGGGCGTGGTCCTGGCAGGAGTGGGCGTGGTGCTGATCGCCGTGCTGGCACTCTGCGTGGTACTGGTGCTGGCGCTGAGCACGCCCGTGCTGCTGCCCCTGTTGATTCCCGTCGCCATCGTCTGGCTGATCGTCAGCCGCAAGCACAAGCAGGCACAAGCGCATCAGCACAGCCTGTAATCACTGCGCCATGAACTTGCTGAGCACGCCGTCGCTGCCGCCGTCATTCTGTTCGACGCGGTTGCGCCCGCCCCGCTTGGCCCTGTATAACGCCTCGTCGGCGCGTGCCAGCACGGCGTCGCAATCGGCATCCGTGCCGGCCATGGCAGCCATGCCGATGCTCACCGTGATGGTGATCAGGATGCCACCATCGGTAGTCAGGGAACTTTCCGCCACGCGCCGGCGCAAGCGTTCGGCAAACACGGCCGCCGCCGCCAGGTCGGTGCCCGGCAGCAAGATGGCGAACTCTTCGCCGCCCACGCGGCCCGGCACATCGACCTTGCGCAGCGCCTGGCACATCAGCGCGCCCAGGTGGCGCAGCACGGTATCACCCACGGCGTGGCCATACTCGTCGTTGACGCGCTTGAAGTGATCGATGTCGAGCATCAACACGCTGGCGCAACTGGCCAGTTCGCGCTGCAGCCGTGCATGCTCATTTTCCAGTGCCGCCATGAAGTGGCGCCGGTTCGGCAAGCCCGTCAAAAAATCGGTGGTGGCCAGTTGCAGCAGTTCCGCATTCATGCGCTTGCGCTCGGTGATATCGAGCGAGGACACCATGACAAAGTCCAGGCTGTCGGCATGGCCGGGCATCACCAGCAAGCTCAACTCATTTTGCCGCGCCGCGCCATCGAGACGCAAGAAGCTGCTCTCGCACTCGTACAGGTGGGCGCCGCCAGCCAGCGCCAGCAGCGCATCGCCGAAACGGGGCAAGGCGCTGGCATCGAAATTCTGCGCCAGGCCCAGCGCGCCGCGGCGCTGGTCGCCCTCGTTGGCGCGTACCTGCGCCAGCGCGGCGCCGTTCGCATCGATGATGCGCACCAGCCCCGCCAGCCGCTGCAGCGCGTCCGGATTGGCCTGGAAGTGGGCGCCCAGGTCGCGCACGCCCGCTTGTTCAAGTGCATCGAGCGCGGCGCGCACGGCCGACCAGTCCTGTTCCCACAGGGCCACGGGCGCATGGTCGTACAGGCTGCGGAAACGCGCTTCGCCGGCGCGCAGGGCCAGCGCCACCTGCGCCTGTTCGATGGCCATGCCGGCCAGGTGCGCCGCCTCGCTCAGCCGCGCCAGATGCGCAGCACCCGGCAAGGTGGGCTGGCGGTGATACGCCATCAGCACGCCCAGCAGCTTGCCCGAGCCGCCACGCACGGGCTCGGCCCAGCACGATTGCAGCTGGGCCCGCCACGCCAGTTCCATCGTCTCTTGCACATTGGCAGCGGCATGCAAGTCGCCCACGATCACGCGCTGGCCATCGCGCAGCGCTTGCGCGGCGATGCCATGCACGCCCTGCAGGGTGTCGAGGTCATGGCCATGACTGGACAGGTTGAAAAACGCGGGCAAGCTGGGCGCCGCGCCCAGCACCAGGCGGTGGCGGTTTTCATCGAGCAACAAGATGCTGCACAGCATGGCGGGATGGTCGGCTTGCACGCTCAGCACCACGCTTTCCAGCACCCGTTCCAGCGGTGCGCCCGTGGCCAGCATTTCCAGCACTTGCCGCCGCGTGTGCTCGCGCCGTTCCATCTGGCTGCGCTCGCTGATGTCGCGGAAAGTCCACAAGCGCGCCTGTTCATTGCCCAGCTGCATGCTGCGCACGTATTGCTCGACCACCCGTCCATCGCGCAGGTGCAGCACGTCGCGCCGCTCGCGGTGGCCGTGCGGCGCGTGGGCGCGTGCTCCCAGGAAAGGCGCCGCCTGCTCCAGCTGGCTTTCCACATGACGCACCAGTGCCGCGCCGTCCGCTTGCCAGTCGAGCGCATCGGGCACTTGCCACAGGTCGCGGAAGCGCCGGTTCGAGGTGAAGATGCGGCCTGCGATGTTGTCGACCAAAATGCCGTCGATGGTCGAATCGAGGATGCTGCGCAGCATGGCCTGACTGCGCTGCGCCGCCTCGGCCATCGCCAGCACGCTGGCCTGGCCCTGCTCCAGCTGCTCCGTCAGCTGGCTCGAACGCGCCAGCGCCGCCTGGGCGCGGGTGCGGCCCGCCGCCAGCAGCCAGGCCGCCAGCGCCAGCACGCTGCTGGCCAGCAAGCCGGTCCAGGCCACCAGGCGGGGCCGCGCCAGCAGCTCGCCATCGAAGCCCGGCATGGCGCGCACGCGCAAGGTCCAGGCATGGCCGGCGATGCTGATCGCCTGCTGCGACACCAGGCTGTCCGACGTGGCCGCCGCCAGCATGTCCGGCAAGCTGTCATACATCAGGGCCGCCTCAGCCTGTTGCGCCCCATCATAGATTTCCAGGTCCAGCTGGCGCGCCCCCTCGCCGCCCACGCCCGCCATCAGGTCGACCATGCGGAACGGCGCAAACACCCAGGCGCGCAAGGCGGCGCGCCGCTGCGCCACGCTGGCACGCGGCAAGCCATTGTCATACACAGGCAGCACGACCAGGAAGCCATGCGTCTGGGCACTGCCGCCATCTTGCACCAGCTGGATCTTGCCCGTCATGGCCGCTTGCCCCGTGTCGCGCGCCTGTTCGAGCGCGGCGCGGCGCACGGGTTCCGACCAGATGTCATAGCCGAACGCCAGCAAGTTGCTTTCGCTTAAAGGTTCCAGATAAGTGATGGGCGCATGCCAGGCGCGCTGGCCCGGTGGACGCACGGCATAGCCAGGATAGCCCTCCGCGTGCACACTCGCTTCGTGCCGCGCCAGCCCGGCACCGGGTAACAGGGGCAGGTAGCCGATGCCATGGATGCCAGGAAAGTGCCGGTCCACCTGCTGCACCGCCAGATAGGCATGGAATTCGCTGCGCGTGACGTCCTGCGAACTGGCATACAGTCCCTGCACGCCGTGCAGCACCTGGATGTAGGTCTGCATGCGCACGACGATGTTGCCCACCAGTTCGCGCACGCGGAAGTCAAAATCGGCCTGCACCTGCTGTTCGCTGGCATCGTGGGCATTGCGCCAGGCACCATACGTCAGTCCCAGGCACAGCGCCAGCACCAGCGCAGCCAGCACGCGCGGCCCCACCCAGTGCGACACTGATCGAGCAAACCACGACGTAGACGCGCGTGTAGGCATGACAGGCGGACAAGCAGAACGGACATCAAACCGCTACACGGCCAGCAGCATGGCTGGCAGCGGGCTGCACGACTACCGTCGGTAGTCGATGAGAATGATAGTACGTTACAGCGGGCGCCCTTGCAATGCTGAATATTGTATTAAAAAAATCACAAATTTCGCAAATGCAATAATGTGTACTTCGGGAAAATTCGATGCCGTGACAACCATCCTCCGTCCGCCGGCATGAACGCCCCGCAATCCATCACACAGGAGCATCGCTTGCACGACGACCGCTGGCAGGGAAGCTTATGGCTGGCGCCGGACTTTGCCATCTTGCATGGCGCAGTAGGCGCCACGGACAGCCACGCTCATTACGCGCATCAGTTGATGCTAAGCACGGGTGCGCCCTTCACGGCAGAGCTCGACGGCATCGTCCACACGGCGCGGCACTTGCTGGTCGAGAGCCTGCACCCGCACGCCATCCTGAGCGCGCCAGCCTCCATGCTGACCATCTATGCGGAACCGCAGCGCCTGGGCGGCCCGGCCCTGCTGGCAGCAGCCGCCAGCTCTGGCGCGCCCAGCCTGGACAGCCTGGCCGCCGCGCTGCAGGCACAGCCGCGCGAGCAGCTGGCCGACGCGCGCGTGCAGCGCGCGCTGGACCAGGTTGACGCGCTGCTGTCCGGCAAAGTCAGCGCGGCCGCCCTGGCCGAAGCGGCGCATTTGTCGCTGAGCCAGCTGGAGCGCCTGTTCAGCGCCCAGCTGGGTCTGCCCGTGCGGCGCCTGGTGCTGTGGCGCCGCTTGCGCCTGGCCATCCGTTTTATCTTGCTCGGCGGTACATTGACGGATGCGGCCCACGGCGCCGGTTTTGCCGATGCCGCGCATTTTTCGCGCACCATGCGCAGCCTGTTCGGCGTGCGCGCCGACCGCAGCTTGCGCCAGTTGCAAGTCACGCTTCTCGACTGAGACCCTGGCGCAAGCCAGCCGGTAGCTCGGGCGAGCGCACGCCCTCTTCCGCGCGGAACGGTTCAATCAATTGCGGCAGGTAGGCCACGGGATAATCGGGACGGCTGCCGATACCCAGGTCCTCGCCCCGCATGCGATAGTCCGGCGCGTCGAAGCAGGTGCCCAGCAAGCGGTCCCAGCACGTAAAGAACAGGCCGAAATTCACGTCGCCGGCCGTGCCGTATTTCATGTGGTGGAAACGGTGCAGTGGCGCCCAGGCAAACACGTGGCGCAGCGGCCCCATGCGCATGTCGACATTCGCGTGCTGCAGCAACAACTGGATCGCCACGGCAAACGCCAGCACGGCCATGACGGTTTCCGGTATGCCCAGCAGCAGCAAGGGCAGCATGCCGCCCGCCGCTTCCAGCAGCAGGTGCAGCGGGTGTTTCATCCAGCCATTAAAACCGTACAGACGCTGCACGCTGTGGTGTACGGCATGCAGTTTCCACAGAAAGTAGTAACGGTGGCTCAGGTAATGCACCAGGGTAATGCCACAGTCGGCGATGAGGATGGCCAGCAGCAATTGTACCCAGAACGGCAGCTGGCCGGGCCAGAACGGGCCCAGCGCCAAATGGCCAGCCAGCAGGGGAAAAGCAGCCAGGCCCGGCAGGTACAGCGCCTCGTTGACGAGCGCGTGCAGCACGTCGCGCCAGCCGTCGCCGTGCGCATGGTTCCACGCGCCGTCGTATGGCAGATAGCGTTCGGCAAGAAAGGATGTGAGCAGGGCCAGCAGCAGCAAGGGCGGCAAGACCCAGAGGGAATGTTGGCGAACCGCAATTAACCAGGCGGCGGCGCCGATGAAGCCGGCCCAGAAGACGGGGCCGTACAGCGCGGCAAAGAGGGATTTCATGGCAAGGCGCTCCTGTGGCAAAAACCACAGCATGGCTTGTCCCCCTGCCGCGCCGCTTGAAGAAACGGCGCAAGCTGTTGCTTACTTGGCTGCCTTCCTCGCCGCGTATTGCTGGTAGCCGTTCGCGCGCAGGGCACAGGCAGGGCAGGTGCCGCAGCCATAACCCCAGTCGTGCAATTGCCCCCGCTCGCCCAGGTAGCACGTGTGCGTGCCGCTGCGGATCAGGTCAACCAGCGGCTGGCCGCCCAAGTCTTCCGCCAGGTCCCAGCTTTGCGCCTTGTCCAGCCACATCAGCGGCGTTTCCAGCTTCAGCCGCGTATTCATGCCCAGGTTCAGCGCCACTTGCAGGGCCTTCATCGTATCGTCGCGGCAATCCGGGTAGCCGGAAAAATCCGTTTCGCACATGCCGCCGACCAGCACCGTCAAGCCGCGGCGGTAGGCCACGGTGGCGGCCACCGTCATGAACAGCAAATTGCGCCCGGGAACAAAGGTGTTCGGCAAGCCGTTTTCCTGCATGACGATCTCGACGTTCTGCGTCATGGCTGTATCGGAAATGGCGGAAATCAAGGACAGGTCTATCATGTGATCCTGCCCCAGGCGGCTGTCCCACTCGGGCGACTGCTGGCGTATCTGCTCGAGCACGCCGGGACGCACCGTCAGTTCGATCGCATGGCGCTGTCCATAGTCAAAGCCGATGGTTTCCACGCGGCTATAGTGCTTGAGGGCCCAGGCCAGGCAGGTGGTGGAATCTTGTCCACCGCTAAAGAGCACCAGTGCGGAATCCGTTGCTAGCATAATTTCTTTCTTTTCAGTTTTATTCTGTTCCAATAGTGCGCGGGAAAACGTGATTCCCAGCGCAAAAAATACTTATTCGTCCGCCATCAGTTTACCTATTCCGGTAACATGCAGTCAGCATTTACTCATCTGGAGCACCATGTTTTCTGCACGACCCATACGGCATACGGCTGCCGGCAAGGCGATACGACCACGAATTTTGGCACAAGTAGTGACAAAAGTAATGGGTCAACTGACACTGGCCGCCGCCGGCGGTGCCATCTTGCTGTTCCCGATCGCCCATGCTGGCGCCCAGGAGGGCACGCAAGATGCTGCTCCGGAGAGCGCCAGCGCCACGGAAGCGGCACCGGCGCCGCTGCAGTACGAGGTCAAGGTCAACGCACCGGGCGACCTCGACGAGTTGCTCGAAAAAAACCTGGACCTGGAACGCTTCCGCGGCAACCCGCGCATGGACCGCGAACAATTGCAGCGCCTCGTGCGCGATACACCTGAGCAAGCCAAGAACCTCGTCGCCACGGCCGGCTATTACACGCCCGTCGTCACGGTGCGCGTCGATACGACGGGCGCCAAACCCGTCGTCATCGTCGACGTCGACCCGGGCGAACCGGTGACCATCGACAAGGTCGAGCTGGAATTGCGCGGCTTCGACCCCACGCCGCCGCTGGCTGCTTCCGAACCCTACGATACGGAAGCGCTGAAGCGCAGCTGGTCGCTGAAGACGGGCAGCGTGTTTCGCCAATCCGACTGGGAATCGGCCAAGCGCGCGCTGCTGCGCGAAGTGGTGCAGACACGCTACCCGCGTGCCCAGCTGGTCGACACGCAAGCCGTGGTCGATCCGGAAACGCACAAGGTCTCGCTGCTGGTGGTACTCGACAGCGGCCCCGAGCTGCGTTTCGGCGAGCTGCGCATCGAAGGGCTGAAACGCTACGATGCCAACATCATCCGCAACCTCGACAAGATACGCCCGGGCGACTATTACAGCGAATCGGCGCTGCAATCGTTGCAGGCGCGCCTGCAGGACACGGGCTACTTTGCCAGCGTGGAAGTGAGCGCCGACATGAGCAGCATCCTGGGCGAGCAGATCGAGGCGGGCCAGGAAAGCCAGCAAGCCGAGGTGGCCGGTGCCACTGCCGAAGCCAAGCCCGTCAACCGCGGCCCCGCGCCGCTGCTGCCGCTGGTGGTGCGCGTGACGGAAAACAAGCAGCAGAACGTCAGCGCCGGTCTCGGTTTCAGTACGAATACGGGCAATCGCGCCCAGCTCAACTATGACAACCTGAACGTGTGGGGCACTCGCTTCAAGAGCGCCCTCACCATGGAAACGAAGAAACAGGCGGCGCACGCCAATTTTTACTTTCCAACGACCGAGCGCGGCTATAACGACAGCGCCGGCGCCTCGTTCGAACGCAGCGACATTTCCAACGAAATCACGGCCGTCACCACCATCTCGGCCAAGCGCAACTGGGGCGGCACCAACCTCGAGCGCAGCCTGACGTTCGAGTTCCTCAGCGAAGACAAGACGGTCGTGGGCCTGGAACAGACGCGCAGCAAGAGCTTGCCCCTGACCTATGCCATCACCAAGCGCAGCCTCGACAGCCTGCTATTTCCCACCAAGGGCTATGTCATCAATGCCCAGGTGGGCGGCGCCCTGCTGCCCGTGCTGACGGACGAGCGCTTCGTGCGCGTGGCCGGCAAGGCCGTGTATTACCGTCCGCTGGGTGAAAAAGGCGAGCTGATCGTGCGCGGCGAAATGGGCGCACTCGGTTCGAAGGAAAAACGCGGCGTGCCGGCCGTCTACCTGTTCCGCGCGGGCGGCGACCAGTCGGTGCGCGGCTATGGCTACCAGGAACTGGGCGTGAAGGAAGGCGACGCCACCATCGGCGGGCGCTACATGCTGACCGGCAGCGCCGAATACCAGTACTGGTTCAAGCCGAAATGGGCGATTGCCGCATTCTATGACGCCGGTAACGCGGCCGACACCGTCAAAGCAGCGATGACGCCGAAATCGGGCTACGGCCTGGGCGGGCGCTACAAGAGCCCCGTCGGCCCCATCAATGTCGACGTGGCATACGGCCACGCCGTCCAAAAATACCGTTTGCACTTTTCTCTGGGATTCACTTTCTGATGTCCGATATGACTACCGAGGCGCCGAACGCGGCGCCCCAGCCCCCAGTAAAAAAACCGCGCCGGGTGTTGCGCTATGTACTGATCGCCGTCGCCAGCCTGGCCGTGCTGCTGGGTGGTGCCTTCTGGTTCCTGGGCCGCGAATCGACCTTGCAGATGCTGGTGCAAAAAGTGGCCAGCGCCAGCGGTGGCGAAATCGCCGTCACGGGCGTGTCCGGCTCGCTGTACAACCGCATGCACCTGGGCCACGTCAGCTACCGCAGCAAGACGCAGCACATCACGGCCGACAACATCGACATCAACTGGTCACCGTTCCAGTTCTTTTCGGAAGGCATTGCCATCAGCGAACTGCACGTGGCCAGCCTGTCCGTGGCAAGCACGGCGCCGTCCGAGGAACCGTCGACGATGCCGGCCAGCCTGGCCTCGCCGTTCAAGATCGGCATTGCCGACGCGCGCCTGGACAAGGTGACCTTGGTCAGCGCGGGCGGCAACACGGTGTTTGAAAAAATCCATTTCACCTTGTCGGGCGACAAGACGCAATGGCAGCTGGAAGACGCCTCGGCCCTGACGCCGTTCGGCCAGGCCACGGCCAGCGCGACGATTGCCGCCACGCAGCCATTCAAATTGTCAGGCAAGGCGGGCTTGACGCAGCTCAATGCCGCCGCCGGCGAAAAACCCGCCGCCTTGCATCTGCAGCTGGGTGGCGACTTGAACGTGCTGAACGTGACGGCCAAGGGCAGCGCGGGCGCGGCCACGGCCGACGCCCAGCTGGCGCTGGCGCCGTTCGACCCCGTCATCATCCTGCGCTCGGCCAGCATCCGTGGCCGCAACATCAATCCGGGCAAGTTCGACGCGACTTTACCGCAGGCGGACCTGAGCCTGGAACTCGATGCCGCCATCGACACGCGGCCAACCAAACAAACCGTGTCGGGCAAGCTGGCCATCCTCAACCACGCCACGCCCGGCCCCATCGACCAGCAAAAGCTGCCGCTGCGCCAGTTCGAAGCGCGCCTGGGCGGCACCCTGACGGCCACGACGCTAGAGTCGGCCATCATCGATTTCGGCAACGCCGGCAAGTTCACGGGTAGCGGCAAGCTCAACCGCGACGCCGTTGATGCGCCCATCGGCAACGCGCAGCTGACCTTGCACACAGACAAGATCGACTTGCAGCACATGTACAGCAGCATCAACAGCACCAAGATCGTGGGCGACATCGTGCTCGACAGCGACGGCAAGACGCAAACCTTGCGCGCCAAGCTCGGCGAAGCCAAGCTGCGCCTGGACGTGGAAGCCACCCTCGCCGATTCCTTGGTGCAACTGCGCAAGGCCACCTTACAGGCAGGCAAAAGCAGCGTCAACGCGACGGGCCAGATCAGCCTGAAGGATGAACAGCCCTTCAAGGCCGTGGCCAACGCCAGCCGTCTCAATCCCGCCGACTTCGGCGCCTTCCCTGTGGCCGACCTGAACCTCGACGTGCGCGCCAACGGTCACGTGGCCCCCAAGTGGCTGGCGAATACGGACTTCACCGTGCGCCCCAGCAAGCTGCTTGACCAGCCTTTGTCGGGCAAGGGCAAGCTGACGGCCGATGCGGCCCATTTCAGCGGCATCGACGTGCAACTGGCGCTGGGCAAGAATAATGTCACGGCCAAGGGCAACTTTGGCGGCGCCGGCGAAAAGCTCAACTGGAACGTCGATGCGCGGCAACTCTCCGCCCTGCAGAGCGACTTGCTGGGCGCCGTGCAAGCCAGCGGCGTGGTGCAGGGCACGCTGCAGCAGCCGCGCACGACGTTTGTTGCCGATGCAAAAGGACTGGGTTTGACTAGCGGCAAGCGCCCTGCGCCTGACAGCGCCATCCACGCCAGCGGCGACGTGGGCTTGACGGGTCCGAAGAAGGAAGCGGAACTGAAAATGACGGGTTCCTTGCAAAAGATCAATCCGGCCGCCTTCGGCGCGACATTACCCAACGGCAACGTGAATGCGGACTTCAACGGCAGCGGCCGCCTGACCAGCGACTGGCAAGTGGCCCTGAACCTGGCCCTGCGCGAATCGACCCTGCAAAACGCCCCGCTGGCCGGCTACGCCAAGCTGTCGGCCAACGCGAAACGCATCGACAGCGTGGATGCGGAACTGCGCCTGGGGCCGAACAGCCTGCTGGCCAAGGGCGCGCTAGGCGGCGCCACCGACAAGCTGACGTGGAAACTCGACGCGCCGCAATTGTCGACCCTGGGTCCCCGCTTTGCCGGCGTGCTGCATGCCTCCGGCTCCGTCAGCGGCAAGATGGACGCGCCGGCCGCGCAACTGAGCCTCGATGGCAAGGATCTGACCTTCTTTGGCGACCAGCAATTGAAAGCCGTCAAAGGCAGCGCCAGCGTGGGCGCCGGCCAGGGCGCGCTCGACCCCATGGTCAGCGCGCTGGACATCACGGGCTACAGCACGCCCACCTTCAAGCTGGGCAGCGCCCGCCTGGGCACGACGGGCACGCGCGGCAGCCATACGGTCAGTTTGACGGCGCGCAATGACGATTTCGATGCCAGCGTACAAATCCGCGGCAGCCAGAGCGGTGCCGCCTGGACGGGCACCATCGACAGCCTGCAAAACAAGGGCCGCTATGCGCTGGTGCTGCAAGCGCCCGTGCCCGTGAAAGTGGCCGGTCCCGCCGGCAGCGGCGTGGCGGGCCTGGGCCAGCCTGAACAGATCAGCGTGGGCAACGCCGTCATCAAATTGCCGGCAGGCAGCATCAGCATGCAAAGCCTGGTCAAGAACGGTCCCCGCTGGAGCAGTTCCGGCCAGGCGGCCGGCGTGGCCCTGACCTATCTGGCGCAAGTGATTCCCTCGCTGCAAGCCAATGCGCGCAGCGACCTGACTCTGGGCGCGCAATGGTCGCTCGACATGCAGGTGCCGACGGCCAAGCAAAAAGACCCGTCGTTGGCCGGCATGCTGCACATCTACCGCGAAAAAGGCGACGTGACGGTGGGCGTGGAACAACCGCTGGCGCTGGGACTGCGCACCTTCGATGCCCGCGTGGATGTCGCCAACCAGCAGCTGCGCCTGGCCGTGAAACTCGATGGCGCGCGCGCGGGCCAGAGCGATATCAATGCCACCGTGCAAATGCTGAATGGGCGCATCAGCAATGACAGCGCCCTCTCGCTGACGGGCACCACCAGCATCGATACACTGGCCTGGCTGGCGCCGCTGACGGGCCAGCCGGGCCTGGAGCTGGGTGGTGCCTTGAAAGTGGCCCTGTCCGGCAGCGGCACCATCGGCGCGCCACAATTGAATGGCGACATCAACGGCAGCAAGCTGCTGGTGAACTGGGCCGACCAGGGCTTGAAATTGCGCAATGGCGTGCTGCAAGCCAAGCTGGCTGGCGATCAGCTGCAACTGCAGCGCCTGAGCTTTGACGGCGGCGACGGCAAGGTGCAGGCTGATGGCTGGGTGCGCTTTGCGAATGGCGAAGCGAGCCTGGAACTGAAACTGATGGCCGACCGCCTGCAAGCGCTGTCGCGCCCCGACCGCACCTTGATCCTGTCGGGCAACAGCACCCTGGTGCGCAACGACAAGCGTTTCAGCTTCGAGGGCAAGTTCAAGGCCAACCGCGCGCTGATCGAACTGGCGCCGCAAGATACCCCGACGCAAAGCAGCGACGTGGTGGTGCTGGGCAAGGAAGTCAAGGGCGGCAAGGAAGCGCCTTCGCTGCCTCTGAATATCGACCTGGAATTTGACCTGGGCAATGCCTTCCACCTGCGCGGCATGGGTATCGATGCCGACCTGGCCGGCAATGTGCGCGCCAGAGTCATCAACCGCGCCGCGCCGCGCGTGACGGGCAGCATCAAAGTCACCAGCGGCCAGTACGCGGCCTACGGGCAGAAGCTGTCGATCGAACGGGGCTTGATCGCCTTTACGGGCGCCTACGACAACCCGTCGCTGAACATCCTGGCCGTGCGCAAGCGTCCGGAAGGCGAAGCCTTGTCGGAAACGAATGTGGAAGCGGGCGTGGAAGTGCGCGGCACGGCCCAGGCGCCGACGGCCAAGCTGGTGTCCACGCCGAGCGTGTCGGACAGCGACAAGCTGGCCTGGCTGATCCTCGGCCATGGCGCGGAAACGGCGGCCGGCGATGAAATGGCCCTCTTGACGACAGCCGCAGGCGCCCTCTTCGGCGGCTCCGGCGGCGGCTTGCAGGGCAAGCTGGCCAGTTCGCTGGGACTCGATGAAGTGGGCCTGTCGCAGGCGCAAGGGCTGGAAAGCACCGTCGTCACCGTCGGCAAGCGCCTGTCCTCGCGCGCCTACCTGACGTTCGAGCAAGGCACGAGCACGGCGACGAGCCTGGTGAAACTGCGTTATAAACTGAACCGCCGCATCACCCTGCAATTCCAGACCGGCACGAACAATGCGCTGGACGTGTTGTACACGTGGGCGTTTGATTAAACTGGCGGTGGCCCACCATCCTGGCGCCAACGATGTTGTCGGATTACGCGCAAGCGCTAATCCGACCTACGGTCCATGCGCATGCGCGTAGGTCGGATTAGCCCGCAAGGGCGTAATCCGACAATATTGTTGGCCAAGGCGTCAAGACAGCGCGTAGGTCGGATTAGCGGCGCAGCCGCGTAATCCGACACCACAGAAACAACAAAGGGCGCCTCGGCGCCCTTTTCTTTGCTCTACCGCAAACGGCTTACTCGGCCACGTCGAGCCCCCGCTCGATCATGCCTTCGACATACGCGCGCAGATATTGCTCCAGCGCGGGGCCGGACAGCACGTTGGCCGTCAGCGCGCCGTGCGGCGAACCTTTCAGCACGCCGTCGTGGTACACGCGCGCAATCCAGGCCACGTCCGCGCCCTGGGTGTAATCGAGTTCATAGTCGAACGATTCTCCGCTGACTTTGCGTGTGTAGACTTCCTTGACAATTGCCATCTGAAACAGCCTTTCTTGAGGAGATTAACTAAGTAATCCTCAGGAAATTATTATGAAATTATGACGAACAGAACCGGATGCTATGCAAGGCGCCCGCTGCGACGCAGTGCGAGCACTGCTAGCAGCGGGCAACGCCGCAGAGCGCCGGTTATGGAAGTCAGAAATCATAATAATTTATTGGGGGTTACTGAGGATGCGGATCGGGTACGGGATCGTCCTGCGGCACCGGATGCACGGGCCCCGGATGGTGCCCGGGCGCTTCTTGCGGCTCCGGCGCCGGCATGGGTTCATCGACGGGCGCCGGGTCGGGCGCGCGGTGGGCGTGGATGACGGACATGGCTGGGGCCTCCCTGCAGACAAAAGAAGACCATACCACGAGACATGCGCCACCTGCCCTGCGCACCCCTTATTTCGCTGCCGGCTTGACGTCGGTGGCCGGTGGCGGGGCATTCTTCACATATTTCTCCAGCCAGTTGTTGCTTTCATACAGCATCTGCATGATCGATTCGCGCGCGCGGTAGCCATGGCTCTCGTTCGGCAGCATCACCAGGCGCGCCGTGCCGCCCAGTCCCTTGACGGCCTGGAACATGCGTTCGCTCTGGATGGGGAAAGTGCCCGAGTTGTTGTCCTGCTCGCCATGGATCATCAGCAGCGCATCCTTGATCTTGTCCGCATAGTTGAACGGCGACATGGCCTGGTAGACGGCGGGCGCCTGCCAGAACGAGCGCTCTTCCGCCTGGAAACCGAACGGCGTCAGGGTGCGGTTGTAGGCGCCGCTGCGGGCGATGCCGGCGCGGAACAGCCGCGTGTGCGCGAGCAAATTGCCCGTCATGAAGGCGCCATACGAGTGGCCGCCGATGGCGATGCGGTTGCGGTCAGACACGCCACGGCGCACCACTTCATCGACGGCCGCTTCGGCATCGGCCACCAGTTGCGGCAGATAGGTGTCGTTCGGCTCCTGCTCGCCGGTTCCCACGATGGGGAAGGATGGATTGTCGAGCACGGCGTAGCCCATGGACAGGAAGGCGGCCGGGCCCCAGTAGCTGACGGCATTGAATTTGTACGGCGAACCCGTGGTCTGGCTGGCGGCGCTGGCCGTCTTGAATTCCTGCGGATACGCCCACATCAGGGTCGGCAATGGGCCGTCGCGTTTGACGTCGTAGTTCGGCGGCAGCATCAGGGTGGCCGTCAGGTCGACGCCATCGGCACGCTTGTAGCGGATCAGCTCTTTCTGCACGTCCTGCAATTGCGGCAGCGGATGCGGGAAGTGCGTGAGGGCCGTCAATTGCGCGGCGCCCTGCTGTTTCAGATTGCGCACATAATAATTTGGCTGCTCGGTGGGCGATTCGCGCGTCGACAGAAAACGGCTGCCATCTTCGTCCAGCACGGCCACCACGTTTTCATAGTAGGGCGCGGCGCTCTGGAACAGGCGCTGCTTCTGTTTCGTCGCCAGGTTCAGGCGGTCGATGAAGGGGCGGTCGCCGTCCTTCGAGGCGCCCCGGCCGTCGAGCAGGATGGAACCATCGGCGGCGATGAGCAAGCGCGGCAAGCCGGCCGCATCGGCGCGCATGACGGGCTGGCCCGGATCGTTGTAACGGTCTTCGAAGGAACCGGCGTACACGAGGTCGGCCGGCGCGGAAGGTTGATCTGGCGAAATTTTCCACTGCTTGACGGCGCGCGTCTTGTACCACGCTTCGCTGAGCAGGGCCAGGTCGCCGCGGCCCCAGGCCACGCCCGCATAGCGCGAGCCCAGCCTGGCCAGCACGGCCGGCTTGCTGGTGAACGGCGCCGCCTGCGTGTAGACGATGTCGCGGATCTCGGCGGCCTTGGCCGGATCACCGCCGTCCTGCGCTTCGGCCCACACCAGGGTGGCGGGCGCATCGACCCGCCAGCTGACGGAACGCACGCCGGCGGACACGGCATCATTGCCTGGCGGCAGCCCTTCCTCCAGCGGCAGGGCCGCCACCGTGTGCTCCACCTTGCCATTCAGGTCGCGCACGTCAATCTTGTGGCCAAAGTCATGCGCCGGCACGATATAGGAATACGGACGCACGATGCTGGTCGTCAGCAGGTGCTTGCCATCGGGCGAGGCCGACACGCGTGAAAACTGACCGGGCTGGCCCACCATGCGCTGCTTGCCCGCCACATCCAGCAAGGCCAGCTGGACGGTGATGTAGTGCTCGAACAGCTGCGCATCCTGTTCGTTCTTCAACAGGTCGGGATAGGTGCGCAATTGCTTGACGCCACCACCCGGCACGCTGTCCTGGATGGACGGGCCCGTCGGGATGCCGCTCGCCACAGGCGCCCCACCCAGCTTGGCCGGCTTCAGCTGCACCAGCAGGGTCTTGCTGTCCGGCATCCAGGAAAAACCACGGCCATACACGCTCGACAGGGGCGCGCTGGCCAGCTTGCGCGCCGCTTTCGTCTGCACGTCGAGCAGCCACAATTGCACACCCGATTCCTTCACGCCCTTGGCGGGATCGGCATAAGCGACATGCGTAAACGCCAGGTAGCGCTGGTCGGGCGACCAGGCCAGGTCGGCAATGCGGGGCGACGCAGGCAAGCCGCTGACCTTGATCTCCTTCTGCGTATCGATGTCGAGTAAACCCAGGCCCGTGTGGAAGCTGAAGCGGCTGGCCGAATACGTGCGCGGATTGATGCGCAAGCCCGCCAGCTTCAGTTCCGGCTGCGCCACTTCGCTGATGCCGGGCAAGGATGGCGTGGGCAGCACGGCGGCCAGGTTGCGTTTCGGGCTCAGGCTCAGGGTCGGCGCGCGCGGTGCATCGACGATGGCTTGCAGGGGGGCCGGTGGCATTTGATAGCCGCCATCTTGCGCCATGGCCAGGGAAGACGAGGCCAACAGGCCGACAGTGATGGGTAGCAAAGGCAAACGAGTAGACATGGAACTCCAGTGTATGAAGGTGGCGACAACAAGCGAGCGCACCGCACCGCTCATGGCGGCGCATTGTGACAAAGCATAGTGCGTTCATGCCATGTAAATGTCAACCAGCAACTTTTACCGTTTGACAAGCATCGCCGCCCGTCCCCATCTCGCTTACAATCGCTGTTTTATCCGCACCCGAATGCCTACATGGAAACCACCACCCTCGCCCTGCTGTTACTGGTCCCGCTGCTGGTCTGGCGCATTTATTCGCGCCTGAAGAAACTGGTGGCGCGCCAGAAATCGCAGCTGTGGCGCCACTGGAGCGTGGCGGTCGCGTTTCCCGCGCTGCTGCTGTTCCTGGCGACGACGACCAAATTCGAGGTCCTGCCCCTGTCCAGCCTGGGCGCGGCCGCACTGGCCGGTGGCTGGCTGGGCGTGCTGGGCTTGAAGCTGACGCGCTTCGAACAAGTAGGAAAAGATTTCTTTTTTACCCAGCACCGCTACCTGGGCCTGGCCATCACGATGCTGTTCATCGCCCGCTTGCTGTACCGTGGCATGGAAATCTACCTGAACACGCGCCAGGACGTGCCCGTGCCGCCGCCACCGTTCGGCCAAAGCCCGCTGACCATGGCCGCCTATGGCCTCGTCATCGGCTACTACGCCATGTATGCGTGGGGCTTGCTGCGCTGGCGCCAGCGCAACAAACCCTTGGAAGCGGCCGAGTAAGCCAGGTCCGTAGTACTGGCACAGGCCGGTACACGTCGTCACCGCCAGTGCCTGGCGTATCGTCGCCAGCGCCGGCGCCAGGGCGGGATCAAGGCCCTTATCCGCCTCAGCCAAGCTGGCCAGCAGGCGCTCGCGCAAGGGCGGCGCCATCAGATTGGCATTCGCCGTGGCGTGCTGCGCCGCCGCTTCCAGCATGACTTTCTTTTGCGCCACGTTCCAGAACGGCACTTGCACGAACTGCACCACGCCCGTGTAAACGACGGCCACATTCTTGCTGAACGCGCGTGCGCGCAGCCGCTCGGGTCCGCTCACCGCGTCCGCCGGCTGGGCACTGAATTCCTGCTCCATCAGCGCTATCAAATGGCCATGGCAATGCATGCTGAAAGCAAACAAGGTGCTCATTTCATCACCATAATTGCCCAGGTTCTGCGTCGCTTGTTCCTCGCGCGCCTGCTGCAGCTGGGCGCCGGACAGCGGCAGCGGCCATGCGAGGCCAAACGTATAGTATGTTTGTCCCAAACGCATGGCCTTTTCGCACACGGCCACACTCTGGTTCACGTCCTGCAGCGCCGTGACGGGCGCCTGGAACAGGCGCGGGCCATCGGCGATATGGGCAAACAGCTGCGCCACGGCAGGATCGCGCAGGCGCGGCAAGCCGCTGTGCGGCGTCGCCTTGGCCATCAGCGCTTCCAGCTGGCCGCTGGCTTGCTGGAAATCGGCATAGCTGTCGGCCCAGGCGGCGGGCGCCATGAGGGTGGAGGAAAGGCAGATCAGGCGGCCGATGCGGCGCAGCGGCGAAGAAATCAAAAAGGACATGGGATCAGGAGAGCACTATTGGATAATTAGCAATTATAGGCAATCTGTATCCATACTGCATCCAATCATGCCATGATGGTGACGCGCGGCCAGCGCGCCGCATAGTCCTTGCTGGCCAGGCGCTGCGCATAGCCGTCCAGGCTGATGCGCGCCGGGTTGCGCCGCACCACCATATTGAACAGGTCATCGAGGCCATGCGGCGCGACGATGCAGATCTCGCCGTCAGGCCGCAGCCAGATGCCAACCGAGGTGGCAAACTCGGGCCAGGTAGCGATGGCGTCGTCGAGCGAGCGCAAGGGCAGCACGGCGTAGCCAAACTCAGCCTCGAACCACAGGTGCACCCGGGCCTGGTTGCATACCTCCCACGGCACGCCGGGCAGCAAGGTTGCCAGGCGCTGGCGCAGCTGCATCTCGCTTTCCGCAAGCAAATCGTGCGCATCGAAATACGCCACGTCGATGTCGCTCAATGCCGACGGTTGTGAGTAAGCATGCAAGGCGTCCCACACCAGGTTGCGCACGGCGCCGGCGCCGATGCAGCAGTGGGGCAAGCCCAGCTGCGCCACGGCGTGCAGCGCTTGCATGCACCACGGCGTGGCGCGGGCGATGGCGCGCAAGCGCGCCGCCAGTGCCTGCTGCTCACTCACGTGCTCACGGCCGTATCTGCGGCGCCACGCCGTCGTGGCTGACCGTGCCCTCGACATTGCCGAAGTACACATCCAGATCCTGCTTCGGATGGAAGTTGCGCAGCTTGACTTGCAATGTGGTGGGGTTGATTTTGGTGAACGTGCCGGGGAAGCACAGGCTGACCAGCTCGTCAGGCTTGCCCTTGATCAAGTTCAAGGTAAAGTCTTCGATGCCATTCTTCCAGGTGTTACCCGTCGTCAAAATGTACGAGACCCAGACAGCATTGACGAAGCCGCTTTCGCCCTGCTTGGCCGCCAGGCGGTTCCACGTCTTGTAGAAGGCCTTGTCGCCGCAGTATTTCTTTTCAAAGGCATTGCCATCGCCCAGGTAGGAAGCACCGGGGCCGGCAGCGACGAATGGCGCATATTGATGGCGCACGCGCACGACTTTACCGGCGGGAAATTTCTGCTGCCACAGATAGATGACTTTCACTGTCCAGGCCGGCACCCATTCTTCGTCGTACAGCTGGGCCAGCAAGCCTTCGCCGATCATGATCTTGCTCTGCGCGGCCGTCAGCGGCGCCACTTTTCTGTCGAACGGCGTGTGCGAGGGGAAATACGCGATCTGCGCGTCGGACAAGCCCAGCTGGCGCAAGCGGGCCGTCACATCGTTGCTGTCGAGCTTGGCGACAAACGTGGTTTTATAGTCCTTGCGCTTGCCATCCACATCGACAGTAAACTGCTGCGGCTGGCCATAATACGTGGGCGAGCCATGGTAGCCGGCCGCGTATTCGGGCAGGGGGAAGAAGATCGTCTCTTCCACATCCTTGGCCGATTCATTGAGGAATTCGTACTCGACCTTGATCAAGTCCGTGCTCACGCTGAGCACTTCCTTTTTCATGGCCACGGCATCGGTCTTGCCGAACAGGATGCCACCCGCGCTGACGGAACCGATGCCGTCGTTGGCCACGGCCGTCCCGGCCAATGCCAGCGACAGGGCTGCGGCCAGAACCAGCTTGCGCACGGCCATCACGCGGCCTTGCCCGACACGGGATCGATGCGCCGCTGCAGCACGAAAATCGGTTGTGCCCATTGGCTATCCTTTTTCTTTTTGCTGGTGATCAACGTCAGTTCCGAGGGATCGTAGACATCCGTGTTGTGCGTCAACGGCGTCGTCATCAGGTATTGCGCTTGCGTGTTCTTCAGGAATTCGCCGACCAATTGAATGTTGCGGATATCGAGGTGGGCAAACGGTTCGTCGATGAAGACGAAGCCGCCGGAACCGTCTTCCGATTTCAGCAAGCCGATCAAGAGCACCAGCGACTTCATGACCTGCTGGCCGCCCGACGCTTCGCCGTCGTTCATGCCGATCACGCCCTTGCCGTCGAATTTGAAGCGCACGTGCAAGCCCGCCTGCGACAGCTGCACGTCATCGTTTTCCAGGCGCACAGGGTCGGCATGCACTTCGATGCCGGCCAGCTCACCGAGCTCCTTGATGTTCTTGCTGTAGGTCTTGATGGTGTAGCGCAAGCGTTCCATGTAGGCGCCACGCGCATTGCCCGTCGCTTCGATGGCGCGGTTGTTCTGGTAGCGGCGCTCGTCCGTTTCCGACTGCCGGCCATGCAACTGGTCCGACAGGCGGTGGTGCTGGTCGATGACGGTGGCGTCGAGTTCCCAGTCGTCGCGCGCCAGGCTGTTTTGCAGGCTGGCCACGCGCAAGTCGACCTGGTGCGCATTCTGGTGCTCGGCCACGAGCGCCGCGCGGCGCGCAGGGCGGCGCCAGCTTTTCGGCAAATGCCGCCACGCATGGCGCAGGGCCAGCAAGGCGCGCGCATGCTCGGCGCGCTGTTCAATCTGTTTCTTGTAGCCGAGGCGCGCACCCGCTTCCGCTTCGGACAAAGCCAGGCGCGCGTTTTGCCACACGGTATCGGCACGCGTGCGCGCCACGGTGGCGTTTTTCGTCAGATTTTGCAGCTCGCCCAGGCGGCCGCCCACTTCCAGGCGCTCTTCCTTGAGCGGCTTCGAATTGCGCAGCGCTTCGGCAAATTCTTCCTGGCGCGCACTGAGTTCCTTGGCCGCGTCGACGCCGGCGATGCGCGCCTTCAAGGCGCCCACTTCGGCCGCCAGTTTCGAGATCGCCAGGGTGAGCGTATCTTCCTGTCCTTCCAGGCCCGGCAGCGAGCGCAGCAGCGCTTCCAGGCGGCCGCTGCGGCCAGCCTGGCCGAAGCGGTAGCGCGACGCTTCCACGAACAGGGAGCGGCCGCCGCGGCGTTCGCGGTGATACGCCTCGGGCGTGATCCACTCTTCGTTGTTGCCCAATTTGAAACCCGCTTCGACGGAATCGACGCGGGCGATGCGCGACAGCTGCTCGATCAGCCAGCTGGGCACGGGCGCGGAAAATTTCACCACGGCCAGCAAGCTCTCGTCTTTCGCGTCAGGCGCCGTGACCAGCTCGGGCACGATGAAGTGGCGATAGCGTTCCTTCTCGGCCAGGCGGTAGGCGGCAGCCGCATCCTTGGCCTTGTCGAGCAAGACGACCGAGGCATAGCCGCCCAGCACGCCTTCGACGGCGCCCTGCCAGCGGCTGTCCGTCACTTCGACGATGTCCGACAGCATCGCGTGGCTGATGCCCGCGTCGCGCAGCGCGCGGCGCATGCCGCGCACATTGTCCGGCTCCGGCATGGCCGTCTTGCCTTGCAGCGCGGCAATCGTCGCCTGCTCGCCCGCGATGCGCGCCGACAGGGCGTCGCGCTGCTGGCGCTGCTGCAGCAATTGCGCTTCCTTCTGTTCCAGCTGGGCCGTCACTTCGGCGATGTCGCTGCCCGAGTCGGCTGCCAGCTTGTGCAAACGGTCTTTCTGTTCCAGCAGGCTGTCCAGCGGTTTCAGCTTGCTATTGATCAGGGACAAGCGGCTCTGCAAGCCAATCGATTCCTGCTCCAGCAAGGTCTCGTTCATCTGCGCGTCGGACAGGGCCTTCGCTTGCGCGGCCAGCGCATTGCGTTTATCGGTCAGCTGCTGGTCCGCCTGCGCCATCGGTTTGCGCGCATCGCGCAATTGCCGGCTGGCGATGGCGGCTTTTTCGCGCGCCTCGTGGTACTGCAGGCTGGGCAGCACTTCTTCCAGCAGGTTGCGGCGCTCTTTATGCAGCCCTTCCCACTGGTGGTAATTGGCCACGCGCAGACGCAAGCCTTCCAGGTTGGTCTTCGACGCCTCGAGTTCCGTTTCGAAGCGTTTCAGTTCCACTTCCGTATCGCGCTGGTGGCGCTTGGCTTCATCGTAGGCGTCCAGCACTTCCTTGTCGCCGAACACCTGAAACACCAGGTCGAGCAGCTGGCGCGGCGCGTATTCGCACAATTTGTCCGTCTCGCCCTGCTCCAGCGCCAGCACTTTCGACATGGCGGGCGACAGGCCAGCATTGGCCAGGCGCTTGCGGTAGTTTTCCACACCCAGCCAATCGTTGGCGTCCGTGATGTCCTCGATCTGCACATTGCCTGGACGCATCAGATACTGGCGCTTCCAGTCGCCGCCATTCTTCTGGATCTGGCAAAACAGGGTCACTTCATCGTCGCTGAAGAAGCCGGAACTGCGGAAGGGGCGATTCGACAGCTGCTTGCCCACGTTCTTGTTGTCGACCACGGCGCGCAGCCAGGCCGTCTGCTGGCCCGAGTGGCGCGCATAGTGCTTGTACGTGCGGCCCATCGAGCAGTCGAGGCCAAACAGGGTGCGCAAGGCGTCCAGCAAGGTGGTCTTGCCCGAGCCGTTCTGCCCCGCGATGGTGATGATCTTCGCGTCGAGCGGAATATTCTTGATGCGCTGCCAGTAATCCCAGTGCACCAGTTCAAGTGATTTGATATGAAACATGGGCGCTTTCAGTGAGGGAGGTCGGACGAATCGGCGTCACCGGCGTCGGGCAAGTCGCCGATCTCGGCGGACAGGTCGTCTGCCAGGTCGGCGTCAGGATCGACAGCCACCAGGCGCGCGGGCGCGCGCTTGAACACGTCGGCCAGGGCGCCGTTGATGATGCGTTCCTTGAGCACGTCGGTATCCATCATCAGGTCCAGCAGCGGGCCTTCGAGGATGAAGTCGCCGCGCCGCTCGATGAAGCCCAGCTTGGCCAGGGTGCCCAGGTTCATGTCCATGCGCGTTTTCTTGCCCAGCTTGTCGCCGAAGTCCGACAGCAGCGCCTTGTAGGAAATGCCGATCGACGCGTCTTCCGCGCGCGGCAGCGGTTTTTCCGTGCCGAACATATCATTTTGATCGTCATCGGCGTGCTGATGCGTTTCCTGGCGTTCGCGCTTGGGCAGGATGATCTGCGCCCACAGCACCACCAGCAAGGCCACGCCATCGCGCGCCAGGCCGAAATTATTGTTTTGCCAGACGTCGCGCGCGCCGAAAATCTTCGGCTCGATGGTGCGCGTCAGGGCCAAAGTCACGTGGTCGGCATACACGTTGTCGAGCAGCTTCAGGCCGCAGGCCAGCAGGCGCGCATCGATCTCGGCACGGAACAGCTCGTCGGACAGCACGCGCTTGACGAGCTTGTCGTCGCGGCGCAGGGTTTGATGCGTGAGCAGGCGCGCAATCAGGATTTGGGAATCGTCATTCATCGGCAGTGCCGCTATCTAAATCAAGTGAAACATTCAGTGAAAGCGAGGCGATCGACATGGCCGCCACGTGGGGGTCGGTCAGTTGGACCATCTCGTCGGTCGGTGTAAAGGTGATCGGCAAACGGGCCAGTTCGGCCGTCGAGCCTTGCAAGCTCGCTTCGGACACATCGCCCAGGAGCGGCAGCATCGAGGCGCGGTACGAGGCCACGGCAAAGCTGGCCGGCAGCAGCGAATCCTGCACGGGCACGCTTTTCGGCCCCTCTTCGCCGATGCTGGGGAAATTGCCCAGGCTGGCAAAATTCGACAGGCGTTCGAGCAAGTCATCGAGTTCAAGCTGCATGGCGGGACCGTCGCTGATGGTGGTGGGCGCGTCCTCTCCGCTGGGCAGGCCCGTGTTGATGACACCTGCCGCCCGTTCGGACAGCAGTTCCGTTTCGGCCACGTCGATCATCTCGGCCGGCGTGCTGAACAGGGGCACGACAGGCTGGTCGATGGCGCCCTCGGCCAAGCTGGCCAGGTCTTCATGCAGCAAGAGCCAGCGCTTGATGTCCGTGGTCGACAGGCCCGACTGGCCCAGGTGCACGCGCTGGCGCTCGATCTGGTTCAGCGCGCGCGAAAACATGCCTTGCATGTTCAACAATTTACTTTGCGCGCGGCCGATGGCCTGCGCCGCCTTGTGCGTGGCGCTGTCCGCGTTTTCATCGGACGTGATGGCCACGAGAATCTCGGAACCCTTCTCGACCCAGTCGCACGCCATGTTCCACTTCGCCTGCGCCGTGCGCAGCCGGAATTCGGAACCGGAGGCAATCGCGTCGGAGAACTCTTCCGTCAAGTCCACCAGGCGCCCCAGCAAATGCTGGAGTTGTTCAACGGATACGCCGCCCACGGCTTGCGCACCGGCCACCTGCGACAGCAAAAAGCCCATTTCCGCTTCGTCTTCCGTCTGGCCCAGGCCCAGCAGGCTGTCGATAGCGGACAGCACATTGCGCGCCATGGGCGTCACGCGGTACACGCCCTGCTGCGCATCCCAGGCCAGCAACTGGTTCGAGCGCAGGCGCAGCAAGACCGTTTCCAGACTTTCCGGCAATAAATAGGCCAGCTTGGTGTTGATATCGGCGCGCGTATAGGCGGACGTGGCCGCATCGGACGCCAGCTCGCGCAACACCAGCAGACGCACCAGCACGCCATCGAAACCGCCATGGAACAGGGCCGTAAACACTTGCAGCAAAGGCTGCGCCCGCTTCAAGTGAAAAACTTGCTCAATTTCATCGGCCGAAATATTGGGCTGGAAATGCGCCTGCAAGGAATCGTGATGCTCTTGCTCTGTCTGATGTGCATCCGTAGCCACGGCTGCACTTGCCATTATATCAATCATTCTTTTCCGGATGAGTGTTCAGCGGGCGGCGCAGCGGGCTAACGCAGCGCTGCGGGGCGGGGGCGTCAGTATATCAGTTCTGACATGCAATTTAGCGCGTGGGAGGACAGCCAGCGGGCAGCCAGGTTGCCGAGTGTTGTATTGACGAAAACCCCAACGGCAAAGGGCCGGGGTCGGACCCTGAGGGTCCGACCCCAGTTTTTGCATCCGGGTTGGCAACTTGATGCAAAAACCATTAGCAAGCGCTTACTTCTTGACGATCTTTTGCAAGGTTTGCTCGACATAATCACCGTCTTCATCGGCAAACGTTACCTTCACGGGATACCATTCCAGCGACGGCGCCAGCCACAGGTCCACTTGCTGGCCCTTCTTGTCCGGCGGCGGCGCCTTGACCAGGTGGATGGCAGCCACTTCGCCCAGACCGGTGGCGACCTTGTCATCCTTGACGACCTTGAAGGTCCACGGCTCGGCGTCGTGGCGACCGGCCACGAAGAAGCTCCATTCCGAACCGGGCGTGAATTTCTCGGGCGTGGCGCGCGCCACGCTGACCAGTTGCCAGACGGTACTGTTGCGGTCCTGTTCGCCGCCTTTCAGCGGATAGCTGTCATCGCCCTCGCTGAAGACGATGGTCTTGCTGTCGCGCTTGAACGTGGTGGTGGCGGCTTCCTTACGGAAACGTTTTTCCACGAATTGAGCCGGCGCCAGACCGTAATCGTCGACCGCGCCTTCGCTGCGCTGCTCCAGAATCTTGCCGAACAGGGCCGCCTTGGTTTCAGCCAGCAGCGAATACTTGCCATCGCCCACGCGCCAGTTGCTGACCGATTCGCCGGACAGTCCGATGCCGCGCTGTTTGGCCTTGATCGAATAGACGAGGTCTGCCGATGGCGCCAGCTTGTACGGGCGCTTGATGACGGGATGCTCCACCGGCGCGTCGGCCATGGCGGGAGTCAGAGTGGCGGCCAGCAAGCTGGCCAGCACCACGCGTTTTAAAGTAGTCAAAGTCATCATTTATTTTCCTGTAGCGTCATTGACGCGAATTTGGGTCACGGTTTGCGTGGTCAAAGCCCCGCTCGCCTCGGTATTGCGTATTTGTACCGGATACCATTGCATGGACGGCGCCAGCCAGATATCGAGCTGCGACGAATAGGTGCCGGGCTTCGGTGGCCGGCGCAGATGCCAGGTCACCAGACGGCCCATTTTGGTATCGAGCTCTTCCTCGCCCACCAGCTGGAAGCGGAACACGGTTGCTTCCTTTTCCTCGCCGACGAGGATATCGATATTGCCGGCCAGCTGGTTGACGTCGGCGCGGCCGATGGCGGCCAGCTGGAACGGCACCGTGGCCTTGTCCTGCGCCCCCTCCTGCCATGGAACCGTGGCCGTCGTGGCCGAAAACGTGATGGCCTTGGCGTCGCGCTTGAAATGCGTGGCCGTTTGCGCGCGGCCCTTGCGTTTCTCCGTGGCCGTGACGGGCACGATACCGCTGCCGTCAATCACGCCTTCGCTGGTCAGCACCAGCAGGTTGATGCGCGTGATCAGCATGCTCAAGCCCACTTCCAGTTTCAGCTGATACGTATCGCCCCGGTTTTCCCACGCCATGGCGGCCACGCCCTGCCACTTGGTGCCATCGGCATCGCGCCGGTCCACATGCAAGTCGAACTGGGCCGAGGCAGGTACATTCGTTTTGTAGTGCCGTGCCTGCTCGACGGCCGGTGGTGGCGGCGCGGCAGCTGGCGCGGGTGCGGCCGCCACGGCGGGCGCGGGCGCCGTGATGACCGGGGCAGCCACTGCGGCCGACTCGGAAGTGGCGGGGCCTTCCGGCACGTCGCTGGCAGGCGCCGTCCACTGGGGCGCTTCGCTCGACGCCAGCTCCGTCGGCGGCGGCGGGGGCAGCGGCCTGGGCTTGGGCTTGGGCATGGGGAGCTCGGGCGGCGGCGGTGGCACCACTGGCAGGGGCCTGGGCGGCTCGGCGATCAAGGCCATGCTGACCACCTGCGCATGATTCTGCCCCAGCGGCACCATGCGGGCATGCGAGGTGAGCCACTCCAGCGCCACGTAATGCAGTACGCCGATGACCGCGACAAAGATGACGGTACGGCGGCGCGGTGGCGAAAAGAAGGAGTCGGGCATCATAGGCCGTAGTGTAACGCTTCCACCCCACTTCCCGCTTCTTGCCCGCGCTCCACTCCTGATGTTTTATGTAAGAAAATGTTGGCAGCGTTGCGTCAGTTGCAAGCTGATATCTGCTACGCTAGGGCCATCCACCTACCAGGAGATTTCGCATGGCAAATCCGCAAATGCCCCAAATACCGGGCGCAGCAGTTGTGACCGATACCCTCGACTTCGTCAAGAACCTGTGGGGCAGCATGAGCGTGCCCGGCATGGGCATGCCCGGCATCACGGCGCCCACCATGTCGGTGGAAGAGCTGGACAAGAAAATCAGCGACCTGAAAGCCGTCGAAGCATGGCTGAACCTCAATACCAGCATGCTGCGCGGCAGTATCCAGGCGCTGGAAGTACAGCGCGGCACCATCGCCACCCTGAAATCGATGGGTGCTTCGCTGGCGGCGGCCATCACCCAGCCCGGTGCCAGCGAGAAAACCGTCTTTGAATCGGTGCCCTACGCTTCCGCGTTTTTCCAGCAGGCAGCACCTGCGGCGCCAGCGCCTGCACCGAAACCGGCGCCCGCACCTGCACCCGCGCCGGAACCCGCTGCGGCGGCGCCCGACGATGCCGGCAACCAGGCAGCAGCCCAGTTGGCCAATCCAAGTGCTTGGTGGAATTTGTTACAAGATCAGTTCAAGCAGGCCGTGTCGACGGCGATGTCGCCCGATGCTGCCAGTGCGGCAGCGGCCAGTTTCGGCGGTGGCGCCAAGGCCAAGCCAGCGGCCAGCAAGTCCGCCAAGCCGGCAGAAGCAGGCACGGCAGCCAAGGCCAAGGCCCCGCTGCGCAAGGCGCCCGCGAAACGCGCAGCGCCCAAGGCTAAAGCGCCAGGCAAGGCCTGACGCGTCAAGCCGGCGATATGATCAGGCGATACGATGAATGCGGATCGCCTCGATCATGTTGTCGGCCTGGCGTTTTACGTCACCGATCGTGATCAGGCCTTCGTCGGCCAGCGCCTTGGCGTGCTCGTACGAAGACTGGAATGTTTCCAGCGTGTCTCCCTTGGCGGCGACCGGGCGTACCCAGGCAATACTGCCGACCTTCATTTTTTTGTACACTTCATTGACCACATCACGCATAGTTTCTTCCTTATTGTTGTAAAGCAACTCAAGCACGGGCGAACCCACGCTGGCCCCTAGTTTATCATCCGGCACGCTCGCGCACGGATTTTCCCCCTTTTTCCGGCGCCGGCGGCGCTTTTTCCGGCACTTCGACGGCCGGTTCCGGCCCGGGCGGCGGCGTCAGCTGCACCAGTTGCTCCATCAATTGCGCAAAGCGCTGCTGTCCCGGTGCGATTTTGTCTACATACAACAACACTTCCATGGCTTCGGCCGCCAATTCCGCCTGGTAACCGCGCTGCTCCAGGAAAGACACGATGATTTGCGCGGAATTGAACAGGATGCGCAGGTTGTTCGGCAGTTTTTCGCGCGCCGCGCGCATCCAGGCGACCGCCTCGTTGAGCTTGTCCGTCTTCCACAGCAGCACGCCCTTGTTCATCAAGTCCGACGCTTCCTTGCGCGCAGCGATGATCAGGCTGGTGCCTTCGTCGCCCATCTTCGCCTTGTCGAAGATCTTTTGCACCTCGTCCTGCACCACCTGGTTATCGTGGTTATTTTTGACCACGTAGCACAGCAGGCCGGCCGGCGCATCCTTGACGCCGACGGCGAACAGCAGGGTCGCCAGTTCCATGCAAATGCTTTTCTCGGGCCGCGCCGGGTCTTCCAGCAGCATGGCTTCGAGTTCGTCGCCGCACTTGCGCGCGCGCCGGTAATCGCCCGTTTCGTGGTGCACCATGCCTTCCGTGATCTTCGCGCGCAAACCGATCTGCTCGGGCGGGAATTCACGCTGCGCCAGCAGCAGCCATTGCAGCGCCTCCTTGGCATCCTTCTTCAAGCCGCACACGCGCGCCAGGCCCAGGTAAGCGTCCGGCGTCTTCATGACGGAAAATTCACCGATGGAAATACACTTGCGAAAAGCCTTTTCCGCCATGCTGACATTGCCGACTTTCAAGGCGGCCAGCCCCAGATTGCGCTGGCGCGGCACCGAATTGGGCGACAGGCGCGCCGCCTTTTCCAGCACGCCGCACGCTTCCTCGTGCTGGCCCATCAGCTGGTAAGCGACGGCCATCTGATCGTAGGCATCGATGTAATACTTGTTTTCGACGATCACGCCCTGGAAGATCTGCCGCGCCGCCTCGTGCTCGCCGTTATTCATGCGGATCTTGCCCAGGCCCGCCCTGGCCCAGCTGTAATCGCGCTCGGCCAGCACTTTTTCATACACGGCGCGGGCCTTTTCCGGCTCGCCACTTTTCAGCAGCAAGGATGCCTTCATGCGCAGCAATTCCAGCGCGTGCAACTTGTTGAGCTCGATCTGCGCGTCGCACAATTTGGCCGCGCGCAAATAATCCTTTTCCATGCAGGCCTGGTCGATTTCGCGAAACACCTGCTTCTTGTGCCACACGCGGTTCAGCCGCGTCAGCAGCACGCCTTCCGTGATGGGTTTGATCAGGTAGGCGTCGGGCTGGTGCTCGGCCGCGCCCATCACCGATTCCACGCTTTTCTCGGCCGACACCATCAGCCACACGCTCGACGGCGCCGTCAGGTTGCGCACGCGCGTCTCTTCCAGCACCTGCTGGCCATTCTTGCCTTCGCCCAGGTTGTAATCGCACAGCACCACGTCATAGCGCGTCTTGGCCAGCAGCTTCATGGCTTCGCCGCCGCTGGCCGCCTGGTCGATATGGCGCGCGCCCAGGTTGCGCAAGGATTCACGCAGCAGGATGCGGATGCCGATGAAGTCGTCGACCAGCAGATAATGCTTGTCGGCCCAGTCGGTGCTGCCCGCTTCGCCGGCGGTGGCGTGGCTGTCTGTCGTCATGGCATCCTCATTCAGGGCAGGCGCAGGATGAAACAGCCGCCGCCCAGCGCGCCGCCATTTTCCAGGGCGATGCTGCCGCTACTGCCCCGGTGCTTGTGCATCTTCGCCACTTCGCTGGAGAAATACAGACCCAGTCCCGTGCTGTTGGTGGAAAAGTTCACGCCAGCCGCCATGCCATCCATGGCTGCGCTGCCCGCGTCGAGCAGCGCCTGCGAGTAGCCATCGCCATTATCTTCCACGCGCAGCTCGAGCATATTGTCGTGCTCCTGCACCGACAGGCGGATCGTGTCTTTCGTGTAGCGGATGGCGTTGTTGATGGCATGCGCCAGCACGCCGATGACCAGGTCTTCGTCCAGGGTCCAGATCAGCTCGGCCGGGCAAGCCGTCTCCAGGCGGATGCCTTTCGAGGCCAGCAAGATCCTTTCCTGGTCCACCACCTGGTCGACCACCTGGCTCACCAGTTGCGGCTGCACGTCGAACGGGTAGCCGGGCTTGCCCACTTCCTTGTACAGGGCCAGCAGCTGGATCAGGTTATCGTTGAGGCGCTTGGTCTGGTACAGCATTTGCGCCATCTGCAGGTAGGCGGGATCGGCCTGCGGCGCGTCTTTCGCCTGTTCGGCCGCCAGCAAGGATTCCAGCGTGCCGCTGACGACGCTGATCGAATTTTTCATGTCGTGCACGGTCGACGCCAGGAACAGGAAAAGCTCGGGCGAGCTGTGTTGATTTTCCACCGGATATCTCCTTGGAGCCGCAGCTTGAATATTGCCAAGGATAAATTATACCGCCAGCCTGCAGACGCCAGCCTGGCGCGCGCAAAGTCCGTGACCTGACGCAACAATGCCGCCCCCGCTGGCGCAAGGGCGGCATAGTCTTGATAAGCCGGCAAGATCAGCGGCGCGCACCCGCCAGGCGGCGCACCACCGCGATCATCCGGTCGATTTCCTCATACGTGTTGTAGAAGGCGAACGATGGCCGCACGGTCGCTTCCACGCCGAAGCGGCGCAAAATCGGCTGGGCGCAGTGGTGGCCCGAGCGCACGGCGATGCCCTCGTCGTTCAGGGCGCGCCCCACTTCCGCCGGCTCGTAGCCGGCCAGCACGAACGAGGCCACGCTGGCCTTCTCGAATGCCGTGCCGATCAGGCGCACGCCGGCAATCGCCTGCAGGTGGTGCGTGGCGTATTCCAGCAGCGCGTGCTCGTAGGCGGCGATGTTCTCCAGGCCGATGCGCTGCACATAATCGATGGCCGCGCCCAGTCCCACGGCATCGGCGATATTGCCCGTGCCCGCCTCGAAACGGTTCGGCACGCCCTGGTAGACGGTGCGCTCGAACGTCACGTCGGCGATCATGTTGCCGCCGCCCTGCCACGGCGGCAATTGCTCCAGCAAGTCCGCCTTGCCATACACGGCGCCGATGCCCGTCGGGCCGAACACTTTATGCCCCGAAAACACGTAAAAATCCGCACCCAGCGCCTGCACGTCCACGCGCAGGTGCGATACGGCTTGCGCGCCATCGACCAGCACGCGCACGCCGGCCGCATGCGCCAGCGCGATGATCTGCGCCACGGGCGTCACCGTCCCCAGCGCATTCGACACCTGCGTCACGGACACCAGCTTGGTACGCCCGTTAAGCAGCTTGCGGAATTCATCGACGATGATCTGGCCGCTGTCGTCGACGGGAATCACGCGCAGAGTCGCGCCCTTTTCCGCAGCCAGCTGCTGCCATGGCACGATGTTGGCGTGGTGTTCAAGCTGCGAGACGATGATCTCGTCGCCGCTGCCGATGTACTTCCGGCCGAAGGTATTGGCGACCAGGTTGATGCCTTCCGTGGCGCCGCGTACGAAGATGATTTCATTGGCCGAGGCGGCGCCGAGGAAGTTCGCCACCTTGGCGCGTGCCGCTTCATAGGCATCGCTGGCGCGCGCCGCCAGTGCGTGCGCCGCCCGATGGATGTTCGAATTCTCGTGCGCATAGAAATACGACACCCGGTCGATCACCGACTGCGGCTTGTGCGTGGTGGCCGCATTATCGAACCACGCCAAAGGCTTGCCGTTGACCCGTTCGGCCAGCACGGGGAAATCGCGCCGCACGGCGTGCACATCGAATGGCGCGGGCGCCTGGCGTTGGCCCGGCTGCGTCGCTGCGGGCAGCTCGGTCTGGAAATAGAAGGCGGGCTGGCCACTGCCTGGCGATACCGGCAACTGGTGCGCGGGCGCGCGCTGCGGCGTGGCAAACAGCCCGCTTAAATCACCGGGTGCCGCCGGCGCCTGTCCCAGCCCCTGCTGCGCCAGGCCATCGAGCTTGCCGTTCGACGCGGGATAGCCATGCGCGCCACCGACAAAATAGTAGGGCGACGGTGCACCAAGGCTTGATGCCCGTGGTGTCGGCACGGAGACAGGCGCCGGCGCAATCGGCGACTCCAGGGGCGCCGTCACGGGCGGCACTTGCGCCGTCGCCACGCCGGGGGCGATGGCGGCGAACGAAGGGCCGGGCTGCGGCGGCGGACGGTTCACGTAGCGGGGTGCCGCATCGAGCACGCTGCCGGAACCGCCAAGGCTGGGAGATTTGTCCAAGCCTGGCAAACGCGCGAAAAACTCGCCCGCCAGGCGGTTCAGGGTCGCTTCGTCGGGTAAAAACGGGACGGCGGGCAAGGCCGCCGCGCCATCACTTGTAGGTGTCTGGGTAGTCATGGTATTTACCGATCTCCACGTCTTCCAGTACGGCCAGCGCATCGTCGGTCAGCACGGCCAGCGAACAATACAGCGAAATCAGATAGGACGAAATCGCGTGGCGGTTGATGCCCATGAAGCGCACGGACAGGCCCGGGCTTTGCTCGCCCGCCAGGCCAGGCTGGAACAGGCCGATCACGCCTTGCCGCTGCTCGCCCGCGCGCAGCAGGATGATTTTCGTCTTGCCGTCTTCGATGGGCAGTTTGTCGGACGGCACCAGCGGCACGCCGCGCCAGGTCAAAAACTGCGAACCGAACAGGCTGACGGTCGGTGGCGGCACGCCGCGGCGCGTGCATTCGCGCCCAAAAGCGGCAATCGCCAGCGGGTGCGCGAGGAAAAAGCCCGGTTCCTTCCACACTTTCGTCAGCAGTTCGTCGAGGTCGTCCGGCGTGGGCGCGCCCGTCAGCGTAAAGATGCGCTGGTCGTCGTGCACGCTGGCCAGCAGGCCGTAGTCGGGATTATTGATCAGTTCGCTTTCCTGGCGCTCCTTGATCGTCTCGATGGTCAGGCGCAGCTGCTCCTTGATCTGGTCGTGCGGGCTGCTGTACAGGTCCGACACGCGCGTGTGCACGTCGAGCACCGTGCTGACGGCATTGAGAAAATACTCGCGCGGCTGGTCGTCGTAGTCGACGAAGGTTTGCGGCAGTTCCGACTCGTCGCGCTGCGAGCAGGCGACGCGCACGTCCTTCGGGTTCTTCACGCGATTGAGGCGATAGATACCCGCTTCCACGGGCAGCCATTGCAGCAGGTGCACCAGCCAGCGCGGCGTGATCGTGGATAACTGGGGGACGCTCTTGCTTGCATTGGCCAGCTGGCGCGCGGCGTTATCGCCCAGCGCGAACTGGTTCTCTGTTGCTTCTGCCATGACTACTCCTGATGAGAAAAGTGAATATGCTTATCTGAAAAACAAATAAAGTATCAAGCGTCTCCCCTGATCTCTCAACATGCTATCGCCATCATCGTGGCGTTTTAATCGACCAGCTCCGGCTCGCAGCGGGCCATCAATCCCGCCAGGCCGACGCCCAGCGCGACGGCCAGCTTTTCCACCGTCAGCAGCGACGGCGTGGCGGCACCCCGTTCGATTTCGCCGATGAAGGAGCGGTTCAAGTCGGCCGCTTCGGCCAGCCGCTCCTGCGACCAGCCATGCCCTTCGCGCAACTGGCGCACGGCCAGTCCAAACTGTTTGATCAACATGCTGTCCTCATGGGTGGTGGGCAAAAGCGGGGTGCGATGGCGCCGGCAAATCGGCTGCCTCCTGCTGGTTGTGCGCTTGCGTGACATGGCTGCCGGGCGCCACGCTGCGGGTCAGCCAGACATTGCCGCCGATGACGGAACCCTGGCCGATGGTCACCCGTCCCAGGATCGTCGCACCCGCGTAGATGACCACGTCGTCCTGCACGATGGGGTGGCGCGCCAATCCCTTTTTCAGCACACCGTCGGCGCCGGCGGGAAAGCGCTTGGCGCCCAGGGTGACGGCTTGATAAATGCGCACCCGTTCGCCGATGATGGCCGTCTCGCCGATCACCACACCCGTGCCATGGTCGATGAAAAAGCTGCTGCCGATATTGGCGCCCGGGTGGATGTCGATGCCCGTCTGCGAATGGGCCACTTCGGCGATGATGCGCGCCACCAGCGGCGCGCCCAGTGCATACAGGGTATGCGCCAGGCGGTAATGGATGATGGCCAGGATGCCCGGATAGCACAACAGCACTTCATCGACGCTGTGCGCGGCCGGGTCGCCATGGAAGGCGGCCGCCACGTCCGTGTCGAGCTGGGCGCGGATGCGCGGCAGCGCGCGGGCGAAGCGCTGCACGATGGCCAGCGCCTGCTGTTCGATGGAGACCGTCTGCTGCAAGCCGTGCTGGCGCGCCTGGTAACTGAGTTCGCGCCGCACCTGTTCGTGCAGGCCTGTCAAGGTCGTGTCGAGCGTGTGGCCGACAAAGAAATCCTCGCTCTCCTGCTGCAGGTCGAGGGGGCCCAGGCGCATGGGGAACAGGGCCGCGCACAAGGCTTTGATGATGTCGCGCAAGTGCTGGCGCGACGGGAATTCGCGCGCGCCACACTCCTGGTTGCTGGCCAATCCTTCGCGCCACTGTGCGCGCACGGCGCGCAATTCATCGACGATCTGGCGCAGTTCCCATTGCGGCTGCGCGGCAAGGGAGGCGGGGGGAATGGCTCGCTGGTTCATGGTGGTCCCGGAAAGAGATTTAATCTTGCAGCCAGGGCAGCGCATGCCAGCGCCAGCCGCCGCTATGGCCACGCTGTTGCTGCGCGTCGAGGTCGCCCTCGAAGCCTTGCGCGATATTGAAGACGTGCGTGAAACCGACCTTGGCGGCCGCTTCTGCGGCCAGGGCCGAGCGCTTGCCACTGCGGCACAGCAGCACCACGACGGCATCCTTGCCGCCCGCCTTCGCTTCCAGTTCGCGCGTAAAACGGGGATTGCGGTTCATGGCCGTGCCGGTGGCCCACGCCACGTGCAGCGAGGCGGGCACGTAGCCGACGAAAGTGCGTTCCTCGTTGGTGCGCACGTCGACCAGCACGGCTTTGCCAGCCTGCACCAGCTGCCATGCATCCTGCGCGCTAACGATGCCCGCATACGGCAAGCCCTGCGCCTGCGCCTGGGCGCGCGCGAGATGGAGTACTTCGTCAAAGGCCGCCTCGCCGTGCGCGGCGCGGGGGTCGAAAATCAGTTCTGCAGCAGCCATCGTTCCACCTCTTTATTCCGTCGTCAAAAACCAGCACGAGTCCACTGTAGCGAACTTATGTTGTTCGGAAAACAAATTAAAAAGAGTTTGGAAAGCTGAAAAACGTATATGGGAGAATCGAGGTGTGGAGCGTCTGAAAATGCCCAGGGCTAGGCGGAGTGCCGAAGACAGTACGAATGTACGGCGAGGCACGACAACAACGCCATGGGCTTTTTCAGGCGTTCCGGCGGCGCTCGCGCAGCAAGAAACGGGCAGGATCAAGCGCCTCTGCCAGTTGGCGCTCCAGCGGCAACGGCTCCCCCTCCAGCTGGCAAGCCAGCAGCTCGGCCGCCAGCGGCGCCCAGATAAGGCCGCGCGAAGCGTACCCCAGCAAGCCAAACAGGCCGGGCCAGCGCGGCACGTCGCGCAGGCGCTCGCAGCGGCCTGGCACGCCGGGATCGGGCAAGGCGCCCGCCAGCGGCAGGCGGTCCGGCGCCATGCAGCGAAAGCCCGTGCGCCCGGCCAGCGGCGCGTCGAACGGAGCCACATCAAGGATGTCGGCGATCTTCGCGATATTGTCGTGCTGACTATCCATGCGCAGGCTGCTGTCTGCATCGGCAGCATAGGTCGCGCCCACACACACGACGCCCTGGTATGCCGGCGTCATGTAGGCTTCGCGGCAGACGACGAACGGCAAGGAGGGCAGACTGCCTTCGGCCAGGTGCGTGACCTGGCCGCGCACGGCATCCAGCGGCAGGCCGGCCGCCTGCTCAAAATCGACGGCACCCGTGCCCGCCGCCAGGATGACGTTGGGCGCCGCCGCGATCAGGGCGCCGTCCGCATCGCGCACCAGCCACTCCTGATCGCCACGCTCCAGTCGCAGGGCGCTGCTGGAAAAGCACCGCGTGAGCAAGCCGCCGCAAGCGTCCAGCATGGCCGCGCAGACGGAAGACGGGCGCGCCCAGCCACCCTGTGCGAACCACCAGCCGCCATCGGGCGCCGGTGCGCCCAGCATGGCGCTCGCCTCGGGCGCTTCCAGCCAGCGGGCGAATTCGCGCGGATACAGGCCGCTGGCGGCGATCTGCCGCTGCACCTGCGCATGCGCGCCGTCGCGCGCCAGGTGCAGCACGCCGCTCTGCACACCCTCGATGGCGGCGCCGATGCCGCCCAGGTCTTTCCAGCGATTCAGCGAATACAGGTAGGCGGCGCGCACCAGCCGCGTGGGGATATTGTCATCCTTCGACATCAGCGGCATGAAGATGCCGGCCAGGTTGCCCGACGCCTCACTGGCCGGCTGCGCGTGGCGCTCGATCAGGGTCACCTTCCAGCCGCGCGCGGCCAGCCGTTCGCAGGCGGCCGCGCCGGCCACGCCCGCGCCGATGACGATGGCGCGCCGTTCGGGCGCCACGGCAGCCACGTGTTCTGCGCGCCGCGCATAAAACACGGCGCGCGATCGGCTCTCGTCGAAAACAAAACCATTCTTTTGCAACTCCGCGCGCTGCGCCTCGTCCAGGTGCACCGCATGCAGCTGGCCGCCATCGACCATCAGGCGCGCCAGCACCGCCACGGCGGCGGGTACCCAGGCTAGCAGCACTTCATCGATGCGTGCCGACAATTGCGCCAGGCAGGCATCGGGCTCGCCGATCAGCACATCGAGCGTGACGAGGCCATCGTGCGAGACCATGCGGTGCAGGCCCGGCACGCAAAGCGGCCACTGTGTGCGCCACTGCTCGGGCAAGTGGCTGGCATCGACGGGACGCGGCGCCAGCGCGACGTAATGCAGGCGCCGCCCGCCATGCGCCGCACAGGCTGCCCCAAAGCGAGCGCTGTCAAAATCGGTGTCGAGCAGGACCAGCGCGCGGCGCATCAATGCCCCGCGCGGCAAAAGCAGGTCGGCGCATGGTCGTTGACCATGCCGATGCCCTGCATGTAGGCGTAGACGATGGTCGAGCCGACGAACTTGAAGCCCAGCTTGAGCAAGTCTTTCGACAATGTGTCGGACAAGGCCGTCTTGGCAGGGAATTCGCCCGGTTGCCAGCTGTTGACGATGGGCTGGCCATCGACATACGCCCACAAAAAGCTGTCCAGGGTCTGGCCTTGCGCGCGCAGGCGCAGGTAGGCCTGTGCGTTCGTGATGGCCGCCGCCACCTTCAGGCGGTTGCGCACGATGCCGGGGTCCGCCAGCAGCTGCGCCACCTTGTCCGGACCATACGCGGCGATCTTTTCCGCATCCCAGCCATCAAATGCTGCACGGTAGGTGTCGCGCTTGTTCAGGATGGTTTCCCAGCTCAGGCCAGCCTGCGCGCCTTCCAGGTTCAGCATCTCGAACAGCCGGCGCTCGTCGTGACAGGGCACACCCCACTCCGTATCGTGGTAGTCAAGGTAGCGGGGATTGGCCGGATTGGCCCAGGAGCAGCGGATGGTAGTCATGGTCGTGTTCTTCATGTGCGGGCAAGCACCAGTATAGTTTATCGGCCGCGCAAGAGGCGCCCCAGTTCCAGCAGGCCGTGCTGCATCTCTGCCGGGGGAATGGCGGCAAAGCCCAGTAACAGCCCGGGCGGCGTGGCGCAGGCGGCACCGGCGTCAGGGTCGGCATAGTGCCCCAGCGGACGCAGTTCGATGCCCCGTTCCAGTCCCGCGCGCGACACCGTTTCTTCATCATGGCCAGCGCGAAAGTACGCGCACAGTTCCAGGCCGCTGTCGGCCGGGCCGCACACGAGCTGATCGTCGAGTTCGCGCGCCAAGCCGCGCACCAGCTGGTCGCGCCGTTCGGCATTGCTGTCGCGCGTGCGGCGGATATGCCGGCCAAAGTGGCCCTCGGCGATGAAGTCGGCCAGCGCCATCTGCGGCACGATGGCCGTGTGGCGGTCCATCACGGCCTTGGCCTGCACCAGCGCCTCGGCCAGCGCGGGCGGCGCCACCATATAACCGAGGCGCAGGCCGGGGAACAGCACTTTCGACAAGGTACCCACGTAGACCACGCAGCCATCGCGGTCCAGGCTTTGCAGGGACGCCAGCGGCGCGCCCGCGTAGCGGTATTCGCTGTCGTAATCGTCTTCCACCAGCCACGCCTTGTTGTGTGCGGCCCAGGCCAGCAGGGCCAGGCGGCGAGGCAGGCTCATGCTCACGCCCAGCGGCATCTGGTGCGATGGCGTCACGTAGGCCAGCTTCGCCTGCGGACAGTGCGCCACGCCATACACCACGTCCAGTCCCTGCGCATCGACGGGAACGGGAAACACGCGCGCGCCGGCCGCGCGCAACGGACCGCTGGCGCCCCGGTAGCCGGGAGACTCCATCCAGGCCGCGTCGCCCGGTGCCAGCAAGATAGTCGAGAGCATGAACAGCGCCTGCTGCGAACCGGAGGTGATGACGATCTGCTGCGGCGTGCACTGGACGCCGCGCGAGGCCTTCAGGTACACGCACAGCAGCTCGCGCAGCGGCAGGTAGCCGGCCGGGTCGCTGTAGCCGAACTGGTGGTCGGGGCGGCGCCAGCGCCGCGCTTCCAGGCGGTTCCACACGTCGAACGGGAAGTGGTCGATGCGCGGCATGCCGACGCGGAAAGCGCGCAGCGGGCCCCGGTGGAACGCCACCTGGCGCATGGCCGCCACCACGCCCTGCCCGCGTGCCGACAGCGGCCGCAGCAGGCCAGGCGCATCCATCTTGCCGGCCGGCGCGGCCATGGGTACGGACAAGGGAACGTCGCGACTGACAAAGGTGCCGCGCCCCACGGCGCCATCGAGATAGCCTTCGGCCACCAGCAGCGCATACGCATTGAGCACCGTCTGGCGCGACACGGCCAGCAGGCGGCAAAAGTCGCGCGTGGGCGGCAACTGCATGCCGGGACTCATGCGGCCATCGAGGATGGCGGCCTTGATGGCCGCATACAGCTGGCGAAACAGCGGCTCGGTGGCGCCGCGCTGCAGCGGCAAGGCGGCGATGATCTGGTTCAGGTGCGTGGCAGACATGGGCATGGGGCATCTTCAAATTGGTAGCTTCAAGATAGCACTTATTGGCTGTTTTAAATAGCCAAGACTGGCGCTAAGATGACGCATCCCTCTTACTCCCGTGGAGCACCCATGCATCAGTTTTTCGCCACCGTGGCCTGGCAGCGCGACGGCCAGGATTTCGCCGGCCAGCGCTACAGCCGTGGCCATGCATGGCAGTTCGACGGCGGCTTGCGCGTGCCCGCCTCGTCGTCGCCCCTGTCCGTGCCGCTGCCCATGTCCGTGGCGGAAAATATCGATCCGGAAGAAGCGCTGGTGGCCGCCACGTCGAGCTGCCACATGCTGTTCTTCCTGTCGCTGGCAGCGCAGCGCGGCTACGTCATCGACGACTACCGCGACGAGGCCGTCGGCGAGCTGGGAAAAAATGCTGCGGGCCGCCCGGCCATGACGCGTATCGTGCTGCACCCACGCATCTCCTTCGCGGGAACATCGCCCACGCCCGAGGCATTGGCCAGCCTGCACCACGACGCGCACGAGCGCTGCTACATCGCCAATTCGCTGACGGCCGACGTGGTCGTGGAAGGGGTCGCCTAGATGTACACGCCCGCCAGCTTCCGCGAAGAACGCCTCGACGTGCTGCATGGCCTGATCGACGCGCATCCGCTGGGCGCGCTGGTGCGCCACGGCGCCGATGGCCTGTGCGCCGACCATCTGCCGTTCGAGATCGCCGCGCCCACGCTTGACGCCCCATTCGGCATCCTGCGCGCCCACGTGGCGCGCGCCAACCCGCTGTGGCGCGCGGCCGGCGGGGACGATGACTGCATGGTGATCTTCCAGGGGCCGCACGCCTACATCACGCCCGCCTGGTATCTGGAAAAGCAGCGCAGCGGCAAGGAAGTCCCCACCTTCAACTATGCGGTGGTGCACGCGCACGGTCCCCTGCGCGCCATCGACGACGCGGCATGGCTGCTGGGATTGGTGGAGCGGCTGACGGCGCGCCATGAGGCAGATCAAGCCGCGCCGTGGCGGGTGAGCGATGCGCCGGCCGACTATATCGACAAGCTGTTGAAAGCCATCGTCGGCATCGAAATCCCCCTCACGCGCATCACGGGAAAATGGAAGCTGGGGCAGAACCGCAGCCTGCAAGACCAGGCCCGCATGGCACACGGCCTGGCGCTGGAGCATCAACCCGGCGCGGCGCAGGCCTTGGGCGCGCTGATCGCCGCCAACGTCAAGCCAGCCAGCTGACGGCCGCCGAAAACGTCAAAAACGACAGCGCCGTCGACACTAAAATGATGCGGGCGATGCGCGCCGTGTTTGCCCCAAAACGTTCCGACAGCAGCGAGACGTTGCTGGCGCTGGGCAGGCAAGCCACCAGCACCATGCAGGTGAGCGCGAACGGATCGAGCGGCGCGCCGAGCCAGATGGCCGCGTGGCCGATGCCCCACACCAGCAGCGGATGCAGCAGCAGTTTTTTCAGCGCCACGGGCACATACTCTTTCATCGGCGCCGGGTCGTTCGTGCTCATCTGCGAACGGGCCAGCACGGCGCCGATGGTAAACAGGGCCACCGGCGAGGCGGCGTCGGCCAGCAGGCCCACCGTCTGCGTCAAAGGCTTCGGCAAGGCCAGTGCCTGCCACGACGTCAAGGCACCCAGCACGATCGCCCATGGCATGGGGTTGCCCGCCATGCCCTTCATGGCGTTGATGACGGCGGCACGGCTGCCGTGCGCGCCGCCGCTACCGATGCGCGACAGGGCGATGCACAGCGAACTGGTAATCAACAGGTCGACGACGATGGTGACGATGACGGGGCCCGAGGAACGGGGCCCGAGCAAGGTCAATAGCAGGGGTACGCCCATGAAGCCCGTGTTCGGGAAGGCCGCCACCAGCGCACCGAAGGCGGCGTTGTTCCAGTCGATGCGGTGGCTCAGCGTCATGGCCGTGGTGACACCCACCATGATCAGCGCGCATAGCAGGTAGACGCCGAACACGCTGGCGTCGAGCAGCTGCGCGATGGGCGTGGCGGCGCCGAAGCGGTACAGCATGCAGGGCAGTGCGAAGTACAGGACAAAACTGTTCAAGCCGCCGATGGCGGCCAGCGGCAGCAGCGTGCGCCGCACGGCCAGGTAGCCGCACAGCACCAGGGCGAAGAAGGGAGACGTGATGGCGAGAATGGTCAGCATGGAGCGCCATTGTAGCGCGCCCCCGTGCAGCATCTCCTGGCACAGGCCGCGCGCACGGCCATGGTTGACGCTGGGCGCGGATCTCGCCCGCCGTCACACCCTCACGCCAGATGGCCTTCCGCCACCCAGCCCCGGTTGGCGGGCGCTGGCTTCGGCTTGGGTGCGATGCCGCTGCTTTTTTCCGCATCGAAGATGATGCTGCGCATGCTGTCGCTGGCGGCCGGCCCCGGCGCGAACGCGTAGTACTCATCATTGATGGGCAAGCCCGTCATGGCGTCGACCAGCACGGGATCGGCAGCCAGGCCCGTGTCGCGGCTGGCGATGACGAGGCTGGCGCCTTCCGGCGCGAAGTTTTCATTGCCCCAGGCGATAAAGGCCAGCAAGACGGGCTTGAAGGCGCGCCCGGACTTGCTCAGCACATAGTCGTAACGGGGCGGCTTGGCGCAATACAGGCGGCGCGTCATCAAGCCGCCCTCCACCAGGTCCGCCAGGCGGCGCGTCAGGATGGTGGGGGCGATCTTGAGGCTTTTTTCAAATTCGTCGAAGCGCGTCTTGCCATAAAACGCTTCGCGCAGGATGAGGATGCTCCACCATTCGCCCACCTTGCCCAGGCTGCGGGCAATCGGGCAAGGCAAATTATTAAAGTTGGTATGTTTCACGACCATCTCCTCACGTTGATTCAACACAACAATCAAAAATATTTCAGTTGCAACACGGAAACTTAGTTACTATTACTTTGCAAGTGACCTGCGCACCACGGTAGCGGCTTGAAAATACGCAAAAACTCACACTTTCCTCGTTCAAGTACAATCATGGCTGGTTCTGCTCTCCCAATCCCGGTGCGAAAAATGGTGTCAGCCACGCCTTCCAGCGCTGCTGCCCACGCCCGCTTTTCACGCGATACATTCACGATGCCCCCTTTGAAGCTTGCCGTACTGCCCGCCCTGCTCGCCCTGACCCTTTGCCAGACCACCACCGCCGGTACCATGTCTTCCGCTTCGCTCCAGGCCACCTTCGTCGTCCAGGAAGCGTGCACCATCGTTGCGCAACGCAACAACGCCCAGGTGCGCTGCCAGCACAACACGCCGTATCTGCTGCTCCAGCAGACAACACCATCAGGCGCCGGCCTCGTGACTGTCACGTTCTAAAAATAAATCGTTGCCGTCACCGTGTCCTTGTAGTCGCCGGGGCGCGGCGAATTCTGCGCCGGCACGCGGCCGTAAATCGTCAGCGGCACGCTGACGCCCGTGCCCGTTCCGGTCACCATGCTGGTGCCTGCCGTGCCATCGCCCCACGGCGCACCATCGAGCGTGGCGGACAACAGGTAACTGACCTTGTCCGTCGTCACCGTATTCTTCATTTGGCGGTTGGCCACATTGAGCGCCACGCTGCCGCCGTTCAGGGCAATCTGGTAGGCATTGTTATTGACGCAGCGCACCGACAAGGTGCTGGTGCTGCGCAAGTTGCCCGTCAAGATGGAGGCGTTCGCAAACGCCATCGGTGTGGCGGTGATGGTGCAGTCGTTGACGGCCGTGGCATTCACCGTAAAACCGAAGCTGCCGCTGCTGGCTGTGCAACCCTGCAGGTTGACGAGGCCATACGTGGTGTAGGTATACGTGCCCTGCCCGGCAAAGCTCGAGGTATACACGGTATTCGCGTTGCCCACCGTGGGTACGGCCGCCAGGGCGGTACCGGCAGGGATCTTCGCGTACACGGTGAACGTCGTCGAATACGTGCCGGGCGGCGCCAGCAAGCCGGCCGACAGAATCATGCCAAAGGTCGCTGGCGCGCCAGTCACGCCGGCGCCGCCCCATATCTTCGCCGTGGCATACGAACTGTCCACATACACGTTGTACTCGATGCGGTTGCTGCCGTTGCCCAGCTTGCGCGGCAAGGCCGAGGTAGAATTCGTGCCCAGCCCCAGCGAGATGCAAACTTGCGCGTTCGGCGTAAGCAACTGCCCCAGGTTCAGTGACGAAAACACGCAGTTGAAGGTGCCCGTTGCCTGCGCCACGTAATCGGTGCCGGAAATGGGGCTGACGGCGCCGAAATCGATATTCGTCATGCTGACCGAGCAGGTATCGGCCTGCGCCGTACCGCCCCAGGCACAGCCCAGCAACAGGGTCAGCCATAGCAGCAGGCGGCGCATCAGCGGCCTCCTCCGGCGCCGACGGCAGGGGCAGCGCAGCGCAACGGGCCGATCACGGGCAAGCCGCCCGCCGCCGGACGCACATAGGCAAAACGCACTGTGCACGCGCTGTCGCCCTCGCCGACTTGCAACTGATTCTGCTCCTGCAGATCGTCGACGAAAACGATGCCGTCAAATCCCACCACCGTCTGCTTGCCGCTTTGCACATGCAGCACGGGCAAGCCCATGGCTAGCGGCTTGCCATCGGCGCCTTGCACGATGACGGTGGCCGCGCTGTAGCGTTCGATGGGAAAGGCGGCCAGCACGCCGGCCAGCTGTTGCGGCACGACATTGATATTCATCATCGGGACGCGCGCATCGACGTCGAGTTCCTCCGTGGCGATGCTGATCTGGTTATTGCCATAAGGATTCAAATTCGGCACGAGCAGATAACCGCTATTGCCCGTCACGCCAATCTGGCGGTTCTCATGCAACACAGGAATATTGCCCACGCCCCCCGTCGATACTAGTGCAAAACCGTTGCCTACCTGGCGCGCCGCCTCGACATGACCATCCATCAGCACCAGCGCACCGGCCGCGCCCAGCGAGGAAACATTGCCCATGCCGCTGCTTTGCGTGCGCGCGCTCACGCGGCCGTCATTACCCAGGTATTCCACTTGCGCCTGCCGGTAGGTATTGCCGCCCACCGTGCCAGCCTGCAAGTTCCAGCCGAAGCCGCCGCCAAAGTCCGCCGCGCGCTGCGCGCTGACACTGCGGCCGCTCTCGCCATTTTGCCGACTGCTGCTCGTGCTGATGGCCAGATTGTTGTCGAAGGCCATGCTCAGGCCAACATAAAACCCCCGCTTCTCGCGTTGCCGCAAGTCCTGGAACAAGCTGGCGTTGAAGAACAGGCCGTGAAACAGGATGGCCGAAAAGCCCATCGTGGCCAGTTTCGACGGTGGCGCGCCGGGCATGCGGTAACTGATATAGCTGCTGCTGATGCTGCTTCCTGTGGGCAATGGCAAGCTGACGGTGAATCTATCCGCCGCGCGCACCACGGCACTGCCATCGCGCGAGGCCAGGTCGCCAAAACCGGCGCTGGCACGCACGCTTTGCACATCGACGCTGAAGCGCGGCCCCATGTACTGGTAACCGGCACCCAGCTGCGCGCCGCGGTACTGGCCGGCGCTGGCCGACAGCGAGCCGCTCAGCACACCGGCCTGGCCCAGCCGCAGCAGCGCGCCCGCCCCGGCCTGATACAGGCCGGCGGCCAGTTCCGCGTGGCCCTCGATGGTGAAGTTGTCGCTGACGCCATGGCGGCCGGAAGCGCTGGCGACCAGTTGCCGTTCGTAACCGAACAGGCGGCGGCCATACTCGCGCCGCACGGCGCCCGCCTCGACCGAGTAATCGCTCAAGCCTCTGGCGAGCATGCGCGTATCGACATACAGGGGCAGCACGGTCGTCACGCTACGCCCCAGGGCATCGCGCGTGATGAGGGTGGCTTGCCCGGCGCCATTGATGCTAGCCACCTGGTTCAGCACAAACGGACCGCTGGGCACGCTGGCAGCAAATTGCTGCACGCCATTGACGTACAGGCTCAGCGACGAAGGCACCAGCGCCGTGCCATCGACGGAGGCGACGGGAAAGGTCAGCAGGTCGGGGCGTAGCTGGAAATTCTTGCGCCACTGCACACCGCCGACGCGCACGGCGCGGCTCCAGCTGAGCGAGGAGGAAATCAGGTCGCCCACTTGCCACGTTTTCAGGGTCTCGGGGTCGGCGTGGCTCCAGAAGGTGTCAAAGCGCATGTACTTGCGCTGGTCGGATCCCAGGTTCAAGGTGCCAGTATTGCTGAAAACGCCGCCGTCATTGAAATAACGCAAATCGTTGAAGATGGCGGCGCGCCGCGTCTGGCCGAGTTCCGCATAGGCTTCGTAATTGAGGACGGCGCCGGGCGTGACGCGCGACGGCGGTGTCTGCGCCGTCAGGCGCGCGTTGAGACGGTACGGCGAGCGCAAGTCGTCCGCCACCTGTAGCGACACGCTCTGGCGCGCCACATCATAGTCATAGCTGAGTCCGGGAATCGCATCGAGCGCCACGTCAGCCCGAGCGGGCGCGCCCAGGCGCGCCGGGTCCAGCCCAAGCTGCTGCAAGTTCGCCACACTGCTGCGCAAGGCTTTACCCACCTGGGTAAAACGCAAGATCAACCCGGTTGAGACAGCATTCACGGTTACCTCCAGATACAGTTCATTCGGTGCCATCGGATCGCTGGGCAAGCTGGCCGGCCCCGGGTCGGCGCCCGTCACGGCGGCCGATCCATCGGCCCTGGCCAGTGATGCCATGGCCAGCAGCAGCAAGGTCCAGCAGGTCCGCCAGCTCAGTGCGCGTTTCATGGTTTGACCCGGTTGCGCCCATGCCAAGGGCGCGCGACAAGCTCGCCCGCCATGGCGGCCATGTTCAAGGTGTCGAATTCGTGGCAACGAGCGCCTTTGCATTCACATTGACTGCAATACTCAACGGCCCATCCAGTTCGGCCTCCCTGGCAACGGGCAAGCGCCATACGCGCATGCGTGCCGCCAGGACATAACCAAACAGCCCCTTGCTGATGACAAACTTTTTACCCGCCAGGTTCGTGAACGTCATCGCACCGATCTGCGCATGGCCGTTGCCGCTGTTCTTGATACGCAACATCCATTCGCCCCGCTCGCGAAAGACGTGCCAATCGAGCATTTCCTTGTCCGGCGCACCGGTCGGCAGCACGAACACGGGCACCGAGTAGCGCAGGCGGATATCGATGCCGCTGCGGCCCAGGTCATCGTCGCGGCTGACTTCATCGATGAGCACGCGATATGTCTTTTCCTGCGCGACAGGACCAGCCTGGGCACGCACGAGGCGGATGGCCTGGCGGCTGTTGGCAGCAATTTCCACGATCGGCGGACTGGCCACCAGTTCCTGCGTGGGCGCCAGTACTTCCTCGCCATCGCGCTGGTCCCAGGCGAACACGCGCACCTGCCCATACATGGGCTGGTCGCCCAGGTTTTGGAGGTTGATCGCGACCGCGCTCTGTGCTGCGCGCAGGGTCAGCGTCACCGGCGAAATCTGCAGATTGGCGCCCTGCACGCCCGCCGCGCAGCAGGCCAGCAGCGCCAGCACGCTTTTCATCAGAGAAGTCGAACCGGCCTTCACGCAGCGCCTGGCTTAAAAGTAAACAGTGGCCGTGATGGTCGACTTATAGGTATCGGGCGCCGGTGTCGCTTGCGGCGGAATATTGCCGTACACCGTGATCGGCTGCGATGAGCCGTTGCCCGTGCCGCCGACGGTATTCGTTCCCTGCGTATCGCCCCACAAGGTGCTGCCGGCCGTCTGGTACAAATTGAATTGGACCGTCCCAAGGTTGCCGCCGGTGCCGCTCAGGTAGCGCGTGGTGCCGGTCGAACCCGTGCCCGTGCCCGCCGTCAGACCCACGTTATACGGGGTGGTATTGGTGCAGGTCACACTCACGGTCGTATTGACGTTCACGGCAGTAGCCAATACACCCTGGCTTTGGCCAAAGTCGAGATTGGCCGCCGCAATGGTGCAATTGGCGATGATTTTCAGGGTGACGTCAAAGGTTGCGGTGTTGCTGCCGTTCAGATACACGGCCGCGTCGGCGACGCCGGGCACGAGTGCAGTGCTGGCAACAGCGACGCTGGCGGCAACGATAAAGCGGGGGAAAATAACTCGCAACATGATACCTCCTGATGATGAAACATCATTAATGAGCCCGTCAATATGAAGGACGTCGAGGATAGTCACGGTATTGCCGGCGTTTTTTGGGGCACGCAAACCAGGACAACAAAATATCAGCGCCGAGAGCCAGGAACCTGAGGGCGTCGGTTTTTTGCCGCATTTGCAAAACAGATTTTTTAATAATCGACATTGCTTTAAGTCAATGCATGGGTGAATTATTAGCGATCTGGGAAATCGCCGCTTCTTCTGGCGGAGAAACCTCTTTTGAAACACGAGAAAAGCAGAAAATAAAAGAAAAAGCGAGGCATAATAAGCCACACTTGCTTTTTGGTTAAGTCATCCATGCCATGCCATTGACCAGCGAAACCGTCAAAAAAAACATCTTGATCGTGGACGATTCCGCGTTCGAGCAACGCATGCTGATGGAGCTGCTCAGCGAGCAGCCCTACCGTTTCAGCATCGCGTTCAACGGCTACCAGGGCTACCAGCTGGCACTGGCCACGCTGCCCGACCTGATCCTGCTCGACGTGCGCATGCCCGAGATGGATGGCTACACGGCATGCCGATTGCTCAAGGCCAATCCCGAAACGGAACAGATACCCGTCATCTTTCTCAGCGGCGCTGATGCCGCCAAGGAACGCATCATGGGCTTGCAGGTGGGCGGTGTCGACTACATTTCGAAGCCGTTCACGCCGGAAGAACTGGCCGCGCGCATTCATATCCACCTGGGGTTGATGCGTAAAAGCAACAGCACCTTACCCATCGCGGTCCCGGCCAGCGAGCGCCAGCAGCATCCCGACCTGGTGTTCGTCAATGCGGTCAAACAGCTCATTCTCGACAACCTGGGCAGCCTGCCCAACCTGTCCGAGATCGCCCGCAGCGTGGGCACCTACCGCGAAAAGCTGACCCTGATGTTCCGCGAACAAACGGGCATGACGGTGTTTGCCTTCATCCGCGAAGCGCGCATCGCCCGCGGCGTGGCATTGCTGCAGCAGACAGACATCGACGTACAGGATGTCGCCCTGCTGATCGGCTTTCACAACCCGGGCAACTTCGCCACCGCCTTTCGCGAACGCATGGGCGTCACGCCCAGCGCCTACCGCCAGCGTCTGCAGGAACAGACGGGCCAGCGGCAGGTGTCAACCGATCACTAGAACTTGTAGTTCAGCTTCAGCGATGCAAAGCGTCCACGCGGATCGGCCTGCGTATAGTCGAAGCCCGAGGCTGAGTAATCCCACGGCGCACGTTTGTTGGCCAGGTTTTGCACGATGAAAGTGACGTTCGCCCTGGGTGTCACCTGCCAGCTGGTGGTCACGTCGAAGGTGCTGAAGGCGGCCACAGATTCATCGAGATGCGTGTTTTGCGCATAGCTGCCCACATAGTTCCAGGTCAGGGTGGACGACCATTTGCCCTGCTCCCAGGTGGCCGAGGTAACGCCGCGCCATTTCGGGATGGAACCGAAGTAATTGGTGCCGGCACCGTTCGTCAGCGGCGCGCCATCGGACAGCGGCTCGGCAAAGCGCAGCACGCGGCTCAGCTGGCCGGCCAGGGTCAGTTTGCCCCAGTCCTGGTCGACGAAGCGCTGGCGCAGGTCGAGATCGATGCCCGACACATCGCGCTGGCCCTGGTTGCGGAACTGGCGGTACAGGGTCGTGATGCGTCCGTCGGCGCCGCGCGCGACCTTTTCCGGCGACGTCAATTCATTGCCCAGGGTGGTGGTGGCGCTTTCCGTGCCGATCACGCCTTCCTGCCGAATGCGGTAATAATCGAGGCCGATGCTCGAGCTGCTGGTAGGCGAGACCACCACGCCCAGATTCAGGTTTTTCGAGCGCTCGGGGCGCAGCGCCGGATTGGCGATGGTGATAACCGTCACGCCGCGCGACAGCGTCGGCGTCAACGGGTCGCGCGGATCGATCACGCCGGCATAGCTGACAGCCGTGCTGTCGGTGATTTCCGGCAGCGACGGCGCACGGAAGGCGCGCGAGACGGTGCCGCGCAAGAGCAGCCATGGCGCCGCCTGGTAACGCGCGCTGGCCTTCGGCGAAAATGCATTGCCGAAATCGCTGTAATGGTCGGCGCGTCCCGCCACGTTGACGGACAGGTTTTTCACCACGGGCACATTGAATTCGGCGAACAGCGCCGACACACTGCGCGAACCCTCGATGATATTGAGCGCCGGACGCAGTTCCGTGCCGGACAGCACGGCCGTCGAGGTTTGCGAATCCATCTTTTCGCGGCGCCATTGAAAGCCGGCGGCAAAGCCCAGCGGGCCCGCCGGCAAGCTCCAGATATCCTTGGCCGCAGAGAAGTCGAGCGTGTCGAGCGTCGACTCGGCCGGGCGCAGGGTCGACAGGCGCAGGCGGTTGCGCACGGCTTCGCTGTTTTGCGATTGGTCAAAGAAATTGTAGCTGCCATCGGCCAGCACTTTCTGGAATTCGTAGCGGTTGACGAAATTCTGCACCGTCTCTTCCAGCTTGCTGCTGGAGTGGCCCACGGCCGCATCCCAGTCCCAGCCCGCCAGGGTGCCTTTGACTCCCGCCAGCGCGCGGTAGAACGTCACCTTGTCCTGCTTCAGGCGCGGCCCCAGGTCGAACAGGGTAGCCGTGAACGGCAGCGGCGTCGCACCCGGATTGTTCGGATGGCCCACGGGCAGCACCACGGGAATCGTGTCGAGCCGCTTGGTGCCGTTATTCCACGCGCGCAGCGAGCTGCTTACCGTCAATGGCGCGCTGAAGGTCTGGTCGGCGCGCGAATAGCTGTGCAGCAGGTCGACGTAGGCCTCCGTGTCCGCGTTCAGTTTCACGGTGCCGCGCAGCGAGGAGTGGATGCGCTGGATGCCAGGGATCAGGGTTTCGTAGGGCGACGGATTATAGGCCAGCACCTGCCCCACGCCGTCCGGATTGATGGCGCTGTACGGCACCAGCTGCAGCGGCCCGCGCACGCCACCCAGGGTCTGCGTGGGATCGGCACCCGCGTAATTCGTCACGTTCCAGTCCAGGCTGCCCCGCTGCTGCTTGCGGTAATCGGCAGCGCGCAGCCATGCAACGTCGCTTTGCTGCAGCTTGTCGCGCTGCTGGGCATCGACGGAGAAGACCACGCTGTAGCCATCTTCCTCGAGCTTGCCAAACCCCGTTTGCAGCGCCGCGCTCTTTTCATGCTGGCCCGTGCCTTCGGTCGAGCCGCCCCACTGCGCCGTGATGTCCGTGCCCGTGAATTCCTTGTACAGAATGATGTTGACCACGCCGGCCACGGCGTCGGAGCCATACACGGACGAAGCGCCATCCTTGAGCACTTCGATACGCTGCACGGCCGCCATCGGCAAACTGTTCAGATCAACGAAGGTCTGCTGCAAATCCTGCGCCGTGGCATAGCTGGCCACGCGGCGGCCATTCACCAGGATCAGGGTGTTTTGCTGGCCGATGCCGCGCAGCGACAGGCCCGAAGTGCCGGCCGAGAAACTGCCCGTATATTGTTCGTTGTAGCTGTTGCCGCTGTTGGCTGAGATGGCACGCAGCACATCCGATACGCTGGTCTTGCCGCTGGCTTTCAACTCCTTGGCCGTGATGACCTGCACCGCGCTGGCGCCCTCCTTTTCGCTGACGCGGATATTCGAGCCGGTGACGTTAACGCGCAGCATGTCCTCTTCGGCGTGGGCAAGGGAGGGAAAGGCGGCGGCAATGGCAAGACTGATGGCGAGTGGTTTGAACATGGTTTCCTCTTATTGGGATTGAGCCTTTTTCCGATAAAAGGCCGAGCAGGGGCACGCGGACCGGGTGGGCCAGCGGGCAAACGACAACGAAACGAATGGGAATGACTTACGGGATGCGTGGACGGGCACGCACCGGCATCGACTGGGCCATGCATTGCATGGTCAGCTGGTGCGGGGCGGCATAAAAATAGGCAGAAAGACTAAAGCGCAACATAAAAGACACCGGTAAGCGGGGAAAGGCCACTATATCTCGGCGTCTTTATGGTGTGAACGAATTAAAAATTGATTGTATATACGATTTGAATATAAGGACTTGGCGTTTGGCAATATCAGGCGTCGGCCATCGCCTGCGGCGCGGCCGCCGCGCGGCGTGCCTGCACACCCCACCAGTACCAGGAAATCAGGGCATTGACCCAGTAAGCCGCATACAGCACGGCCGTCAGGTGCAGCCCGCGGCTGTAGTAGAGCGGCACGGCTACCGTGTTGACCAGCAGCCAGAAGGCCCAGGTTTCGATGCGCCGGCTCATCAGCAAGAATTGCGCGATGATGCTGAACACCAACACTGCCGAATCGATGAAAGGCGCGTAGGCATTCGTAAACCGGTGCAGCAGCATGCCGTAGATCACCACGGAGGCGATGCCGGCCGGCACCACCCAGGCCAGGCTGCGCCAGCCCGTGCGCGTGATCGGCAACGGTTTGCCGCCGGCGCCGCGCCGCCATTGCAGCCAGCCGATGACGCAGGTGACGATGAAAAACAGCTGCAGCATTACGTCGGCATACAGATTAACCTGGAAAAACAGCACGGCAAACAGCACGCAGCCGATGATGCCGATCCACCAGGAATGAATATTATTGCGTCCGGCCAGGATGATGGAAGCAGTCATCAAGACATTGGCGGCGATCTCGAGCGGGGGAGTCAAGCGGATTTCCTTTGAATGAAGGCACGCCGCCACTATAGCCCATTTGATATCGGCAACCAGCCATGCACTGCTTGACTTCCGTGGCCATTCTGGCAAATTGGCAAACAGTACCCCTGAACCACTGCGGAGATGTTCCATGCGCTTGCGCCACCTGCTGCTTGCGGCAACGCTGCTCGGCAGCGTCCTGCCCGCCCAGGCCTGCCGCATGACGATGGCGCTTGAGCAATGGCCACCCTACCTGTATCGCGATGCACAAGGCAGCTATACGGGGCTGGACCTGGAGCTGCTGCGCGCCATTTTCAAGGAAGCGCGCTGCACCTTGCTGAGCGTGCCGGAACTGCCCACGGCGCGGCGCCAGTTGCTGTTCCAGAAAGGCGAACTGGACCTGCTGCCCGCCGCCTCCGACACCTCGGAGCGCCATGCGTATGCGCGTTTCAGCGTGAGCTACCGCGATGAAACCGTGGGCATCTTCGGCAAGGCCGGCACGCACGCCGTGCAACGCCATGTCGGCAGCTTCGGCCAGCTGGCGCGCGGCAAGTCGACCTTGCTGGCGCCCAAAGTGGGCTGGTATGGCGCGCAGTATGCGGCGGCCCGGCCGGCGCTGGAAAAGGCCGGCCGCCTGAATACCTTCGGCAGCTTCCGGCAGGGCATCCGCATGCTCGACGCGGGCCGCGCCGACCTGCTGCTGGGCGACGTGCTGGCCGTACGCCACGAAGCGCGCCTGCAGGGCGTCGCCTTGAACACCCTGCCCTTCCTGGTCCTGCGCGCCCCCGTGCACCTGATGCTCAATGCGCGCACGACCAGCAGCGACGACCTGGCGCGCCTGAACGCCGCCATCACGCACCTGGAACAGCGCGGCGTGCTGGCGGCGATACGCGCCCGCTACGAGGCGCCGTAAGGTGATCAGGCCTTGGCAGCCGCTTCCAGAATTTCCAGCTTCGTCTCGCGGCCATTCTTTTGCACGCCCTGCGCCTTGTCGTAGCTTTCGATCAGCGCGCGGTACGGCGGCACGATATGGTCCGTCATGATGGCGGCGAATTCCATCGCATCGGCGCGGTTCCAGGTGCTCATCACTTCCGCCAGCACGGCATACGTATCGATCGGCACGGCGCCAGCCTGCGTCACGCGCGCCACGGTGATGTCAGTGGCCATCTTCGACCAGTTGCCCGAGGCGTCGATGATGGCAAACACCTTGTAGCCGGCCGCCAGCGCGCTGATGGTGGGAAAAGCCATGCACACGCTGGTGAGCGTGCCGGCGATCAGCAGGGTCTTGCGGCCCGTCTTTTCAATGGCTTCGACCCAGGCCGGATTGTCCCAGGCATTGATCTGGCCCGTGCGCGGGATGTAGACGGCTTCCGGGTTGAAATGGTGGATTTCCGGGATCAATGGGCCGTTCGGGCCGTCGGGCACGGAAGCGGTGGTAAAAGTCGGCATGTTGGCCAGGCGCGACAGCTTGGCCAGCGCCGTGACATGGCCACGCAGCACGTGCTGCTCGATGTCGCGCACCAGCTGGAACAAGCCGCTCTGGTGGTCGATCAGCAGCATGACGGCGTCGTCGGGATCGATCATCGGTGGCAAACCTTGGAAGTTGGCGGGGGTGCTCATGGTGGTCTCCTGAAAAACCATGCCGCGGGATGCGGCATGGGTACTGCACAAATGAATTACTTCGCGATGCGGGCGAAGCGGCCGCTGTTGAAATCCTCAAACGCCTGCGCGATTTCCGCTTCGGTGTTCATCACGAACGGACCATGGCCGACGATGGCTTCGTCGATCGGCTCGCCGCTCAGCAGCAGTACCACGGCGTCGCTGTTCGCCTCGACGGTGATGCTGTCGCCGTCGCGCTCGAACAGCGCCATCTGCGCTTCGCGCACCACGCTCTCGCCATTCACCAGCACCGTGCCGTGCAGGACGATCAGCGCCGTGCTCCAGCCGGCGTGCACCGGCAGCTCCGTCAGCTTGCCCTGCGCCAGGCGCAGGTCCCACACCCGCATCGGCGAGAACGTGCGGGCCGGGCCATGCTGGCCATCGAAATCGCCGGCGATCACGCGCAGGGAACCGGCATCGTCTGGCAGCGCCACGGTGGGAATCGTCTCGCTGCTAATCGCCTGGTAGCCGGGCGCCGTCATCTTGTTTTTCGCCGGCAGGTTCACCCACAGCTGCACCATTTCCAGCGTGCCGCCCGACTGCGTGAAGGCAGGCGAGTGAAACTCTTCATGCAGGATGCCGGCGCCGGCCGTCATCCACTGCACGTCGCCGGGGCCGATCACGCCGCCCTGACCCGTCGAATCGCGGTGCGCCACTTCGCCCTTGTAGACGATGGTCACCGTTTCAAAGCCGCGGTGCGGGTGCGAACCGACGCCGGGCGGACGCGTACCGGGCGCAAATTCCGCAGGGCCGGCATAGTCGAGCAGCAGGAAGGGGCTCAGCTGCTTGCCATGGCCGGTGTACGAAAACATCGAGCGCACGGGGAAACCGTCGCCGACCCAGTGCTGGCGTGGTGCGCTGTAGATACCTGTGACTGTGTTCATCTCGATCTCCTGTTCGGGTTTGCATTACGATGGAGTCAGAATACGCTTGCAACGATAGAGGCGGTAGACGGTAAAATTCGCCATCAGCGTCCCAAAAATAGAACGATCAAGGAGGCGGCATGCAGGATCTGAATGACTTGTATTACTTTGTGCAGGTGGTCGACCATGGCGGCTTCGCCCCGGCCGGGCGCGCGCTGGGCATGCCGAAGTCCAAACTCAGCCGGCGCATCGCGCTGCTGGAAGAGCGCCTGGGCGTGCGCCTGCTGCAGCGCACGACGCGGCATTTCTCCGTCACCGACGTGGGCCAGACGTTTTACGAGCATTGCAAGGCCATGCTGGTGGAAGCGGAAGCGGCACAGGAAGCGATCGAGCTGACGCGGGCGGCGCCGCGCGGCACGGTGCGCCTGTCCTGCCCCATCGCCCTGCTGCACTCCCTGGTCGCGCCCATGCTGGCCGGCTTCATGCGCGAGCATCCGCAAGTGACCCTGCTGCTTGAAGCGAGCAACCGCCGCGTTGACCTGGTGGCCGAAGGCATCGACGTGGCCATCCGCGTGCGTCCGCCGCCGCTGCCCGACAGTGACCTGGTGCTGCGCGTGCTGGCCGAGCGCAGCCAGTGCATGGTGGGCAGCCCGCTGCTGTTCGGCGACGCCGCCAGGCCAACTGCGCCGGCTGACCTGGCCGACTGGCCCAGCCTGGCCCTGGGCATGCCGCAACAGCACTATCAGTGGGATTTGCACGGTCCGGACGGCGCGCGCGCCCAGTTGCGGCATACGCCGCGCTTCGTCACGGGCGACATGCTGACCCTGCGCGACGCGGCCGTGGCCGGCGTGGGCGTGGTGCAGCTGCCGACCATGATGATCGTCGAACAGGTAGCCAACGGCAGCCTGCTGCCGCTGATGGCGCAGTGGCGGCCGCAGCGCGAAATCATCCACGCCGTCTTCCCGTCGCGGCGCGGCCTGCTGCCGGCCGTGCGCGCGCTGATCGACTACCTGGCGCACAGCTTCGCCGCGCTGGAGGAAGAGTGAGGCTTTTCAGGTACGATGGCGTACCCGCCAATCGCCTGGATACCGCATGCGTTTATTGATTTTGTCGGACCTGCACCATGAGTTATGGCGCGAGGATGCGCCGCAAGGCGACCTCGCGCTCAGCCGTCCCGATGCCGTGATCCTGGCCGGCGACATCGACACGGGCACCCGCGCCGTCGCCTGGGCGGCCAGCACGTTTGCGGGCCTGCCGGTGCTGTACGTGCATGGCAACCACGAAGGCTATGGCCACTATCTGGACAAGGTACGCCAGGAGCTGCGCGCGGCCTGCGCCGCCACGGACAACGTGCATTTTCTCGACGCCGACAGCCACGTCATCACCGACCAGGCCGGCAAGCAGGTGCGCTTCCTGGGCGCCACCCTGTGGACGGATTTCCGCCTGCTGGGCGACGACACGCGGCAAGTGGCCATGCACGACGCGCAAGCCATCATGAACGACTACAAGCGCATCCGCCTGGCCAACATGGGCTTTCGCAAGCTGCGCGCGGCCGACACGGCCATGTTCCACGCGCAGCAAAAAGCCTGGCTGGCGCGCGAACTGGCGCAGCCGTTTGAGGGCCGCACCGTCGTCATCAGCCACATGGCGCCGTCGCTGCTGTCGGTCGATGATGCCTACGGCAGCGAAGCGTGTTCGCCCGCCTATGCTTCGCGCCTGGACGACCTGGCCGCGCAGGCGGACCTGTGGGTGCATGGCCACCTCCACGTCACGCGCGATTACCGCATCGGCCAGTGCCGCGTCGTAGCCAACCCCTGCGGCTACAGGACGCGCAGCGGCACGCCGCAAAATCCCGCTTTTGACCCGAACTTCATCGTCGAACTATCACCACGTTAATCCTCAGGCTTCAGACGCCCCGCCAGCAGTTGCTGCAGCCGGTGCTTGCCGGCCCGGCGCGCCGCGCGCGGCGACGCTTCCGACTGATGCGCGCCGGCGCCGCCGCGCAGCCTGGCGGCCGCCACCAGCGGGTTGCGCGGCTTGGGCGGGATTTTCACTTTGATCTTCATGGCCACTCCTTTCAGCCCTTGATGCAGACGACCTGGTGCAAAATATGCACCACTTCCACCAGGTCGCTCTGGTGCGCCATGACGGCGTCGATATTTTTATACGCGGCCGGAATTTCATCGACCACGCCGCCATCCTTGCGGCACTCGATGCCGGCCGTCTGCTCGGCCAGGTCGAATCGGTTGAAGCGGCGCTTCGCCTCGCTGCGGCTCATGCTGCGTCCCGCCCCGTGCGAGCAGGAACAGAACGATTCCGGCTTGCCCTTGCCACGCACGATGAAGCTGCGCGCTCCCATGCTGCCGGGGATGATGCCCAGTTCTCCCTGCCGCGCCGAAATGGCGCCCTTGCGCGTCACATACAAATCCTCATTGCCATGCGTTTCGCGCGCAATGTAGTTGTGGTGGCAGTTGATGGCCTCCCCGTCGAGCCGGAACGGCGGCGCAAACTTCGCCAGCACGTCGAGCACGCGGCGCATCATTTCGCTGCGGTTGAGCAGCGCATAATCCTGCGCCCAGTCCACCGCTTCCACGTAGTCGTCGAAGACCGTGGAGCCTTCGCTGACATACGCCAGGTCCGCGTCCGGCAGTTGCAGTTGGTGGCGCCGCATATCCTTCTGCGCGGCGGCGATAAAGTAACGGCCGATCACGTTGCCGATGCCGCGCGAGCCAGAATGCAGCATGATCCACACGCGCTGCTCCTCGTCGAGGCAGATTTCAATGAAGTGGTTGCCGCCGCCCAGGGTGCCCGCCTGGCAGATCCACGTACGCTCGAACTGGCGCAGCATCTTGGCGATGCCGCGGTGACGTTCGACGATGTGCGCCAGGCGGTCGCCGAGGGGCCGCACGGCGCGTGCCTGGCGCGAACCTTGCACCCGGCTCCATTCGTGCTGCTCAAAACCGACGGGCACTTCCGCTTCGATGGCGCTGCGCAGGCGCGCCAGGTTGTCGGGCAGGTCGCTGGCCGTCAGGGTCGTGCGCACGGCGTTCATGCCGCAGCCGATGTCGACGCCAACGGCTGCGGGGATGATGGCGCCGCGCGTGGGAATCACGCTTCCGACGGTGGCGCCGATGCCGGCATGCACGTCGGGCATTGCCGCCACATGCGGATGGACGATGGGCAGGCTGGCGATATTGTGCAACTGGCGCAATGCCTGCGCATCGATATCGTCGGTAAAAATATGCACGGGCACATGGGCGCCGCGCAGGGTCTGATGAATGGGCATAACGGTATTCCTTGGTATTGTCGTTATGCCGGGGTCGTCCAAAACAAAAAACCCCGGCGAGTTTCCTCACCGGGGTTTGAAGGACACCGGCTCGGGATCGGCAATGTGCCGATGGCCCCGAGCGTCATGCGCGGGGCTAGTGGTAGGTCAACTTGCTGCCAGCCTGCTCGAACATGGGGTTTCCTTTCTTTTGTCTGGTTAATCTGAACTGCGGATGCTGATTCTGCACCTTATGCTGCAGTGCGTCAACCGCTTTTCATGGCGAATGCGCCAACGTTGTTAATTTGTCTCAGCCACCTTTTCCTTGGCGATGCGGGCATCGAGCTTGGCTTCATTTTTGGCCGCGTAGTCGCTGCACGCCTGCGCATCGATGAAGGGATTCGGCGTGACGCCTTCCAGCAATTGCGTCAGCTTGCGGTCGCCGCCGGAGTGGTCGGGGTGGGCCGAGATCAGGATGTCGCACGGCAGTTTGGCAAAGTCCTGCATGACGCGGCGGAAGGCCGGCGTCAGGTCCGCATGGCGTTCATCGCCCAGGTAGTGAAAATCGTCGGCCGCCACCGGCGTGAGGCTGGCGCCGAACACCACGTTCAGGCAGTCCTGACGCTGCGCATCCTCGCACGAGACCCAGGTCCAGCTGGTGCTGCCCGGCGTATGGCCGGGCGTGTAGCGCGCCGTCACGCTCACGTCGCCCAGCTGCAGGGTTTCGCCATCGGCGATCTCGCGCACGTTTTCCACCGCCGGCATGGGATCGATTTCGCCCGCTTGCGGGTCCGCAGCGAGCACCGCTCCCGCGCGCAGCGCCTCAGCTCCCAGCGGACTGGCGACCACTTGCGCACCGCTGTCGCGGGCCAGCGCGGCGATGCCGCCCGAATGGTCGAAATGCGCTTCCGTATTCAGGATGAATTTGATGTCTTGCAGGCGAAAGCCCAGCTCGAGAATATGTTCCTTGATGGCGGCCACCGATTGCGGCAACGCGCCATCGATCAGGATCAGGCCTGCGCGCGTGTCGATCAGCACCACGCTCAAGCCGCCCACGCCCACGTAATACGTATCGCCATGGATGCGCGCCGGTTGCTGCGGACGGTTCCACTGCGCCGCATACGGCGAGGCGATCGGCTGCGTCAGGGGATCGATGGCGGGCGTGGCGGCATGTGCCGTCGACGGCAGCGCCATGGCGGCCAGCGCGATGCTCAGCAAGGTCTTGGGAAGGAAGAAAGGCGGCATGCGGCTCCAGGAGTGAGTGTGTGGTAATCGATGCCATAGGGTAACGTCGCCACCCTGGCGCGGTCAAGCAGTGGGGCGCGCTTGCCGTCCATCCCGCCAATTGCGCTACGATAGAGGCCCATCCACTGCCGCGCGCCTTGCCGCGCCCACTGCCATGCGTTTGCTGATCCTGTCCGACCTGCACCTGGAAGTCTGGGGTGACGACACACCCGCCATCGACCTGGCTACCAGCCGCCCCGACGTGGTGATCCTGGCCGGCGACATCGCCACGGGCAACCATGCCATCGCCTGGGCCGCGCGCACCTTCGGCGCCCTGCCCGTGCTGTATGTGCACGGCAATCACGAGGGCTATGGGCACCAGCTTGAACACATGCAGGACGCCGTGCGCGATGCCTGCACCAGCGCCAATGCGCAGGGCGCCAACATCGGCCTGCTCGACGGCGACGCCGTGGTCTTGAACGGCGTGCGCTTCCTCGGCATCACGCTGTGGACGGATTTCCTGCTGTTCGGCGCCGACAGGTACGAGGAAGCCTTGAACGCGGCGCAAGCCTACATGCCCGACTACAAGCGCATCAGCACGGGCGGCGACGCGCCGCGCCTGCTGTGCGCCAGCGACACGGCGCAGCTGCACGCGCGGCACAAGACCTGGCTAGCCGAGCAACTGGCGCAACCGTTCGCCGGCAAGACCGTCGTCATCACGCACATGGCGCCATCGATGCTGTCGGTGGAAGAGCAATACGCAGCCAACCTGGGCTCGCCCGCGTTCGCCTCGCAGCTGGATGAACTGGTGGCGCAGGCGGACCTGTGGGTGCATGGCCACATGCATGCTTCGCTCGACTACCAGATAGGCGAGTGCCGCGTCGTGTGCAACCCCTGCGGCTACAAGCGGCCAGACGGCACGCCGGAAAACGAACGCTACGATTCCGGCTTCATCGTCGACATCGCCAGCGCGGTTGAAGGTTTCCGATAGCGCAGCTGCACCACGCCGCTGGGTAGCGGGCGCGTGTCTTCCAGGCGCCAGTCGCTGCGCGGCAAGCCATCCTCGAACAGGCGCACTCCCTTGCCCAGCACCACGGGCAGCACGGACAAGGTCAGGCTGTCGATGACGCCTTCGCGTAAACCAGCGCGGATGACGGCGCCGCCATCGAGATACACGTGGCGGCAGCCCTCCTCTGCCAGACCTGCCAGCACTTCGCGCACGCCGCCTTCGCGGCGCTGTTCGCCATGCCGTGGCGCGAAGTCGCGGTGGCTGAGTACCACCACGCGCTTGCCCGCATACGGCCAAGGATCGAACCCCAGCACGGCGTCATACGTGGTGCGGCCAATCAGCAGGGTATCGACTTGCTCCATCAAGGCCGTATAGCCGGTGACGTCGGGCGAGTCGGGCGCCAGTTCGGCCAGCCAGGACAGGTCGCCGTTTTCTCCCGCGATGCAGCCATCGATGCTGATGCCAAGAAAAACGCTGACGAAAGGTTTTTGCATGAAGTACTCCCCAATTAATTCTACGGTGTAGAATTATGCCCATGAAACCGCCAAAACTTCAAGCTATTGGAAATCCCGTGCGCCGTGCGGGTCGTCCGCGCCGCGCCGCGCCCGCGCTGGACAACGCCAGCATCCTGCACGCTGCCCTGGCCCTGCTGGAAGAACAAGGCGAAGCGTTTTCCATGCGCGCGCTGGCGCTAAGCCTGGGCGTCGACGCCATGGCCGTGTATCACTACTACGCGGGAAAAGAGGAATTATTGCTGGCCTTGATGGCGCAGCGTTTTGCCGCGCTCGATCCGCTTCAGCCGCCGTTTACGCGGCGCCAGGCAGCGCCACGGCGTGTGCTCGCGCTGTGCGCGCTGTACCTGGAACTGGTCAGCGCCACACCGTATTTCGTGCGCCTGATGGCGCGCGGGCTGGTGGCGCAAGCCGACGTGGCCGAGCGGTTCACGGCACTGTTCGAGCAGGCCGTCGACGGTCTCGATCTGCCTGAAAAAAACCGGCTGCGCGGGCGCGATGCGCTCGTCGATTTTTTACACGGCTATGCGCTGGCGGGCAGGCCGGCCAGCGAGACGCAATGGCACGCCTCGGTCGGCCTGATCCTGGCGGGCATGACCGCCGGTCACTAGCCGAGCATCAGGCCAGCAGCTTGAGCAGCGCCTGCGCGGCCGCTTCCGACGATGCGGGATTCTGGCCCGTGACCAGCAAGCCATCGGTGACGGCGTACGGCTGCCAGTCGCCCAGCTTGGAATACACGCCGCCGTTTTGCTTGAGCATGTCCTCGACCAGGAAAGGCACGATGGCGGTCAAGCCGACGGCGTCTTCCTCCGTATTCGTAAAGCCCGTCACCTGCTTGCCGCGCACCAGCGGCGTGCCATCCTGCGCCTTCACGTGGCGCAGCACGCCCGGCGCGTGGCAAACGGCGGCGACGGGTTTGCCGGCGGCGATCATCTGCTCGATCAGCGCGATCGAGTGCGGGTCTTCGGCCAGGTCCCACAGCGGACCATGGCCGCCCGGGTAAAACACGGCGTCAAAGTCGGCCGCCTTCACGTCGGCCAGCTTGCCCGTGTTGGCCAGCACGGCTTGCGCATCGGCGTCCTGCTTGAAGCGGCGCGTGGCGTCCGTTTGCGAATCCGGTTCGTCGCTTTTCGGGTCCAGCGGCGGCTGGCCGCCGTTGGGCGAAACCACCGTCAGCTTGGCGCCCGCTTCCTGCAAGGCATAGTAGGGCGCGGCGAATTCTTCCAGCCAGAAGCCGGTTTTCTTGCCGGTGTTGCCCAGTTGGTCGTGCGAGGTCAGTACCATCAGGATGTTCATGTTGTTTCCTTTTATGTCAGGGTTACAGTGCTGCTTCGAGGATACGGCGGCTGCGCGCGAGGTCGATATCGCGGTGTTCGCCGAGCGAGGTCATGCCGTGTGCTTCCAATTGTTTCAGTACCGCTTCCACCGCTTCCTGGCCCAGCTGGTAAGCGGACAAACGGGTCGGGATGCCCAGGCCTTCAAAGAAGGCGCGGGTGCTGGCGATGGCCATGTCGATGCGCTCGTCGTCGCTGCCCTGCGTGATGTTCCAGACACGTTCGCCATACTGTAGCAATTTGCCGCGTTTCTGTTCGCGCTGCACGTCCAGCAGTGCGGGCAGCACCAGGGCCAGGGTGCGCGCGTGGTCGATGTCATACAGGGCCGTCAGTTCGTGGCCGATCATGTGAGTGGCCCAATCCTGCGGCACACCGGCGCCGATCAGGCCATTCAGGGCCAGAGTGGCCGTCCACATCAGGTTGGCGCGGGTATCGTAATCGTCGGGCGCGGCGACCGCCTGCGGGGCGATCTCGACCAGGGTCTGCAGCAAGCCTTCGGCAAAGCGGTCCTGCACCATCGCCTGCGCCGGATAGGTCAGATACTGTTCCGTCGTGTGCACGAAGGCGTCGACCAGGCCATTGGCCACCTGCGTGGTCGGCAAGGTAAACGTTTTGCTGGGGTCCAGCACGGAAAACTGCGGGTACAGCAACGGACTGCGAAAACTCAGCTTGTCATGCGTGGCTTTTTTCGTCACCACGCCGCCGTTGTTCATTTCCGACCCCGTGGCCGGCAAAGTCAGCACCGTACCAAACGGCAGGGCTTGGCGCACATTGGCGCCGCCGCGCTCGGCGATTTCCCACGGCTCGCCGTCGTACAGGGCGGCAGCGGCGACGAACTTGGTGCCATCGATGACGGAGCCGCCACCGACGGCCAGCAGGAAGTCCAGTTTCTCGCCGCGCACCTGGGCCACGGCGCGCATCAGGGTCTCATAACTGGGATTGGGTTCGATGCCGCCAAACTCCTGCACCGTGCGCTGGCCCAGCGCAGCGCGCACTTCGGCCAGGGTGCCCGTCTTTTCCGCGCTGGCGCCGCCGTACAAGATCAGCACGCGCGCATCGTGCGGCACCAGCGTGGACAATTTGGCGACGGTATCAAGACCGAAGACGATACGGGTCGGGTTATGGAATTCAAAATTTTTCATGCTGTCGCTCCTTATTATTAGACTGGTCGTCTATGACTCACTCAAAAAAACGCGGACGTGGTGCGTCCGCTTGCTGGCTGTCTATCGGTAGCTGTGCGGCGGCAGCTGCAGCATCGCCAGGGTCGCCCGCCAGGCCGTTTGCAAGGCGCTGGCGTCGCGCCGCAGCTTGGTCAGCATGGCCGCGCCCAGCCACAGCTGGTACAAGGTGGCGGCCATTTGCGCCGGATCGGCCACCGATGGCAGCGAATCGTCCACCCTGCCCCGCGCGATGGCCAGGGCCAGCCTGGCGATGATGCGGTGGGTGCCATCGAGCAGCGCCACGCGCATCGGTTCGGACATGTCCGCCACTTCGCTGCTGAGCTTGACCACCAGGCAGCGGCAGTCGCAACCGCTGCCGTCGAGGCTTTCGCTGGTCCAGCTGGCCCAATACGCCATCAACGACTGCGCCGCGCTCTGGCCCGGCTGGCCCAGCACGTCTTCCATCCCGGCCAGGTAGCCGGTCACGTAATCTTCCAGCATCGCCTCGCCAAACAATTCCTTGGACTTGAAGTAATGGTAGAAGGATCCCTTGGGCACGTCGGCGGCCGACAAGATCTCGTTCAACCCCACGCCGGCAAAGCCCTTGCGCGTGATGATGGCCTTGCCCTGGTCAATAATGTGCTGGCGCACGTCGGTGTATTCAGCTTTCATGCGATGATTGTAGCACAATTAGACCAGTCGTCTAGATCAGGCAAACCACAAAGGCACTACTGGGGTCGGACCCTGAGGGTCCGACCCCGGCAGTGCCGCATTTGGGTTTGCTTCCTGGAACTTAGGCAAACTTCTTGAAATCCGGCTTCCTCTTTTCAAAGAAGGCCGTAAACGCTTCCTTCGCTTCGGCGCCGCCCAGCATGGCGCTGAACAGTTTGTTTTCGTCGGCGATGGCCGCCTTCATCGGCTCCATGCGGCTTTGCTTCATCAGGCGCTTGGTGGCGCGGATCGAGGCCGCTGGCAGGGCCACCAGCTTGGCGGCCTGGCCTTGCGCGTACGTCATCAGGTCGTACAGGGGCACGACTTTCGACACCAGGCCCATTTCCAGCGCTTCGCTGGCCGGGAAGGACTCGCCCAGCATCAGCTTTTCCGCCGCGCGCGGGTAGCCGGCCAGCTGCGTGAGCAGCAGGCTGGAGCCGAATTCCGGGCACAGGCCCAGCTGCGTAAACGGCATCGAGAAGCTGGCGTTGTCGGCCGCATACACCAGGTCGCAGTGCATCAACAAGGTCGTGCCGATGCCGATGGCCGGGCCGGAGACTGCCGCCACCACGGGCTTGCTGCTGCCGTACAGCGCGCGCATGAACTGGAACACGGGACGGTCATGGTCGAGCGAGCCATCCTTCGGGCGCGCCGTCTTCATGAAGTCATCGAGGTCGTTACCGGCCGTGAAAATCTCGCGCTTGCCGCAGATCAGGATGGCGCGTACTTCATCATCCGTCTCGGCCGCCACCAGCGCATCGGCCAGGGTCTGGTACATGGCGCCCGTAATCGCATTCTTGCGTTCCAGGCGGTTGAATTCCAGGGTGAGGATGCCCTCGCTCTTGCTGCACAAAATATCCATGTCGTCTCCAAAAAGATAAAGGGCGCCGGGGTAATCCCGCAGCGCCCTGTTTTATTGCTTTAGCCCGCCAAACTTATACGCGCTCAAAAATTCCGGCGGCGCCCATGCCGGCGCCCACGCACATCGTGACCATGCCGTACTTCTGCTTGGTCCGCTGCAGTGCGTGGATCACGGTGGCCGCGCGGATGGCGCCGGTGGCGCCCAGCGGGTGGCCCAGGGCGATCGCGCCGCCCATCGGGTTGACCTTCGATGGGTCCAGGCCCAGGTCGCCGATGACGGCCAAGGCTTGCGCGGCAAACGCTTCGTTCAGCTCGATCCAGTCCAGCTGGTCTTGCGTGATGCCGGCGGCGGCGCACGCTGCAGGAATGGCGAATTTCGGACCGATGCCCATGATTTCCGGCGGCACGCCGCGCACGGCGAACGAGGAGAATTTCGCCAGCGGAGTCAGGTTATGTTCGCGCAGGATTTTTTCGCTGACGATCAAGAGCGCACCGGCGCCGTCGGACATCTGCGAGCTGTTGGCGGCCGTGACGGTGCCCTTGGCGGCAAACACGGGTTTCAGTTTGCCCAGCGACTCCATCGACGAATCGGCGCGCGCGCCTTCGTCCGTGTCGACGGTGCGGCGCGATACGTCCACCTGGCCGGTGGCCAGGTTCGGCGTACGCGTGATGATTTCGACTGGCGTCGTTTCGGCCTTGAAGAAACCGGCTTGCTGCGCGGCGATGGCGCGGCGGTGCGATTCGACCGAGAAGGCGTCCTGCTGTTCGCGCGACACTTTCCATTGCTGCGCCACTTTCTCGGCCGTCAGGCCCATGCCGTAGGCCATGCCGATGTTTTCATCGCTGAACATGTCCAGGTTCATCGATGGGTGATGGCCCATCATCGGCACCATCGACATCGATTCGATGCCGCCGGCGATCATCACGTCGGCTTCGCCCACGCGGATGCGGTCGGCCGCCATGGCGATGGCCGTGATGCCCGAAGCGCAGTAGCGGTTGACGGTGACGCCACCCACGGTTTTCGGCAAGCCGGCCAGCAGCACCGAGTTACGCGCAATATTGAAGCCCTGCTCCGCTTCCGGGAACGAGCAGCCGATGATGGCGTCGGTGATCAGCGCCGGGTCGAGGCCAGGCGCTTGCGCCAGGGCCGATTGCAGCACGCGCACCAGCAGGTCGTCCGGGCGGGTGTTTCTGAACATGCCGCGCGGCGCCTTGCCGATCGGGGTGCGGGTTGCAGAGACGATGTAGGCGTCTTGAAGTTGTTTGCTCATTTTATTCTTTCAAAGATGTTGAACGAGGTTCGTGTTCTGTCGAATGTCCGGGATGCTGGTCTATCGCTTCTGCGACAAATACCAGTCCACCGTCACCTGTGCCGCCAGCGTGCCTTCGGCGTCGAAGATATCGACTGCCACGGGAAACGCCACCTTGCCATCCTGTGCCAGCTGCGCCTTCAATGCAGCCAGGTCGCCCGGTACCCGGCCTTCGGCGCGCGTCGCGCCCCGGGCCACCTTCTGGTACTGAATGCGCGACTCCTTGGCCACCGGGCGCAAGCCCAGTATCAGCTCGGCGAAGCCGCCAGCCATGGCCGCGCCGGACGCTGTTTCGGCCAGGGTGAACAAGGCGCCCGCGTGCTGCGTGCCCAGGTGATTATGCAGTTTGGGATCGTCCGGCATCGACACCTTCGAGGTGCCGGCGCCGATCTCGTCGATGCTGATCCCCAGCAGCCGCACGAAGGGCAAGGTGTCCATCATCTGTTGTTTGATACGGTCATACACCATGCTTGGCCTCACGCGCAGCAGTACTTTAAAAACAAGGGACAGGATCGTCATCGACGTTGTGCTTAGTTGCGTACCGGCTTACCGGTCTGCATCATGCCCATGATCCGTTCCTGGGTTTTCGGATGGTTCAACAGCTCCAGGAATGCCTTGCGTTCCATATCCAGCAGCCACTGTTCGCTGACGAAACTGCCCTGGTCCACGTCGCCGCCCGATACGATCTCGGCGATCATCTCGCCCAGCTTGAAATCGTGCGCCGAAATGAAGCCGCCGTCGCGCATGTTGACCAGCTGCGCCTTGATGGTGCCCCAGCCGTAACGGCCCGTGACCTGGATCAGCGACGGCAGTTGCGGACGGAAACCGGCGTCGAACATGGCGCGCGCTTCGACCTTGGCCACGTGCAACAGCTCGTAGGCGTTGAACACGATCACGTCGTCTTCTTTCAGGTAGCCCATTTTTTTCGCTTCCAGCGCCGATTTCGACACGTTGGCGGTGGCTGCATTGGTGAAGCCCGTTTTCAGGAATTGCAGGATGTCGTTACCCTTCGCTTCCTTGTAGGCGCGCTGCGCCGCTTCCTTCAAGCCGCCGCCGGCTGGAATCAGGCCGACGCCCACTTCCACCAGGCCGATGTAGGACTCGATCAAGGCCACGCGCTTCGAAGAGTGCAGCGCCAGCTCGCAACCGCCGCCCAGGGCCAGGCCAGCGACTGCAGCGATCACCGGCACGTTCGCGTATTTCAGCGACATGAAGGTGTTTTGCAGTTCGGCGATGATCGGGTCGACGGCTTTCACGCCGCCTTGCATGAAGGCTGGCAGGGCCGATTGCAGGTCGGCGCCAGCCGAGAAGGCACCGCCTTCGGCTGCGTCGGCGTGCCAGATCACCAAACCTTTGAAGTTCTTCTCGGCTTCGGCCAGCGCCAGTTTCAGGCCATTGATGACGCCTTCGCCGATCACGTGCATCTTGGTCTTGAACGAGATGATCAATACATCGTCGCCCGTATGCCAGACGCGCACGGATTCGTCTTCAAACACGGTGGTGCCGGCAGTCTTGCCGTCGATGGCGCCGCTGCCCAGGACGGGCGCGCGGAATGGCTGGCGGTCATACACGGCCAGGCTCGAACGGGGTACGAAGCTGTTCGACACGGCGGAGTAGGAACCTTCGGGCGTGTGCACGCCGCCTTTTTCAGCGACCGGACCTTCGAATACCCAGGCTGGCAAAGGTGCGTTGCACAGCGCATGGCCGGCGTCGATGTCTTCCTTGACCCAGTTGGCCACTTGCAGCCAGTTCGATGCCTGCCACGTTTCAAACGGACCAACGTTCCAGCCGAAGCCCCAGCGCATGGCGAAGTCGATGTCGCGCGCATTGTCGGCCACGGTGTCCAGATGAATGGCGATGTAGTGGAAAGCGTCGCGGAAGATCGCCCACAGGAACTGGCCTTGTGGATTCGTCGATTCGCGCAGCGCCTTCATCTTCTTGACCGGATCCTTTTCTTTCAGGATGCGGGCGATGATGTCGGCAGCCTTGGCGCCGCCAGCGACGTATTCACCAGTAGCGAAATCGAGGCGTTGAATTTCCTTGCCGACTTTCTTGTAGAAGCCCGCGCCGCTCTTCTGGCCCAGCGCGCCTTTTTCCACCAGCTGCGCCAGCACGGCCGGCGTCTTGTAGACGGCGGCGAAAGGATCGTTCGGCAGGTAGTCCTGCATGGTCTTGATCACATGGCCCATGGTGTCCAGGCCGACCACGTCCGCCGTGCGGAAGGTGCCCGACTTGGCGCGGCCCAGCTTGGAGCCCGTCAGGTCATCGACGACGTCCACGGACAGACCGAATTTCTCGGCTTCGTGCACGATGGCCAGGATGCCGAACACGCCAACGCGGTTGGCGATGAAATTCGGCGTATCCTTGGCGCGCACGACGCCCTTGCCCAGGGTGGTGGTCAAAAAGCCTTCCAGCTGGTCGGCGATTTCCGGCTTGGTGAACTCGGTCGGGATGATCTCGACCAGGTGCATGTAGCGCGGCGGATTGAAGAAGTGCACGCCGCAGTAGCGCGATTTCAGGTCGGCGTCGAAGCCTTCGGCCAGCTTGGTGATCGACAGGCCGGAAGTGTTCGAGGCGAAGATCGCGTTCGGGCCGATGTGCGGTGCGACCTTTTGATACAGGTCGTGTTTCCAGTCCATGCGCTCGGCGATGGCTTCGATGATCAGGTCGCAACCGGCCAGCAGGTCCAGGTTGTCTTCGTAGTTGGCCACCTGGATCAGCGACGCGTCATCCTTGTTGCCCAGCGGCGCAGGTGACAGTTTTTTCAGGTTCTCGATGGCGCGCAGCACGATGCCATTCTTCGGACCTTCTTTTGCGGGCAGGTCGAACAGCACGACCGGCACTTTCGCGTTGATGCAATGGGCGGCGATCTGCGCGCCCATCACGCCGGCGCCGAGGACGGCTACTTTTTTAACGATGAAATTGGTCATATTTTCCTCAAGTCTTAGAACAGGTCTGCGTCGAGTGCCATCAGGTTGGCCGAACCGGAACGCGCCTGACGGATCAGGGTTGCCGTTTCAGGCTGCAAGCGGGCGAAGTAGAAACGTGCGGTAGCCAGTTTGGCGGTATAGAACTTGTCGCCGCTGGATTCTTTTTCGAGGGCGATCTTGGCCATCTGCGCGAACAGGTAGCTGTAGATCATGTGGCCGACGACACGCAGGTATGGCACGCATGCCGCGCCCACTTCGTCAGGATTCTGGAAGGCTTTCATGCCGATTTCCATGGTCAGCTTGGTGACTTTGTCGCCCAGGTCGCCCAGTGGGGTGACGAATTCGCTCATCGCTTCATCGGTACCGTTGTCTTCGACAAAGGCCTTGATCTTTTCGCCGAACTTGCGCAGCTTGGCGCCGTTGTCGCCCAGGATCTTGCGGCCCAGCAGATCCAGCGACTGGATCGTGTTCGTGCCTTCGTAGATCATGTTGATGCGCGCGTCACGCACATACTGCTCCATGCCCCACTCCGAGATGTAGCCGTGGCCGCCGAACACTTGCATCGCTTCCGAGGTGGCGATCCAGGCGTTGTCGGTAATGAAGGCCTTGATGACAGGGGTCAGCAGCGCCACTTCGTCGGCGGCTTCCTTGCGCACGTCGGCGTCCGGGTGGTGCAGTTCGCGGTCGATCTGCAGCGCCACGTAGGAAGTGAAAGCGCGCGCGCCTTCGGCGTAGGCTTTGCCCGTCAACAGCATGCGGCGCACGTCAGGGTGCACGATGATGCGGTCGGCCGGCAGTTCAGGGTTCTTGATGCCGGACAGCGAACGCATTTGCGTGCGGTCCTTGGCGTAGATCAGCGCGTTCTGGTAGGCGATTTCCGTCAGGCCCAGCGACTGCATGCCCACGCCCAGGCGGGCCGCGTTCATGAAGACGAACATGGCGTTGAGGCCCTTGTTCGGCTGGCCGATGATCCAGCCTTTCGCGCCGTCCAGGTTCATCTGGCAGGTCGAGTTGCCGTGGATGCCCATTTTTTCTTCGATGGCGCCGCAGGTGATCGGGTTGCGTTCACCGACCGTACCGTCCGCGTTCGGCAGGAATTTCGGCACCAGGAACAGCGAGATGCCTTTCGAGCCTTCCGGCGCGTCCGGCACGCGGGCCAGCACCAGGTGCAGGATGTTTTCCGCCATGTCGTGCTCGCCGGCCGAGATGAAGATCTTGTTGCCGGTGATGGTCCAGGAACCATCCGCCTCAGGCAGCGCCTTCGAGCGCAGCAGGCCCAGGTCGGTGCCGCAGTGCGGTTCGGTCAGGCACATGGTGCCCGTCCATTCGCCCGACACCAGTTTCGGCAGATACACTTCCTTCTGGTGGTCGGTGCCGTGTTCCTTCAGGCACTCGTAGGCGCCATGCGACAGGCCAGGGTACATGGACCAGGCCTGGTTCGACGAGTTCAGCATTTCATAGAACGAATTGTTCAGCACGACGGGCAAGCCCTGGCCGCCGTATTGCGGATCGCAAGCCAAGGCTGCCCAACCGCCTTCGACGTACTGTTTGTACGCTTCCTTGAAACCTTTAGGCGTGGTCACGCTTTTCGTGACGGGATCGTGGTGGCAGCCTTCGCGGTCGCCGGAGTGATTCAGGGGGAACAACACTTCGGAGGTGAACTTGCCGCCCTCTTCCAGTACCTGGTTGATGATATCGGCGTCGACGTCGGCGTACGACGGCATTTGCTTCAGTTCTTCTTCCACTTGCAGGAACTCATGCAGAACGAATTGCATATCCCGGATTGGCGCGACGTATTGACCCATAATTTTTCTCCTGAAGGCGTTTAGCTAAAGTGTTGTACTTGTGAACTGCGTGTGCGTTGCTGCGGATACTGCCTGACGGCTTATTTGCTTGTGACGGAATTCTGGTACGACGCCAGCAGGCGGATAAAGCCCGCTTGCGCCCGTTCGATGCTGCCCGGCACGCGCAGGAAGCGCGCATCGTGATGCAGGGCCAGGATCAGGCCATACATCTCGTACACCAGCTGCTGGGCGTCCGTGTCTGCTTTCAGGTCGCCCGTGGCGATCGATTGCTCGACACAGCGCAACAGCGCGCCTTGCCAGGCCCGTACCATGGCCACCAGGGAGTCGCGGATGGGGCCGGGACGGTCGTCATACTCGACGGCGCCGCTGATATAAATGCAGCCGGAAGCGATTTCCACGCTGACCCGCTTGACCCAGCGCGCAAACATCGATTGCAATCGCTGGATGCCGCGTGGCTCTTTCATGCTGGGGAAAAAGACTTCTTGCTCGAAACGATAGTGGTAGAGCTTCAGCACTTCCATCTGCAAGTCTTCGCGCGAGCCAAAGTGGGCAAACACGCCCGACTTGCTCATGTTCATTTTGTCCGCAAGCAGCCCAATGGTCAGGCCTTCCAGGCCGTCGCGGCTGGACAGGTCCAGCGCCACGTCGAGGATGGCTGCACGGGTCAGTTCGCCCTTGCGCATGAATTTGACTGAAGTATTCAAGAGGTCCGTTCTAAAAGTGATGTTGCCGATTTGGCGGACTGAAGCGAGGGTAAAAAAAAGCACGCTTCGAAAAAATCCGAACGCTCGTACTATTATCCACTACCACGTAAAAGTCAAACGGGAACTTTAGAGCCGGCGTTCTATTGATGCAGCGCAGCATTTTTTGGCCGCGTGTTTGTAGCGATTTCAGGCAGGCAAAAGCGGTGCGCGCCCTTGCCTGACAGCAACAAGCGCGCCTCAGTCGAGGCCGCCTGCCTTGCTTAATTGACGGCGGTCGCGCTTGGTCGGCCGCCCCTTGATGGTGGTGCCCGGCTCGCGGAACAGCTTGCGCTCCTCCGCCAGCTGCTCGCGGCGGGCGATACTGGCCGGTGTTTCTCCGTACAGCAGACGCGCCACGGGTGCCGCGCCGCGCTTGTCGGACAGGCCCAGCACAGCCACTTCCCACGTTTCCGCGCCATTGTCGATGGCCAGCTCGTCGCCCACGCGCAGGCTGCGCGCCGGTTTCACGCGCTCGCCGCCCACTTTGACCTTGCCCGTATCGACGGCTTCGCTGGCCAAGGAGCGCGTCTTGAAGAAGCGCGCCGCCCACAGCCATTTATCCAGCCTTACCGTTGTCATCTCATTCATGCGTACTTGCCTACTGAAAAAATGCGCATCACCAGCCGGTACACGAGGAAGGCGGCTTCGTAGCCGATGCGCCGGACACGGCCGATGTGCTTGAAATCGTCCTGGTGAATCACGATGCCGTCGGCCACGCCCTGCTCGATGTGCTGGCGCAGGCTTTGCGCGAACGCCACGTCCTTGATGACCACGTTCGCTTCCTGGTTCAGGAACAGGCTCAGCGCGTCAATATTGCTCGAACCCACTGTCGCCCAGTCATCGTCGACCACGGCCACCTTGGCGTGCAGCTGCGTCTTGCGGTATTCGACGATTTTCACGCCGGCAGCCAGCAGTTTCGGATAAAACGAGTGCGCCACGGCATCTTGCATGCGAAATTCGCCCACGCCGATCAACAGCACCACGTCGACGCCCCGCTGGGCCGCCTGGGCCAGCGCGTGGCGCAGCTTGTGCCCGGGCGCGAAATACGGGTTGGCCAGCATCACGCTCTTGCGCGCCTGGCCCAGCGCCTGCAGGTAGGCGCGCTGGATGGTGCGGCGGTTACGCAGGTTGTCGCGCACGACGAAGCCAGCCACGACGGGATTCTTCGCCAGCTCCTTGCTGACCACGCGCATCTTGCGGTACAGCTTGATACGCCGTACCAGGTTCATCTTGCCCAACCGCGCCCACTGTGCCTGCACTTCTTCATGGATGGCGTCCACCAGCGGGCCCTTCACCTGCACGGCGAAATCCCAGCGCGGCGCTTCCAGGCTGATGCTGTGGTCATAGTCGCAAAACATGTCGTCGTTGATATTGATGCCGCCCACCAGGGCAATTTCTCCATCGGCGACGCAAATCTTGCGGTGCGTGCGCGTGATGCCGCGCCGAAACCACGGGTTGAAGATGCGGTGGTGCACGCCGGCCGCTTCCAGCTGCGCATGCATGGCTTTCACGCGGCGGTTGCCCGTGCCAAACCAGTCCGTGATCATGCACACCAGCACGCCGCGCGCGGCCGCGCGTTTCAGGGCATCGAGCACCAGGGTGCCCGTGGCGTCATCGGCAAAGATATACGTCTCGAAATACACTTCCGAGCGCGCGCCATCGATGGCGGCTATCAACGCGGGAAAGTAATCGGTGCCGCAATACAGCAGCTGGATGTTGTTGTGGGCGATGAAATTGACTGTGCGCATGCCGGCAGTCTACGCGAGTTTCAAGGCAGCAACGATCGGCGCGTGGTCCGACAATTTTGCCCATAGCGTGCCATGCATCACTTGCGCGCCTTCCACGTGGAAACCGCGCACATAGATGCGGTCCAGGCGGAACCACGGCAAGGCGGCGGGAAAGGTGCGCGCCGGTACGGGGACCGGTGTTTTCGTCTGACGTCGCGCCAGGGTGCGTACCAGGTCGCCCAGGGCCGAGTTCGACGCGCGCTGGTCGAATACCTCCACCACACCGAGCGCATTGCGCAGCTTGTCGCTGAGCGTGTTGCGCCAGTCGTTGAAATCGCCCGCGATGATGACGGGCTCGCCATTCGGCGCCGATTCCAGGACGGCGTCGATCAGCGCCTGCGTCTGGCGGCCCCGCCCCGATTCGAACAGGCCCAGGTGCACGACATAGCAGTGCACGTCGACCTGCGGCGTCTTGAGCACGCAATGCAGGATGCCGCGCTGCTCGTAGGCATGGTCGGAGACGTCGTGGTTGGTTTGCGAGGCGATGGGAAACTTGCTCAGCAAGGCGTTGCCATGGTGGCCATGGTCATACACGGCATTCATGCCATACGCGGAATGGTGTTCGGCGCCGGCAAAGAATTCATGCTGCGACGCTTCCGGCCAATGCTTGTGGCCGTTGTTCTCGGCGCCATAGCGGGCCGCATTGCGGTCATGCTTGCCTTGCACTTCCTGCAAAAAGACGACATCGGCATTGAAGAGAGCGATCGCCTGCTTCAAGGCGTGCACCCTGGGCAAGCCCCGCACGGAGGAGACACCCTTGTGGATATTATAAGTTGCTACGCGGATTTTCATGCCTTGATTCTACTCCCAGACAGGCCCCGCGCGGCGCCAACGTAGGTGCGCGTGCGCACCCAAGTCCCACTTTATCTGCCTGCCATCGCTCCCAGCAAACTATCGGCGGCGCTGATGCTGCCTACCACGATGCCGACGACCCACAAGCCCTTCACCAGTCTGGGTGCGCTGCTCCAGCTGAAGGCACCGCGTCCGCCGGCAAAGCAACGGGGATGCAGGAGAAATCCCAGCATCAGCAAGGGCAAGCCTGCCTGCGGCAAGCGGGCATGTGGCTGATCGGGAAAACACACGGCATACAGGGCGCCAAAGATCCAGGACAGGAAGATGGCGCCCAGGAGGCGCTGTTGAAAAGAAAGTTGAGGCCAGTTCAGCATGCAAGCCTTTCGTCATTCAGTAAAATTACCATTAAGGCAATAATACCATATAACAATAGTTGCAGCGGCTCACGCCAGCATGCGTCCCACGCCCGCCGTCACGCTGACGAGCAGCGCGGTAATGCCGGCAGCCCAGACGATCTTGACCAGCAGCGGTGCGCCGCGCCAGGCCACGGTGCGCTTGCCCTTGGCAAAGGCGCCCGGATGCAGCAGCCAGCCGATCGCCATCAGCGGCATGCCGATGGGCGGCGTGCGGCCAGGCACGGTGGAGCTGAACAGCAGGAAGATAAAGCACAGGCAAAAAACGATGCCCAAGGTGCCCAGCAGTTTTTGCTGCACAGTCAAGTGTAACCAGTTCAACATGGAATGCTTTCTAGGGAAATCAGGTGGGACGCGCCAGGCCCGTCATGGCCGGCAATTGCAAAATTGCTTCCGCGTTGGACGACGAGAAACAGCGGTCGGCCGCCGCCAGGTACGGCAGCCACGCGTACTGCAAGTGTTCGCGGGGACTCAGCGTAATCAGCGTATCGCGCGGCACTTGCACGCTGAACACGTGTTCCGTGTTGCGCGTCACGCCGGGCGCATAGCGGTGGCGCCAGATCGGATAGATCTCGTACACATTCGACAAGTTCCAGTCGCGCAGCACGATGTCGCATCCATCGACGACGATGCCGGTCTCCTCGCACAATTCGCGCGCGGCCGTCTGCAGCAGCGGTTCGTCGACGGCGTCGACGGAACCGGTCACCGATTGCCAGAAACCGGGCTGGCCCGCGCGCTCGATCAGCAAGACGTCCAGATCAGCCGTATGAATGACGACCAGCACGGAAACGGGAATTTTATGAGTCATATCAACAATGAAAAAGGCGCCTCGTCAGCGCCTCTTTTTGCATAGCATTATCAAACAGCGGCCGCCGCAGCGGCCGCATGCTGCATTACGCTACCTTTGGCTCGGCGCCGCGCAAACGGATATGCAGCTCGCGCAATTGCTTCTCGTCCACTTCCGACGGCGCTTGTGTCAGCAGACACTGGGCGCGCTGGGTTTTCGGGAAGGCGATCACGTCGCGGATCGAATCGGAACCCGTCATCATGGTCACGATACGGTCCAGGCCGAATGCCAGGCCGCCATGCGGTGGCGCGCCGTATTGCAGGGCGTCGAGCAGGAAGCCGAACTTCAGCTGCGCTTCTTCGGCATCGATTTTCAACGCGCGGAAGACCTTGCTTTGCACTTCTTCGCGGTGGATACGGATCGAACCGCCACCCAGTTCCCAGCCGTTCAAGACCATGTCGTAGGCCTTGGCGATGCAGGCGCCCGGATTGGTTTCCAGCATGTCTTCATGGCCGTCTTTCGGTGCCGTGAATGGATGGTGGGTCGCGGTCCAGCGGTCCGCTTCTTCGTCGTGTTCGAACATCGGGAAGTCGACCACCCACAATGGCTTCCACACGTCTTCGAACAGGCCGGCTTTCTTGCCGAACTCGCTGTGACCGATTTTCACGCGCAGCGCGCCGATGGCGTCGTTGACGACCTTGGCCTTGTCCGCGCCGAAGAAGATCAGGTCGCCGTCTTGCGCGCCCGTCTGCTCGAGAATCGTGGCCAGCACGTCGGCAGGCAGGAACTTGACGATCGGCGATTGCAAGCCTTCAGGGCCCTTGGCTTTCTCGTTGACCTTGATGTAAGCAAGACCCTTGGCGCCGTAGATGGCGACAAATTGCGTGTAAGCATCGATTTCCGAACGCGGCATGCTGCCGCCTTGCGGTACGCGCAGGGCCACCACGCGGCCGCCCTTCATGTTGGCGGCGCCGTTGAAGACCTTGAATTCGACCGTTTTCATGATTTCGGTCAAGTCCGTGAAGGCCAGCTTGACGCGCATGTCCGGCTTGTCGGAGCCGTACAGGCCCATCGCTTCAGCGAAATCCATCACCGGGAACGGGTTCGGCAAGTCGATGTTCAGGGTGTTCTTGAAGACGACGCGGATCATGTCTTCGAACAGGTCGCGGATTTCCTGTTCCGTCAGGAACGAGGTTTCGCAATCGATCTGCGTGAATTCAGGCTGGCGGTCAGCGCGCAAGTCTTCGTCGCGGAAGCACTTGGTGATCTGGTAGTAACGGTCGAAGTTAGCGACCATCAACAGTTGCTTGAACAACTGTGGCGATTGCGGCAAAGCGAAGAAGCTGCCCGCGTTCACGCGCGACGGCACCAGGTAATCGCGCGCGCCTTCTGGCGTGGACTTGGTCAACATCGGCGTTTCGATGTCGATAAAGCCCAGCGCGTCGAGGTACTTGCGCACTTCCATCGTCACCTTGTAGCGCAGGCGCAGGTTGTTCTGCATTTGCGGGCGGCGCAGGTCCAGCACGCGGTGCGTCAGACGCGTCGTTTCCGACAGGTTGTCGTCATCGAGCTGGAACGGCACGGGCACGGACGGGTTCAGCACTTCCAGTTCCGAGCAGACCACTTCGATCTTGCCCGATTTCAGGTTGTTGTTGATGGTGCCGTCGATACGGCTGGTCACGACGCCCGTCACGCGCAGGCAGAATTCATTGCGCACGGCTTCGGCGACCTTGAACATCTCCGCTTGTTCCGGGTTGCAGACGATTTGCACCAGGCCTTCACGGTCGCGCAAGTCGATGAAAATCAGGCTGCCGTGGTCGCGGCGGCGATGTACCCAGCCGCACAGGCTGACGGTTTGTCCCAGCATGGCTTCGGTGACGAGGCCGCAGTATTCAGTACGCATAGACATAAAATTCTCAGTTCAGGTTAGTGAGTGTTCAATCCGGCCACGTCCCGCGTGGGACGCCTGCCTTTATTCTTTGGCTGCCGGGGCCGGTACAGCAACAACTTCCGCAGGCGCTACCACGCCCATCGAGACGATATATTTGAGCGCCGCATCGACGCTCATGTCGAGTTCGACGACATCGCTGCGTTTCATCATCAGGAAAAAGCCCGATGTCGGATTCGGCGTCGTCGGCACGTACACGCTGACATAGTCGCCTACCAGGTGATTCGCCGCATCGCCGCCCGGCACGCCCGTCAGGAAAGCGATGGTCCAGGAATTCTGGTGCGGATACGGCACCAGCACGGCCTTGCGGAAGGCATTGCCCGACGGGGAAAACAAGGTATCGGACACTTGCTTGACGCTGGAATACAGGGAATTGACGATGGGTATGCGTTGCAGCAATTTTTCCCACAGCTTCACCACATAGTTGCCGACCAGGTTATTCGTCAGCAAGCCCGTGAAGAACACGATCAGTACCGTCAATACCGTGCCCAGGCCGGGAATGGTGCTCAGCGCGGGCACCTGGTGGCCGAACCAGACGCTGGGCTTCGTACTGCCGGGCACCAGCAACAGCGACTGGTCCATCGTGCTGATCACCAGATTCAAGACCCAGGCCGTAATGGCCAGGGGCACCAAAATCAGTAATCCGGTAATAAAGTATTTACGCATGCATCTCTCTGGTGGTGGTGGCGGGAGACGGATCTCACCGGCTCCATGGTACATCCTCAGTCGGTTTTGCTGGCGGCCGGTGCTGCGGACGCAGGCGCCGCGGCAGGCGCGCTCTCGGCGGCTGGGGCGGGCTTGGCACCATCGGCCGGGCCCGTCGGAATGGCCGTGGTGGGCGCCGTGCCGCCACGGAAATCGGTCGCGTACCAGCCAGTGCCCTTCAATTGGAAGCCGGCGGCCGTCAATTGTTTCTTGAAACTGGGCTTGCCGCACGACAGGCACACCGTCAGTACTGGATCGGAGATCTTTTGCAAGACGTCCTTGGCAAAACCACACTCGTCACAACGGTAAGCGTAAATCGGCATCTCTACTCCGAGAAAATCATCAAAAACCCTGAATTATAAAGCTTTTCCGCCATTCCCAGCGGAAAATGCCCGCTCGCTCAGCCGCTAGCCTCAGTCCGCCCGGCGGCGCCAGCGCATCCAGCGTTCCTTGCCGGCAAAGACGGCGATGGAATCGTCCACGGCCTCATCGGCCAGGCAGTCGAAATGCGGCGCCAGCAAGGCCTGCAATTGCTCACGCGACATGCCGAACGGCGGTCCCTTGGCATTGTCGTCAAAGAAAAAGTAGCCGGCCAGCATGGCTCCCGGCGCCAGCAGTTGCGCCCAGCGGGCCGCCACTTGCGGCCACATGGCGCGCGGCATGGCGCACAGGAAGGCCCGTTCATAGATCAAGTCCAGCGGCGCAACGGGTTCCCAGGCGAAGAAATCGGCTGCCACTACCTGCCCTGCCCGCGCACCGACGACGGCGCGCGCGGCGGCCACGGCGGCCGGTGAAAAATCGATGGCCGTGGCATCCCAGCCGTGATCGAGCATGAAGACCAGTTCATAGGCCGAGCCGCAGCCGGGAATCAGGCAGCGCAGCGGCGCCGGACTGTCGGCAACGAAGCGGCGCAAACGCGCAGGCACGCCGCCCTGGTCCCAGGGCGTAAATTGCTTCTCGAAACGCTCGTCCCAGAAGGCCGGCGAGAGCGGATCGCGGGTTTGAAAGTTAGCCATCACTTACATCCTGATCCAGTTAAAACGGCAGTTGATGCCAGCGCATGAACACTTGCAAGCCCAGCGCACCGAGCGCGAAGGCGCCCACGAAGTACACGATAAAACTCAACAAGCGGTTCGTCTGGCGTTGTTCCGCCAGCAAGGTTTTCATCAATTCCACATCGTTTTCGCGCGGCTCGCCATGCACCGTCAAGGCCTGGTGCAGCAAACGCGGCAATTGCGGGAAGATGTGCGCATAGCGGGGCGCCTCGGCGCGCAGGCGTTCCATGAAGCCTTGCGGCCCCACCTGGTTGCTCATCCATTTTTCCAGATACGGCTTGGCCGTTTGCCACAGGTCCAGTTCCGGATCCAGCTGGCGGCCCAGGCCTTCGATATTGAGCAGGGTCTTTTGCAACAGCACCAACTGCGGCTGCACTTCCACATTGAAGCGGCGCGAGGTCTGGAACAGGCGCAGCAAGACCTGGCCGAACGAGATATCTTTCAGCGGACGGTCGAAGATCGGCTCGCAGCAGGCACGCACGGCCGCTTCCAGCTCATCGACACGCGTGTCCTTCGGCGCCCAGCCCGATTCGATGTGTGCCTCGGCCACGCGCTTGTAGTCGCGCCGGAAGAAGGCGAGGAAATTTTGCGACAGATAATCCTTGTCGTAATCGTTCAACGTACCCACGATGCCGAAGTCCAGCGCGATGTAGCGGCCGAACGATTCGGGCGCGATCGACACGAGAATATTCCCCGGATGCATATCCGCATGGAAAAAGCCGTCGCGGAACACTTGCGTGAAGAAAATCTCCACGCCATCGCTGGAGAGCTTGCGCAAATCCACGCCGGCCGCCACCAGGCGGTCGATCTGCGACACGGGAATGCCCACCATGCGTTCCATGACGATGACGCTGCTGGAGCAATAATCCCAGTGCATTTCCGGCACCATCAGCAAGTCCGAGTTGGCGAAGTTACGGCGCAGCTGGCTGGCGTTGGCCGCTTCGCGCATCAGGTCCAGCTCGTCGTGCAGGTATTTGTCGAACTCGCCCACCACTTCCTTGGGTTTCAGGCGCTTGCTATCGGCCCACAGGCGGCTGGTCCAGTCGGCCGCGATATGCATCAGGGCCACGTCTTCGTCGATCAGTTTTTTCATGCCTGGACGCAAGACCTTCACGGCCACTTCGCGGCCATCTTTCAAGGTGGCGAAGTGCACCTGGGCAATCGAGGCGGACGCCACCGGCTCGCGCTCGAAGCGGGCAAACAGTTGATCCGGGTGCGCACCCAGCGACTTGACGATCTGCGCGATGGCCAGGTCGGAATCGAACGGCGGCACCCGGTCTTGCAGGCGCGCCAGTTCTTCGGCGATGTCGAGCGGCATCAGGTCACGCCGGGTCGACAGCACCTGGCCGAATTTCACGAAAATCGGACCCAGCTCTTCCAGCGCCAGGCGCAGGCGCATGCCCCGTGGCGACGACAGGTCGCGCCAGAAAATCAGAGTGTCGATCAATTTGGCGGTGCGGGGAACTTGCAGACCAGAAATCGCTATCTCATCCAGACCGTACTTGATGGAAACACGGATGATTTTAAACAGGCGCAGAAATTTCAATATCATGTAGACAAATCCGGTGAGGAGGACTGCGGCTGGAGGGCGGCGGCCGCCTTTTCCAGCCGGGCAAGGCGCTTGGCCAGGCGTTCGACATCATCGCGCACGCGCGTCACGCCAGCGGAATACTCTTGCAGGGTAGCAGGACGGATCAGCATCGGCTGTTCGTCGAGAAAATATTCAGCCACGTTTTCCGCCAGCTTTTGCTGGCCCGTGCGCACAAAGGCGGCGGCATCTTTCGCGCCGGAAACAAGGCGCGTAGCCAGCATGGGACCGAGTACTTTTTCCAGGTCGTGCTCGGCTTCCCAGCGCAAACCCTTGCTCAATTGCGAAATCGCATTGGCAAACTCGGCATCTCCTTCGATTTTTACATACGAAAACGCCCGCTCGCGGTTTTGCAGGATCAGCGGCACGTCGGACAATTTGACGCGGATGGTGACATTGGCCGGCATATCGGCCGGCGCCGCTTCCAGCATGCCGGCGCTGTCGACACGCAGGCGCAAGGCCACGGCGCCCGTGTCGATACAGGCCAGCTTGCCCGCGTGCACGGCCAGCTGCTGGCGCGCCCACGGCTCTTGCGCCAGCAAATGGTTGATGGTCGCGATGACGGGCGTCATCAGGGAGAGATCGGAAAATGGTGCCATCTATATACTGCGCGCCGCGCGCGCCCCTAAAAAGAAAAAACCGCCCGTAAAACAACGTGGGCGGTTTCGATCTTACCAGTTCGGCAGGAAATATCTGTCAAGCATCATGCATTGCGCATGAACTTAAGCCATTATTCAGCAAGTTTTGACAATTAATTCAATTGCTGGATGCCTGCCAAGACCCAGCCGCTGTTGCCGCTGACGGGTTTCGACATATTCCACACTTCCGCGAACGGCTCGGCTGCCGCGCCCGGCGCCGAACGGATCAGGCCCGTAAACTTCACGCTGGCCAGGTAATCGTTGACGCTCGTCTCGATGCCCAGCAATTCGGCATCGATGGTGACGACATCGGTAAAGTCTGGCTGCGCGCCCCGTTCCTGGATTTGCATCCGCAGTTCCCCATACACTTCCGGCGACGTGAATTCACGGATATCGTTGACGTCCGCCTTGTCCCAGGCCGCTTGCAGGCGAATGAAATTACTTTTCGCGTGGCGCAGGAAGGCTTCCTTGTCGAAGTCGCTTGGCACGCCCCATGGCGCAGCAACTGGCGCCGGCTTGTCCAGGCCGACGCCGGACGAAACGGGCTGCAGCGGCGGCAGCGGTGGAATACGCGAACCGATGTCGGGCACGTTGCCGGCCGGCGCAGGCTGGTTGCCGAAGCCGGCGAACGGCGCATTGCCCGAGTTGGCATTGCTGTCGCGCTTGCCGCGCACCATGCGGTAGATGAAGTAGGCCACGCCGGCCAGCAAAGCCACCATCAGCAGGGTACTGATCATGCTGGCCAGGGCGCCGCCCAGGCCGAAATGCGACAGCAGCGCGCCCAGGCCCAGGCCCAGCAAGGCGCCGCCGAGCAAGCCCTTCCAGCGGCTCGGTGCCTTGGCGGCAGGTGCCGGTGCGGGGGCTGGCGCAGGTTGCGCCTGGCGTGGCGCGGCAGCCGGTGCCGGGGTCGGCGCCGGTGCGGGCGCCTGACGGCCCACGTTTTGCGACTGGCGGCCAAACGAACGGCCACCGCCCATCGGACGGGCCAGCGCCTCGCCCAGCATGGATACCGTGGTCGCGGCCAGCATCATGCCGACCATAAATTTCTTCAATTTCATTCCATCTCCTAAAATCACCAACATTGATGCATTACATCTTGATACCGGTATGCAAAGCGGCAATGCCTGCCGTCAAATTGTAGTACTGCACGCGCTCCAGGCCCGCCGTTTCCATCATGGTCTTCAGCGTTTCCTGGTCCGGGTGCATGCGGATCGATTCGGCCAGGTAGCGATAGCTTTCCGCGTCGCCGGCGATTTTCTGTCCGAACCACGGCAAGACCGAGAACGAATACAGGTCATACGGCTTTTGCAGCGGCGCGGCCACCTTGGAAAACTCCAGCACCAGCAGCTTGCCGCCCGGCTTCAGCACGCGGCGCATTTCCGCCAGCGCCACATCCTTGTGCGTCATGTTGCGCAGGCCAAAGGCCACGCTGACACGGTCAAAATAGTTATCGGGAAACGGCAGTTTTTCCGCGTCACACAACAAGGTGGGGGTGAGCAAGCCGCGATTCAAGAGGCGGTCGCGGCCCACGCGCAACATCGATTCATTGATATCGGTCAACCAGACTTCGCCCGTGGGGCCCGCCTGCTTGGCAAACGCCTTCGACAGGTCGCCCGTGCCGCCGGCGATGTCGAGCACCTTGAAGCCGGGGCGCACGCCCGCGTTGGCAATGGTGAACGTCTTCCACAGACGGTGCAGCCCGCCCGACATCAAGTCGTTCATCACGTCGTATTTGGCAGCGACGGAATGGAACACCTTGGCGACTTCGCGCACTTTGTCGTCTTCTGCAACTGTTTTGTATCCGAAATGGGTCGTATTGGTCATGGTAGGCAGTCTGTTTGAACTTGCACGCATTATACAAGCGGCAGGCGCATTTCCCCCTGACGCCGGAGAAGGTATTGCCTTTCCACTACATTTGAAGCAAGCATTGCCGCCTGTGCATACGCCGCCAGCGGCCTCCAGGTCCTGCGTATAGCTGGCAAAGTCGGCCATCAGGCTTCCATGCTTTCATAGCGTGCCTCGTCGGCGTAGATCAGGATCAGGTATTCCATAGTCTCTTCTCCAAAAGAAAAATGCCCGCAAGCGCGGGCATTCATACGACGAACAGGGAGGCGGCAATCCGGCAAGATTACCGCACTATTTTTTCAGCTTAGTGTTTATGCCCGCAGCTGGGGCCATGCACGTGGCCGGAAGATTGCTTGACCGTCATGTCCGCCTTGGCGTCGCGGCCGCTGTCACCGGGGTAGCCGGCCGCCGCCAGCTGGTCCAGGTAGGCTTGCCACAGGGTCGCTTGCTGCGCGCCCAGCTTGTACAGATAGGCCCAGGTATACAGGCCGGAATTGTGGCCATCGCTGAAGGTGGGTTGCACGGCGTAGTTGCCGACAGGCTCCAGGCCCGTGATGCCCACCAGACGCTTGCCTAATTGCAAGGTTTCCTGGCCCTTGCCATGGCCCTGCACTTCGGCCGACGGCGAGTACACGCGCAGGTATTCGAACGGCAACGTAAATGTGCTGCCATCGTCGAAGGCCACGTCGAGCACGCGCGATTGGTTGTGCACGGTCAAGCCGGTCGGTTGGGGTGTTGCTGTTTTTTCAGTCATGACGATACTTTATGCGGATAAACGTTGAATGATGGCGTCGCGCAAGGCCGGCAACAGGGCGCGGCGCGCAGCCAGCACCTGGGGCGCCGTCTCGCGCTGGATCACCGCCCAGCTGGGGTTCGGGAAATGCGCATCGTCGCGGTAGCGGGGAATCACGTGCCAGTGCACATGCGGCGTCATGTTGCCGAAACTGGCCAGATTGACCTTTTCCGGCTGCATCACTTCACGCACGGCCAGCTCGACTTGCCACACGACTTCCATGACGTAATTGCGCTCACCGGGCGTCAAGTCCGTCATTTCCTTCACGTGCTTGTTCCAGATCACGCGGCAAAAGCCGGGGTAGCTTGGATCATCGACGGCCACCACGGACAAGCGCTCGCTGCGCCACAGCAAGGTCTCCAGACCCTGCTTGTTGGCGTAGCCGTCCAGCAACTGACACAGATCGCAAGGCGTGGACATTACACCAGCACCCGTTCGATGCCGCCGTCATTGGCGCGTTTCACGTAATCCGGCATCCAGTTCTCTCCCAGCAAGTGTTTGGCGATCTCGACGACGATGTAGTCGGCCGTCGTGCCCGAATCATCATTGTAGCGCGACAAGCCTTGCAGGCACGACGGGCAGCTGGTGAGGATTTTCACGTCACCCGTGAACCCGTCGCCGCGCAGCTTGTCGGCGCCCTTGACCATCTCTTCTTCCTTGCGGAAACGCACTTGCGTGGAAATGTCGGGGCGCGTGACGGCCAGCGAGCCCGATTCGCCACAGCAACGGTCATTTTTCTCGATCTTCACGTTATCCACCGTGCTGATCAGGGAATTGATGGTCTTGCCCGACTCTTGCAACTTCATCGGATTGTGGCATGGCTCGTGGTACATATAACGCGTGCCGTTGACGCCTTCCAGCTTGACGTTTTTCTCCAGCAAGTACTCATGGATATCCATGATGCGGCAGCCGGGGAAAATCTTTTCAAACTGGTACGTTGCCAGCTGGTCATAGCAGGTGCCGCACGACACCAGCACCGTCTTGATGTCGAGGTAATTGAGCGTGTTGGCCATGCGGTGGAACAGGACGCGGTTGTCCGTCATCATCTTCTCGGCCTTGTCGAACTCGCCAGCGCCCCGCTGCGGATAACCGCAGCACAGGTAGCCTGGCGGCAAGACCGTCTGCACGCCCACTTCCCACAGCATCGCTTGCGTGGCCAGGCCCACTTGCGAGAACAATCGCTCCGAACCACAACCGGGGAAGTAAAACACGGCTTCCGTATCGGCCGTGGTCGTCTTCGGATTGCGGATGATCGGAATGACTTTATCGTCTTCGATGTCGAGCAGCGCGCGCGCCGTTTTCTTCGGCAAGTTGCCCGGCATTTTTTTGTTGATGAAGTGAATCACCTGCGCCTTGACAGGCGGCTTGCCCGTCGATGGCGGCGGCGCCTTGGTCTGCTTCTTGGCAAACTTCTTCAGCAGATCGTGGCCCAGGCGCTGCGCCTTGTAGCCCCAGTCAATCATGACCTTGCGCGTGGCATTGATGGTCACGGGATCGGTGGCATTGAGGAACAGCATCGTCGCCTTGGTGCCCGGATTGAAGCTTTTCTTGTCCATCTTGCGCAGCAAGTTACGCATGTTCATCGACACGTCGCCGAAGTCGATGTTGACGGGACAGGGCGTGACGCATTTATGGCACACCGTGCAGTGGTCGGCCACGTCTTCGAACTCTTCCCAATGCTTGATGGAAATACCGCGCCGCGTCTGCTCTTCGTACAGGAAGGCTTCGATCAGCGAGGACGTCGCCAGGATCTTGTCGCGCGGCGAGTACAGCAAGTTGGCGCGCGGCACATGGGTCGCGCAGACGGGTTTGCATTTACCGCAGCGCAAGCAATCCTTGACGCTGTCGGCAATGGCGCCGATGTCGCTTTGCTGCATGATCAGCGATTCGTGGCCCATCAGGCCGAACGATGGCGTGTAGGCATTGCGCAAGTCGGCGCCCATGCTTGGCAGGTTCAGCAATTTGCCTTTATTAAAACGGCCTTCCGGGTCGATGCGCTGCTTGTAGCTGCGGAACTCGCCGATTTCTTCTTCCGTCAAAAATTCCAGCTTGGTGATGCCGATACCGTGTTCGCCCGAAATGACGCCATTCAGCGAGCGGGCCAGGATCATGATGCGGCCCACGGCGGCGTGGGCATCTTGCAGCATGTCGTAATTGTCCGAGTTGACGGGCAAGTTCGTGTGCACGTTGCCGTCGCCCGCATGCATGTGCAGCGCGACAAATACGCGCGAACGCAGGATGCGCGCATGAATCGCCGTCGCTTCGTCGAGTATCAGTTTAAAAGCGGCGCCATTGAAGATCTGGCGCAGCTGGGCGCGGATTTCTTGCTTCCAGGTGATGCGCACGGTGCGGTCCTGCACCACGTCGAACAGGGTGGCGTCCGGCTGTGTTTCCAGGCGTGCATCGAAGACGGGCAGCAAACGCTCCATGCCCAGTTCAGCCAGTTCGCCCTTCACGTCGGTCAGCGGACGATCCAGCTGGGCCAGCAGATAGGTCCAGCGTGCCGTGACTTGCGCCAGCAACTGCTGCGCCTGCTCGGCACGGTCGCCCAGCATTTCCGCGTCATCGACCCGGTCGTCCGAGGCGTCGTCGCTCTTGCCAATTGGCAAGTTACCCTTGGCAAAGAATTCACTCAGGGCATCGGCCAGTTGCAGCTTGTTCTTGATCGACAGTTCGATATTGATGCGCTCGATACCATCCGTGTATTCGCCCATGCGATTGAGCGGAATCACCACATCTTCATTGATCTTGAACGCGTTGGTGTGCTTGGCGATCGCCGCCGTGCGGGCGCGGTCGAGCCAGAATTTCTTGCGCGCTTCCGGGCTGACGGCAACAAAGCCTTCACCCACGCGGGTGTTGGCGATGCGCACCACTTCCGACGCCGCTTGCGCGACAGCATTTTCATCGTCGCCGACGATGTCGCCAAACAGGGCCATCTTCGGCAGCACGCCCCGCTTCGACTTGGTGGCGTAGCCGACGGCGCGCAGGTAGCGCTCATCCAGGTGTTCCAGGCCCGCCAGGCGGATGCTCGTGTATTGCTCGCCCTTGGCCGGCAAGCCATCGAGGTAATCCTTGATTTCCACGATCGACGGGATCGCATCGCGCGCCTGGCCAAAGAATTCCAGGCAGACGGTGCGGGCGAATTTCGGCATCTTGTGCAAGATCCAGCGCGCCGACGTAATGAGGCCGTCGCAGCCTTCTTTCTGGATGCCCGGCAAGCCGGCGAGGAATTTGTCCGTCACGTCCTTGCCCAGGCCCTCTTTACGGAACTTGCGGCCAGGAATTTCCAGGATTTCCGTCTTGAACGGCGCGTTCGGTTTCGTCGCGTCGCGCGTGCTTGGGTGACGCCATTCCAGCTGGAAACGTGCCAGTGCGATATCGTGGATCTTGCCCAGGTTATGGTCCAGGCGCGTGACATCGAGCCAGTCGCCGTTCGGGTCGACCATGCGCCACGACGCCAGGTTGTCCAGCGCCGTGCCCCACAGCACGGCCTTCTTGCCGCCCGCATTCATGGCAACGTTACCGCCGATGCAAGAAGCGTGGGCCGAGGTCGGGTCGACGGCAAACACGAAACCAGCCTTTTCCGCCGCTTCCGACACCTTGTTCGTGATCACGCCCGCGCCCGAATTGATCGTCGCATATTCGTGGTTCAATCCCGGCAAGACCGTCATTTCCACGGCACCCAAGGTGATGAGTTTTTCCGTGTTGATGACGGCCGACATCGGCGTCAATGGAATCGCGCCGCCCGTGTAGCCGGTGCCGCCGCCGCGCGGGATGATGGTCAGCCCCAGCTCGATACAGCCCTTCACCAGGCCGGCCATTTCCTCTTCCGTGTCGGGCGTGAGCACGACGAACGGGTATTCCACGCGCCAGTCGGTGGCATCCGTCACGTGCGACACGCGCGTCATGCCGTCGAAGCGCACATTGTGTTTTTCCGTGTAGCGGCCCAGCACCTTGACCGTGCGCTTGCGCAAGTCATAGGTCTTGCGGAATTCGTCGCCGAAGTCGGCCACGGCCTTGCTGGCCGCTTTCAGCAGCAGTTCCACGTTGGCGCTGCGCGCCTTGGCCACTTCCGGCGCTTCGCCACTGGCCGCGACGTCGCCGCCGGCCGCATCGATGCCCAGGCGGCGCTTGTCGACTTCGGCCAGGCGGTGATGCAAGGCATCGATCAAGCCCTGGCGGCGCTTCGGGTTGTCGAGCAAGTCATCCTGCAGGTAGGGGTTGCGGCGCACCACCCAGATATCGCCCAGCACCTCGTACAGCATGCGGGCCGAACGGCCCGTCTGACGGGCGCCGCGCAGCTCGTCGAGCAGGCGCCAGGAGTCCTCCCCCAACAGGCGTATGACGATCTCGCGATCGGAAAACGACGTGTAGTTATACGGGATTTCGCGCAGGCGGCTTGCTGCGGGACCATTCGGCGTTTCTGCCAGTAAAGCTTGGATATGTGCGGGAGCGTTCATGGAATGTGGTGACGATGTGGACTGGACCCTAAAGGACCATTTTATCTTATTGCGCCGCACCATGCCGGAACAGCCTTAGGCCGCCTAAGGTTTAAGCACCTCATCCGCTGCCATAGCAAATACGGAAAAGCCTACTTTTGCATGAATAAAAAACCAGTTTCCATGATTTTTTGACGCAAAAATGCCAAGAATCGGACTCTACTGCAAACTATCGAACTGCCCAAAAATAGGGCAAACAGGCGTTGCATTACGCCCGTTTGCGTGCCGTTACGCCAGCATTTGCCCGATCCGGTGCCACACGCCATCGGGCACGTACAGCAGCAAAGCCGTCATGCTCAGGTAGCGCGCGCACTTGCCGATGGCCATGTAGGCCACGCTGGGCCAGAACGGCAGCTTGAGCCAGCCCGCCAGGGTGCACAGGGGGTCGCCCACGAGGGGCAGCCAGGCCAGCAACATGGTCTTGGCGCCATAACGGGCCAGCCAGCGGAACCAGCGCGTGTCGCGCTCCTTGGCGAACGCCTGCTTGGCCCGGTAGCCCATCCAGTAGTCGACCATGCCGCCCAGGGTATTGCCCAGGGTGGCGACGCCGATGGCGGCCCAGAACAGTGCGGGATTGGCCTTGATGACGGCAAACACGGCCGGCTCCGAGCCGAGCGGCAACAAGGTGGCGGAAATAAAGCTGATCAGAAAGACCGAGGTCAGCCCGACTTCCGGTGCTGCGATCAACTGCAGCAGCCAGGCGATTGCGGATTCGATCATGGAACACTTCGCGATGCAGTAAGGCTCTCCATTATAATGAAGAGCAGCCTGCGCGCCGCACACATCGCGCCAGCCGGCAAAGGCATACCCGCCCGCAGTTCCACAGAGCATTATTGTCGCCAGGCTATCCGCCGCGGCGCCGCCGCTATCGACCGACACGCTCCAGTACCTTTCTGGCCCAGAATCACTTGCTAGCAGACTATGAACATCGACTACCTCAAGAAAATCCTGACCGCCCGCGTCTATGACGTCGCCACCGAAACGCCGCTGGAACTGGCCCCTGCCCTGTCGCAGCGCCTGAACAACCAGATTTACTTCAAGCGCGAAGACATGCAAAGCGTGTTCAGCTTCAAGATTCGCGGCGCCTACAACAAGATGGCCCAGCTCAGCGATGCGGAACGCAAGCGCGGCGTCATTTGCGCTTCGGCCGGCAACCACGCCCAGGGCGTGGCCCTGTCGGCCGCGCGCATGGGCTGCCGCGCCGTCATCGTCATGCCCACCACCACGCCCCCCGTCAAGATCGACGCCGTCAAGGCGCGCGGCGGCGTGCATGTGGAAATCGTGCTGCACGGCGAGTCCTACACGGACGCCTACAACCACGCGCTGACCCTGGAAAAAGAACAGAAGCTGACCTTCGTGCACCCGTTCGACGATCCGGACGTGATCGCCGGCCAGGGCACGATCGGCATGGAAATCCTGCGCCAGCATTCCGGCCCCATCCACGCCATCTTCGTCGCCATCGGCGGCGGCGGCCTGATCGCCGGCGTGGCTGCTTATGTGAAACAGATTCGCCCCGACATCAAGATCATCGGCGTGCAAACGGTCGATTCGGACGCCATGGCGCGCTCGCTGAAAGCGGGCGAACGGGTCACCCTGCCCGACGTGGGCCTGTTTTCGGACGGCACGGCCGTGCGCCTGGTGGGCGAGGAAACCTTCCGTTTGGCGCAGCAATATGTCGATGAGATCATCATCGTCGACACGGACGCCATCTGCGCCGCCATCAAGGATGTGTTTACGGATACGCGCTCCATTCTGGAACCGGCCGGCGCACTGGCCATCGCGGGCGCCAAGGCCTACGTGGAGCGGGCCAGCCTGAGCAAACACCCCATCGTCAACCAGACGCTGGTCACCATCGCCTGCGGCGCCAACATGAATTTCGACCGCCTGCGCTTCGTCGCCGAGCGTGCCGAGCTGGGCGAGTTCCGCGAAGCCGTGTTTGCCGTCACCATGCGCGAACAGCGGGGCAGCTTCAAACGCTTCTGCTCGCTCATCGGCGCGCGCAACGTGACGGAATTTAACTACCGCATCAGCGATGAAAAAGCCGCGCACGTATTCGTCGGCATCCAGATTGCCGACCGGCATGAATCCGGGGCGATGGCGAAGAAATTCGAAGAGCATGAATTCAAGACGCTGGACTTGACCCACGACGAGCTGGCCAAGTCGCACATCCGCCACCTGGTCGGTGGCAAGAGCCGCCTGGCACAGGACGAGCTGCTGTACCGCTTTGAATTTCCCGAGCGCCCCGGCGCGCTGATGCGCTTCCTCGACAGCATGGCGCCGAACTGGAATATTTCCCTGTGCCATTACCGCAGCCAGGGCGGCGACGTGGGCCGCATCCTGGTGGGCCTGCAAGTGCCGCCCGATGAGATGGGAGAATTCGCCCGCTTCCTCGATACCCTCGGCTATCGTTATTGGGATGAGAGCAGCAATCCTGTGTACAAACTGTTCCTCGGGTAATAGCAGGGTCAGTCGCTTCGCGATCGGAATGCACCCCACCGGGGCGCATTCCCCCGTCGGGTCTGACCCCGGTCCCTGCCGTTGGGTTGAAATAGGCTACCATGCGTCCTTGACCGAACTACGCCACACGACCATGACCACCACCAACGACCTCGCCGAACAATCTCCCCTGGGCAAAAGCTCCGCCTACCGCAGCGATTACGCACCGGAATTGCTGTTTCCGATTCCGCGCCAGGGCAAGCGCGACGAGCTGGAATTGCACGGCACCTTGCCGTTCTTCGGCCTCGATATCTGGAATGCGTACGAACTGTCTTGGCTGAACCAGCGCGGCAAGCCGCAGGTGGCCATTGCCAAGGTCAGCGCGCCGGCCGATTCGCCGAACATTATCGAGTCGAAATCGTTCAAACTGTACCTGAACTCGTTCAACCAGACCAAGCTGGATAGCCCGGAAGCGTTGCTGACCTTGCTCAAGCAGGATTTGTCGAATGGCTTTGGCGCGCCCGTGCAAGTGGAACTGACCTTGCAGGAAGATTTCGGCAAGCTGAAAATGGGCGAATTCGACGGCGTGCTGCTCGACCGCCTGGACCTGGAAATCACGCAATACACGCCCTCGCCGCTGCTGTTGAAGGCGGCACTCGATGAAGCACCGGTGGAAGAAAAACTCGTCTCGCACTTGCTCAAATCGAATTGCCTGGTGACGGGCCAGCCCGACTGGGGCAGCGTGCAGATCACGTATGCGGGACCACAGATCGACCAGGAAAGCCTGCTGCGCTACCTGATCGGTTTTCGCGAACACAATGAATTCCATGAGCAATGCGTGGAGCGCATTTTTGTCGATATCTTGCGCCAGTGCAAGCCGCAAAAACTGTCCGTGTATGCGCGCTATACACGCCGCGGCGGGCTCGATATCAATCCGTGGCGCAGCAACTTCAGCACGGGAGCGATGCCGGGCAATCTGCGTAATGCGCGCCAATAACCTCGCGCAATACCTTTAAATCATGCCAACAGGAATGTTGGCTGTGTTTTAAAACAACGTTACCGTAGTGCCGCAGAGCATGTCAAAGACGCTGAAAAATCGGAAAATCGGCATTCGGCGGCGGAAAAATCTGTTCGCCGTGTGTTTTTAATCAAGAAATAGCCGATACACCCCGGTGTTATTTTTTTGCTAAAATGATGGCGACATGGGCTGTAGCGCGCACTGTGCCCGCAGCGCGCGTATACTGTTGAGAATTGGCGTTACAGGCCGCAGAAACAGGCCTATAATTCGGCTCGCAAGCCCTCTGCGCATTGCACCATTTCATTGAGTGTCATGACTAATCTTAGCAAAATACTATCCCTCGAAAACGTCCTGCTGGACCTGGAAGTGTCCAGTAAAAAGCGCGCCTTCGAGCAGGCCGGCCTGATCTTCGAAAACAATTACGGCATCGCCCGCTCTACCGTTTCGGACAATCTGTTTGCCCGCGAACGCTTGGGCTCGACAGGCCTGGGCCATGGCGTGGCCGTACCGCATGGCAGGGTCAAGGGCAGCAAGACCCTGAAAGCCCCGCTGGGCGCCTTCGTGCGTCTGGCCGAGCCGATTCCGTTCGAGTCGCCCGATGGCAAGCCCGTCAATCTGCTGTTTTTCCTGCTGATTCCCGATCATGTCACCCAGCAACATCTGGAAATCCTGTCGGAAATCGCCGAAATGTTTTCCGACGATGCCTTCCGCACGGCGCTGGCCACGGATCCGGAACCGAAATCCGTGCATTCGCGCATCGTCAATTGGCAACCCAGTCTGCAAGCGACGGGTTAAACTTCAGGTATTCCTCCACTCCTGAAGAAGACTGCCATGTTGCAAACGCCGCTGACGATACAACGCCTGTACGACGATAATCGTGAAAGTCTGCAACTGGGCTGGTTCGCCGGATTTCCCGGCGGCGAGCGCCTGATCTCGGGCGACGTCTCGTCGGCCGCCGACCAGGTAGGCCACTTGAACCTGATCCATCCGGGCCGCATCCAGGTCTTCGGCCACCAGGAAATCAATTATTATCAGCGCCTGAAGGTCAACACGCGCACCCATGTGATCGGTGAACTGATCGCCGGCGGCCCACCCGCGCTGATCATCGCGCAAGGGCTGGAAACGCCGCCCGATATCCTCGCCATCTGCGACGAGCAAAACATTCCCCTGTTCTCGACCCCGCTGCCGGCCGCGCAAGTGATCGACTTCCTGCGCGTCTACCTGTCCAAAAAGTTGGCGCAACGCATCATCATGCATGGCGTGTTCATGGACGTGCTGGGCGTGGGCGTGCTGATCACGGGCGATTCGGGTCTGGGCAAGAGCGAGCTGGGGCTGGAACTGATTTCGCGCAGCCACGGCCTGGTGGCCGACGACGCCGTGGAATTCTCGCGCATCGCGCCCAACATGATCGAAGGCCGCTGCCCGCCCCTGCTGCAAAACCTGCTGGAAGTGCGGGGCCTGGGCTTGCTCGATATCAAGGCCATCTTTGGCGAAACGGCCGTGCGCCGCAAGATGCGTTTGAAACTGATCGTGCACCTGGTGCGCCGCAACGCGCTGGAAGAGGAAGTCGAACGCCTGCCCTTCCTGTTCCCCACGGAAGACGTGCTCGGCTTGCCCGTGCGCAAGGTCGTCATCCCCGTCGCTGCCGGCCGCAACATCGCCGTGCTGCTGGAAGCGGCCGTGCGCAATACGATTCTGCAGCTGCGCGGCATCGATACCTTGCAGGAGTTCATGGAGCGGCAACGACTCGCCATGAGTGGCGATTAACAGCGTAGGTCGGATTAGCGGGGCAAAGCCCCGCGTAATCCGACAACATTGTTAGCGGGTGTCGGCAGGAGCCCTCGCTTGCAAGCGAGGACCGTTACGCAGGCACGCAGCCATGCTGCGTGAATTCCCTGCTGCACCGCTTTGCGCTAAGCCGACCTACGAAATACACATATGAAATTGCAATCATTTGTAAAGATCATTGCCTTGGGAGCACAGTGCCGATCTTTATTGTATGATCGGCGTATGCATATCGTCCTTATCACCGGAATATCCGGCTCCGGTAAATCCGTCGCGCTCAATGTGCTGGAAGATACCGGCTACTATTGTGTCGACAACCTGCCGCCGGCCTTGCTGCCCAGCCTGGTGCAAACCTTGCTCGACGAAGGCACACCGCAACTGGCCGTCGCCGTCGATGCGCGCAGCGCCGAGTCGCTGTCCAGCCTGCCGCACAATGTGGCCCTGCTGCGCGACCAGGGGCACGACGTCAAGGTGATGTTCCTCACGGCCACCACGCATTCGCTGGTGGCGCGCTTCTCGGAAACGCGGCGCAGCCATCCGCTGTCGCACGAATTGCGTCCGAACCAGAACCCCGCCAGCCGCCGCACCCTGATCGAATGCATCTCGGAAGAACGCGAGCGCCTGTCGACCATCGAACAGCTGGGCCATGTGATCGATACTTCGGAACTGAGCGCCAATAAATTGCGCGCCTGGATCAAGGATATCGTCGCCTCCGAACGCGCGCCGCTGACCCTGTTCTTCGAATCGTTCGCCTTCAAACTGGGCGTGCCGCTGGACGCCGATTTCGTCTTCGATGTGCGGGCCTTGCCGAATCCCTATTACGACCTCGCGCTGCGTCCGCTCGACGGACGCGATGCGCCCGTGATCGCCTTCCTCGACGCGCAGCCGAGCGCGCTGGAACTGCTGGCCGACATCCGCGCCTTCATCGAGAAATGGTTGCCGTCATTCAAATCGGACAACCGCAGCTACCTGACGGTGGCGCTCGGTTGCACGGGCGGCCAGCACCGCTCCGTGTACATGGCGGAACGGCTGGCGCAATACTTCGGCCCCAACGAAAGAGTCGTGCTGCGCCACCGCGAGCGCGCTTAATCAGTCGAGGTGGCGCAGCGGATGCGCCGTGGCCGGCCAGACGGGCACAAAGAAACGCGCCACCATGGCCGCATCGACCTCGTCCAGGCTGGCGGGGTTCCAGCGTGGCGCATTGTCCTTGTCGACCACCAGCGCGCGCACGCCTTCCAGCACTTCGCCATGCGCGAAATTGTGGCGCACCACGCTGCGCTCCAGGCGCAGGCAGTCGGCCACACCCAGGTGAGCACCGCGCTGCAGCAATTCCAGGGTCACCGACATCATCAGCGGCGAACGCAAACGCATGGCCGCCAGGGCCTTGCCTGCGAACGCGCTGTCGTCCTGCGCCAGCGACGCCATGATGGCCGCCACGGAAGGGGCGCCGAAATGGCGGTCCAGCGCCGCGCGCGCCGTGGCCAAAGGAGAAGCCCCCGCCTCGGCCTGGAACGGTGCCGCCAGCGCCTTGATGGCCACCGGCAAGGCCTCGCCCGGCGTCGATTCGAACAGGGCCAGCAGCGCCCCCATCTGCGCCTCGGGCAGGTAGACATCGGCCAGCCCCGTGTACAGGGCATCGGCCGCGTTGATCGTCAAGCCCGTCAAGCCCAGGTACAGGCCCAGCTGGCCAGCCAGGCGGGACAGAAAATAACTGCCGCCCACGTCCGGGAACAAGCCGATATTGACTTCCGGCATGGCCATGCGCGTGCGGCCCGTGACGATGCGCAAGCGATTGCCGGGCCCGGCTTGTGCCACGCCCATGCCGCCACCCATGACCACGCCATCCATCACGGCGATATAAGGTTTCGGGTAAAAATGAATGACATGATTTAAGGCGTATTCTTCCGTAAAGAAATCTTCCAGCAATGCACTGCCGCCTTGCGGCGTAGCCAGGCCCGCATCGTAAAAGAAACGGATATCGCCACCGGCGCACAGGGCTTTTTCGCTGCTGGAACGGATCACGACGGCGTCCACCTGCGGATCGTCGCGCCAGGCCAGCAAGACGGCACTCAGGGCGCGCACCATCTCCAGCGACAGGGAATTGAAGGCTTTCGGACGGTCGAGCACGATGTGCCCGGTGCGGTTGCGGATGGAGGTCTGGACGAAGTCGCTCATGGCAGGCAGGAAAGAAGTGAAAGTGCCAACATTTTAGCGCCTGCGCGGGGAAGATTGCGTTCAAAAGGTCCGGGCGCAAAAAAGGGCGCAATGTGCGCCCTTAGTTGATCACAACTGCTGGAAGCGGGTGGCCTTAAACGGCGACGACGGCGTCTTCCTCGGAGTTGTCTGGCAGATGCTTGATCGCCTCTTTACCGTGCCCTTGCACTTTGGTTTTGTACTTCATCACTTGCCTGTCCAGCTTGTCGATCAGGATATCGATTGCGGCATACAGGTCGTGCGCCAGGCTTTCCACATAGACTGTTTTGCCACTCAGACGCAGGTTGACTTCGGCCTTTTGACGTTTTTCTTTCTCTTTGAGGTTATCCACGGTCAGAATCACGGCGATATCGATAACTTGATCGAAATGACGTTTCACGCGCTCCAGCTTCGTTTGTACGTATTCACGGATGGCTGGTGTCACTTCGAGATGATGTCCGCTGATGGTGAGATTCATACACACTCCTAAAGATGATCGGGTTCGTGCGGTCCATCCTATCCGGCCCGCAGAGGAACCGAAAAAAACTTACAAACACTTACGCAGGCTCACTGGCGGAATTTTCAACGCTTCCCGGTATTTGGCAACAGTACGTCGCGCAATCACCATGCCTTGTTCCCCCAGCATGTCCGCAATCTTACTGTCGGATAAAGGATTTTTAGGGTCTTCTGCTCCTGTCAGTTGCACGATCAATGCCCGTATCGCCGTCGATGATGCTTCGCCCCCCGCTTCGGTGGCGACGTGGCTACCAAAGAAATATTTCAACTCAAACATGCCATGCGGGGTCAGCATGTACTTTTGGGTTGTTACCCGCGAGATAGTACTCTCGTGTAAACCCAGTGTATCAGCTATTTCACGGAGCACAAGGGGGCGCATGGCAACGGCCCCATGCGAGAAAAAGTTCTTTTGTCTTTCTACTATCGCCTGCGCCACACGCAAGATCGTGTCGAAACGCTGGCGCATATTCTTGATCAGCCACTTGGCTTCCTGCAATTGCGCGCCCATGGCGCCCTCGCCCTTGCCCTGCTTGAGCAAGTTGGCGTACATGGCGTTGACGCGCAGGCGCGGCATGACGTCGTTGTTCAGGGTGACTTGCCAGCCATTGCGCGCGCGCTTGACGACGACGTCGGGCACCACGTAATCGGACACATCCGAGGCGAACACGGCGCCCGGATGCGGATTGCACTGGCGAATCACCGTCTGCGCTTCACGCAAGTCTTCTTCGTCGCAATCGAGGGCTTTTTTCAGCTTGTTGAAATCGCGCTGGGCAAACCAGGCCAGGTGCTTTTCCACGATGACGAGGGCCATGCGCCGCGTTACCATGGCGACGTGCGGCAAGCGCTTGATTTGCAGCGCCAGGCATTCGGACGCGTTGCGCGCACCCACACCGGGCGGATCGAAACTTTGCAGCAGGGACAAGGCCGTGCGCATCTCGTCGGCATCGATTTCCAGCTCTTCCGGCAAGCGCGCCAGGATGTCGTCGAGCGACTCTTCCAGGTAGCCATTGTCGTCGAGCGCGTCGATGATCAGCTCGACCAGCGCGCGGTCGCGCAACTCGAGCACCGTCACGCGCATCTGCTCCATCAGGTGCTCGCGCAGGGTGCAGTGGTGGGCCTCCAATTGCGGACGCGAATCTTCGTCGTCGGGCGCCTTGCCCCGGCTCGCCTCGCTCCAGTCGCTGTCGCCGCCATCCGCGGCGGCCGGGCTGTCGCCCGCTTCGCCGTCAAAGGTTTCCGCTTCGGCTGGCGCCGCGGGTGCATCCTGGCCTGGCGGCTGGGGCGGTGCTTCGGCCGGCGCGGCCGTGGAACTCAGGGCCCCGTCGGACAGCAGGCGCAGCGAATGGTCGAGCGGATCGTCGAGGCGCTCGAGCAAGGGATTGTCCGTCAGCAGTTGCTCTAGTTCCTGGTGCAATTCCAGGGTAGACAATTGCAACAGGCGTATCGATTGCTGCAACTGCGGCGTCAGTGCCAGGTGCTGCGAAGTGCGCAGCTGCAATGATTGTTTCATTGGCTCACATGCGGAAGTGTTCGCCCAGATAGACCCGGCGTACCGACTCGTTCGCGATGATGTCGTCGGGGCGTCCCGACGCCAGCACCGAGCCCTGGTTGATGATGTAGGCACGGTCGCAGATACCCAGCGTCTCGCGCACATTATGGTCGGTGATCAGCACGCCGATATTGCGCTCCTTCAAGAAGCGCACGATACGCTGGATCTCGATCACGGCGATGGGGTCGACACCGGCAAACGGTTCGTCGAGCAGCACGAAACGCGGGTCGGTGGCCAGCGCGCGGGCGATTTCCACACGGCGGCGCTCGCCGCCCGACAGGGACAGCGCCTGATTCTCGCGCAACTTTTCAATTTGCAAGTCGGCCAGCAATTTATCCAGGCGCTCCTCGATCTCGGCCTTCTTCAAAGGACGGCCTTCGACGGTCTGGATTTCCAGCACGGCGCGGATATTGTCTTCCACCGTCAGCTTGCGGAAGACGGACGCTTCCTGCGGCAGATACGACAGGCCCATCTGCGCGCGGCGGTGGATCGGCAGGCGGGAAATATCCACGCCGCTGATATCGATGGTGCCGCCATCGGACGGCACCAGACCGACGATCATGTAGAACGAGGTGGTCTTGCCGGCGCCGTTCGGGCCCAGCAAACCCACCACTTCGCCGCATTCGACTTGCAGCGAGACATCATGCACGACTTGCCGCTTGCCATAGGTTTTTTGCAGCCCGCGAACGATCAGGGTGCTGCCGCAACGAGTATTGTCCATTATTTCTTTCCTGGCGCGGGCGTGGCCGGTGCCTTGGGCTTCGGCTGGATCACCATGCGCACGCTGCCACCGTCCGGGGTGCTGGTGCCGCTGTTGGAATTTTCCATCGCAAATTCTTCCTTGCGGCTGTCATACGAGATGAAGGCGCCATTGGCCACGTCGGTCACTTTCGTGCCTTCCAGGCGCGTCAGCTTGGCCCTGGAAAACAGTTTCACCACTTCCGTCTTGTTGTCGTATTCCACGCGCTCCGCTTCGCCTTCGACCCACAGGTCGCCCGCGCCATCGCGCTTCTGGCGGAAGGTGGCCAGCTTGCCGGGATCGGCCCAGAAGGTAATGAACTGGTAGCCTTGCGGATCTTCCGTGATCAGGGCCCGGCCTGCCTTCATGGTCAGGGTGCCCTTGACCAGCACGACGTCGCCCGTCAGGGTGCGAATCTGCTTGACGTCATCAACATGGCCGCTGCGTGCCGTGATGACGGCTTCCTTCTCGGAATCGGCCTTCTCGGCATGCGCCACGCCCATCATGGCCAGAGAAAATACGGTCAACAGCAAGATATTCTTCATAGTATGGTTTCCTTGTTTCATTCTGTCATTTTGCCGCCGCGGCCGGGCGCGGTTTCGGCGGGAGGACCATGCGCAGCGCATTCTGCACTTCCACCACGCCGGTGGCGTTATTGGCCTTCATGCCGACGCCATTGATGCGCGAGGCGCCCGTCAGGATATCGACAGGCACGTCCGTTTCCATTCTTTCCTCATCCGGGAATACCGTCAGCGCTTCCGTCTTGACTGTCAGGTTCTGCGCCTTCGGACTGGCCACGCGGTCGATCACGACATTGCGGTGCAGTTGCAGCCGGGTATTGTCCTGGTCGATATGCGCCAGTTCCGCATTCATGTTCATCGGCGGCATGCCTGGCGTGAGCTTGCGCACGAAAGGCTGATCGATATCGGATGAATCATCGAGCGGATAATGCGTGAGCTTGGTGCCCGACACGATATAGCTGGGCTTACCCGTCAAGTCCATGCGCACCAGGCTGAAATTGGTGATGAAATAGTCGGGCTCATCCTGATGCTTGCTGGCCGTGATGTCCTGGGCATTCTTGTTCATTACTTCCAGCAGCCAGAAGCTGCCCAGCGCAAAGACAACTGCCCCCAGCACGGTAAAAATCATGCGCCAGCGATGGGCGCCTCCTGGCTTACGCATAGGATTTCACTCTTTCAAATGTCACTGGCGGCAAGGCGCGCCTCACTCCAGGAACGGCGCCATGACGCGCGCATAGTTGTCCTGGGCGCGCAGCAGGAATTCGCAGATCTCGCGCACCGCGCCGCGACCGCCGCCGGCCTGCGTCACATGGTGCGCCAGGCCCTGCACTTCCGGACGCCCGCCCGGCACGCTGACGGCAAAGCCCACGCGGCGCAGGATGGGCGCATCGATGACATCGTCGCCGATATAGCCGCATTGCTCTTCCGTCAAGCCCGTCAGCGCCAGCAGCTCGCGAAACGGCGTCAGCTTGTCGTGACCGCCCTGGTGCACATGCGTAATGCCCAGGTCTTGCGCGCGGCGCGCCGTGATGGCCGAGCGGCGCGCGCTGATGATGGCCGTCTGCACGCCCGATTCCTGCAGCAGCTTGATGCCCAGGCCATCATACACATTAAACGTTTTCATCATCTCGCCATCCGGGCCGAAATGCAGGCTGCCGTCGGTGAGCACGCCATCGACGTCAAAGATCATCAGTTTGACCTTGGCTGCGCGCGCCAGGTTGTCCGCTACGCTATCCATCAGATCACCTTCGCTTGCGTCAGATCATGGATATGCAGCGCGCCCACCAGCTTGCCGTCGGCATCGACGACCAGCATCTGGTTGATGCGGAACTGCTCCATCACGGCCACGGCGTCGACGGCCAGGCGCTCGGGTGCGATGCTGCGCGGCTGCGCATGCATGACGTCGCGGATCGCCACTTGCGTGAAATCCTGCACGCGCTCGAACATGCGGCGCAAGTCGCCATCGGTAAACACGCCCACGGGGCGCTCATCCGCATCGACGACGGCCGTCATGCCCATGCCCTTCTTCGTCATTTCTTCCAGCGCCTGCAGCAAGGAAGCGTCCACGGGCACCTTCGGTACACGTTCGCCGCTGCGCATGACGTCATGCACGTGCGTGAGCAGGCGGCGGCCCAGGGCGCCGCCCGGGTGCGAGCGGGCGAAATCTTCTTCCTTGAAGCCGCGCAAGTCGAGCAAGGCCACGGCGATCGCGTCGCCCAGCGCCAGGGTGACGGTGGTGCTGGCCGTCGGCGCCAGGTTCAGCGGACAGGCTTCTTTCTCAACAGAAATATCCAGGTGGACGTCGGCCAGCTGGGCCAGGCTGGAGTTCGGCTTGCCCGTCATGGAGATGAGCACGCCCCCCATACGCTTGACGACGGGCATGATGGCCATCAGTTCCGACGATTCCCCGGAGTACGATATGGCAATAAAAGCATCGTCCGAGGTAACCATGCCCAGGTCGCCATGGGCCGCTTCGGCCGGATGCACGAACAGGGCCGGCGTGCCGGTGGAAGCGAGGGTGGCGGCAATCTTGCGCGCGATATGGCCGGACTTGCCGATGCCGGAGACGACGACACGCCCCTTGCATTGCAGCAACATCGCCACCGCGCGGCCCACGCTGTCGTCCGTGGCCAGGCGCTCGCGCAGCGCAACGATGGCGTCGGACTCGATCTGCAAGGTGGTACGGGCCAGCGCGACGGCGCGCTCGGTCGTCGCTTGCATGTCAATTCGATCAAAAGCTTTCAGCATTGTTTTTTCATGGGTTACACTCATGCCCAAAGTATAAACGAATTAGGAAAGCAAAAAACTTGCCAGTCACAACAAACAACGATTTCCATTGACCGCACCGGGCAACCCATGTTTTCCTCGCTTGAACTGACCCTGATGTTACTCGGCAGCGCCGTGCTGGGCGTGGTCGCTTTCAGAATGTTGCATCTGCCGCCCATGCTGGGCTACCTGGCCGTCGGCATCGTCATCGGCCCCCACGCGCTGGGCCTGGCAGCCGAGAACGAAGCCAGCCATACCCTGGCCGAATTCGGCGTCGTCTTCCTGATGTTTTCCATCGGACTCGAATTCTCGCTTCCCAAGTTTCTCGCCATGCGGCGCATCGTCTTCGGCCTTGGCATGGCGCAGGTGGTCACCACCATCATCGCCACCGTCGTCTTCGGCTGGTTCGTCGGACGCTACCTGTCCGCCTACATCCACCTGAGCTGGCAAGCCGCCTTCGCCCTGGGCGGCGCGCTGGCCATGTCGTCGACGGCCATCGTCTCGAAAATGCTCACGGAGCGGCTGGAACTGGAAAGCGAACACGGCCGCAAGATCATCGGCATTTTGCTATTCCAGGACCTGGCCGTGGTACCCCTGCTGATCCTGATTCCCGCCCTCACGCGCGATTCCGACAATCTGGCCGAAACCCTGGCCTGGGCGGGCGGCAAGGCCCTGGTTGTCCTCATTTTGCTCTTGTTTATCGGCCAGAAGCTGGTGCGCGGCTGGCTGACCATCGTCGCCAAGCGCCGCTCGCAGGAATTGTTCATGCTCAACCTGCTCTTGATCACGCTGGGCGCGGCCTGGATCACGGAGCGGGCCGGGCTGTCGCTGGCTCTGGGGGCGTTTGTTGCCGGCATGCTCATTTCCGAGACGGAATTCAAGCACCAGGTGGAAGAGGATATCAAGCCCTTCCGCGACGTGCTGCTGGGCCTGTTCTTCATCACCGTCGGCATGCTGCTCAATATCCGCGTGGTGCTCGACAACTGGTGGCTGGTCTTGCTGCTGCTGTGCGGCCCCGTGCTGCTGAAATTTGCCCTGATCGCGGGCCTGGCCCGGCTGTTCGGCTCCAGCAACGGCGTGGCCTTGCGCACGGGACTGGGACTGGCGCAGGCGGGCGAGTTCGGCTTCGTGCTGCTGAACCTGGCTGGCGGCATCAAGCTGATGGATCCGTTCGTCGTGCAGGTGGTGCTGGCCTCGATGGTGCTGTCGATGCTGGTGGCGCCCTTCCTCATCGCCAAGTCCGACGCCATCGTCATGAAGCTGGCGGCCAACGACTGGATGATGCAATCGCTGGCGCTGACCAAGATCGCCACGCGCACCATGGCGTCGCAGAAACACGTGCTGATCGCCGGCTTCGGGCGCAGCGGGCAAAGCCTGGCCACCCTGCTGGCGGAAGAAAAGATCGAATACCACGCGCTGGACCTGGACCCGGAACGGGTGCAGGAAGCGCAGCTGGCTGGCGCCCACGTCTCGTATGGCGACGCGGGCCGGCGCGAAAGCTTGGTGGCGGCCGGCATCTACCGGGCCAGCGCCGTGGTGATCACCTATGCAAATACCCCCTCGGCACTGAAGTTATTGCATTTACTCAACGACATGGCGCCCACCTTGCCCGTCATCGTGCGCAGCCACGACGACAGCGACCTCGACCAGCTGAAAAGCGCGGGTGCGGCCGAAGTGGTGCCGGAATTGATGGAAGGCAGCCTGATGCTCGCCTCGCACGCGCTGATCATGATGGGCGTGCCCCTGCGCCGCGTGGTGCACCGGGTGCAGGCGGCGCGCGAGGAACGCTATGCCTCACTGCGCGGCTATTTCCATGGCTCCAGCGATGCGGGCGACGATGCCGAGCTGGAACGCCTGCATACGGTCACCGTCAGCGAGGGCGCGCAGTGCGTGGGCTTGCCCTTGAGCACGCTCGACGTGGCCGGCTGCGGCGCGACCGTGACGGCCATCCGCCGCGGCCGTGGCCGCCTCGATGTCACCCCCGAGACGCAGCTGGCCAGCGGCGATGTGATCGTGCTGCGCGGCAGCGCGGATGCCGTGGCCAAAGCCGAAACATTATTATTGAAATAGTCAGCCGATCTTGGTCAGCCGATCTGCGCCTGCCAGCTGATGACCTTGTTGCGTCCGCCCGCCTTGGCCTGGTACAGGGCCTGGTCGGCGTGCGCCACCAGCTGCTGCGCCACCGTTTCGATGGGTAGCAGTGCCGCGTCCGCTTCCAGGCTGGCCACGCCGATCGACACGCTGACCCACGCTTGCGCGCTGCCCGGCAAATCAAACATGGTGCCGGCGATGCTGGCGCGGATGCGTTCGGCAACAAAGGTCGCGCTGTCGAGATCGGCGTCGATCAGCAGGACGACGAATTCCTCGCCGCCGAAGCGGCCCAGCGCATCGGAACGGCGCAATTCCGTGCGGATGCGCGTGGCCACTTCGCGCAGTACTTCATCGCCGCCCTGGTGGCCATAGGTGTCATTGACCAGCTTGAAATGGTCGATATCGATATACATACACGAAATGCAATAATTCTGGCGCCGCGCGCGGCCGATTTCTTCCAACAGCCGGCGGTCGATATAGCGGCGGTTATAGACGCCCGTCAAGGAATCGGTCAGGCCGATGTATTTCAGCATTTCATTGCTGATCACGTTTTCCAGGCAAATGGCGATGATGGAGGCCATGTGCTTGATGAAATCCGTGCCCAGCGAAGGCATGAAGCGCGTCACGTCGCCGCTGGCCAGGTTCAGGCTGCCAATCAGGCGCTTGTTGCGCAGCAAGGGCACCAGCGCCACGCTGCGCAGGGAAGCGTCGATGCCGGGAAAACGGGGGCCATGCACGGCGGCGTCGAACTGCCCCAGCAGGGGCAAGGGCGGCAGGGCCGCTTCCCCTTCGGGAACGGGCTTTGGTGCAGCAAAACCCAGCTCCGCCACGGCATGCACGAACAGCAACTGCGGAAAGGCGCTGAAATCGACGCCCAGTTTTTCCATCACCAGCACGATATCGTCATCCTCGTCGAGCAGGCTCAAGGTGACGCCGTCGAGGTCGGAGATCACGGGCAAGGTACGAAAAATGGTGCCGATCAACTCGGGAAAGGTGGACGCGCTGACGATTTCCAGGTCAAACGCCTGGTGGCGGCACATGATGTCGTGGTTGCGCTCGACCTGTTCCAACAGGAAAGCCATGCGCGCGCGCAAGGCCTGGTTTTCGGCTTCGAGGCTGGCAATGCGCGGGTCCGGCGGTATTGCTTGATTCATAGAAACCTTAAACCCTTCTGTACGGGCGCCATGCTTAAAATGCCAGTTCGAAACCGATGTCCTGCCCCACCACGATGCGCTCGTCGCCGCCGTCGGTGACGATGGCGTTCATGCCGAAGCAGATGGCGCCATCGAGTTCGGGCTTGGCGCGATAGCCATGCATGACGTCGAGCGGGTCCGGTCCCGGCACGCCCGTGGCCTGGTCCACCGACGGGATCGGGCAGCGCGAGCACGGCTTGACGGGTTTTAACACGGTGGCACCAAATTGCAGGAACGCGGCGTAGTCTTCCTCGAAGGCACCGATATCGCCGATGACCAGGTTGGGGCGGAACCGGTTCATCGGTAGCGCCTCGCGGCCGGCGGCGCGCAACTTGTCATTGACATCGGCTAGCGAGGCACTGCCGGCGATCAGCACCGGGTAGCCGTCGGCAAACATGGTCGAGGCGGCCACACCGTCCGTCCACTTGGTACTGGTGGCGCGCACCACGTCCGGGTGAAAGCGCACCAGGCGGCACGGCACGCCGATGGCGTTGGAAAACCAGGTGGCAGTGACCTCGTCGCAATCGTAGGCGCGCACGCTATCGTCCCACACTTGCACCTCCAGCATGGGCGCCAGTTGCGGATGCGGCAAGCCCAGCTCGATTTCCAGGCGCAGCATGCCCGGCGCGCGCAGCTCCAGCGTGGTGGCCTTGATGGACGGCACGATCAGCGCCATGCGCGGATGTTCGCGCTGGGTCAGGAAGCGGCCCTGCGCATCGACCACCATCCATTCGCGGTCGAACACGTGTTCGCTCATCAGCCCTGAGCGCGTCAGGACCGCCTCGCGCAAATGGATGCCGGCGCACGATTTGATCGGATACAGGATGATGTCGGACAGGATAGCCATGAACAGGGGACAAGGAACAGTGTTGCTGCTTCTACCAGGAAATTATTCAGATGCGAAGTATGGCAGCAAAGCGGGCAAGCGTAAATCAGCCAAGCCCAGCCGCAGTGGCTGGGCCGGCGTGACGGCGATCAATAGGTATAGAAAATACGCTGGATTTCTTGCGTACTGTTGGTCTTGGTCAAGGCCAGCATCAGCAGGATGCGGGCTTTTTGCGGGTTCAGGGTGTCGGACACGACACTGTCGAGTTCATCGTCGTTGGCTTCGCCATTGCGCGCCACGATACCCTGGCCGACGCGGCTGGAACGCACGATCAGCACGCCCTTTTGGCGCGCTTCCACCAGGGCCGGCTTCATTTGCGCGGCCACGCTGCCATCGCCCACGCCCGCGTGGATGATGCCCTTGGCGCCAGCGGCAATAAACGCGTCCATGCCGACACGGTTCATGTTGGCGTAACCATACACGATGTCCACTTGCGGCAAGGCATCGAGCTTGCTGATGTCAAATTCCGATTCCAGGGTGTGCTTGCGCGTCGACTGGCGGTAGAAAAAGGCCTTGCTGCCCTGGATGTAGCCAAGCATGCCCAGTTCCGGCGACTTGAAGGTGTCGGTGGTCGACGTGTTCGTCTTGGTCACTTCGCGCGCCGCGTTGATCTGGTCGTTCAAGGCCACCAGCACGCCCTTGCCCACGGCTTCCTTGCTGCCAGCGAGCATCACGGCGTTGTACAGGTTGATGGGACCATCGGCCGAAATGGCGGTCGACGGCCGCATGGCGCCCACCACGACCACGGGTTTGTGGCTCTTCACGGTGAGGTTCAGGAAATACGCCGTCTCTTCGATGGTATCGGTGCCGTGCGTGACGACCACGCCATCGACATCGTTCGAGGCCAGCAGCACGTTGATGCGTTTGGCCAGGGCCAGCCAGTGGCTATTGCCCATGCTTTCGCTGGCGATCTGGAACACTTGCTCGCCTTTCACATTCGCCACTTTTTTCAGTTCCGGCACGGCCGCGATCAGGCGCTCGACGCCCACGGTGGCCGAGGTGTAGCCGACGGTGGTGGTGCTGTCGGCGCCACTGCCGGCGATGGTGCCGCCCGTGGCCAGAATCACCACATTCGGCAATTTGACGGCCGCTTGCTGCGCGCGCGCCGGGGACGCGGCGATAAAGCCCATCAGCAAGGTGGTCAGCATCAGCTGTGCACAAGAATGGAATTTGCGTGAAAACATGGTGCTCCCGTGAGGTGTACTGTCAAAAATAACAACGTCGTGTGCAAATTATATGTCATCCATGCCGGGGGAAATCTCCAATTCATGCGTAGCGCGCAAACGTGCGCGCCTGCGCATGCGCTACAGTGGCGCCATGTCCACACTACTCCCCTTCCGCGCTTGCCTCGTCCTGCCGCTGATCCTGATCGCGCTGGGCGCCTGCTCCACGCAAACCGAACTGCGCATGGCAGCGCAGCAGGAGCAGTTCGCACGCGAGGCGGCCAGCCAGGGCGACTGGGCGCAAGCCATGCGCAGCTATGCGGCCGCGGCCGACAATGCCGAACTGGGCCATGGCGACTTCGCTTGGCAGGCGCGGCTGCATCACCAGGCGGGACGCGCCGCCAGCGGGGCCTGCCGCTACGATGCGGCCGAGTTTCATTTCCGCCAGGCCATCGCGCTGGCAAAGAAGAGCGAATACTCGAGCGCCCTTAGCTACAAGGCGCTGATCGACCAATATGACCGCCAGGGCAAGGCGACGGAAGCCCTGGCAGTGCGTAACGAACTGGGCTTTCATCAATCGTGGGCGCTGGGCGCCTTTGCCGACCGGGAATCGCTGCCGGTGGGCAAGCATTGCGGCACACCGCCCTAGCACAGGAAAGTGTGCCGATGAGAGTGACACGCACGCTGCTGGCCACATCCGCCCTCTTCGCCGGCATCGCACCCGCATGCGCTGCCGAGCCAGCGTTACCCTTATGGGAAGCGGGCATCTTCGGCGGCACGGCCGTCACGCCCGCCTATCCGGGCGCCAGCGAGCGCTCGACGCGCAGCCTGGCCCTGCCCTATTTGATTTATCGCGGGAAAGTGCTGCGTGCCGATCGCTCCGGCGTGGGCGCGCGCCTGCTCGACACGGAGCGGGTGGAGTTCGACGTGGGTTTCGCCCTGTCCTTGCCGGCCAGGTCCAGCGACGTGCCGGCCCGGCGCGGCATGCCGGACCTGGGCACCCTGGTGGAATTTGGCCCGCGCCTGAAAATCAAGCTGGCCGAACCGACCCGCAACAGCCGCCTGGGCCTGGAACTGCCCTTGCGCGCCGTCATCGAAGCGCGCGGCGGCCTGCGCCGCCAGGGCGCCACGTTCGAGCCACGCCTCGTGTATGCACTGCAAGGCGATCAGCAGGCATGGCACGTCGATGCCAGCCTGGGCACCGTACTGGGCAATGCCGCCATCAACGATTACTTTTATGGCGTCAGCCCCGCGTTTGCCACCGATCAGCGTCCGGCGTATGCGGCAAAAAGCGGGCTGATGCTCACGCGCCTGGGCCTGGGCGGTTCCTACCGGCTGCACCAGGACTGGCGCGCCTTTGCCTTTTTGCGCTATGACAACTACGCAAGCGCCGCCAACCGTACCAGCCCCCTGCTGCGCCAGAACAGCGGCACCTCGGCCGGCGTCGGCTTGCTGTGGACATGGCAACGTTCAAGCAGCCTGGCGCGCAGCCCGGATGACTAGCCGGCTTAAAAGTCCGTCGTGGCCGACAGCATGAAAGTGCGCGGCGCGCCCAGGCCCAGGCTGGTCCATTGCGGCAACGCCCAATACGCCTTGTTGCCCACGTTGCTCACGCTGGCGCGCACGGTCAACGGCCGGCCGGCGGCACGGGTGGCATAGCGCGCGCCCAGGTCAAATACGCTGCGGCCCGGTATCGACAATGAATTGTCTTCATTGATGTATTGCTTCGATGCCAGCGTCGCGTTCGCCGTCAGGGTCAGCCCCGGCACTGGCGGCGCATCCCACTCCACGCCCAGCTTGGCCTGCAGCTTGGGCACACCCGCCGCCTGCTTGCCCTGGTTGACGCCGTCATCCGTCCTGGCCAGGGTCGGGTCCACATAGGCGATACCGCCCATCAGGCGCATGTCGCGCACGGGCGAGCCGAAAAATCCCCAGTCGACGCCGCGGTTGCGCTGCTCGCCGCCAAACGAAAAGATATTGCTGACCGGGTCAATATAGCTGCTGGGACGTTTGATTTCGTACACGCTGAGCGTATGGGCGAATTCGCCCAGGTCGACCTTGACGCCGGCCTCCATCTGCTTCGATTTATACGGGGCAAACACTTCCCCCGCGTTGGCCGCCGTCATGGGGGCCGTCGCACCCTGACTCAAGCCTTCGATGTAATTGGCGTACAGCGCGATATTCCTGGCGGCTTTGACCAGCAGGGCGACGGCCGGCGTCGTGGCAGCGGCGTCATAGCGGGAGGTTCGCGCGCCCGTCTTCACGTTGAAGCTATCGTTGAGCACTTCCTGGCGCCGCAAGCCCACCGTCAGTTGCACTTGATCCTGCGCAAATGACAGGGTATCAACCAGACCATAGCTGGCCAGGCGCAATTCCGTCTTCGAAATTTGCGGTGCCTCGAAGCGGGTCGCTGGACCCCAGACGGGATGGTAAATATTCGTGATCCAATCTTGCGCCAAGGTATTCCTGCGGCCGAACTGCTTGTCCGTGTGGTGGTAATACGTGGCGTTGGCCGCCCATTGATGGCTGATGCCGGCTGTGCGGAAATTGCCCTTCACGCCCACTTCCGCCGATTGTTTTTCCAGCTTAAAACCCAGGTCGGCCAGATTGGTGCGGTAGTCACCGGCCGTATTGAACACCTGGATCAGGTAGGCGCCCGTCGACTGGTAATCGGCCTTGCCGGCGCCGATGGCGGCATACGCCATCAATTGTTCGTTGACGTCATATTCGCCGCGCAGCATGGCGCCCTTGTCCTTCGTGTCATAGAAGGCCCAGCTAGGATTGAGCAAGGTCTCCGCTTTCGGCGGACGCGGCACGGGCAGGCCGGCGGCCAGGTTGACGCCACGGTTCAAACCCCGCGCGCGGTCTTCGCTGCTGTACAGGTCGGCGGACAGGCGCGCGCCAACGCCGCGCCAGTCGAGTCCCACGGATGCGAGCTGGGTCTTCTTTTTCTGATGCTCGATGGCGCCATCGCCGTCGCGGTAGACGCCGTTGATGCGGATGCCGAATTGCTTGTTTTCACCAAAACGCTGGCCCAGATCAATATGCCCACCCCATTGCGCATCCGACATATACGACGCCGTCACGCGCGCCAGCGGCGTCTCGCCCGCGCGCTTGGGCACCAGATTGATGCTGCCGCCCACCGAACCGCCCGGCGGCATGCCGTTGAGCAAGGCCGATGGGCCTTTCAGCACTTCGATGCGCTCGAACATCTCGGGCGAGGTACGGTACACGGGCGAAACGCCGAACAGCCCGCCAAACGCGACGTCGCTGGTGCCGGAACTGAAACCGCGTATCGAGTAATTCTCGCCGATGATGCCCGTCATGCCGCTGCTGAAGACGGTGGGATCGGCGGCCGAGATCACATCGGTGATATCGCGCGCTTGCCGGTCTTCGATGAATTTATCCGTATAGCTGATGGTGTTGAACGGGGTTTCCATGAAATCCTTGTCGCCCAGAAAACCCACGCGCCCGCCGGACGCCACTTGCCCGCCTGCGTAGGCATCGGTGACAGTGTTGCCTTTGCCCCACACCGTCACGGCCGGCATGGTTGCGGCGGCCTCTGCACTGGCGCTGTGCGCCGGCTCGCGGCGCAGCGTGTAGCTGCCATTGCCCTCGCGCACAGCCTGCAAGCCGTGTCCGCGCAGCAATTCGTAAAATCCTTCGGGCACGCTGTAACTGCCGGACAGGCCGGCGCTGTTCTTGCCCTGCAGCAAACCTGCATCGACCGTCAGTTCGACGCCCGCCTCGGCCGCAAAGGTGTTGAGCGCCAGGCCCAGTGCACCGGCCGGCACGCTGAACGCTTGCCGGACTTGCGCCGCTTGCGCAAAGGCCGGCGGGGCCGCCACGCTCAGCGCCCCCATGGTCAGGCCCGTGACGAGCGCCAGTTGCACGGCGGTGGCGATACGGTTCAGGTTCAAGGCGGGAAGGTGGCGTGTCGCCATGCGTGTTGCCATAAGTTAAGTCCTTTTCAGATGGGATGATTGCTTGTTCTCACCCTATCTCCCGAACGAAAAGGCAAAACCCTCAATGCAAATACGAATCATTACGAAAATAGATTATATTATTGATAGCCCTTGAGCACATCGTCGATCACCCGTTTCAGCGACGTCACGCTGGCTGCCGTGATGTACCAGGCATCGGCATCGACGAAGACGACACGGCCATTCTTCCAGGCATTGGTCTGGCGCAAGAGCGGATTGGCCATCTGTTCGGCCGTCATGACGGGACGGTGTTCCATCACGGCCGTACGGTCGACAACATAAATGATGTCGGGATTGGCTTGCTGGATGAACTCGCTGGAAATGGGCTGCCCATGCAAGCCCGCCTCGATGGCCGTGCTGGCCGGTTTAACGCCCAGCGCATCGAAGACGAAGCCGTAGCGCGACTGCACGCCGAATGCACTGAAGGCGCCATTATTGTGCAGCACGATCAGCGCCTTCTCGGGACGCTCCTGCGTCACCTTGCGCGCGTCCGCCACCTTCGCATCGAGCTCGGCGGCCTTCTGGCGAGCAAGGTCTTCCTTGCCGAAGATACGCCCCAGTGTCAGCAAGTGTTGCTTGACCACCTCGATGTGCTTGCTCTCGCTGTTCTGGTAATCCACATCGAAGTGCAAGGTGGGCGCGATCTGGCTCAACTCCTGGTAGTGGTTGGCCTGGATCGACGTCATCAGCACCAGGTCGGGCTGGAGCGCGTGGATATGTTCGAGATTCGGCTGCACGATGGCGCCCAGGTCGCGGATGTCCTGGTCGTCCTTGTAGCGGGTAAGAAAGTGCGGCACATAATCCTTCACCATGCCGGCCACGGGCACGCCCAGCTGATCGAGGAAATCGACTTCGTTCATGTCGAGCACGGCCACGCGCCGGGGACGCTGTTCGATCACCGTCGTGCCCAGCTTGTGCACGATGGTGATGGGAGCAAACGCCGGCTGTGTGGCCGAGGCGGCAGGCGCCGGCGGTACGCTCGCCGTCTTGTCGGTACAGCCTTGCAAGACGGCCATGGCGGCGAGCAGCACGGCGATTGCCAGACGGGATTGGTTGCAGATCATCTCAAGCTCCTGTTGGGGTAAAGTAATTACAGACGCAGCCGCGCTCGTTGCGCACGATGTGGAAATCGATGTCGTACAGGGCGCGCAAGCGTTCCTCGGTGACGACCTCGTGCGCGGGGCCAGCAAAGCGCACGGCGCCGCCCTGCATGGCGACGATGTGGTCCGAGTAATTGGCGGCGAAGTTGATGTCGTGGATCACCAGAATCACGGTGCGGCCCTGCTCGTCGCACAGGCGGCGCAGGGCGCGCATGATCTGCACGGCGTGTTTCATGTCGAGGTTGTTGAGCGGCTCATCGAGCAGCAAAATGTCCGTCTGCTGGGCAATCGTCATGGCCAGGAAGGCCATCTGGCGCTGGCCGCCGCTCAGTTCATCGACATACGCGGCACGCAGCGCTTCGAGCGACAAAAAGGCGATCGCCTCATCGATGGCGAGCCGGTCCTGTGGCGTCAGCGTGCCACGGCTGTAGGGGAAGCGGCCGAAGGCGACCAGTTCTTCCACCGTCAGGCGCAGGTTGAAATCGGGCGACTGGCGCAGGGTGGCCACTTGCCGTGCATAGTCAGCAATGCGAATGTCCGCGATGCTGCGCCCGCCAAGCAGAATTTCCCCCTGCTCCGCTTCCAGCAGGCGCGCGATGAGCATCAGCAAGGTCGTCTTGCCGGCGCCATTCGGTCCGATCAATGACGTCACTTTCCCCTTGGGAAACTGCGCGCTGACGTTGCCCAGCACGCGCCTGGCGCCGTAGCTTTTTTCAATCTGTTTGACATGGATCATGCGGTGCCTCGGGTGCGGACCATGAGCGCGAGGAAGTACGCGCCACACACCAGGTTGACAAGGATGCCGACGGTGGTCCGGTAGTTAAAAACGTGCTCGACCAGCAACTGGGCGGCCAGGAAGATGGCGATGGCGATGGCGCAGCCCAATGGCAAGGTGACGCGATGGCGTGCCGTGCGGGCCAGGGCATAGCTGGTGTTTGCCACAAAGATGCCCATGAAGGCTGTCGGCCCCAGCAGACTCGTCGACACCGCTACCAATATGGCGATCAGCGCCAGTTGCAACTGCACCATGCGCCGGTAATCGATACCGAGCGAGATGGCTTGCTCGCGACCCAGCGCCAGCACGTCGAGCGCCGGCAAGGTTTTCAGCACGGCCACGCAGGCGGCACCCACCAGCAGGGCCGAGGTCAACAATTGTGCGGGCTGCGCCTTGTTGAACGATGCCTGGCTGAATCCTTGCAGGATGGCAAATTCGCCGGGGCTGATGCGCAGCTGGATGAACTGGGTAAACGTGCCGATCACCATCGTCAGCACGAATCCCAGCAGCAACAGGAAATACACGTTGTTCTTGCCATCACGAAACAGCCAATAGTGGATGGCCCAGGAATACGCCAGCATCAGCGCGATCGACACGACAAAATTGCCGTTCTGTCCCAGCAGCACCACGCTGTGCATGCCCATCGCCAGGATCAACAGCGACTGCAGCAGCAGGTACACGGCTTCGTAGCCCATGACGGCCGGCGTCAATATCCGGTTGCCGGCGATGGTCTGGAACACGATGGATGAGACGGCCACGCAGACGCCGCCGATGGCAATGGCGGCCAGGCGAGAGATGCGCTTGGGGATGATGTAATCGAAGTCAAAATTCGCGCCGAGGAAGAGAAAGGTCAGCGCCAGGGCAAACACAGCCAGCCACAGCGTCCGCTGCTTGAATAGCCGCTTCATCGCCGCCCCAGGATGATCAATATGAGGAACAGCAGGCCGCCCACGCCGCCCGCCGTCAGGCCGATCGGCACCTCGAACGGGTAGATCAGCAAGCGCCCGGCGATGTCGCAAGCCAGCAGCAGCGAGGCGCCGCACAGGGCCACGATGGGCAAGGTGCGGCCCAGGTTGTCGCCATGGCGCAAGGCCACCAGGTTCGGGATGGCCAGCCCGACAAACGGGATGGCGCCCACCGTGATCACTGTGGCCGCCACCGTGACGGCTACCAGCATCAGGCCCAGCGCCACCGTGGCCGCATAGTTCAAGCCCAGGCTGGTGGCCATGCCTTCTCCCATGCCCAGCACGGTAAAGCGTTGCGCGTACAGATACGTAAGGACAACGATGGGCAAGATCAGATAAATGATTTCATAGTTGCCCTGCACGATGCGCGAGAAATCGCCGAGCAGCCAGCCCTGCATGCTTTGCAGGATGTTGTTGCGGTAGGCATAAAACTCGGCCACGGCACTCAGCACGCCGCCATACACGAGGCCGATGACGGGCACCAGAATCGTGTTCTTGAAGCGGATACGGCGGATCAGCGCCACATACAGCAAGCTGGCGGCAAAGCAAAAGGCCAGCGCGAACGCCATCTTGCCCGCCGTGCCCGCTGCGGGCGCCACGGTCAGCGACACGAGAATGCCCAACTTGGCCGCGTCGAGGCCGCCCGAGGTGGCCGGCTCGACGAATTTGTTACGCACGATGTGCTGCAGGATGACACCGCAGACGGACAGGCCCACGCCCGTCAGCACCAGCGCCGCCAGGCGCGGCAGGCGGCTGGCCGTGAGGATCAGCCATGCATCAGCGGACAGCGCGTCGGACAGCGCAAACAGCTGCGTCCAGGCAATGTGCCTGGCACCGACCAACAGCGAGGCGCAACACAGGATCAAGAACAGGAACAGCAGACGCGCTTGTGTCAAATCGTCATCCCGTTCATTGCTGCGGCGCGGCGCAGGCGATGCGCCAGCCCTTGGCCGCCTGGCGCTGGGCCAGGAAATGGGCATACAGGCCGTCCTGCGCGCGCAAGGTGGCTGGCGCACCCTGCTCGCGGATCGTGCCGCCATCAAGCACGACGATCTGGTCGGCCATGGCCACCGTCGACAGTTGGTGGGCGATGACGATCACCGTGCGCTTGCCGCGCAGCCGCGCCAGCGCCTCGGCGATGGCCGCCTGGTTTTCCGCATCGAGCGCGGCTGTCGCTTCGTCGACCAGCAAAATCGGCGCATCCTTGATCAGCGCGCGGGCAATCGCAATGCGTTGGCGCTCGCCACCGGACAGGCGCGCGCCGCCCTCGCCCACGGGCGTATCGAGTCCCTGCGGCAGGCGGGCGATGATTTCGGCCACGCCCGCCTGGCGCGCCGCGTCCAGCACTTCGGCATCGCTCGCGTCCGGCTTGCCTATGCGGATGTTGTCGCCGATGCTGCCGTGGAACAGATAACTGTCCTGGAAGATCTGGCTGATCTGCCCTGCCAGTTGCTCGCTGGACAGGTTACGCACATCGACACCGCCCACCAGCACGCTACCCTGGCTGGCGTCGAAGAAACGCGCGATCAGGCGTACCAAGGTCGTCTTGCCGGAGCCGGAAGCGCCGATCAGCGCCGTCATGCTGCCCGGTGCAATCTGCAGATTGATGTCCGTCAATATGTCAGGCTGGTCCTGTGCATAGCGGAAAGCCACGCCGCGCAGCTCGACGGAACCATCGCGCGGCGCTTGCGGCGCTGGAGCTTCCGGCAAGGGCTGCACGGCGAAAATATCGCGCGCCGCGTCCAGCGGCCCCCGCGCGCCGCGCAGCACTTCGCCATAGCTGGCCACTTCCTGCAGCGGGTCGACAAAGCGCACCACCAGCAGCAGCGCCACGATGACAGAACTAGCGTCGCCCGCAGCGGATGCAGCACCCAGCAGGCTCTGCAGCCACAGCGCGGCAGCGGCCAGCAAGGCGGCGAAGATGGCTTGCACGGCCCAGGCGTTGAGCACCGACGACAGGGCCGACAGATAAATCAGCCGCGAGCCCGCATGGCGTTGCTCGTCGATGGCTTGCTGCAGGAAACGCGTGCCGCCACCACCGCCGTTACCATCGCCGTTACCATTGAAAGCGCGCAAGACGGACTGCGCTTGCGCAAACTCCACCAGACGCTGGCTGGTCTGAGCAAAATGCCGGTGGTAGGCATCGTCGGCGCGCTGGCCCAGGTGCGCCGTGAGCCGCAAGGCGCCCGCCAGCAGGGGCAGCGCCAGCAGCGCCATGACGCCCAGCTGCCAGTGCAGCGCGAACAGCGCGGCCACCAGCACCAGGGGCGTGACGGCGCCGCAAATGACGGGCGTGAGCACGTGGGCCGGCAGTTGCGCCACGTTCATCATGCCCTGCGTGATGACGTGGCCCAGTTTCGCCGTGTTTTCCGGCGTGAACCAGCCAACGGGCAGGCGCGCCACATGCTCGCCCAGGCGCTGGCGCGCCCCTTGCAGCACCGTCACGCCCACGCGCACACCCGCCTTTTCCACCTGGCGCCGCCAACCCCAGCAAGCGACCAGCCCGGCCAGCAGCACCAGCAACCACAGGGCCGCGCCGCCCGTGTCACCAGCCAGCAGCCGGCCCAGCGCCAGCACCAGCGCGGTGATCGTCAGCCCGCTGAGCACGCCATACGCGACGGCCATGGCACAGTAGCGGCGCAAGACAGGCGCATCATCTCCCAGCAATTGTATGAAAGTCTTCAGCATGACGGGGTCGCCTCTTCCTCGGTATCCTCGTAACCGCCCAGCGCCCACAGTTGCGCGTAGCGGCCCTTGTCTGCGAGCAATCCGGCATGGCTGCCCTGCTCGACGATGGCGCCGTTCTCGACGACGATGATGTGGTCGGCGTGCATGATGGTATCGAGCCGGTGCGCGATCACCAGCAGGGTGCGGCCCCGGGCAAAGCGCGACAGCGCGTCCTGGATCGCCACCTCGTTTTCCGCATCGGCCGCCGCCGTGGCTTCATCGAGCACCAGCACGCTTGGATCGAGCAGCACGGCGCGGGCGATGCTCACGCGCTGCAGCTCGCCGCCGGACAGTTGCGCATCCTCACCGATCACGGAATCGTAGCCGCGCGGCAAGGCCAGGATGCGTTCGTGGATGTTCGCCAGGCGCGCCGCTTCCTCAACCTCGTCGCTGCTGGCCGATGGCCGCCCCAGTGCAATGTTCTCGCGCACGCTGGCGTGGATCAATCGCACTTCCTGCAGCACGAAACCGACGCGCCGGTACAGCTCAGGCGTGGCGATGTGCCGCAGGTCGACACCGCCCAGGGTGATGCGCCCCTCGCTCGGGTCGAAAAAGCGCAGCAGCAGCCGCGCCAGGGTCGACTTGCCGGAACCGGAGGCGCCGACGATGGCCGTCACCGTGCCAGCTTGCAAAGTGAAACTGATATCCGACAACACCTTGTTCTGCCCGTCATAGGCATAGCTGACGCCTTCCAGGCGGATCTCGGTGCCGTTCGGCAATTGCTGCTGATCCGGCCCCGGCTGCGCCAGCACGGGTGTATCGAGCAAGGTTTGCACGCGCTGGGCGGCGCCCGTGGCGTTATTGAGGTCGTGCGTCAGGTAATGCAGCAGCAACATGGGCGCGGAAATGCCGGGCGCCACCAGGGCGAACGGCAGGATGTCCACGGGCGCCATCCAGTCCAGGGCCACGAAGGCCGTACCGGCAAGCACCACCACGCCCAGCACGGCGACGGGCGCGATCAGCGCATTGGCATTCGCCATCGAGCCGACCAGCGGCCGCGTAAACGCGGCAAAAGAGTCGGCGAACGCATCGACGGCCGCGCGGTAGCTGCCATGCGCGCGGCCCGTGGCGCCGAAGGCCTTGACCACGGGAATGCCATTGACGAACTCCACCACCGCATTGTTGATGCGCCCCATGCCGGCGACGAATTGTTCCATATTGCTTCCGCTGGCCTTCATGGCCCGGCCAAAGAACAGGAAAAAGCCGGGAAACGGCAAGATCGCGACGATGGCCAGGCGCCAGTCCATGGCGAACAGGTACACCACCGAGATAGCGATGGCGCCGACGGCGCGTCCCGTCGTCGTATAAAAATGGGCAGTGAGGCTGTGCAAGGTATTGATGTCGTCCTGCATCGCCTGCTTGACCTCGCCCGAGGCCCGGCTAGTGAACCAGCCCAGCGGCACTTGCCCCAGGCGCTGCATGGCTTGCAGGCGCAATTGATGGGTGAGGCGGTTATCGGCCAGGTGGGCGGCCAGCTCGCCCAGCGACATCAGCGCCATGCCGGCAAACAGGCAAGCAACGCTGGCGATGATGGTGGGCCAGAGATCACCTTGCGCCAGTACAGGGTCCAGGGCGATTTGCGCGATGTGCGCGATGCCCGCCAGCGGCACCAAGGTGAGCATGGAACCGGTGCCGGCGAGCACAGCAGCGGCGATCAGGCGGCCGCGGATGGGGTGCAAGATCCGGCTGATGGGGCCGGCCTGCCTGGGTTCGGCCGGGGCCGCGTGATGGGTACTCATGGAAAAAGAACAGGCATGGTGTCAGAAGAAAAGAGTGGCTCTCACCCTATATCCCGAACGAGATGGCCAAACCCTCAATCCTGCCTGCAGAAAATTTTCAAAGGCATATCAGGACGCCGCCTGGACGGTCACCCAGTAGCGCGTGCGCGCAACAATCTGCACCGGCAAGGCCAGCGCCAGGTTGTGCAGCGCGCGGTCCGTATCGCGCAAGGAAAACACGCCGTTGACGCTCAGGCTGGCCACGGCCGGATCGCAGCGCAGCAGGCCGGGCCGGTAGCGGGCAAGTTCCGCAAGCAGGTCATCGAGGCGCAGGTTGTCGGCCACCAGCACGCCCTTCGTCCAGGCTGCGGCGCTGGCGGAGGCAGGCGCGCCAGACTGCACGATGTCGGCCGAGAAGACGGCGCCCTGGCCCGTGGCGATGCGCACGGGCCGCTCCGGCGCATGCGCGAGGCGCACCTCGACGGCGCCCTCGAAGACGGCGACGCGCGACGTGTGTTCGTCTTGCCGCAAAGTAAAACGCGTGCCCAGGGCCCGCACCGTGCCGTGGCGGCCCTGCACGCGGAAAGGCCGCTGCGACGGGTCGTGGGCCGTGGTGACGAGGATTTCCCCTGCCCGCAGGATCAGCCGGCGCTCGCTGGCGTCGAAGCGCACGTCGATGGCGGAAGCGGAAGCGAGCATCACGCGCGTGCCGTCAGGCAACATGATTTCGCGAATTTCCCCTTTCTCCGTAGCGTGGCCAGCCATGGCCACTTGCCAGGCATCCATGCCGCGCGCCGCATACAGCATGCCGCCCACGGGCAACAGCACGGCCAGCACCTTCAGGGCACGGCGGCGGTTCAGGTAGGCGGCGCAGGCCGGTTCGCGCAGCGCATGGCGGGCCACGTCACGCGGCACGCTGTGCAGCTTGCCTTCGAACGCTTGCAGGCGCTGCCAGGCGAGGTCGTGGTGCGGATGGGCAGCGCGCCAGCGGGCACACTCGGCCTGGTCCTCGTCGCTGGCGTCATCGGACCACAGGCGCGCCATCCACCGGGCAGCCTGCTGGACGATGGCCGGCGCAATCAGCACTTCCATGGCTCAGGCATCCTGCCCATGCAAGGCTTGGTAGCAGGCCAGCAAGCCGGCGGCGATGTATTTTTCCACGGACGAAACAGAAACGTGCAGTTCGGCGGCGATGTCGCGGTAACTCATGCCGTCGAGTTTGCACAGCAGCAAGGCTTGGCGCGCCTTGGCCGGCAGCCGGTGCAGCACGGCGTCGATTTCCGCCAGCGCTTCCAGCACCAGGGCGCGCTCTTCCTCGGACGGCGCCAGCGCTTCGGGCACCAGGGCCAGCACTTCCAGGTAGGCCGCTTCGATCTGGCGACGGCGGTACAGGTCGATGACCATGCCGTTGGCGATCTGCGTCAGATGACGCCGCGACTCCCCGGCCGGCGGTACGCGCCCCGTCTTCATCAGGTGCAGGTACACGTCGTGCGCCAGGTCGGCTGCATCGAAGGCATTGCCCAGCTTTCGGCGTAACAAGCCCCGCAGCCAGCCATGGTGGTCGGTGTACAAACTGCTGACTTGCTGCTGAAGCGCTAACTCGGCGGTGCTCACGATACCCTTCCTGTCGCCAACGGCCGGCAAGAACAGGCGCATCGGATTATAAATGAGAATTATTCTCATTGTACGCGGAGTCACAAGGAAAGCGCAATACGGCGACGCGCAGCAAACGCTGTCAGTGCTGTTGTTGGACCGGCCTCAGCAGCCGGAAGGCGGCCCACAGCGAAGGCCGGTAGAGGTGCAGTGCGGCCGCCAGCAGCACGCACCATGCCAGCGGGGCAAGCGGCCCCAGACGCTGCGCAAAAAACGCATGGCTCTGGTGCAACTGACTGCCCACGCCAGGCCGTCCGTCTTGTCCGCATGATGCACGCGGCGAGGGGAAGGAAATTTGCTAAAATATCTTTTGTCATGTGGTTTAGCAACACAGACAGCAGCGTCTTTCACAAAACCACAGCGCCTGTCGCTCAACAATATGCAGCCCGCCCTATCCGACCGGAAGCGGCCGTTGCGAACCAAGGGCAGTAAGCATGAACGACATTCACCGTGCCGGTACCGCCGCACGCGCAGCCCAGCCTGCGCTCCTGAAAGCGGGCGTACTACAGGAAGCCATCTTCAACAGCCCCTATTTTTCCTGCATCGCCACCGATGCACAGGGCGTGATCCAATTATTCAATGTCGGTGCCGAGCGCATGCTGGGCTATCAGGCAGACGAGGTGATCGACCAGATTACGCCGGCCGGCATATCCGATCCGGCCGAGGTCATCACCCGCGCCGCCGCCCTCTCGCAAGAACTCGGTACGCTGATCGCTCCCGGTTTTGAGGCGCTGGTCTACAAGGCGTCGCGCGGCATCGAAGACAGTTATGAGCTGACATATGTGCGCAAGGATGGCAGCCGCTTCCCCGCGATCGTCTCGGTGACGGCGCTGCGCGATGCGGACGACGCCATCATCGGCTATCTGCTGATCGGCACCGACAATACCGTGCGCAAGCATGCGGAGCAGGAGCGCGAGCTGCTCAATCGCGTGCTGAGCGACAATAGCATCGAACTGGAAAATGCGCGTGCGCAAGCGGACAAGGCCAACCGCGCCAAGTCGGAATTTCTGTCGAGCATGAGTCATGAGTTGCGCACGCCGCTCAACGCGGTACTGGGCTTTGCCCAGCTGATGGCGTCGGACACGCCGCCGCCCAGCGCCTCGCAGCAACGCTCGCTGGAGCAGATCCTCAATGGCGGCTGGTATCTGCTACGCCTGATCAATGAAATTCTCGACCTGTCGATGATCGAATCGGGGCGGGTCGCCATGTCGCGCGAGGCGATGGCGCTCACCGAAGTCTTGCGCGATTGCCGCGCGATGATCACGCCGCAGGCGCAAAAGCGCCACATCACGCTGACCTTCCCTACACTCGACCAGCCGTTCTACGTACATGCCGACTTGACGCGCGTCAAACAAGTGGTCATCAACCTGCTGTCGAATGCGATCAAATACAACCGCACGGGCGGCAGCGTGCAGGTGGAATGCAAACCGCGTGGCGACAAAGTGCGCCTGAGCGTGCGCGACACCGGCAACGGCCTGAGCGCCGAGCAATTGCAACAATTATTCCAGCCGTTTAACCGGCTGGGACAGGAAGCCGGCACCGAGGAAGGCACCGGCATCGGCCTTGTGGTCACCAAGCAACTGGTCGAGCTGATGGGTGGCACGCTGGGGGTGGAGAGCGAGGTCGGGGTCGGCACGCTGTTCTGGATCGAATTGGCAGCCTCATCTGCTCCTGAATTGCAACTCGGCGAGCATGCCGGGAATATGGGCCGGGAGCCATCGGCTGATGCGCCGCTCGATGCGCCGCGCCGCAAGGTGCTGTACGTGGAGGACAATCCGGCCAACCTGATCCTGGTCGAGCAATTGATCGCGCGCCGCAGCGACCTGGGCATGCTCAGCGCCGTCGATGGCCACCTCGGCATCGCGCTGGCGCGCCAGCACCAGCCCGATCTGATCCTGATGGACATCAACCTGCCCGGCATCAGCGGCACCGAGGTGCTGGGTTTGCTGCGCGTCGATCCGCTGACGGCGCACATCCCCGTCATCGCCTTGTCGGCCAACGCCCTGCCGCGTGACGTGCGCAAAGGCCTCGACGCCGGCTTCCTGCGCTATCTGACCAAGCCCATCAACGTACCCGAGTTCATGGAGGCGCTCGACACGGCGCTCAGCTTGACGGCAGCGTCGGCAAAGGGCGCCACAACGCCATAGCGTGCTGTACGCGCGCCAGAAACAAAAAAACCTCGCATGCTGCGAGGTTTTTTTTATCTGCCAGGCCTTTAGACGTTGAACAGGAAGTTCAGCACGTCGCCATCCTTGACCACGTATTCCTTGCCTTCGGCGCGCATCTTGCCCGCTTCCTTGGCGCCTGCTTCGCCCTTGTAGGCGATGAAGTCGTCATAGGCGATGGTTTGCGCGCGGATGAAGCCGCGTTCGAAGTCGGTGTGGATCACGCCGGCCGCTTGCGGTGCCGTGTCGCCCACATGGATGGTCCAGGCGCGCACTTCCTTCACACCCGCCGTGAAGTAGGTTTGCAGGCCCAGCAGCTTGTAGGCGCTGCGGATCAGGCGGTCCAGGCCCGGCTCTTCCAGGCCCATGTCAGCCAGGAAAGCGCCCTTGTCGGCGGCATCCAGATCGGCGATTTCCGCTTCCATCGATGCGCAGATGGCGACGATGGGTGCGTTTTGCGATTGTGCGTAGGCCGTCAGCTGGTCCAGCAGCGGGTTGTTGGTAAAGCCCGTGTCGGACACGTTGGCCACGAACATGGCCGGCTTGGCCGTGATCAGGCACAAGGGCTTGATCAGTTCCATTTCGTCGGCGTCCAGGCCCATCGCGCGCACCGGTTTGGCGTCGTTCAGGTAAGGCATCATGCGTTCCATGATGGCCAGCAGCTTGGCCGCGTCCTTGTCGCCCGAGCGGGCTTTCTTGTTTTCGCGATGAATCGCTTTTTCCACGGTGCCCATGTCGGCCAGCGCCAGTTCGGTCTGGATGACTTCGATATCGTCGAGCGGGCTGATCTTGCCGGCCACGTGGATGACGTTGTCATCTTCAAAACAGCGCACGACGTTGACGATGGCGTCCGTTTCGCGGATGTGCGACAGGAACTGGTTGCCCAGGCCCTCGCCCTTCGATGCGCCAGCCACCAGGCCGGCGATGTCGACGAATTCCACGATGGCGTTGACCGTGCGTTCCGGCTTGACGATGGCGGCCAGCGCATCCATGCGCGGATCCGGCACTTCGACGACGCCGACGTTCGGCTCGATGGTGCAGAACGGATAGTTTTCAGCCGGAATGCCGGCTTTCGTCAGTGCATTGAACAGGGTGGACTTGCCGACGTTCGGCAAGCCGACGATACCGCATTGGAGACTCATGGAAAACCTTTAATAATCAAAGCACATGGCGCCGTCTATCGGCGTGCTTGCCGTGCTGTTAGGGAAAACGGAGCTATCGCTCGCCGTTTTCCGGGAATGGTGCGTGTGCTGCATTTCAAGGGGTCAATTGTACCCCTGACAGGCGCGCTTCAAAAGCCCGATGATGGGCAAATGACGCCAAAACAGCCGTATCGTGATGCCATCAGGCCCTGTTCTCAAGCCGTATGCAACTTCATGGTCGCCGCCTCGAACTTGCCTTCGACGATCTGCGGCATCACCTGCAAGGATTTCTCGATGGCTTGCTCGATCAGCTCCTGGTCTTCGCGGCGCGGGCGGTGCAGCACGAAATCGGCCACTTGCTGCTGCAGGCTGAGGGTGCGTGGGTGACCGATGCCCAGGCGCAAGCGCCAGTAATCCTGCGTGCCCAGCGCGGCCGTGATGTCTTTCAAGCCATTGTGGCCGCCGGCCGAGCCGCCCTTCTTCAGGCGTGCAATGCCGGGCATCAGGTCGAGCTCGTCATGCACAACCAGCACTTCATCGGCGGCGATCTTGAAGAAGCGCGCCAGCGCGCCCACGGACTGGCCCGAGCGGTTCATGAAGGTCAGCGGTTCGAGCAGCCAGACTTCCTTGCCGGCGATCGACGTTTTTGCCAGCATGGCGTTATAGCGCGAATCGCGCTGCAAGCGCGTGCCGGGCAAGCTGTTGGCAAGATTGTCCACCAGCCAGAAACCGGCATTGTGGCGGGTTTGTTCGTATTCGGGTCCCGGGTTGCCGAGGCCGACGATCAGGCGTATGGGCATGGCTGTATCTGCAATGAAAAAGAAAACATTATCGGTGAAAACAGGCAGAAAAAAACCCGCGCGGCGAACCTGGCGGGTTTTTCCTTGCGACTACCGCATTGCTGCGGCGGCAAAATTACTTCTTGTCGGCTTCGACAGCAGCAGCTGCTTCAGCTTCAGCAGCAACGTGGCCAGCCGGTACCGAAGCGGTAGCGATGGTCAGGTTGGCGCCGTGGGCGACAACGGTCACGCCAGCTGGCAGGACCAGGTCGCCGACGTGCAGCGAGTGACCGACGTCGATGTTCGACAGGTCAACGTTGATGAATTCTGGCAGTTGGCCTGGCAGGCACGAAACTTCGATTTCGTTGGCAACGTGGCTGATGGTCGCGCCATGCAGTTTGACTGCTGGGGAAACGTCAGCGTTGACGAAGTGCAGCGCCACTTTCACGTGGATAGCTTGCTTGGCGTCGACGCGCTGGAAGTCAGCGTGCAGAACCAGTTGTTTGTATGCGTGGACTTGGAAGTCGCGCAACAGAACTTGCTGGGAAACGCCGTCGATTTCCAGATCCAGGATCGACGAGTGGAACACTTCTTTTTTCAACGCGTGGTACAGGGCGTTGTGATCCAGCGAGATCAGCACCGGGGCTTCAGCGCCACCGTAGACGATACCAGGGGTTTGGCCGGAAATGCGCAGGCGGCGGCTCGCTCCGGAACCTTGCAATTCGCGTTTAAATGCGATAATTTTCATGTGAAACTCCAAGATGAACAAGGCTTGCGCCTTGTGTTATGAAGATTCCCGCGACCAGGAATCTTCGGAAATGGGCGCATACGCGCCCCGAAAACTAAAACACTGCGGCGCAACAGGCAAAAAGCCGGTCGCGCCGCAGGCATTACGTCTTTTCTATTTATCGAATTAGTCGATAAAGAGGGAAATGACCGAATCACCCTTGATGATGCGCTTGAACGTCTCGGCCAGCAGCGGCGCGCACGTCAATTGACGGATCTTGCCGCAGGCCAGGGCCGCTTCGGACAGGGGGATCGTGTCGGTCACGACCAGCTCATCGAGTGGCGAAGCCGAAATACGGTCGATCGCCGGGCCGGACAGCACCGCGTGCGTGCAATACGCCACGACTTTTTTCGCGCCGCGCTCTTTGAGCACTTCGGCAGCCTTGGTCAGGGTACCTGCCGTGTCGACCATGTCATCCATGATCACGCAGTTGCGGCCTTCGACTTCACCGATGATGTTCATCACTTCGGACACGTTCGCTTTTGGACGACGCTTGTCGATGATGGCCAGGTCGCAGCCCAGGCGTTTTGCCAGGGCGCGCGCACGTACCACACCGCCGACGTCCGGCGACACCACCAGCAAATCCTGGTAGTTTTTCTTTTGCAGGTCACCCAGCAAAATTGGCGAAGCGTAAATATTGTCGACTGGGATATCGAAGAAACCTTGAATCTGGTCAGCGTGCAAGTCCATGATCAGGACGCGCTCGACACCGGCTTCTTCCAGCATGTTCGCCACCACCTTGGCCGAAATCGCCACACGCGCGGAGCGTGGACGACGGTCTTGGCGGGCGTAGCCGAAGTAAGGAATCGCGGCGGTGATACGGCCAGCGGAAGCACGTTTCAAGGCATCAACCATCAGCATGATTTCCATCAGGCTGTCGTTGGTTGGAGCACAGGTGGATTGCAAAACAAAAACATCCTTGCCGCGCACGTTTTCGTTAATCTCGACCATTACTTCGCCGTCGGAGAATTTCGAAACGTTTGCTTTACCGAGAGGGATGCCGAGGTTTTTTGCGACCCCCTCTGCCAACGCTGGATTCGCGTTGCCGGTAAAAACCATCAGGTTTTCGTAAGCCATGGGAGTCCCAAGAGGTGATATAGAAGTCTTGAAAAGCACTAACCGGGCATAAGCCCGGTCAGTCATTGTTTAGAATATGCCGCGTGGCGACATATCTGCTTTTTCCCGTACTGGACGCCAACTTCGCATCGACAGACTACGGTGAAATGGTGGCAGGGGAAGAAGGATTCGAACCTTCGCATGCTGGAATCAAAATCCAGTGCCTTAACCAGCTTGGCGATTCCCCTACGTTACTGACTGCTTGCCGTCATGTTGGCCAGTATTATACCGACTATTTGACGCTAAGCAAAATCTTTTTTTGCTCTCTACAACATGGTGAGCATCGGGTGGCGACTCAGCGCTTTTGCCTTCCAGGCGATCCAGACTGGTGGCACATTGCTGAGCACCGCATCCGCTTCTTCCTGACTGCCAAACGCACTAAACACACAAGCACCGGAACCAGTCATCCTGGCCTCACCGTAAGCACCCAGCCATTCTACCGCATCTGCTACCGGCTTGAAAAGACTGCATGCTACTTGCTGTAAATCATTCTTACCAAACCCGCCCGCATCGTTTCCTTCTGCGAGGTACCTGGAAAAGTCCGCTATTGTGACGGGTTCGGTATTTCTCGTCAAGCCTTCCGCGCAAAAAATTGCAGCGGTGGGCACTTGCACGCCCGGCTCGATCACCACATACCAGTATTCTGGTGTGGCGACAGGCTGCAAGGCCTCGCCCACGCCTTCGGCAAAGGCATTCTCGCCAAAGATGAAAAACGGGATATCGGCGCCCAGCGGCAAGCCCAGCGCCATCAATTCCTCGCGCGTCAATCCCGCTTGCCACAAACGGTTCAGCGCCATCAACGCCGTGGCCGCGTCGGACGAGCCGCCCCCCAGGCCACCGCCCATGGGCAGCACCTTGTCGATGGCGATATCGACGCCGCGCGGCAAGGCACCCTTGCGGCGCAGCACTTCGGCCTGCAGCAATTTCGCGGCGCGGATGATCAGGTCCTGCTCCTGCGGCACGCCGGTCAACGCCGTCACGCGGACAATCGCCGTGTCGTCGCGCAGCGCGAAGTGCAAGGTGTCGCCATGGTCGAGCAATTGGAACACCGTCTGCAGCAGATGGTAGCCATCGGCGCGGCGGCCGTTGACGTGTAGAAATAAGTTCAGCTTGGCCGGGGCCGGGCAATTGTTCAGGGTCGTCAGTGTCATGGTGCAGGTGCGGAAGTGGCGGGATCGAGCACGATGCGCAGCGAGACGGCATCGGCCTGCGCGCTGGCATTGCGTTCGGCATCGATACGCCGCGGTTGGGGCAAGGTGCCAGGTGCGTTGTCGGCAGCATTTTGCCCTACTTCTTGCCACGACACATAGCGCAAACGCCAGCCGTCTTTGGTGGTCACGCTGTCGTTCGCGGGCGAAGCGACGAAGCGCTTGCCATCGGCGCCCACGGCGTATCCCTGCAGCCAGTCGCGCAAGCCCGACACGGGCAAGGACCAGCCCAGCATCTGCGCGCTCAGGGTATCGACATCGGGCGCGCTGCGCGGCGCCTTGCCGCTTTGCGTCAACACGGCCTGCTGCGGCGTGACGGCAATCGTCGCCAGGGTGCTGCCGACGGGCGAATACAGGGTCACGTCCGTGCGCGCGGCAGTCTGCTGCCAGTTGAAATTGACGGTCGCCGATTCGGGCTTGTCATCCTTCTGGTACACCACGTTCAAGCGGCCCGTCAGCTCCACCTGTTCGCGGTAGGGCGCGACGGTTTGAGCGGATGGCGCGGCGCCTGACGAGAATGGGGAAGTCAGGGTCGAGCAGGCCGAGAGGGACAGGCACAGGACAGTCAGGGGCAGGAGATGTTTAGACATGGGCAAAAGGAAAAACCAGCGCCATGGCGCTGGTTTTTTATAGTGGAGTTAATCAATTCAATCACAGACTGACATTCAGGCGCGCCAGGGTGCTTTTCAGCGCATCGTTTTTCGGGTCCTTGCTACGCGCATCGCGCCACAGTTTTTGCGCTTCATCCTTGTCGCCCTTCTGCCACAGCACTTCGCCCAGGTGGACGGCGATTTCCGGATCGCTGCGCACGGCATAGGCGCGGCGCAAGGCGTTTTCCGCCGCGGCCAGGTTGCCCATGCGGTACTGCACCCAGCCCATGCTGTCCATGATGAACGGGTCGCCCGGCGCCATCTGCAAGGCTTTTTCGATCAGCGCATGGGCTTCTGGCAAGCGGATGCCCCGTTCGGCCAGCGAGTAGCCCAGGGCGTTATACGCATGCTGATTGTCGGGCGCCAGCGCCATCACGCGGCGCAGGCTCGCTTCCATCAGCTCGAGTTTATCCAGGCGCTCGGCCAGCAAGGCGTAGTCGTACAGCAGTTCCGGATTGTCGGGGAAGCGCAGCAAGGCATTTTCCAGCACCGTGTAGGCGCTTTGCACATAGCCGGCGTCGCGCAGGAATTGCGCATCGACCAGCAGCACCTGCGCCTGGCTTGCCGGATCGTCCGTTTCGATTTCCGTCAGCGCCTTGCGCGCCGCATCGAGATTGCCGCCACGGGCGATCAGCTGGGCGCGGCGCAAGCGCGCCTCGACATAGCCGGCGGAAGCGCTGTTGTCGACCTTGTCCAGCCAGGCGATGGCGCCGGCCGTGTCGCCGCGCGTCTCGGCGATCTGCGACAAAATCATCAGGGCCTTGAACGGATCGCGCGTGTCGCCAGGGGATTTGTCGAGCACGGCCAGGAAGCGCTTGAAGTACTGCTCCGCACCCTTGGTGTCTTCCAGCTGCAGCGCCACGATGCCCAGCGCATACAGGGCGCCCACGTTATCGGGCGAGCTTTTCAGCAGCAGCAGGAACTGGTCGCGCGCTGGCTCCAGCTGTTTTTGTTCGACCAGCAGGCGCGCATAGGCGCCGCGCACTTCGACGGCGTCCGGATTCTTTTGCAGGAAAGCGGCCAGCACCCTGCCCGCCGCCTCGGGCTCGCCCGTCACCTGCGCCAGGGTCAGCACGGCCAGCTCGGAGTTCGGCTTGATGGCCAGCGCCTTGTTCGCTTCGCCGATGGCGCGCTCACGCTCGCCGATCGACAGGGCGCCCTGCGCCAGCACCAGGTGCGCTTCGAACATGTCCAGGTAAGGCTGCGCCAGGCGCGTCACCATCGAATAGGCATACAGCTTGTCATTCGAGCGCGACAGGATCTGTTGCATCTGGAACAACGCCACGCCGCGCGCGCCCGCCGGCGCATTGGCCAGGCGCTCGGCGAAAATCGGTTCCGCCTCTTCGATCTTGTCCGTCAACACGACGAAGCCGAGGAAGAACTGCGTCGCCTCGTCCGAGTCGGGCGCCAGCTCGCGCCACAGGCGGATGGCCGCCAGCGCTTCGCCACCCTGCTTGGCGGCCAGCGCCATTTCCGAAGCGCGGCGCGCCAGGCGCGGGTCGCGCGTCTGCTGCGCCGCCACCATCATCGTCACGTACGGCCCTTGCCACTGGCCGCTCTTGAATTCCATTTCAGCGCGGGTCAGCTTGTACAGCAAGTCGCTGCTCAACTCGACCTTCGGCAAACTCTCTGCCTTGGCGTCCGCCTTGGACTCGGCACCCTCTTCCTGCGGCGCGGCGGGCGCGGCCGCAGAGGGGCCGGCCGCAGCATTGGCGGGGGCGACAGGCGTCTGTGCCATGGCATGCGTGGCCATCAGGGCAGACAAGGTTACAATGGCGAAAGCGTTTTTCAAAGGCGGATCCTGGCTAAACGGCAAAGTTTGATTCTACGCCCAACGCGGCTATCGCGTACTTCACGTATGTAACGAAATATATACGTCGTGCTGGCATAGCCGGCCCGGACCAGCCATCGGCCGACAACCCGCCTGTTTTTACCCGGTTTTCAACCATTCGAGCCCTATGCCAGAATTGCCAGAAGTCGAAGTCACACGGCGCGGTGTCGCGCCCCACATCGAGGGCCGCGCCGTGCGCGCCGTCGTGCTGCGCCGCGACGGCCTGCGCTGGCCCTTCCCCCCGGCCCTGGGCGAACAATTGTCGGGGCAAACCATCGGCCTGACGGGGCGGCGCGGCAAGTACCTGCTGATCCACTTCCGCCACGGCACGCTGATCATCCACCTGGGCATGTCGGGCCATTTGCGCGTGCTGCCGACGGGGACGGAGGCGCAAAAGCACGACCATTTCGACCTCGTCGTGGAAGACGCGGACGGCGGCAGCCAGGTGCTGCGCATGACGGACCCGCGCCGCTTTGGCGCCGTGCTGTGGCACGACGAGGCCGACGGCCCGCTGGATAGCCATGCGCTGCTGCGCGGCCTGGGCACGGAACCGCTGGAAGGCGGCTTCACGGGCCAGCTGCTGTTCGAAAAAACACGCAACAAGGGCACCAATATCAAGCAGGTACTGATGGCGGGCGACATCGTCGTCGGCGTGGGCAATATCTATTGTTCCGAAAGCCTGTTTCGCGCGGGGATCAACCCGAAGACGCCGGCCCGGCGCATCGGCCTGGCGCGCTATGAGAAACTGGCGCAATCGATCCGCGACGTGCTGGCCGAAGCCATCGTGCAAGGCGGCAGCACCCTGCGCGACTTCATCGGCGTGAACGGCCAGTCCGGCTACTTCCAGCAGACATATTTCACGTACAACCGCGCGGGCAAGCCATGCCGCGTGTGCGGCGCGACTATCCGCCAGATCGTGCAGGGACAGCGTTCCACGTTTTACTGCGTGCATTGCCAGAAATAGCTGTCAACAGTAAGTCATAGGCAAAGGGAGCCAGATGGTCAGAGACCTGGAACAATACAGCGCATGGCGGCAGGACGTGCAGGCCGCCTTGCAGGCATACCGGCAAGGCGCCAGCGCGGCGGGCCTGGTCGACGGCGCTTCCGCGCTGCGCCTGGCGCGCTGCGTCTCCCGCCTGGCTGACGACCGCTTGTCGGTGGCCTTCGTGGCGGAATTCTCACGCGGCAAATCCGAGCTGATCAACGCCATCTTCTTTGCCGGCTATGGCCAGCGCATCCTGCCCTCGGGCGCGGGCCGCACCACCATGTGCCCCACCGAGCTGCTGTACGACGCGGCCTGGCCGCCATCGATCCGGCTGCTGCCCATCGAGACGCGCGCACAGAACCTGTCGACCAGCGACTACCGCGACCTGCCCGCCGCCTGGACCGTCCTGCCCCTGAACATCGATGCGGGCGGCGACATGCAGGAAGCCATCCGCCAGGTCAGCCTGACGAAAAAAGTCAGCGTGGAAGAAGCGGCGCGTTACGGCCTGTACGACGCCGACGACGCGGACGCCCCCGCCATGCTCGACGAAGACGGCCAGGTGGAAATTTCCATGTGGCGCCACGCCATCATCAACTTCCCCCATCCGCTGCTGAAACAGGGCCTGGTCATCCTCGATACGCCCGGCCTGAACGCCATCGGCACGGAACCGGAACTGACCCTGAACCTGATTCCGAATGCGCATGCGGTGCTGTTTATTTTAGCGGCCGACACGGGCGTCACGCGCAGCGACATCGAGGTATGGCGCAACCATATCGGCGCCGGCGCCGGACGCCTGGTGGTGCTCAACAAAATCGACAGCATGTGGGACGAATTGCGCGGCGACCTGGAAGTGGCGCAGGCCATCGAGCGCCAGCAGGTCAGCGTGGCGCATCTGTTGACGCTGGACGCTGGCCAGGTGTTTCCCGTGTCGGCGCAAAAGGCCCTGGTGGGCAAGATCAACCACGATGCGGCGCTGCTGGAAAAGAGCCGTCTGCAGGCGCTGGAGACGGCCCTGTTCGAGGAGCTGATCCCCGCGCGCAAGGACATCATCCGGCGCCAGCTGGCGTTTGACCTGGACGCCATCGAAGCGGCGCAGCAAGTGCAGGCGGCGGCCCGCGCGCGCGGCATCGCCGAGCAGCTGCACGAGCTGCACAGCATGCGCGGCAAGAACCAGAGCGTGATCGCCCACATGATGCGGCGCATCGATATCGAGAAGAAGGAATTCGACAGCAGCCTGTTCAAGCTGCAAGCGACGCGCGCCGTGTTTACCCGCCTGTCGACGGAGCTATATACGAGCCTGGGCATGGACATCGTGCGCGACGATATCGATGGCGTGCGTGCGGCCATGCAGCGCAGCCGCTTTTTCACGGGCCTGCGCGAGGCCGTGCGCCAGTATTTCGAGCGCATCGCCAGTAACCTGGACCGTTCGGAAGGCAAGACGGCCGAGATCACGGAAATGATGAACGTGATGTACCGCAAATTCGCCTCCGAACACGGCCTGGCACTGGCCGCGCCGATGCCGTTTTCGCTGGCCCGCTACCGCCAGGAGATCGCCGACATCGAAGCCGTGTATCACAAGCAGTTCGGCACGGCGACCCTGCTCACCACCAGCCGCGTCGTGCTGATGGAAAAATTCTTCGACACCATCGCCTCGCGCGTGCGCCGCAGTTTCACCAACGCCAATGACGACGCCAGCGCCTGGCTGAAAGTCATCATGGCGCCCCTCGAAGCGCAGATCGTCGAGTACAAGGAACAGCTGAAACTGCGCTTTGCCTCGATCCAGCGCATCCACGACGCCACCGGCACCCTGGAACAGAAAATCGCCGGCTTCGAGGCCAGCCTGGCGGCGCTCGAACGCGACAAGGCGCAGCTGGCGCAATTGCTGGCTGCCTTGCGCGCGGCCAGCGCAAACTGAACGCAACATCAGCACCATCAAACAACAAAACACTGGAATCCCGCATGAAACGTCTGCTGCATCCGCTCTCGCCCGCCACGGGCGCGGCACCATTTGAAGACTATATCGACCCGACTTTTTCCGCCACCGTCATCGCCTGGCAAAAGCAGCATGGCCGCCACGCGCTGCCATGGCAAAACACGCGCGACGCCTACCTGATCTGGCTGTCCGAAATCATGCTGCAGCAAACGCAGGTCACCGCAGTACTCGGCTACTATGCGCGCTTCCTCGAACGCTTCCCCACCCTGCGCGATTTGGCGGCAGCACCGGTGGAAGACGTGATGGCGCAATGGAGCGGCCTCGGTTACTACACGCGGGCACGCAACCTGCACAAATGCGCGCAGCGCGTAGTCGCCGAATACGATGGCGTCTTCCCCAGCGACCCGGCCCTGCTGGCCGACCTGCCCGGCATCGGCCGCTCGACGGCGGCCGCCATCTCCGCGTTTTCCAGCGGCACGCGCGCGGCCATCATGGACGGCAACGTCAAGCGCGTGTTTGCGCGCACCTTCGGCATCGATGCCTATCCCGGCGAGAAACGGGTCGAGGAAGCCATGTGGCGCCGTGCCGAAGCGCTACTGCCGGAGACTGGCATCGAAGCCTACACGCAGGGCTTGATGGACTTCGGCGCCACCCTGTGCACGCGCAGCAGCCCCGATTGCGGCCGCTGCCCGCTGCAACCACGCTGCGTGGCTTACGCCACCGGCCGCACCAAAGATCTGCCTGTACGCAAGCCGAAGAAAACCAGCCCGGAAAAGCACGCCGTCATGCTGGTCGTCATCGACGACGGCCAGGTGCTGCTGGAGCAGCGCCCCGGCTCGGGCATCTGGGGCGGCTTGCTGTCGCTGCCCGAACTCGATGGCCATATGCTGGCCGATGCAGACTCGCCGCGAGAGATAGACCAGCAGGTACTGGCACGCGCCGTGGCGCCGTTCGGCGAGATCGAGACGCAGGAACGCTTGCTGCCCATCGTGCACGTCTTCACCCACTACAAGCTGCACATCGTGCCCTGCCGCATCACCCTGGCGCGCCGCCTGGCGCTGGCCGGGGAAGCGACGCACGTCTGGTACGACGGCACGAAAATTGCCGACGCGCCGCTGCCCGCGCCCATCAAGAAACTGCTGCTGGAACTGTTCGGCGATGCGCGTGCAGCGCAGCGCAGCATGTTCTAGTGCGGCGTTTTTTACTGTTCGCGCTGACGGCGCTGTGCCTGCACAGCGCGCAAGCGGCTGACGCGCTGCCGGAGGTACGCATCGGTGTACTCGCCTACAAGGGCGGCGACGCCGTGCAGCAGGACTGGTCGTACGTGACGCGCCACCTGCAAGCGAGCATCCCCGGCATCCGTTTTACATTGGCCGACTACGACCAGGCGGGCCTGACGCGCGCCGTGCACTCGCAAGCGATCGCCTTCGCCATCACCAGCAGCGGCCATTACGTGGCGCTGGAACACAGCGACGGCGCCAGCCGCATCGCCACGATTGAATCGCCGTGGACGGACTCGCCGCGCCAGGCCATCGGTTCGGCCATCGTCGTGCGCAGCGCGTCGCCGCTGCATGACCTGGCCGACCTGGCGGGCAAGAACGTGATGGCGGTGGCACCCGATGCGTTTGGCGGCTACCAGATCGCCGCACGCGAACTGCGCGAAGCTGGCATCGATCCCACGCATGATTTTGCCAGCCTGCGCTACAGCGGCTTTCCCTCGCAGCAGATCGTCGAAGCCGTGCGGGCGGGACGCATGGATGCCGGCATCGTGCGCACCTGTCTGCTGGAACAGATGGTGGCGCGCGGCGAAGTGCGCGCCGATGAACTGCGCGTGATCACCACGCGCCCGATTCCCGGTTTTCGCTGCGCCAGCTCGTCGCGGCTGTATCCGGACTGGCCCTTCGTGGCCCTGCGCCAGACGCCGCCGGCGCTGGCGAAAAAAGTGGCGCAGGCCCTGCTGGCCATGCCGCGTACCGATGAAGGTTACAGCTGGACGGTGCCCAGCGATTACCAGATCGTCGATGAACTGTTCCGCGAGCTGCGCATCGGCCCCTACGCCTACCTGGACAAGCTGACGTTCGAGACGGCCCTGCGCCGCTACTGGGGCTGGATGCTGCTGGTGCTGGCCTTGCTGGTGGCCTGGGCCGTGCATACGGTGCGCGTGGAATACCTGGTCAGCCGACGCACGGAGCAATTGCGCGCCGCCCAGCACCAGCAGCGCGCGCTGGAAGAACAGGCGCGCCAGCGCCAGGCCACGCTCGACCACACGGCGCGCCTGGCCATCCTGGGCGAGATGGCCAGCGCCATTGCGCATGAATTGAACCAGCCGCTGGCGGCCATCGGCAATTTCGCGCGCGGCATGGCGCGTCGCATCGCGGCGGGCCGGCTCGATGCGGCGCCACTGCTCGACGGCGCGCAGGAAATCGCCACGCAAAGCGAACGCGCGGGCGCCATCATCCGGCACATCCGCGCGATGGCGCAAAAGCGTCCCGCGCACAGCACGCCCTTCGCCCTGGCCGACGCCGTGGAGCAGGCGGTATCGCTGTTCCGCGCGGCCCATCCGCAAGCGCGGATCGATTGGCGCCACGACACGGCCAGTCCTGACGCGCGCGTGCTGGCCGACCCGCAGCAAGTGCAGCAGGTGCTGCTCAATTTGCTCAAGAACGCGCTCGATGCGCAGCTGGAAAACGACAATCCGGGTCACCCCATCGGCGTGCTGCTGCATCGCGAAAACGGCGCCTGCACGGTGGCCGTGCGCGACGCCGGTTGCGGCCTGCAGGCGGCGCAGATGGCGCGCCTGTTCGAACCCTTTTTTACCACCAAGGCCGAAGGCCTGGGCTTGGGCATGTCGCTCAGCAAAAGCATCATCGAATCGTTCGGCGGCAGCCTGTCGGCGCACGCCAACGCCGATGCGCCAGGCTTGACGGTCTGGTTCCGCCTGCCCGAAGATGCCGGTATGGAAGCGCACAAGGAAATACAAGAGGAAACACCATGAACGAAAGCGATGCGATCATCTTTGTCGTCGACGACGACGCCGCCATGCGCCGCTCGCTGGCCTATCTGTTCGATTCGGCCGGCTGGCAAGTGGCGACGTTTGAATCGGCGCGCGACTTCCTGCAGCGCTATGATGGCCATGCGCCCGGTTGCTTGCTGCTCGACGTACGCATGCCTTTGATGAGCGGACTGGAACTGCAACAGGAGTTGAAGAATAAAACCGGGCACGCCATATCTCTGCCCGTGATTTTCCTCAGTGGCCATGGCGACCTGGCCATGGCCGTGCAGACGATGAAGGCCGGCGCCTGCGATTTTTTGGAAAAGCCGTGCAAGGACCAGGTGCTGCTGGACGCCGTCTCGCGCGCCGTGGCCCGCAGCGTGGATGAGAGCCGCAACGCCGCCAGCGCGAATACGGCGCAGTCGGCGCTGGCCAGGCTCACCGCGCGCGAGCGCGAAGTGGCGCTGCTGATGGCCGAAGGCAAAGCCTCGAAAGTCATCGCCCGCGAGCTGGGCATCAGCGACAAGACGGTGCAGGTACACCGCCATAACACGATGGAAAAACTGGGCCTGCACTCAGCAGCCGAGGTAGCCCGGCTGCTGATGGCGGGTGGGCAGCTTTAACCGGGGTCAGACCCGCCGGGTCTGACCCCAGCCGTTCCTAAGCCCGCACGATGCGCGCCGGCAGTCCCTGCCGCACCGACGTGCCCGACACGGGATCGACAAACACGTTCTTGTCGCCGCGGCTGGGGTCCGTCAATCCCAGATCGTTCAGGTTGATGCCCGCGCCGATGGCCGGCTCGTCGGGCTGACGCGACTTGCCGATGCGGTGGGCCCGCGCGCCATGCTCCTTGTGGCCAAAGCCATGTTCAATGGCGATCACACCCCGCTGCACCCCATGGCGCAGCATCACCGTGGCCCTGGCCCTGCCGCCCGGCGTTTCCAGAAAAATTTCATCGCCATTTTCCAGTTTCAAACGCGCCGCATCATCAGGATGCACGGCAACCGGGTTGTCAGGATGGATGCCGCGCAAGCGCCGTGCGCCGATACTGTAGGAGTTCTGCAGCGCCGATTTAAAACTGATCAACTCGAATGGCCACTCGCTGGCCGGATACGCCTTGCGCACGGGCGTGCCGTCAGCAAACGCCGCCACTCTCCAGGCGGGCGTACCGGGGAAGCGTTTGCCGCTCAAGCTGTTCTTGCTCACGCCCAGGCCCTCGTTGTACAGCATCATCGGTTTCAGATAGCGATGCGTGGACCAGTCCTGCGGATACGGCGTCTCATCAAGCACCGGCACGGGAGCTGCCGGCGCCTTGGCATTCGCGGGCGGCGGCAGGCGCAGGCCGAACATCTCGCCATAGCTCTGGTAGCGTCCTCCGCGCGCCAGCATGAAGGCCACCTTGCGCCACTCTTCCGGCTTCAGTGTGCGCTCCAGTTCGGGACGGATGCGCGCCACGCCGGACAGTTCGATGTCGTCGTCGCTCGCTTCCGGCACGGCCGTCTTGCCCTGCCAGGCGATGTTGGCGCCGCCGCGCAGATACCAGTCTTCCGCGCGCAGCAAGGGGAAGCGCTGGCCATCCATGTCCTGCAAGGCCTCCGGGCCGAAGCCCGGCAAGGCCATCGTTTTGGCCAGCGCGATGAAGAACGATTCCATGCAGATGGTCTGGCCATCCGGCGTTTTCTGCACGCGCGGTTCGACCACGGGCCAGCGCGCCGTGCTCATTTTGACGGGCATGCCGCCCCAGGCGCCGGCCCAGCCCCAGCTTTCATACAGCAAGGTATCGGGCAGCAGGTAGTCGGCAAATGCCGAGCTTTCATTGATGAAGGGGTCGATGGCGACGATCAGGGGAATCTTCTTCGGATCGGCCAGCTCCTTGCCGATCTGCGCGCGCAAGCCCGTAATGCCGTAGACAGGATTGCAGCTCCACAGGATCAGCGCCTTCAAGGTGTACGGGTAGCCATTCATGGCGCTGGTGAGCCACTCGGTCGCCAGCGCGGGCGCGTTCGGATACCACGGCGCCCTGGCCGGATACGCCTTGCCCGCTTCCTTCTTCAGCTTGAATTCCGAGGTTTTTTCATAGGGCACATTGCGCCCGATCGGCATGCCCGTCGCCTTGATCTCGCCGTCGAAACTCTCGAGGTTATAACGCGGCCCAGGCCCCGCATCCTTGAAGCTGCCGCCATTGACCAGCGTGCCGCCCTTGCGGTTCAAGTTGCCGATCAGGGTATTGAGCATGACCAGCGCATACGCGTTATAAAAACCCGCGCCCGACATCATGCCGCCATGCGCATTGACGGCGGCGCGCTTGCCGTGGCTGGTAAGTTCCTGCGCCAGGCCTTCGATGATGTCGCGCCCGATGCCGCAGGCAGCTGCGTATTCATCCATGCTGTGGCGCTGCGCTTCTTCGTTCAACATCGTCATGGCCGTCTTCAGATGCAGCGGCGCGCCCGCCACCTCCAGCGGACCGTCGAAGAACAAACGACCCTCGCCCTTGGCGGCATTGTGCGGCACGATGGCTTGCGTGGTGGCGTCGATCACGCAAAAGGCGTCTCCATCCTTGTAGCGCTCTTCTTCCGCCAACTCCACCGCGCCGATGTCCGAAGCGCGCAGGTAGCGGCCGTCGCGCGGATGGCCTTTTTCGTTGATGATCAAATGCGTGGCGTTGCACCAGGCGGCCTCGCCTGCCGCTTCCGCCACCTTCAGGTTCGGCTGCGCGAGGAAGTTGCGGTCATAGCGTTCGTGTTCGATGATCCAGCGGATCATGGCCATGGCCAGCGCGCCATCCGTGCCCGGCTTGATCGGTACCCAGCGGCTGCGGTCGCCCGCTGCCAGGCTGTCGGCATTCGTCAGCACCGGGTCGACGACGACGTAGCTGAAATCGCGCTTGCCCGAGCGGGCTTTCGCGATCAGCGTGCCCTGGCGCTTGAACGGATTGCCCGCATTGCCCGGCGCCGTGCCCACAAAAATGCAGAATTCCGTATTTTCCAGGTCCACTTTCGCATGCGGCATTTTCTTCATGTCGCCGAACATGGCGCCCGAGCCGCTGCGATACGCGCCGCCGCAATACGAACCATGATTGACCAGGTTCAAACTGCCGTACGACTGCTTGAAAAAGCGCGTGCCAAACGCCAGGCGACCGTCGTCCGTGCTGCACATCAAGCCCACCTGGTTGACTTGCGGCCCCAGTTCCGGCTGCGCCGGATCGATCGGTTTTTCCAGCTCGCGCAAGGCGCGCAAGCCCTGCACCTGGCCTTCGCCAAACAGGTCGCCGCCTTCCGTCACTTCCTTCACCAGCTGATCGAAGGCGATCGGCTCCCACTGGCCGCCACCACGCGGTCCCACGCGCTTCATGGGCGCCAGCACGCGGAACGGCGACTCCATCTGTTCCAGCACGCCATTGCCACGGCCGCAAGCGGTCGAGCGGCCTTTCAGCCCCTTTTCCTGGAAGCGCGAGAGCGACACAAAACTGTCGCGTATCGAGGTCTGGTAAGGCAGCGCCGGGTCGGCCGACATGGGGCTGTAGGGATTGCCCGCCACGCGCAGCACCTTGCCGCTTTTTTTATCCAGTCGCACGCGCACGCCGCAAAACGTGGTGCAGCCCATGCACATGGTGTAGCTGACCTGCTGGTCCGGGTTGACGGTCAATTTCCCCGTCGCCGTGTCGACGGAAAACTCGGGCGGCAGGGAATTGCCGTGCAAGCGCTGTACGGGTTTGTCCTTGCCCAGCGCGTGATCGACCATGCGGCCGGCCGTGGTGGAAAAGCTGGCGGCAAAGGCGGCCAGGCCGCCGCCGATGGCGCCGTAGCGCAGCAGCTTGCGGCGCTTTTCGTTTTCATCTTCAGGGACGTCGTTGCGGTCGTCGTTATTTGTGTGTTCGTTCATTTTTTACTCCTCAGTGCGTGGCCATGGCGGGACGGCTGCGTGCAGCGACGACGCGTCCGGCCCATGGCAAAAATTCCAGCATCAGCAACAGCAGCGCGATCCACAGGCCGGCCGTGCCGATGATCCCCAGCAAACCGTCATTGCCCATCGGCAGGTGGTAGTCGTACAGGCCCGCACCCGTTTTCGGGATCGTCTGGCCACCGATGAAAATCGTCCAGCGCATCATCCAGGCGCTATGCAGCGCGATCAGGCCATTCACCAGGCCACTTGTGGCCGGGCGCCAGATGGCCAGCGCCATCGGCACGATGGACGACAGCACGGCCCAGACGGCCGTGAACTGCCATTGCGGCATGCCCGCCACCTGGGTAAACGCCATGCTGTGGCTGGCGCTCACGCCGGAGAGACTGACGAACAGCCAGCCGCCGCCCAGCGCCAGCACCAGCGCCAGCGACAGGGCCAGCGCGCGGTTCAGCGATACTTCCAGGGCCTGCTCGCGACCCGGCAGGAAGCGGTTGAACAGCAACGCCAGGCCAACAGCCCCGACAAAGGCCGTGGCAGCAAATTGCGCCGGCAGGAAAGGCGTGAACCACAGCGGACGGGCGCGCACCACCATCACTTCCATGCCCGTGTACAGGCCCACGACAAACGCGGCGAGCAAGGTGAAGGCGGCGGCGGTGACAATGGCCTTGCGCGATGCGGCGCCACCGCGCCCGGCCAGGCGGTACAGGAAAGCCAGACGGTCCTGGCCCTGCCCCCGCGTGGCGAAGTCCACGCGCAGCGCCAGCCATGCGTACAGCATCAGACAGCCCAGATACAGGGGAATGAAGAACGAGCCCCACGACATCCACGACTGCGGCTGGAAGTAAATATAGAAGTGATAGAAGCGGCCCGGCCCGTGCAGGTCGGCCAGCAGCGCCACAGGCGCCGTCATGCCGCACACGAGGGACGCCAGCAGCGCGATGCGCCCCAGGCGTTCATACGCCTTCCGGCCGAAGACGAAGTACGGCAAGGTTAGCATGAAGCTGCCGTAACTGAGGCCGATGAGGAAAAAATACTGCACCGCCCACGGCAGCCATGCCGCTTCGCGCGTGACGTTGACAATTTCGGTGATGTGGCTGTCCATGGTTTATTTCCCGTGTTTGCTCGGTTGCCAAAGTGTCGCTTCGCCCTCGACGTGGCCGGCGAAGCGCGTGTCCAATCCCAGGTAGAACACGTGGGGCTGGGTACCCTGTTCGGGTTTCAGCACTTTCACCTTGTTCTCGGTGAGCAGCTGGTGCACCATGCTTTCAGGGTCATTCAGGTCGCCGAAGATGCGCGCGCCGCCGACGCAGGTTTCCACGCAGGCCGGCAGCAGGCCTTCGTCGACGCGGTGCGCGCAGAATGTGCATTTGTCGGCCTTGCCCGTTTCGTGGTTGATGAAACGCGCGTCGTACGGGCAGGCTTGCACGCAGTAGGCGCAGCCCACGCAGCGGTCGCCATCGACGACGACAACGCCATCCTTGCGCTGGAAGGTGGCGCCCACGGGACAGACGGGAATACAGGGGGGATTGGCGCAGTGGTTGCACAGGCGCGGCAGCATGTAAGTGCCGCAGCGGTTCTCTTCCTTGACTTCATAGGTCGAGACGACGGTGCGGAAGCTGTTTTCCGGTACGGCGTTTTCCATGATGCAGGAGACCGTGCACGCCTGGCAGCCGATGCACTTCTGCACATCGACCACCATCGCCCAGCGCTGCCCGCCTTCGCCCTTGGTGGCGGCCTTGCCGGGCAGCGGCGCGATGGCCGCGCCGATGGTAACGGCTGGCAAGGCGCGCAAAAAACTGCGGCGCGATTCAATCATGACACTCTCCTTGACTATGGGCGGCAAGCCCTTGTTGACTTGCTGCCATGATAGAAAAGAAGTTGCCGTACGGATATTGGGGTGATCGGGTGGGGACCTAGATGATCATGCCAATTGACAGGATCGACAATGCGGAGTAGCGGGTAGGTCGGATTAGCGGGGCCGCCGAGGCGCGCCAGCGCGTAATCCGACAACATTGTTGGCATGAAGTGTCGCGGTGTCGCGCAGACAGGTCGGATTCCCCATGAGCGCTTGCATTGGTAGGTCGGGTTAGCCGGCACGGCGTAACCCGACATGAAGCGTCGCGCGGGCATGTCAGCCCACGCAGTGACCGTTACAGCTCGTCGAGCGAATACAGCCGGCGGTGCTCGCGGATCGCGTAGCGGTCCGTCATGCCGGCGATGTAGTCGGCGATCTTGCGCGCCTGCTTGGTCACATCCTCGCCATTGACCTGATAGTCGGGCGGCAGCAGGGCCGGTTCGGCCATGAAGCTGTCGTACAGTTCGCGCACGATGCGGCTCGCCTTGACCCGCATGCGGTTGACCTGGTAGTGGCGGTACAGGTTTGCTCTTAAAAAGCGTTTCAGGTCCGTCGCGTCACGGCGCATGGCGTCCGAAAAACGGATCAGCGGGGCATTGGCACGCACTTCGTTCACATCGCGCGGCGCCGCGTCGAGGATCAGCGCATTCGACGTGACGATCAGATCGTCGGCCAGGGCCGTGATCAGCCGGCGCAAGGTTTCGTAGATGGCGCGCCGGCCCGACAGGCCTGGAAACGCCTGCTGCACCTCGCGCCACAGGCGGCCAAAGAATTCCACCTCTTCCAGCTGTTTGATGGTGATCAGGCCCGAACGCAGGCCGTCGTCGATATCGTGGCTGTTGTAGGCGATTTCATCGGCCAGATTGGTCAGCTGCGCTTCCAGGGTCGGTTGCGTGCGGTCGATGAAGCGCTGGGCCACGGGCCCCAGTTCGCGCGCATGCGCCAGCGAGCAGTGTTTCAATATGCCTTCGCGCGTCTCGAACATCAGGTTCAAGCCATCGAAGGCGCCGTAGTGCTCTTCCAGCGTGTCGACCACGCGCAGGCTTTGCAGGTTGTGCTCGAAGCCGCCGTGCGCCTGCATGCACTCATTGAGCACGTCCTGGCCCACGTGGCCGAATGGCGTATGGCCCAGGTCATGCGCGAGCGCGATGGCTTCCACCAGATCTTCATTCAGGCGCAGGTTGCGCGCGATGGAGCGGCCCACCTGCGCCACTTCCAGGCTGTGCGTCAGGCGCGTGCGAAACAGGTCTCCCTCGTGATTGAGGAACACCTGCGTCTTGTATTCGAGGCGGCGGAAGGCCGAGGAATGGATGATGCGGTCGCGGTCGCGCTGGAACTGGCTGCGCGAGGCGTGCGCCGCCTCGGCAAAGCGACGTCCCTGCCCCTGTGCCGAATGGGCCGCATAGGGGGCCAGGAAGTCTTCGGGCAGCATCTTATTGCACTCCGGCGGCCAGGGTGGCCAGCACCAGTTCGTGCGGCGCGGACGTGATGCACGGGCTGCCCAGGGGTTTCAACAGGATGAACTTGATGGCACCGCCCTCGTTCTTCTTGTCCACTTCCATCAGTTCCAGCCAGCGCGCGACACCGAGGTCGGGCGCCTTGACGGGCAAGCCGGCGGCGGCGACGAGTTTACGCAAGCGCTCCACGGCCGCCTGGTCGATATACCCCATGCGGCAGGACAGGTCGGCCGCCATCACCATGCCGCAGCCGACGGCTTCGCCGTGCAGCCAGTGGCCGTAGCCCAGGCCAGCCTCGATGGCGTGGCCGAAGGTGTGGCCGAAGTTCAGGATGGCGCGCAAGCCGCCTTCGCGTTCATCCTGGCGCACCACGTCGGCCTTGATTTCGCAGGAACGGGCGATGGCGTAGGCCAGAGCGCCCTTGTCGCGCGCCATCAGCTTGGCCATGTTCGCCTCGATCCAGTCGAAAAACGCCGCATCGATGATGGCGCCATGCTTGATCACTTCGGCCAGGCCGGCCGACAGCTCGCGCGCCGGCAGGGTTTCCAGGGTCGAGGTGTCGGCGATCACGGCGCGCGGCTGATAAAACGCGCCGATCATGTTCTTGCCCAGCGGGTGGTTGATGCCCGTCTTGCCGCCGACGGAGGAATCGACCTGCGCCAGCAAGGTAGTGGGCACCTGCACGAAGCCGATGCCGCGCATGTAGCTGGCCGCCGCATAGCCGGTCAGGTCGCCGATCACGCCGCCGCCGAGCGCCACCAGGGTGGTCTTGCGGTCGCATTTGTTGGCCAGCAGCGCGTCGAAGATCTGCATCAGGCTGGCCCAGTTTTTATATTCTTCGCCGTCCGGCAGGACGATGCAGATCACTTCGCGGCCATCGCTGGCCAGTGCTGCCTGCAGGCGGCCCAGGTACAGGGGCGCGACGGTGGTATTGGTGACGATGGCCACCTTGTGGCCGCTGATATGGCGCAGCAGCGCATCGGCGTCGGCCAGCAGGCCGGGACCGATGGCGATCGGGTAACTGCGTTCGTCGAGGTCTACGCTCAACAACATTTTGGATTGCTCGTTCATCGAAGGCTCTGCATGAATGACGCAGTTGGGCGAAGCCTCGCATTCGAGGCTGGCCAGCTGCATCAGGATGGTCTGAACCATCGATTGTACGTTAGGACGGCCCGTGTCGATGACAATGTCGGCCACTTCCATGTAATGGGGTTCGCGCTGCGCCGTCAGCTCTTCGAGCTTCCTGCGCGGGTCGGCCGTCTGCAGCAGTGGGCGATTCTTGTCGTGGCTGGTGCGCGCCAGGATGTTGCTGACGCTGGCGCGCAGGTACACGACCGTGCCCCGTTCCTTCAGGTAGGCGCGGCTGTCGGCATTGAGGATGGCGCCGCCGCCGGTGGCCATGACGATGCCTTCCTGGGCGCTCAGGTCGCGGATGACCTCGGCCTCGCGCCGGCGAAAGCTGGCCTCGCCCTCGATTTCAAAGATCCACGGGATGGTCGCTCCCGTGCGTGCCTCGATTTCGTGGTCGGAATCGACAAAGCGCAAGCCCAGCTTGCGGGCCAGAATGCGCCCGATGGTGGTTTTGCCTGCGCCCATGAGGCCGACAAGGAAAATATTACTGTTGGAAATTTCGGACACTTTTTATATCAATCAGAAAATAAGCGGGCGCCGCCTTTACGGCACCCGTTTCCCCTTGCGTCAAGGACAGGAGAATGTCAGTCTAAACGGGTAACTGGTGGCGTTACCCAGCGGCGTCGTCACTGTTACATTAAACGTGCTGACCACATTCGCTACACAATTTGTCGGCGTCAGGCTGTTAATTGTAACGGCATGCCGGCCTCCCTGGTTACCTTGAATGTTGCCTCCGGTACGGTCATCCACGCCAAGCGTGTTGTGCGGATAGATATTCTGGATGCTATCCGGGGTGATGGATCCGACTCCATTGATCATATTCGTGATCGCGACAGTCGTCCCTGAAGGCATGGGATTTTGATGCAAATCGCTCAATCGCAGACTGAATTGACGCACTGCAGAGGCCGAAACGCTCCCCAGATCATAAGTGCTGCGATCCAGGCTTACCTGGGCCGACTGATCGAACAGCGTGACATTGTCGGCATGGCTACCGCTTAAAAAGATGGCGATCTTCGCGAACAGCGTCTTGCTGCCGTCCGAAGTGCTGGCGCAGACGGTTGCCAGGCCTGGCCACAGGCTGTCGGGCGTGCCGCCATGGCTGACGTCATTGCAGGGCGTCACCGGCGGATTGGTCGCCACGCGCGGGTTCTGGCTGCGGAAGTCGACCGAGCAGCCGCCGTTCATGGTGGTGCAGCCGCCCATGCTGGACGAGCCGATGGCGCCCAAATTGCTCTGAAATGCCACTGGCGTCCCATCCGGAACAGGGTTGCCCGCTTGATCTGCCAGCAAGATAGTGACGGTCGTGGCAGGGGTGCCTACGGGGCTGTCATACGACCAGCCTTCCACGCTGGACTTGACGGAGCTGAGCGAAAACGCCGTTTGCACAGGCAAACCCGTCGTTACCAGGATGGAATCGGACAAGGTGGAAATGCCAGAGGCCAGGCTGGCCTTGACGCGGAAGGTGGTCGGGGTGGTGCCGGAATTGACGGTGGTAATCACATCACCGTTGGCATCCGTGGTGTCTGTCACTTTATTGAGCGTCATGCCAGGGCCGTTCAACAGTGCAAACGTCACTACCTGGCCGACCAGCGGTTTGTTGAAAGTATCGAATACGCGGAAAGTCAGCGTGGCCATTTCCGTGCGCGCTATACCGCCCTGCCCTTGAATCACGATCGATTTTCCTACCGGACTGACGGCGGAAAACTGTACCGATGCCGGCGCGACGCGGCCGATCGGCAGCGTCGCGTGATACATGGAAGCGCTGCCCATCACTGTGGCATTGACCATATCGTAGTCATTGCAGCCCAGGTCGCGGAAAACAGCCGTAGCCTTGCCGTTGACTACCGGCACGCCGCTGGTCACGCTAGCCTTGCCGGCCTGCACGCAAGTCGAACTGAAATTGACCGTCTGGCCTGATCCCGTGTACAGGCTGGTACCAGCCATGACATCGACCGTGACGTTGGTGGTGCCATAGGCCGCGATGCTGGCGGGCGAAAACTGCATGTTGCTCGCTATCAGGTCGGTCGCTCCCAGCACATAATTGATCTGACTGCTGGCGACGGCGCCATTGGCCGTCGTCGTCGCACGCAACGTGGCGGCGCCACTGGCCGACAGGCTGAATGGCCGCAACGTAACGCTGGCCGTGCCTGTTGCATCGGTCAGTGCCGTTCCTACCGATGGTGACATCACTGCCATGGTATTGTCAGTCGAGAATGCTACCAGCACGTCGCTGATCGGTTTTCCGTTTAAATCGGAAACCAACGCCTTGGCCGTCAGCGGCGTAGCGCTCGACAAGGCATTGCTGGCGTTCGCTCCGCTCAGCAAGGAAAGCGTCATTTTCGCGCCAGCAGCCTGCGCCGCCTTGATTTCATAGCTCGCTTCGCCGCTTATCGTGGCGGTGCCCGCCGCGACAGTGGCCGTCAGCTTGCCCGCGCCAGTGACCGTCGCATTCAAGGCCGAGACAGTGATGCTGGCATAGCCTTTGGCGTCCGTCAGCGCCGTGCCATTGGTCGACGACAGCTTTACCAGTGTGGGATCGGAAGCGAAAGTGACGACCGTATTGCTGACCGGAGCACCATTTTTATCGACCACCAGCGCCTTGGCCGTCAGCGGCGCAGTGCTGCTTAGCGTACTGCCAGGCTGGTCGGCTGCGTTAAACAGGCTCACCGTGACCGTCGCGGCCACGCCGCCCGTCGTACCACCGCCATTACCGCCATCAATGGTCGGATCACCGCCACCGCCGCCGCAAGCGGCCAGTACAGTGCTCAAGACCAGCAAAGCCAGCCAATTCAATGCCCTACTCCAAGAAGTATTGCCTAAAGAGAAATTCCGCATAGTCGCCATCAGTCCGCTTTCGTTTGCATTGTTACTTAAACGTAAAGATGTGACATTAACGTGTTGCTGGACGATCTGCCACTATTTTCGGCGTAATAAACACCATCAGTTCCGTTTTTTCTTGACTGCGGCCCGTGCTGCGGAAAAAAACACCGAGCACGGGGATGTCGCCCAGCAGCGGCACTTTGCTGTCCGTACCCCGTTCGGACTGCTGATAAATGCCACCCAGCACCACCGTGCCGCCGTCTTCCACCATCACCTGCGTGCGCACATGCTTGGTGTCGATGGCGAAGCCGGAACGCGTTTCCTGGCCCACGCTATCCTTGTTCACATCCACTTCCAGCACCACGTTGCCGTCCGGCGTGATCTGCGGCGTCACTTCCAGGCGCAGGTTCGCCTTGCGGAACGTGATCGACGTGGCGCCGCTGCTGGTAGCCACCTGGTAGGGCAATTCGATGCCCTGCTCGATCAGCGCCAGCACCTTGTCGGCCGTCACCACGCGGGGGCTGGAAATGATCTTGCCCCTGCCATCGGCTTCCAATGCGGACAATTCCAGGTTCAAAAAGCGATTGGCGGCCGCCGAAAACAGGCTCAGGGCGAAGCTGGCCGGTTGCAAGCCATTGATGCTGGCGGCAGGCAAGTTGACGAATTGCGTGTTCGGCACGAAGGCGCCGCTGCCTGCCACCGTTTGCCCCGTCGCCTCGCCCACGCCTTGATACGTACCGCCGATGGCCGCGCGGCGTCCGCTGCCGCCCAGGGAAAAACCGGGCAACTGGGCCGCTGCCAGGCGCTGGTCCGTAAAACCCAGGCGCGCGCCCAGGTTGCGGCTGAAGCTGTCGTTCGCCTCGACGATGCGCGCCTCGATCATCACTTGTCGCGTTGCAATATCTGTCTTGGCGATCAGCTGACGGATCTGCTCCAGGCGCGCCGGCACGTCGGTGACGAACAACTGATTCGTGCGCGGCTCGATCAGCACGCTACCACGGCGCGACAGCAACCGGCTGCGCCCTTCCCCCGCATCGAGGCCGAACACGCTGCGGAACGCTTCCGCCTTCTGGTAGTTGAGCTGGAAGATGGCTGATTGCAAGGGTTCGAGTTCCGCGATCTGCGCGCGCTGCTCCAGTTCCAGTTTTTCGCGCGCCAGCATTTCCTCGCGCGGCGCGATCCACAGCACGTTGCCATTGCGCCGCATGTCCAGTCCCTTCGCCTGCAACAGAACGTCGAGCGCCTGGTCCCACGGCAAGTCGCGCAGTCGCAGCGTCAGGTTGCCCGTCACGCTGTCGCTGGCGATGATGTTTTGCCCCGACGCATCGGCCAGGATGTGCAGGGCCGCGCGCACGCCCACGTTCTGGAAATCGACGGAGATTTTCTCGCCGGCATACAGGCGCGGCGCCGTCACCTGCACCACCGCCTCGTCCCCGGCCAAGGCGGCACCATGCAGCAATAGCCAATACATCGAACACATCCACACAGACGGCTTCATGGCGTAGCCTCCGGCACACTGGCCCTGGCGTCACCCGGCTTTTGCAGGGAGAGGCTGCCATGCCGCTCGCGCCACCCGCCGCCCGCGTCCGGCAGCAACTCTTTGTACTGCAGCGCCTGTTCGCTGATTTGCGTGACCCGGCCGTGGTCTGGCCCCAGATACTGGCCCACCGCTACCCGGTACACGCGCTGGCCCGCCAGCAGCAGCGCGCTCAGGCGGCCAGACTGCTGCACACTGCCGACCATGCTGATGGCCGGCAAGGCCACGCTTTCCAGCGGCTCGCGCACACGGCGCGGGTCGGGCCCGGCCACGCTGCCATGCTGAGCCGGCGCGCTTGCCGCCGGCAAGGCACCAAAAGGGTCGGCCAAGGCAGCGGCCGCGTACGCCTGCGGCGCGACAGCGGCAAGCGGGCGCCATGCTGGCGCGCCGGTCTTTGGAGGCAATGCCGCTTGCGCCGCCAGCTCCCCCGCTTCGGGCAAGCGATACGCGTGCAGCACGGCATCCAGGGTCAGCAAGCGATCCTTGCCCAGGGTCAAGGCCAGCTCATGCACCGTGACGATGCGCGCCAGGCGCGCCAGGTCCGCCAGCAACGCGCCCATGGCGTGATAGCCGCCGCGCAACTGTATGGCGATCGGCAAGGCGACATACGGCGTTTGCGGCCGGGCCGCGCCCGGTTTGAACAGCGAAACTTGCAGGCCGCGCGACTGGCCTGCGGCGTTAATGTCCGTCAACAACAGCGCCATCGCCTGCGGGTCGGGCAATTGCCGTTCCAGCTGGGCCAGCTCGGCACCAGCCTGGCGCCGCTGCGCACGCCACTGCGGCAACTGGCTCGCCCTGGCTTGCGCCGCCAGATACCCGGCGCGCAAGCGGCCCTCCTCTCCTTGCGCCACCTGCACGGCGGCCACCAGTCCAGCCAGCCAGGTGGCGTGCAGCAGCGCGGCCACCAGCGTACCGGCCAGGGCAGCGCAAGCGAGGCGCGCGGGCAGCGGCCACAGCGACGCGGTCTTCAAGCTCAGCATGATCAACCTCCACGACTAAGATTGCCCAGCGGGTGTCAACGCCAGCCGTATCGTCCATTCCACGGCGCCCTCTGCCGCGCCGGGCACTTCCAGCCGCACTTCCACCAATGCCGGCCGGGACCAGGGTGCTGCCTGCTCCAGCGCCTGCAGCAATGCTGCGACCTTTTCCTGCGAAATGGCATGCCCTTGCAGGCGCACCATCGCCGATTCCTGGCGCACACTGTGCAAGGCCACACCGGCCGGCATCGCCCGCGCCAGCGCGTCCAGCATGCGCACCCAGGCATTGCGTTGTTCTTGCAAACTGGCAATGGCCCGCTGGCGCAGCAGCAGCGCCGCCGTCTCGCCCTGCACCCGTTTGCCGGAGATGAGGACGGCATTCACCTGCTGCATGGCATGGCGCCAACCCTCCTGGCGGCGCAGCTGCGCGTCGAGCTGCTGCTGCAGCCAGGCGCCTGCCGCCAGGGCCAACAGCAATCCCAGCAGCGCCCCACAGGCCAGTTGCCACAGCAGCAGCTGACTGCGCCGGCGCCGTGCCGCCTGGCGATGCGGCAACAGGTTGATGCCTGGCACTTGCGCCACGGCCGTCATCGCGCGTACCGGTGCAACGCCAGCCCCCAGGCCAGCTGATAACTGAGGCCGCCGTCCGGCAAGGCTTGCCAGCCACCCTGCGCGAGTGCCGCCTGCAGGGCCAGCGCCTCGCTATCCATGACGACGGGCGTCAAGCCGGCCGCCGTAGCCGCATCGAGGCGGCGCTGCACACTGGCGCGCCGCGCCGCCACCAGCAGCACTTCGATCTCCTGCTGCGTCTGGCCGGCAAACGGTGGCGCCGGCCCCAGCTGGTAAAAATCCAGGCTGGCGTCTTCCAGCGCAAACGACATGTATTGGGCCGCTTCCAGTTCCACCAGGATTTCCAGCTGTTCCTCCGGCAAACCGGCGGGCAGGCGGATCGCATGCGTGATCAGGGCCGTGGCCGGCATGGCCAGCGCCACGCGGGTGCAGGCGCTGCCACTGTTGCGGCATGCCAGGCGCACGGCGCTGGCCAGGCCCTGCGGATCTTCGACATGACCTTCCAGCATCACTCCTGCCGCCAGCGCGGCGCTGCCGCAATGCCGGCATGACAGTGTTCCCCGCCGGCGTCTTAACTCGACCACGCGCACGGCATCGTCCGCCATGTCGACGCCCAGCAAACCGATGCCAAGAAAACTGCGGATGGATATGTTTTTCATAGAGAAACGTCAGCGTGGGAGGGGGTGCTGCCATCCGCAAGCCTAGTCCTGGCAGCGCTGGCTTGTAAACGGATTTCACGCTGGTGTCTGCGGCGCGCGGCGCCTATCTGGCCCGGCCGTGATCTGGCGCAGAATAATTGTTACCAAATCCTGGTTGCCAGCGGGCCAATACACGCTTATATAGAGTATCTACAAGTTTCTACACTCCCCCAGGCAAGCGCCACGGCGCGCTGCCACCCCGGCAAGCTCGCTTATAATTGGCCGGCATAATTAACCGAAAGACATACGACGCATGACATCTTCAAACTCCGCTGGCTCCGCTGGCTCGAAGCCGCCCACCAAGGGCAGCAAACCCAAACGTTTTCTGCTGATGGCGCTGGTATCGCTGCTGGGCCTGGGCATCGTCGGCGTCTTGCTGGTGGTCTTTGGCCTGGCCATGGCCTATCCGAACCTGCCGGCGCTCGATACCTTGACCGATTACAAGCCAAAAATGCCGCTGCGCGTGTTCACGTCCGACAGTGTGCTGATCGGCGAGTTCGGCGAAGAACGGCGCAACATGGTGCATATCAAGGATATTCCCGATGTCATGAAGAAAGCCGTACTGGCCATCGAAGATGACCGTTTCTATGAACATGGCGGCGTCGACTATCTGGGCATCACCCGCGCGGCACTGCACAACCTGACGGGCGGCGCCAAGCAAGGCGCCTCGACCATCACGCAACAGGTGGCGCGCAATTTCTTCCTGTCCAGCGAACAGACCTTGAAGCGCAAGGCGTATGAAGTCTTGCTGGCATGGAAGATCGAGAAAAACCTCAGCAAGGACCAGATCCTCGAAGTGTATATGAACCAGATTTATCTGGGACAACGCGCCTACGGTTTCGCCTCGGCCGCGCAAATCTATTTCGGCAAGAATATCCAGGATCTCACCGTCGCCGAAGCGGCCATGCTGGCCGGCTTGCCGAAGGCGCCGTCGGCCTACAACCCCGTCGTCAATCCGAAACGCGCGCGCATGCGCCAGCAATACATTCTGCAGCGCATGGCGCAGCTGGGCTACATCACGCCGGCGCAGTTCGAAGAAGCGAAAAATGAAGAGCTGAAAGTGAAGACCGACAGCAGCGCCTTCGGCGTGCACGCGGAATACGTGTCTGAAATGGCGCGCCAGCTGGTCTACGAGCAATTCAAGGAAGACACGTATACGCGCGGCCTGAACGTCTACACCACCATCACCAAGGCCGACCAGGACGCCGCCTACATCGCCTTGCGCAAGGGCGTGATGGATTACGAGAAACGCCACGGCTACCGCGGCCCGGAAGCGTATATCGAGATTCCGAAAACCAAGGCCGAAGCGGACGACGCCATCGAGACGGAGCTGGCCGATCACCCGGACAGCGACGACATCATCGCCGCCATGGTGCTGCAGGCATCGCCCAAATCCTTGCAGGCAGTCACGTCGGCCGGCGAAGAAATCACCATTACCGGCCCCGGCCTGACCTTCGGCGCGGCCTGGCTGTCGGAAAAAGCGGCACCGAACCGCCGCATCAAGCGCGGCGCCGTGATCCGCGTCATGCAAGAAAACAACGCCTGGGTCTTGACGCAGATGCCGGAAGTGCAATCGGCGTTCGTGTCGGCCAGCACCACCGACGGCGCCATCCGCGCCATGGTGGGCGGCTTCGATTACAACCGCAACAAGTTCAACCACGTCACGCAGGCGTGGCGCCAGCCCGGTTCGGCCTTTAAGCCCTTCATCTATTCCGCTTCGCTGGAACGGGGTCTGTCGCCAGCCACCATCATCAACGACGCGCCGATCTCGTTCGATGCGGGCCAGACGGGCGGCCAGGCGTGGGAACCGAAGAACTACGACAGCAAATACGATGGTCCGATGACCATGCGCAAGGGTTTGATGAAATCGAAGAACATGATTTCCATCCGCATCCTGCACAAGATCGGCGCCAAGTATGGCCAGGAATACGCGACGCGTTTCGGCTTTGACGCGGACAAGAACCCGCCATACCTGACCCTGGCCCTGGGCGCCGGTAACGTGACGCCGCTGCAGATGGCGGGCGCCTACGCCGTGTTCGCCAATGGCGGCTACAAGATCAACCCATACCTGATTGCCAAGGTCACCGATAGCGATGGCAATATCTTGTCGCAAGCCAAGCCGGACCTGGCGGGCGAGGAAGCCAACAGAGTCATCGACGAGCGCAATGCCTTCATGATGAACAGCATGCTCAACGACGTCGTGCGCTTCGGCACGGCCAACAAGGCCATGGCCTTGAAGCGCCCTGACCTGGCCGGCAAGACGGGCACCACCAACGATTCCATCGATGCATGGTTCGCCGGTTACCAGGCCAAGCTGGTGGGCATCGCCTGGATCGGCTACGACCAGCCGCGCAACCTGGGCAACCGGGAAACGGGCGGCGGCCTGGCCTTGCCGATCTGGATCAGCTACATGGCGAAGGCATTGAAAAGCATTCCCGTCGAGGAACGCGCCGTGCCGGAAGGCCTGATCCGCGTGGGTGATGAGTATTACTATGCGGAAAATCCACCGGGCACGGGCGTAGGCAGCCTGGAAGGCGCGGCGCGCGGCACGCCGGAAGAAGAAAAAGCGAAAGAAGCTGTGAAAAACGAGCTCTTCTAATGGCAATGTCGTAAGTCGGGTAGGTCGGATTAGCGGCGAAGCCGCGTAATCCGACACCACCCAACCTTTCAGCAAGCAAAAAGGGCAGCCCATGCAGGCTGCCCTTTTTTATTGTCGCGGCGAAAAGCTTATTTCAGGACCACGGGCGCGCCCGCCTGCTCGCTGGCCATGCTGGACAAGGCGGCAAACAATTCCGAGCCGTCGCGCGTGTTGATCCATTCATCGCCCACGCGTTTGTAGTGAAAACCGCCGGAACGGGCGGCCACCCACATTTCGCGCATGGGGGCTTGGCTGTTGACGATGATTTTTGTGCCGTTGTCGATGAATTCGATTTCCAGCACATTGCCGCTGCGGCTGCATTCGACGTCGAGCACGTCTTCATCGTTCAGCCGGTCCAGCGCCGTGGCGATCTGGGTCAGGGTGGCTTCGGCCAGGGCCAGGAATTCCGATTCGCTCATGCTACACTCCAAAGATCTTAATCAAACCGTGATTCTAATCGTGAAGTCATCCTCAGCGTTTTATATCGGCACCGCCATTGTGGTTTCCAGCGTCCTGGCCGGCTGCGGCCAGCCCGGTCCCCTGTACCTGCCCAAGCCGCCTGCGGCCAAGGGCGCGCCAGCCAAAGGCCCGGTCGAACCGGCACCCGTGCCACCGCCGCCCGTGATCGTGCCGGCCACCTAAGCAGAACGCACCGGGGTGGCGGCATTCGCCGCCCTGGCGCTTTTTACGCGTTTATTCCAGGCGAAAACCACGCGAATTAACAACAGTAGCACGACGATGCTGCCAAACAGGATAGGTTGCGCGAAATTGTGCTTGCCTGCCTTCATCCACCAGAAGTGCAGGATACCCAGCGGCGCGATGACGTAGATCAACCGGTGCAGCCACTGCCAGCGCTTGCCGCCCAGCCGTTTTACCATGCCATTCGTGCTCGTCACGGCCAGCGGAATGAGCAAGATAAAGGCAATAAAACCCACCGTGATGAACGGGCGCTTGAGTACATCCTTCCACATTTCCTGCACATCAAAAAAGTGATCGAACCACAGGAACGTCGTGAAGTGCAGCGCCGCGTAGAAAAACGCGAACAGGCCCAGCATGCGGCGCAGCTTGATCAGCCAATTCCATTGCGTGAAGCGCCGCAAGGGCGTGACAGCCAGGCTGATACAGAGAAAATACAGGGTCCAGTCACCCGTGCCGCGCGTGATGAATTCCAGCGGCTCCACCAGTTGCCCCGTGTACGTCAGCCAGACCATGCGCGCGAACGGCAGCAGCGCCAGCAGAAAAACCAGGCTTTTGAATAGCGACAATTGTCTCGGCGTGGGGTTGAGGGCCATGGTCGTTCCTTAAAAGAACTTCTTCAGATCCATGCCCGCGTACAAGGAAGCGACATCGTTGTAGCCGTTGAACATCAGGGTCTTGCGCTTGCGCGTGAGAAAACCGTCTTCGCCGATGCGCCGCTCGGAAGCCTGCGACCAGCGCGGATGATCGACGTTCGGGTTCACATTCGAGTAAAAACCGTATTCGGACGGCGCCGACAGGTTCCAGGACGTGCGCGGCTGCTCCTTGACGAAACGGATCTTGACGATGGATTTGGCGGATTTGAAACCATATTTCCACGGCAAGACCATGCGCACGGGCGCGCCATTCTGGTTCGGCAAGGTTTCGCCATACATGCCCAGGGTCAGCAGCGCCAGCGGATGGTTCGCTTCATCGATGCGCAAGCCTTCCGTATACGGCCACTGCAGCACTCTGCTGCCCACGCCCGGCATTTGCTTCTTGTCGGCCAGGGTAATGAATTCCACATACTTGGCATTGCCCGTCGGCTCGACCTTCTTGATGATTTCCGAGAAGGAATAACCGACCCACGGGATGACCATCGACCAGCCTTCCACACAGCGCAGCCGGTAGACGCGCTCTTCCAGCGGCGCCAGTTTTAACAGCGCATCGAGATCGAGCGTCATGGGCTTCTTGACCTCGCCTTCGATGCTGACCGTCCACGGCCGCGTGCGCAAGGTGCCCGCGTTTTGCGCCGGGTCGCTCTTGTCCGTGCCGAACTCATAGAAATTGTTGTAGCTGGTGGCGTCTTTATAGGCCGTCTGCTTTTCCAGCGCCGAATAGGCGGGATTGAGTTTGGCAGCCAGCTTGGGATTGGTGCCTTGCGCGAACGCTTCGCGGCTGGCCATTTCCAGCAAGGCCGCACTGGACATCGAGCCCAGCGCGACTTGCTTGATGAAGCTGCGGCGCGATTCAAACACGGCGCGCGGCGTGATTTCGGAAGAAAACGGCAATTCAATGCCGTTGGGACTGCGCTTGATCAACATGGCGGCTCCGGAAAAAGGTGATTGGATATACCTTACACCAGTTTTTCCGGGCCGTTCATGACGCTTCTGTCATTAAAGTTTGCCGTAAGAATGCAGGCCGGAGAGGAACATGTTGACACCTAAAAACGCAAACGTCGTCACCAGCAAGCCCACCAGCGCCCACCACGACGCGACGCGGCCGCGCAAGCCCGTCATCAATCGCATGTGCAGCCAGGCTGCATAGTTGAGCCAGACGATTAGCGCCCACGTTTCTTTCGGATCCCACGACCAGTAACCACCCCACGCTTCGGCCGCCCACAGGGCGCCCAGGATGGTCGCTACCGTGAAGAAAGCAAAGCCCACGGAAATGGCCTTGTACATGACGTCGTCGAGCACTTCCAGCGACGGCAGGCGGTCGACCAGGTAGCCGCTCGATTTGAGCAGATACGCCGCCGCCACCATGGCCGACAGGGCAAAAGTACCGTAGCCGATGAAGTTGGCCGGCACGTGGATCTTCATCCACCAGCTTTGCAGGGCCGGCACCAGCGGCTGGATTTCGGCCGCGTCGCGCGTGACCGTGTACCACATCAGGAACACCACGGCCGCCGAAATGACCAGCATGACGAAGGCGCCCAGCTGGCGCGTCGCATAATGCTGCTCGTAGTACAGGTAGAACATGGCCGTGATCAAGGAAAACAGGATGAACACTTCATACAGGTTCGACACGGGGATGTGGCCCACGTCGGCACCGATCAGGTAAGACTCGTACCAGCGCACCAGCATGCCCGTCAGCCCCAGCACCACGCCGGCCCAGCACAGCAGGGAGCCGACGGACGAGCCGAATTCCGAGCGCGCCACCAGGCCGATCCAGTAGAACAGGGTCGACAGCACGAAAAGCGTGCCCATCCACAGAATGGCGGATTGGCTCGACAAGATGTATTTGAGGAAGAATTTCTGGTTCGCCATCTCAAGGTGGCCTGCGTACAGCTCGATGGCGAACAGCGACAGCACGGCTGCCACGGGGATCAGCCAGCGCACGGGCTTCCAGTACCAGCCCAGCCACGCAAACGTGGGCGCCGCTGCCAGCAGGATGGCCTTTTCATAGATATCCATGAAGGCGCCAAAGCGCATCAGGCCGAACAGGGAGGCCGCCAGCAAGCCGGCGCCATACAGCCAATCGATCAGGCTCAGGCGCTTGAAAAATCCTGGTTCCTGCGTATATATTTGCTTGTTTGCCAATTCCATATTTTCTCCATTCCCGGCGACGCGCAAGCGCCCCGGACACAGCGCAGCTTACGCCGATTGCGGCAGCTTTGCCTTCAAAGTCTCAAATTCTTTTTCAAAATCCAGCGTCTTGCGTTGCGTGCTCATGGCCATCAGGGCTTCGCTGCCGCCTTCGCCATCCTTGATCCACACCCACAGGCGGCGCTCGCGGATATAAAACATGGAAAACACGCCGATCACGAGGAACAGGCAACCGAGGTACACCACGCTCTTGCCCGGCGAACGCGTCACTTGCAGCACGGACGCCTTGATTTCTGTGAACTCGTCGAGCTGCAGATACACGGGCGCGCCATAGAAGAAGCTGTCGGACAGCGCATTCGTGGCCAGTTGCAGGAAGCGGCCGTGCTTGTCATCGGCCTCGATGGCTTTCAAGCCATCCTGGGCGCGCGCCGCCTGCCACAAGTCCCACAGGCTGCCATTCAAGATTTTCATGAAGATATCGGCCGCTTTTTCTTGCTCGGCGGCAGGAATTTTCTCCAGGAAACGCGAAATGGCGAGGAAACCGCCCTCTTGCCCATTGCCGGCAAAGATGCCCAGGCTTTTCGCCGCCGATTCCTGCAACTGGCCGCGTAGGGCTTCCGCGTTCGCCTGCGGCATGGCGCGGGCCGCATAGCGCGCGGCAGCTTGCTGGCGCAGCGCGGGATCTTGCAGCGCGGCACGCAAACGCATCCATTCCGTCACGCTGTAATTGTCATCGACGGGAATGCGCAGATAGCTGAACGGGTCACTGGGATTGACGCGCATGCCGGCCAGAAACACCGTCGTGCCATCCACGGTGACAGGCTGCATGTAATTCTGGTACTCGCGTGCCTGGCCCGTCTTGTCGCGCAATTTGTATTGCACCGAAGGGCCCACGTTCTTGAGATCCTTGTTATTCGCATTCTTCGCGGCCGAACCGAGGCGCTTGTCCAGGCCGACAGCAAATTTATCGTTGAAACTTTCCGCCTTGCTGACGGCGCGCACATCCTGGCCGGCGCTGAGGTTTTCCACGTTGAAGGGGCGGAAACCCGACCATTCCACCGTGTAGGAATTGCCATCGCTGCGCTCGAGCGGCGTGCTGCCGCCCACTTCGCCGCCGATATCGAAGCGTTTCGTCGTCTTGCCCGTCATGGGAAAACCCGTCAACTTGAGCTTGCTGCCGCCATCCTCAAAGCTGGACTGGTACAGGGCCAGGCCCTTGTACAGCAGCGGCTGGTTGACTTTGATGGTGGCTGGGAAACTTTCACCCGTGACATGGTCGGTGATGACGACATCGCTGGCGAACAGCTTCGGCATGCCCGTACTGTAGAAATCGATGTGGAATTTTTTCAGCAAAATCGTAATGGGCAGATCCTGGATCAGCACGCCATCGGCCTGGGGAATGATGGCCGTGTTGCTCGACGAGCCTTCCGGGATCATGGTGTTGCCGCGGAAAGTAGGATTTGACAGGCTCAAGCGGTGCTGAGCGGGAATGTCGGCAATCACGCCGCTGCCAGAAAACGGCGTCTTGCCAAAGAACCATTGTTGTACGCGGATCGGCATTTCCGAGTCGAGCAAGCCGCCCACGCAGATGATGACGATGGCGCCGTGGGCAAAGATATAGCCCCATTTATTGGCCGCGCCGCGTTTGGCCGCCACCAGGGTGGCGTTGTCCTTCTCGACCACTTTGGCCGCATAGCCGCTGTCTTTCAGGCGCATCACCATCTGCTGTGCCAGCACGGCGCGCGGCAGCGGCACCTGCCATTCCATCTTGTGATGGAAATTGCGCAACGATTGCTCGCGCACATTGTCGCGCCAGCTGCGCATATCCTTGAGCATCTTCGGCGCATTGCGCACGATGCACAGCGAGGTCGAGGCGACGAGGAAACCCATGATCACCAGGAACCACCAGGCCGAATACACGGAATACAGGCTCAGCTTGTCGAAGACAGCGAACCAGAACGGACCGAACTGGTTCACATAATTGGGCATGGGCTCGTTCTGCTTGAGCACGGTGCCGATGATGGAGGCGACGGCGATCAGGGTCAGCAGGCTGATGGCAAAGCGCATCGACGAGACCAGCTCGACGAATTCAGCCAGGCTGCGGCGTTGGGTCTTTAACTCGATTCCGGTCGTGCCTGTGCTCATACGTGGATACTCATACGGGATATGCAATCTTCAAGAAAATGTGGCATGGAGCAGATAGTTTCTGCGCGCAAGGCGGCAGCATACTCCAGTTTTGGCCCCTGCCATAAAAAAGGGCAGCCTGTTGAGACGGCCGCCCTGGTTCATGCGCGATGGTGCGCCTGGCAATCTCTTGCCACTATGAAAACTTACTTCAGGCCGGCGATGTAATCGGCCACGGCGGCAATCTCGTCATCCGACATGCGGGCGGCGATGGTGTGCATTTGCGCGCTGTTCTTGCGGGCATCAGCCTTGGTGCTGCGGAACATGGTCAGCTGGGCCACCGTGTAGTCCTGGTGCTGGCCGGCGATGCGCGGATACTGGACGGGAAGACCGTTGCCCGTCGCGCCATGACAGCTGGCGCAGGCAGCAACTTGCTTGGAAGCAATGCCACCGCGGTAGATTTTCTTGCCCAGATCAATCGTATCCTTGTTTTTCGCGGCGCCCGGCTTGGACAGCTGCGTGCCCAGGTAGGCGGCGATATTCTTCTTGTCAGCGTCGCTGAGCATCTTCGCGTACGTCGTCATGACGGGCTGGTTGCGCTCCGGCGTGGTGAAATCGACCAGTTGCTTGTAGATATAGCTTTCGTGCTGGCCGGCCAGCTTCGGGTTGACCGTGATGGTCGAGTTACCGGCCGCACCATGGCAGGAGACGCAGGCAGGCAAGCCGCGCGCCGCATCGCCATCGGCGTACAGGGTAGCGCCCTTGGCGGCATCGGCCTTGACGGCAGGTTTCGGTGCTTCGACCGCGGAAGCAGTTGCCGATACAGCCAGCAAAGCGAGCAGCATGGATTTGATAAACGGTGAAAACGCACGATTCATTCAGGCACCCTGAGACAGTGAGAAATTAGTGGTGGACATTGCCGCGCTCCTGAGATTTTTGATTTATTTTCAGGGCCGCAAGCCGCATCGCTGCTACGCCGGCAACAATTAACAATCCCTTATTGTACAATAGCTTCTTGGCGTTATCGCTCCCTTATCGCTCCATTTTGTTGCTTTACTACTCCCATGTCAAAACTCTGGCAAGCCCGCTTCTTTACGACCGTCAACCAATTGCGTGACCTGCCCGATACCACGGTGCCGGAAATCGCTTTTGCCGGCCGCTCCAATGCCGGTAAATCGACCGCCATCAACATCTTGTGTAATCAGAAAGGCTTGGCGTTCGCCTCCAAGACACCTGGCCGTACCCAGCACATCAACTACTTCTCCATCGGCGGCGCCCATGTGGCGCAGCACCGCAAGGATGCCACCATCGTCGAAGAGATCGAATGCCTGCTGGTCGACTTGCCTGGCTACGGCTACGCGGAAGTCTCGGGCTCGGCCAAATTGCACTGGCAGCGCCTGCTGGGCGACTACGTCCAGCGTCGCGAGCAATTGGCAGGCCTGGTCCTGATCATGGATTCGCGCCGTCCGTTCACCGACCTGGACGTCCAGATGCTGGAATGGTTCGCCCCGACGGGTAAACCGATCCACTGCATCCTGACCAAAGTCGATAAGCTGAACCGCAATGAATCCGTGAATGCGCTGCGCCAGGCGAAAGCCAAGCTCGACAGCTATGTGGACGAAGACGGCATCGGCTTCCCGTTCACCGTGCAACTGTTTTCCGCATTGAAGCGCGTCGGCATCGACGAAGCCAATGACAAGATCATGGAACTGGCCGGCATCAGCGAAGATGGCGCGGCCCAGATGGTCGAACTGATCGACATGGAAGACGACGTCGAACCGGAAGCGGGAACCGACAAACCGGCTTGATCCACATCAACGCTGCGTAAAAAAAAGGCTGCCCGTTCACACGGTGCAGCCTTTTTTGATTGCGCTCGATGTTAGCGCCGTCCCGGCCCTGGCCGCTTCTCCGAAAAGAATTCCTGGCGCAGGAAGGCGCTCAGTTCGGCCGTGTCTTCCACGCGGGCGCTGAGGTTGACGTTGCGCCCCAGGCGCCGCGATTCCCAGACGAAATCACCGGGCTTTTCGGCGCGGATCAGCTGGATCATCTTCTTGATGATGGCCGTTTCGATATCGGGTTCATTACCCAGTTCGACTTTTTCCTGCTTCAGCCAATTGCGCTTGAAGTTGCCATTCCAGCCCTTGAACTTGACTTCGGCGCTGAAGGAGGTCTGGTTGACGATGGAAAACACGCCACCCGAATCCTCGCGGTCGCTGCCCGAATTGCGGCCCTGGGCACCGGCGATATTCGCCTTGGCCACGCGCATGGCGCGGTCGTTCTCGCTTTCCTCGGCCGGCGGCGTGGGGTTCTGCGCCTGGCGCTGCTTGCGGCGCTGCTCGATCATCGAGCTCATGTCTTCAGCCGGCGGCGGCGGCAACGGCACTTTCGATACCAGCGGCGGCGTGAATGTTTCCAGTTTTGGCTTGTCGCGCGGCACATCCTTCGTCACCACGCGCTTGCTCGGGGCCGGCGGCGGTTTCACCTTGGCCACTTTTGTGTCCTTCGGTTTCGGCGTGGGTTTCGGCTGCGGCTTCGGTTGCGGCTTGTCCTTCAGGGGCGCGATGTAGACCATCGCGCTTTCCTTCTTCGGCGGCGGGATCTTTTCAATCGTGTCGCTGCGAAACAATGCATACGCCGCCAGCAGCACGTGCAGCAAGACGGACACACCCAGCGCAACCTTGCGCATGGTGCTGGTCCTGGACCCGTAGGCCGGCACTGGCTGGATCACTTGCCCGCAGGTGGGGCAAACATCGGAATCGGCAGCCAACAAATGGGTCGTGTCATGCAAAATGAATCGTGCTTTCTGTGTAGCGAAGAAATAACATTACAGGGCAGCCATAGTGCCAGAGTCCCTTGCTTTTGGGAACACTTCCTCGGCCTTTCCAACCCGAAGCGTACAGGATAGCGACATTCCTTGCAGCGCTGACCAGAGTACCCGAGCCGTCCCTTGACGGTTGTTACCGTATGTATCACTGCCCATACAAAACCGGCGCCCCATTCACGCAGGAATGGGGCGCCGGTCACGGATCAACGAGCCACGCACGTGCTCAAGCCTTGTTGTCGAGTGCCACCAGTTGCTCGTCCGTCACCGGCCCCGTGCCGCTGTACTTGTCCAGGAACAAATAGATGACGGGGGTGATGAACAGGGTAATCACTTGCGAAAACAGCAATCCACCGACCACGGCCAGACCCAGCGGCTGGCGCAGCTCGGCGCCGGCGCCCAGGCCCAGGGCGATCGGCAAGGCGCCCATCAGGGCAGCCGCCGACGTCATCATGATGGGACGGAAACGCAGGATGCAGGCCTGACGGATGGCTTCAGGCGGGCTCATACCCTCGTTGCGCTGCGCATGCAGGGCAAAGTCAATCATCATGATGGCGTTTTTCTTGACGATACCGATCAGCATCAAGATACCGATGATGGCGATCATGGTCAGGTCCATGCCGAACAGGCGCAAGGTCAACAGCGCCCCCACGGCCGCCGACGGCAAGCCGGCCAGGATGGTCAGCGGGTGGATGTAGCTTTCATACAGCACGCCGAGCAGCACATAGATCACGACCAGCGCGGCGATGATGAGGATGATCTGGCTAGCCTGCGAGTCCTGGAACACGGCCGCATCGCCACCGTAGCGCGTGATGATGGAGGCCGGCAAGCTCATGCCCTTGCCCATCGCGTCGATCTTGCCCGTGGCGACACCCAGCGGCACGTCCGGTGCCAGGTTAAAGGAGATCGTCACGGCCTGCAACTGCCCCTGGTGATTCACGGACGTGGGGCCAATCGTGCGTTCCACATAGGCAATACTCGACAGTTTCACCAGTTCGCCCGACTTGCTGCGCACGGACACGCGCGTCAGCGCATCGTCATACTGGCGATCCGCCGTGGCCGCTTCCAGGATCACGTAATAGCTCGCCGCCGAAGAATAGATGGTCGACACTTGCCGCTCGCCAAAGGCGCTATACAGGGCCGTGCGGATATCGGACATTTGCACGCCCAGCAGATTGGCCTTGTCGCGGTCGATCCGCAGGGACGCCTGCAAGCCCTTGATCTGCGAATCGCTGGTGACGTCGCGGAACGCGGGATCGGCGCGCATGCCAGCAATAAACTTTTCCGCCCAGTCATTCAAGGCATCGGGACTGACGCTTTGCAAGGTGTACTGGTAGCGGCTCTTGCTCTGGCGTCCGCCCAGCTGCAAGTTTTGCACGGGACGGAAATACACGGCCATGCCGGGCACGGTACTCGTCGCGCGGCGCAGGTTTTCCAGCACCACGGGCATTTTCGGCCGTTCGCTGCGCGGTTTCAGCACCATGAACATGCGGCCCGTGTTGCCGCCGCCGACGAACGAGGTCACATCCTGCACGCTGGGGTCCGCCTTGAGCACGGCCGCCACGCGCGCTTGCAAGTCCTGCAATGCCGCAGAAGAAATATCCTCCGACGCTTCCGTATTCACCTGGATCTGGCCCAGGTCTTCCTCGGGGAAGAAACCCTTCGGAATGGTCGCGTACAGCAGCACCGTCAGCGCAAAGGTACACACGGCAACAAACAGCACCACGTTGCGGTGCGCCAGGGCCTTGTCGAGCAGATGCACATATCCGTTGCGCAACTTCGTGAACCCCGCCTCGAAGTGGCGGCCGATGAAGGACTTTTCGCCATGCGTGGGGTCGCTGTCATTGTGTTCGCGCGAGTCGGCCGGCAGGAAGCGGCTGGCCAGCATCGGCACCAGGGTCAGCGACACGATGGCCGAGACGAGGATGGACAGCGAGACGACGACGGCAAACTCGTGGAACAGCAAGCCGATCACGCCCGGCATGAAGAAGATGGGGATGAACACGGCCACCAGCGAGACGGAAATAGAAATAATGGTGAAACCCATTTCTTTGGCGCCCACCAGAGCCGCCTGGATCGGTTTCTTGCCCATCTCGATATGGCGCACGATGTTTTCCAGCACCACGATGGCATCGTCGACCACCAGGCCCACGGCCAGGGTGATGCCCAGCAGGGAGATATTGTCGAGGCTGTAGCCGAGCCAGTACAGCAGGGCCAGCGCTCCGAGCAGGGAAATGGGCATGGTGACGGCGGGAATGAAAGTGGCGGCCGCGCGGTGCAGGAACAAAAAGATCACCAGCACCACCAGGATCACCGTCAGGGCCAGGGTCAGATTGACGTCGTGGATCGCTTCGCGGATCGAGACGGAACGGTCGTTGACCAGGCTGATCTGGATGGAGGCAGGCAATTGCGCCTTGAAACCTGGCAAGAGTTTGCGCACGGCATCGACCACTTGCACCGTGTTCGCATCCGGTTGGCGCTGCACCAGCAAGGTGATCGAGCGCTCGCCATTGAAACTGCCGGCCGTCTTGGTTGACTGGAAACTGTCTTCCACTTCGGCCACTTCCTTCAGCCGCACGGGCTGGCCATTGCGCGTGGCGACGATGAGTTCGGCAAAATCGGCCGCCTTCATCATCTGCGGGTTGCCCTGGATGGTCAGCGTCTGGCTGGGGCCGTCGAGGATGCCCAGCGGCGAATTCGTGTTCGAGGCGCGCAGGGCCTGGGCCAGCTCGTCCATCGTCAGGTTGCGCGCGTTCATCAGGTCGGCACGGGCACGCACGCGCACGGCGAAGCGTTTCTGGCCATTCACGCTGACCTGGGCCACGCCAGGCAAGGTCGACAGGCTGGGCGCAATCAGGTTTTCCGCATAATCATTCAGATCCGACAAGTTCAGCGATGGCGACGTCATCTGGATGAACAGCACCGGCGCATCGGCCGGATTGACTTTGCGGTAGGACGGCAAGTCCGTCATTTCCGTCGGCAACTGGCGCTGCGCGCGCAGCAGGGCCGCCTGCACGTCGACGGCGGCCTCGTTGACATTGATGCTGGCGTCAAACTCCAGGGTCAGCGACGTATTGCCCAGGGTACTCGTCGAGGTGATCAGGCTCAGGCCGGCAATCGTGGAAAACTGCTTTTCCAGCGGCAAGGCCACGGAAGACGCCATGGTCTCGGGGCTGGCGCCAGCCAGGTCGGCACTCACGTTGATGACGGGCGTGTTATAGCTCGGCAAGGCCGCCACGGGAATGTGGCCATACGCCAACACGCCGGCCAGGATAATGCTCAGGGACAACAGCACCACCATGACGGGGCGGCGGATGCTCAGTTCGGACAGGTTCATGCTGGCTTGCCCTGCGGTGCGGCAGCGCCATCGGCGGCCTTGTGTTTTTCCACCAGGCGCACCTTGCCACCAGGACGCAGGTTCTGCTTGCCGTCGACGATGACTTGCTCGTCGCCGGTCAATCCGGTGACGACGGCATTCGGGCCGAACGCATACACGCGGGCAATCTTGCGCACCTTGGCCGTATTATCGGCTTCCATCGAATACACGAAGATGCCCGTGGTATTGGTGATGATGGCGTTTTGCGGGATGACCAGCGCATCCTTCAAGGTGCGCACCGTCAGCTGCGTATTCACATACTGGCCAGGCCACAGGTCGGTACCGCCATTATTGAAACGGGCCTTGACCTTGATCACGCCCGTGGCGGGATCGACGGCATTGTCGATGAAACTCAGTTTACCGTCGAGCTGCTTGCCGCCCGCATCGGCCAGCAGCGCCTTGACAGCCACCTCGCCCGCCTTCTGCGCCGCCAGCAAGCCCGACAGACTGCTTTCCGGCAAGGTGAAGACCACATCGATCGGGTCGAGCTGGGTGATGCTGGTGAGCGAAGTAGTCGGCTGCACCAGGCTGCCCGCGTACACATTGATGGCGCCCACGCGGCCCCCCTGCGGCGCGCGCAGGACGGTGTAGCTGGAATCGACCTGGGCGGCGCGCAAGGCGGCCTGGTCGGCGGCCAGCAAGGCGCGTGCCGCGTCGAGCTGGCTTTGCAGGGTATCCACGGCGCCCTGGGCGATGAAGTTCTTGCTCAGCAAATCCTGGCTGCGTTTGAGCTGGCGTTCGAGGTCCAGCACCGAGGCGCGGTCACGCAATACTTGCGCCTGCGCCTTGTCGACATTCGCATGTTCGCTGCGCGCGTCCAGCGTAAACATCAGTTCGCCCTGTTTGACGAACTGGCCTTCGCGGATGTGCACCTTGGTGATCGTACTGGTCGTCTGCGGATGCAGGTCGACGCTGCTGATGGGCGTCACGCTGCCATTGGCTTGCAGCAGCATTGGCACATCCTGGCGCACGGGCGCGATCACGCTCACCGTGGTCGGTCCCTGTGCGCCCTTGCCCCCTTTGCCATCCTGCCCACCGGCCGCTTTGCCCGACTGATGATTGAAATACCAGATGCCGCCACCGATACACAGGGCCGCACCCACGAGGATTGCCAGGCTAGTCTTTTTCATTGTTCTGTCACGCTGTTGCAGCGCAGGGCCGCAGGTTGAAGGTAGTTGCCAGGGGGCGTAAAGCCCAATATTGTCGCACGGAAATGCTCACTTCCCCGCGTAATACTCTGGCACGATCAGGGTGACTTCCAGTCCACCGTCGACATGATTGAGCAGTGAAACCGTGGCGCCATGCTGCTCGGCGATGTTGCGCGCGATGGTCAGGCCCAGGCCCGTGCCGCCCGATTCGCGCGAACGCGAGGTCTCGATACGATAAAACGGTTCGAACACTTTGGCCAGCTGATCTGGCGCAATACCCGGCCCGCCGTCGCGGATGCGGATGCGCGCCGCGCCGGCGATGCGCTCGACCGTCACCTGCGCGTACTGGCCATATTTGACGGCATTGTCGATCAAGTTCACCAGGCAACGCCGCATCGCGATGGGCCGGCCCATCAAGGCCATGCTGGCCTGCCCGGCCAAGGTCACGTTCTGGCCGGCATCGGCCGCGTCGGAGCAGACGCTGTCGAGCAGGGAATCGAGATCGAGCGCCTGCATCGCTTCCGTGCTATCCATCGAGCGGGCCAGGTCCAGTCCTTCCTTGACCATGCTCTGCATGGCCGACAGGTCGCCCACCAGGCGCTCATACAACTCTGTATCGGCCACCTTTTCCAGGCGCAGGCGCAGGCGCGTCAGCGGCGTCTGCAAGTCGTGCGTGATGGCTGCCAGCATTTGTGTACGCTGGGAAATATGTTGGCGTATGCGCGCCTGCATGGCATTGAAGGCGGCGCTGGCCTGGCGGATCTCGCTGGCGCCCGACAGGGTCAGCGGCGGATGGTTGATGTCGTTGCCCAGATCTTTTGCTGCCTGCGCCAGCTGTTTCAGCGGACGCATGGTCATGCGCGTGACCAGGTAGGCGAGGATGGCGATGCTGATCAGGAAAGGCAGCAGAGTCATCCAGTCATTATGTTCATTGAACGGTGGCTGCTGGCGCGGCGGCAAGACCATCAGGCGCAGCACGTGGCCATCCTGCATGCGCACGTCGAGGTTTTCGCAGGTGCCGCCCCAAGGCTTGGCGCCGAACATGCCCGGCGACTGGCGCGGCTCGATACAGGCGGCCGGGCGTTCGGCCAGCGCGCTGACCTTGAAACCCTCGCCCAGCTTGGCTTGCAGGGCGCTGGAAAATTCCGTCGGCGTACCGGGCTTATGTTCCGTGTCGGGACGCAATTCCAGGCGCACGCTGCCCTTGTTGGCCACCTTCAGGTAGGCGGCGCGCGAGGCCAGCGGCACCACGTCGGCCGCCATCACCAGCTGCTCGGCCCGCTCGACGGCGTGGTAGTCGCGGTATTGCTCGATGGCGCGCTGGCGTTCGCCCACGGCCAGCCACTGCGTCAGCGCGGCCGAAGCGACGATGCCGATCAGCAGAAACATGAAGACTCTGCCCGTCATCGACCCCAGAAAGGCCTTCACGCGTGCGGCTCCACGTTGACTTGCCCGGCCAGCACGTAGCCGCCATTGCGCACGGTCTTGATGATTTGCGGCAAACGGGCATCTTCACCGAGCTTTTGCCGCAAGCGGCTGATCTGGATATCGATCGAGCGGTCGAACGGGTCGGCGTCGCGGCCCTGCGTCAGGTTCAGCAACTGGTCGCGGTTGAGCACGCGGTTCGGGTGTTCCAGGAACACGCGCAGCAAGCGGAACTCGGCGCCCGACAGCATGATCACCAGGCCCGTGGGATTGAGCAGGTGGCGCGCCGTGAGGTCCAGGGTCCAGCCGGAAAAACGGATTTGCTGCGCCTTGTCAGACGGCACGTTCGACGGCATGGCATGGCTGCGGCGCAGCACGCTGCGTATGCGCGCCAGCAATTCGCGGGGTTCGAACGGTTTCGGCAAATAATCGTCGGCGCCCATTTCCAGGCCCAGGATGCGGTCCAGCGGCTCATTACGCGCCGTCAACATGATCACCGGCACGGTCGATTGGGCACGCAGCTTGCGGCACAAGGTCAGGCCATCATCGCCAGGCAGGTTCAAATCGAGCACGATCAGGTCGGGCCGCGTTTCATCGAGAATCTTCCACATGGCCGTGCCATCTGCCGCGCCCAGGGTACGGTAGGCGTTCGTTTCCAGGTAGTCCGCCAGCAAGCTGCGGATGTCGCGGTCATCGTCGACGATGAGAATTGTAGAAGTGGGTTCCATGGTACGAATTATCCCCACTTCCCCCGCCCTTGCACAGCGCATTTGTATCGTCTTGTATATAGGAGACCCGAAGAAACATATAGATACAAACTGTCTGGCAGCGGACACTTCGGGGAAACATGGAGCGTCCACCATGGATTCATGTGCAGCAACATGTACATCCCTCATCTTTTACAAAGGAATCCAGATGAACGCCTCAATGACAACCTTGCGCAAGAATTTGATCATCGCCATGAGCGTACTCGGCATGGGTGCGGCATCGCTGACCGTCCACGCCCAGGAAGCGGCCGCCAGCGCGCCTGCCGCCAGCACCAAGATGCAACATGACGGCCAACGCGGCCCGCACCGCGGTGGCAACCCGGCCGAACGCATGGCCAAGTACCAGGCCCGTCTGCACGACAAGCTGAAGCTGACAGCCGCGCAGGAACCGGCCTGGGCCACTTTCACGGCCGCCAATGCGCCGAAAAAACCGATGGGCGACTGGAAAGCCAAGCGCGAAGCGATGGCCAAGCTGTCGGCGCCGGAGCGCATGGAGCAGTGGATCGCCATGTCGAAGGAACGCATCGCCAGCCAGGAAAGCCGCCTGGCCTCGCTGAAAACTTTTTATGCCGTGCTGACGCCGGAGCAAAAGAAAGTGTTTGATGACAGCGTGCCGGGCGGCAAGCACGGTGGCCATCGTGGTGGTCACCATAAAGCAGGCTGAGCGTAGGTCGGATTAGCGGTGGAACGCCGCGTAATCCGACAACATTGTTGGCGCTGAACGTGGTGGTGTCGGATTACGGCCCGAAGGGCCTAATCCGACCTACTCGTCAAGCTTGCGCAAGGAAGTCAGGAACGTCGATGCATTCTGGAAGCCGATCACGCGCGACTGGGCGATCTCCTGCCCCTGCGGGTTGAACATGATGATGCCAGGCGGCCCGAACAGCTGAAAACGTTTCAGCATGGCCTTGTCGTCCGCATCATTGGCCGTGACATCCACTTGAAGCAGCACGGCTTGCCCCATTTTCTCGCGCACGGCAGGGTCGACGAAGGTCAGCTTTTCCATCTCGATGCACGACACGCACCAGTCCGCATAAAAGTCCAGCAAGGCTGGCTTGCCACCCAGCTGGGCCAGCGCCGCATCGAGCTGCGCCACGGTCTTTACACGTGTAAAAGGTTGCGCGTGCACCTGGCCACCGCCCAGGTGCGCCAGCGGCGCCAGCGGGTCGCGGCCACCGCTGGCCACGCCCACCAGTTGCATCGCACCCAGCACGGCAAACACCAGGCCGAAGGCCTTGGCCACCCAGGCGTTCTTCGCACCGCTCTTGCCCACCAGCAGATACATGCCGTAACCGACGAACAGCACCGTCCAGCCCAGCATCTGCACGGCGCCCGGCAGCACGGGCGACACCAGCCACCAGGCCACGCCCAGCTGCAACACGCCAAAGAAGCGCTTGACGGCATCCATCCAGGCGCCGGCGCGCGGCAGCAAGGTGCCGGCCGAGACGCCCACCAACAGCAACGGCACGCTCATGCCCACCGCCATGGCAAATAAAGCGCTGCCGCCGATGACGACGTCGCGCGTCTGACTGATGTACAGCAAGGCACCGGCCAGCGGCGCGGCCACGCATGGCCCCACGATCAGGGCGGAAATGGCGCCCATGACGAATACGCCCGCCAGGCGACCCGACGATTGCTGGTTCGACACGGACGTCAGCTTGCCTTGCAGGAAAGCCGGCACTTGCAGCTCATAAAAACCGAACATCGACAGCGCCAGGCCCGCCATCAGCAAGGCGAAAAAGCCAAGCACCCACGGATTTTGCAGTTGGGCCGCCAGGCCTTCGCCCGCCAGCCCGGCCGCCACGCCCAGCGCCGTATAGACGATGGCCATGCCCAGCGCGTACGTCAGCGACAGCAGCAAGCCACGCGAACGGCTGACCTTGGCGCCATCACCGATGATGATCGACGACAAAATCGGCACCATCGGCAGCACGCATGGGGTGAACGCCAGGCCCAGGCCCAGCAGCATGAACAGGGGCACGATGACCAGCAGCTTGCCGCCCTTCAGTGCCGCTTCGATCTTGCCCATCTCGCTTTGCGCAGGCGCGGAACTTGCCGCCACGGGGGCCGCCGCTACCGGCTCGGGCGTGCTGATGATGTCCGCCTGGGGAATGCTCAGCACGGATACGCCTGGCGATGCTTGCGCCTGCGGCCCGTTGACGGCCGCCGTGTCGACTGCCGGCGCAGCCGGCAAGGCGAACTTCGACGCCACGCCGCCCGGCGCCATGCTCTGGCCGCCGCCACCGCCCACCAGCTGGGCCGTGGCATCCTGCGGCGCATAGCACAGGCCCTTGTCGGAACAGCCCTGTCCCGTCGCCTTCAGGGTGAAGGCGCCAGCGGCCTGCACGGGAATCGTGATGGTGAGGGTCTTGCGGAACGTTTCCACGTTCTTCTGGAAGGTCTCGTCAAACTTGACCTTGCCAGCCGGATACACGGGCGTGCCCAGCTTGGCGCCCACGGCGTCGAACTTGAAGCGCTCATGGTACATATAGTAACCATCGGCAATCACATAGGTGACGGCGATGGTGGACGGATCCTGCATGCGGGCGGAAAATTTGAAAGCCAGTTCGGGATCGAGGAATTCATCGTCGGCGCGGGCATGGCCGGCGCCGAAAATGGCGATCAACAGGAAGAAACAGGCAGCAAACCAGGTGAGCAAAGGATGGCGTGGCGCGGCGCGCGCAGTGGCGCTGGAGAGGAGACGGGACATGAACTACCTTTTCGACCATTCGACAGAGGACGCGCGGAGCAGGCAGCGCTTGTGCCGGGCCGGCGCGAAAGGAGAATAGTACACTGCGGTAAGAATGACTGCAGCAGAAAACAAAAAAGCCAGGCTAGGCCTGGCTTTCTCAGATACAACCGGCGGGATTACTCGCCAGCGATTTCAACTGCTTCGGTCGTGTCTGGACGATCCATCAGTTCGACGAACGCCATAGGAGCGTTATCGCCTACGCGGAAACCCATTTTCAGGATGCGCACATAGCCGCCGTTACGGTTGGCGTAACGTGGGCCCAGTTCAGCGAACAGCTTCAAGACCATTTCACGATCGCGCAGGCGGTTGAAGGCCAGACGCTTGTTTGCCAGGCAGTCAGTTTTGCCCAAGGTCAGAATTGGCTCGACAACGCGGCGCAGTTCTTTTGCTTTTGGCAGGGTGGTTTTGATCGCTTCGTGACGCAGCAGCGATACTGTCATGTTGCGCAGCATTGCCAGACGGTGGGACGAGGTACGATTCAGTTTACGGAGGCCGTGACCGTGACGCATGATAAATCCTTTCGGTGAGTGTTTAAATTCCAGCTCTTCGATCGATGAAGCTAGTGCAACATCGCGGGCCGGTTTGGTGCTTCAAAATAAAAGCCTGGGACACCTGTCCCAGGCAGTTTGCTACAACTACGAATTACTTTTCCAGGCCGGCAGGCGGCCAGTTTTCCAGCTTCATGCCCAAGGTCAAGCCGCGCGATGCCAGCACTTCCTTGATTTCGTTCAGGGACTTGCGGCCCAGATTTGGCGTTTTCAGCAGTTCGTTTTCCGAACGTTGGATCAGGTCGCCGATGTAGTAGATGTTTTCCGCTTTCAGGCAGTTCGCCGAACGCACGGTCAACTCCAGGTCGTCGACTGGACGCAACAGGATAGGATCGACCAGCGGAGCGCGCGATGGCGCTTCGGCGGCAGCTTCCGTGCCTTCCAGGGCAGCGAACACATTCAACTGGTCCACCAGAACGCGGGCCGACTGGCGGATCGCTTCTTCCGGCGAGATCACGCCGTTGGTTTCGATGTTGATGATCAGCTTGTCCAGGTCGGTACGCTGTTCGACGCGAGCCGATTCAACGAAGTACGATACACGGCGCACTGGCGAGAACGACGCGTCCAGGATGATGCGGCCGATGGTCTTGTTCGTATCTTCCGACAGACGACGCACGTTACCAGGAACGTAGCCGCGGCCTTTTTCAACCTTGATCTGCATGTCCAGCTTGCCACCAGCGGTCAGGTGGGCGATCACGTGGTCAGGGTTGATCAGTTCGACGTCATGCGGCAGGTCGATGTCGGAGGCCAGGATCGCGCCTTCGCCTTCTTTTTTCAGGGTCAGTGTTACCGAATCGCGGTTGTGGACTTTGAAAACCACACCCTTCAAGTTCAGCAACAGATCGACGACGTCTTCTTGCACGCCATCGAGGGAGGAATATTCGTGGACGACGCCGGCGATCGTCACTTCGGTCGGCGCGTAGCCTACCATCGACGACAGCAAGACGCGGCGCAACGCGTTACCCAATGTGTGGCCATAGCCGCGCTCGAACGGTTCCATCACGACTTTGGCGTGACCTGCACCGAGAGCTTCAACATCGATAATACGTGGCTTCAACAAACTGTTTTGCATGAAATGTCCTTTTCAATACCCTCGGCTCATTACACCGATAAGGCTGATGGCATTAGTGAAACGCCCACTTTACAAAAGCAAAGTGGGCGGAGATCTTGCTACTGACTACTATTAACGCGAGTACAGCTCGACGATCAGCGATTCGTTGACGTCGTTAGCGATTTCGTTACGCTCTGGCAGGGACTTGAAGGTGCCTTCCATTTTCTTGGCATCAACCGAAACCCAGCTAGGCATACCAACTTGTTCAGCCAGCGACAGTGCTTCAACGATACGCACTTGCTTTTTCGATTTTTCACGAACAGCAACGATGTCGCCAACTTTAACTGCGTACGAAGCGATGTTCACAACGATACCGTTCACGGTGAACGCTTTGTGGCTGACCAATTGACGCGCTTCAGCGCGGGTCGAACCAAAGCCCATGCGGTAGCAAACGTTGTCCAGACGCGTTTCCAGCAACTTCAACAGCGTTTCGCCGGTGTTGCCTTTACGACGGTCTGCTTCAGCGAAGTAGCGGCGGAATTGACGTTCCAGCACGCCGTACATGCGTTTTACTTTTTGCTTTTCGCGCAGTTGGTTACCGTAGTCCGAGGTGCGGGCGCCGGATTTGACACCGTGCTGGCCTGGTTTGACGTCCAGTTTGCACTTGCTGTCGAGCGAGCGACGTGCGCTCTTCAGGAACAGGTCAGTACCTTCACGGCGGGAGAGTTTTGCTTTAGGTCCGATATAACGTGCCACGATGCTTCCTTTTATTAATGATAACGCCCCAGCCACATGCATGATCAAACACGCTGCTGCGGTTAGGCGCTAGTCTGACTCAGCTTCAATCAGACGGTGGCTGAAAACGAAAAACCCGCCAAATGGAATTTGACAGGCAAGAACAGCCGGGCAGTATAACCGTTTCCGGCTCACTGCTCCAGCGATTTCACACAACTGTACTGAGTTACAACAGATAACAAAGCAGCTGGCGCCGAAGCGCCCTCTGCAACACTATCTTAGATACGACGGCGTTTCGGTGGACGGCAACCGTTGTGCGGTACCGGCGTCACGTCCTGGATCTCGGTGATCTTGATGCCCAGGTTGTTCAGCGCGCGAACAGCGGATTCACGACCAGGACCTGGGCCCTTGATACGTACTTCCAGGTTCTTGACGCCACACTCAACAGCCACTTTACCAGCGGCTTCCGCGGCGACCTGCGCTGCGAACGGGGTCGATTTACGCGAACCCTTGAAGCCTGCACCGCCGGAGGTAGCCCACGACAAGGCATTGCCTTGACGATCGGTGATGGTAATGATGGTGTTATTAAACGAAGCGTGGACATGTGCAATGCCTTCAGCGACGTTCTTTTTAACCTTTTTACGCACGCGTGCTGATGCGGCGTTATTTTGCGACTTAGCCATAATTATTCCCTAGCGGATTATTTTTTCAGCGATTGAGCGGCTTTACGCGGTCCCTTGCGGGTACGTGCGTTCGTACGCGTACGCTGGCCACGGCAAGGCAGACCCTTGCGATGACGCATGCCGCGGTAGCAACCCAGATCCATCAAACGCTTGATGTTCATGGACAGTTCACGACGCAGATCGCCTTCGACGATGAATTTACCTACTTCATCGCGCAGTTTTTCCAGTTCGCTGTCATCCAGATCTTTGATCTTTTTGTTGGTTGCTACACCGGTCGATGCACAGATTTTCTCTGCGCGTGGACGGCCAACACCGTAGATGGCTGTCAGGCCGATAACGGTATGCTGATGATTTGGGATATTAACCCCTGCAATACGTGCCATTTGTTATTCCTCGATTAACCTTGACGCTGCTTGTGACGTGGTTCCACGCAGATTACGCGGACTACGCCTTTGCGCTTGATGATCTTGCAGTTGCGGCAGATCCGCTTGACTGATGCGAGAACTTTCATTTTTGGGCTCTTTCTTTCGCTTCTTTGGTTTGATTCAGTGTGTTACTTGGTACGGAACACAATGCGGGCTCGGCTCAGGTCGTACGGCGTTAACTCCACCGTCACCTTGTCTCCAGGGAGAATGCGAATATAGTTCATCCGCATTTTACCTGAAATATGCCCGAGCACCACGTGTCCGTTCTCCAGCTTCACTCGAAATGTTGCATTTGGGAGATTCTCAAGAATCTCGCCCTGCATCTGTATGACGTCGTCTTTTGCCATTCGGTATGTTTACCGCGCTTAACGCGTCGGAATTCCGCCCTTGAAATTTGCTTTGCGCAGCAGCGAATCATATTGCTGCGACATCACGTAGTTCTGTACTTGCGCCATGAAATCCATGGTGACAACTACAATAATCAATAAAGAAGTACCGCCGAAATAGAATGGTACTTTCCACTGGGCTTGCATAAATTCCGGCAATAAACACACCAGGGTGATGTAGACTGCGCCGGCAAGTGTCAAGCGTGTCAGGATCTTGTCGATGTAACGGGCTGTCTGCTCGCCTGGACGAATCCCGGGAATGAACGCACCGCTTTTCTTCAAGTTATCCGCTGTTTCTTTGCTGTTAAACACCAACGCTGTATAGAAGAAACAGAAAAACACGATCGCCACTGCGTACAACAGCGCATGGATAGGCTCACCAGGCCCCATCGATGCTGCCAAATCTTTCAAGAACCGCACCGCAGGGTTAGCGTTGTCGGCGCCCTTTGAAAACCAGTCCACGATAGTGGCCGGAAACAAGATGATCGAAGAAGCAAAGATCGGCGGGATCACGCCGGCCATGTTCAGCTTCAACGGCAAATGGCTGGTTTGACCGCCATAAATCTTGTTGCCTACCTGGCGCTTCGCGTAATTGACCAATATTTTGCGCTGACCGCGTTCGACGAATACAACGAAGTACGTTACCAGTGCTACCAGAATCACGATGAAAATCGCGCTGAAGCTGCCGATCGAACCATTCGACACCTGAGTGAACAAGCCACCCAACGCCGACGGCAGACCTGCTGCAATCCCGGCAAAAATGATGATCGAGATGCCATTCCCCAAGCCACGCTCGGTAATTTGCTCACCCAACCACATCAAAAACATTGTTCCGGTCAACAAAGTGACGACCGTCACGAAGCGGAATGCAAGACCAGGTTCCAACACCAGACCAGCTTGCGACTCCAGTGCGACTGCAATGCCCAACGCTTGGAACAGTGCCAGGGCAACCGTGAAATACCGGGTGTACTGGGTGATCTTGCGACGACCTGCTTCGCCTTCTTTTTTCAACGCTTCCATCTGCGGTGACACGATCGACAGCAATTGCATGATGATCGAGGCCGAGATATAAGGCATGATACCCAGCGCAAACACTGTAAAACGAGACAAGGCACCGCCCGAGAACATGTTGAACATGCCCAGGACGCCGCCTTCGTGCTCCTTGAACAGCGAGGCTAATTGTGTCGGGTCAATCCCGGGAACCGGGACGTGAGCACCGATACGATAAACCACCAATGCGCCAAGCAAAAACCAGAGCCGTCCCCAAGGGAAACCGGCCGCTGCACTTTTAGCAAGTTGTGGATTAGTCGCCAATTTTCGCTCCGATCAAGCTGTTAGCGGTCAACTCAGGCTACCGAGCCGCCGGCTGCTTCGATGGCGGCTTTCGCGCCAGCGGACACTTTCAAGCCCTTCAAATTCACCGCTTTGGTGATTTCGCCGGACAAGATCACGCGCACGTCACGGGCCAACACGCCCAGAACGCCAGCTTGCTTCAAGACCAGAATGTCGACATCGCCAACCGCCAGGTTGTTCAGATCGGACAGGCGCACTTCAGCTTTGAAGGTTGCGTGCATCGATTTGAAACCGCGCTTAGGCAGACGGCGTTGCAGAGGCATCTGACCGCCTTCGAAACCGACTTTATGAAAGCCGCCCGAACGCGATTTCTGACCTTTGTGACCACGACCCGAGGTTTTACCCAGGCCGGAGCCGATACCGCGACCGACGCGACGCTTGTAGTGCTTAGCGCCTTCGGCTGGTGCAATAGTATTCAATTCCATGATTTGCTCCGTTCGTGTAAGCCCGAAGGCTTACCCGACAACTTTAACGAGATACGATACTTTATTGATCATGCCGCGTACGGATGGGGTGTCTTGCAATTCGGAAACCGAATTTACACGACGCAGACCCAGACCGCGCACGGTAGCGCGATGCGATTCGCGCGTACCGATCAAGCCCTTGACCAATTGCACTTTGACTGTGTTTGTCATTTTGTCCACCTTAAGCCAGAATGTCTTCAACCGACTTGCCGCGTTTGGCAGCGATATCGGAAGCAGTGCTCATTTTCGACAGGCCGTCCAGCGTAGCGCGTACCAGGTTGTATGGGTTGTTCGAACCGGTGGATTTCGCCACCACGTCCGTCACGCCCATCACTTCGAAGATAGCGCGCATGGCGCCACCAGCGATCACGCCAGTACCAGGCTTAGCTGGGTTCATCAGGACCTTGGAGGCGCCGTGACGACCAACAACCGTGTGATGCAAGGTACCGTTTTTGAGCGGTACTTTGATCAGGTTGCGACGGGCTTCTTCCATTGCCTTCTGCACGCCAACTGGCACTTCTTTCGATTTGCCCTTGCCCATGCCGACGCGGCCATCGCCATCACCAACTACGGTCAGCGCGGCGAAACCCATGATACGACCACCCTTGACCACTTTGGTCACGCGGTTGATCGCGATCATTTTTTCGCGCATGCCATCATCCGGCTTGTCGCTTTGCATTTTTGCTTGCATTTTTGCCATGATTGATCCTTAGAACTTCAGACCGGCTTCGCGTGCGGCTTCTGCCAACGCTTTCACACGGCCGTGGTAACGGAAACCGGAGCGGTCAAACGCAACTTCGGTAATCCCTGCTTTCAACGCTTTTTCAGCGACGCGCTTGCCGATCAAGGCTGCAGCAGCGGCATTGCCGCCTTTGCCGGATTGGCCTGCCAGTTCAGCGCGGACTTCCGCTTCAGCCGTCGAGGCCGAAACCAGGATTTTTGCATCCGGGCTGATCAGGTTGGCGTAAATATGCAGGTTGGTGCGGTGCACCGACAAGCGATTTACTTTCAATTCCGCAATCTTGATGCGGGTTTGGCGTCCGCGGCGAAGCCGTGATTCTTTCTTATCCATCGTCAGCCCCTAATTACTTCTTCTTGGTTTCTTTAAGCTTAACCACTTCGTCCGCATAGCGAACGCCCTTGCCTTTATAAGGCTCAGGAGCGCGGTAAGCACGAACTTCAGCGGCTACCTGGCCAACCTGTTGACGGTCGATACCTTTAATCAGGATCTCGGTCGGGGTTGGTGTTGCGCAGGTAACGCCAGCTGGCATGTCATGCACTACAGGGTGCGAGAAACCCAGGGACAGATTCAACTTGTCGCCTTGAGCTTGCGCCTTGTAACCCACGCCTACCAGGTTCAGCTTTTTCTCGAAACCCTTGGTGACGCCAACAACCATGTTGTTGACCAGTGCGCGCAGCGTGCCGGACATGGCATTGGCTTCGCGGCTGTCATTCGCCACGTCGAAACTCAGGGTTCCTGCATTGTTTTCCACTTTGACCTGGCCGGTGAGGGCCTGGGAAAGTACGCCCAGCGGGCCTTTTACGGTGATCGCTTGTGCGGAGATGGCGACTTCGGCGCCAGCTGGCACTACGATAGGCATTTTAGCTACTCGAGACATGTGTAACTCCTTAAGCCACGTAGCAAATAACTTCGCCGCCGACACCGGTAGCGCGTGCTTTGCGGTCAGTCATGACGCCTTGCGGAGTCGACACGATCGCCACACCCAAGCCATTCATCACAACAGGGATCTCGTCTTTACCCTTGTAGACGCGCAGACCCGGACGGGACACGCGCTCCAAGCGCTCAATAACGGGACGGCCAACATAATACTTCAAACCGATTTTCAGTTCCGCTTTGCCACCAGCTTCGGTAACAGCGAAATCTTCAATGTAACCCTCGTCCTTCAGGACGCTGGCAATCGCAATTTTGACTTTCGACGATGGCATGGCCACGGTCGTCTTTTGCACGCCTTGTGCATTGCGAATGCGGGTCAGCATATCGGCGATAGGATCGCTCATACTCATTGCATATTCTCCTATTACCAGCTTGCTTTTGTCATACCCGGAATTTCACCACGCATGGCGAATTCACGGAGCTTGATACGACCCAGACCGAATTTACGGAATGTGCCGCGCGGACGACCAGTGATGGCGCAACGATTACGTTGACGCGTCGGGTTCGAGTTACGTGGCAGCGCCTGCAATTTCAGGCGAGCTTCGTAGCGCTCTTCTTCCGATTTCGATTGATCATCGACGATGGCCTTGAGAGCTTCGCGCTTAGGGGCGAATTTCGCCACCAGGTCAGCACGCTTGATCTCACGATTAATCAGTGACAGTTTGGCCATGATCAGTTCCTGAAAGGGAATTTAAAGGCGGCGAGCAAAGCTTTGGCTTCGTCATCGGTCTTAGCGGTTGTCGTGATGCTGATATTCATACCGCGCAACGCGTCAATCTTGTCGTATTCGATTTCAGGGAAAATGATCTGTTCCTTGACACCGATGTTGTAGTTACCACGACCATCAAATGCACGGCCGTTCACACCACGGAAATCGCGTACGCGCGGCAGAGCCACGGTAATGAAGCGATCCAGGAACTCGTACATGCGAGCGCCGCGCAGGGTGACCATCGTACCGATCGGATAACCTTCACGGATTTTGAAGCCTGCGATCGCTTTGCGGGACTTGGTGGTCACTGGCTTCTGGCCGGCGATCTTGGTCAAGTCAGCAACTGCGTGCTCGAGAACTTTTTTATCCGCGATTGCCTCACCAACACCCATGTTCAGGGTGATTTTGGTCAGGCGTGGAACTTCCATTACCGACTTGTAACCAAACTTGCTGGTCAGGTCGGCAACGACTTTTTCTTTATAGAATTCTTGGAGACGTGCCATGATTTCTTAAGCCTTCACTACTTCGCCGGAGGATTTAAAGATGCGAACTTTCTTGCCGTCCACTTCTTTGAAACCCACGCGATCTGCCTTGCCAGTCGCTGCATTAAACAATGCAACGTTGGACACGTGAATTGGCATGGTCTTATCGACGATACCACCAGTTACGCCAGTCATCGGGTTTGGCTTAGTCGCTTTTTTAGCGATGTTAATGCCGTCAACCACGATATGTTCAGCATCGATACGCTGCTGTACCACACCACGTTTGCCCTTGTCTTTCCCGGTCAGAACGATGACTTCGTCGTTTTTACGAATCTTATCCATTACGACTCCTTACAGGACTTCCGGTGCCAGGGACACGATTTTCATGAACTTCTCAGTACGCAGTTCGCGTGTGACAGGTCCAAAAATACGGGTACCGATCGGTTCCAGCTTGGCGTTCAACAGAACGGCGGCGTTGCCGTCGAACTTCACCAGGGAACCGTCTTGGCGGCGAACACCTTTAGCGGTGCGCACAACCACGGCGTTATAAATTTCACCTTTTTTGACACGGCCACGTGGCGCAGCAACCTTAACGGTTACCTTGATCACATCGCCAATGCCAGCATAACGGCGCTTGGAGCCGCCCAATACCTTGATGCACATTACTTCTTTGGCACCGGTATTGTCAGCCACTTCGAGCCGGCTTTCAGTTTGAATCATAGTATTCTCTTTCCCAACTTAAGCCGAAGAATCCACACAATGTAGACCCACGGTCAGTCTTGGTCCCGCCAGAGCCGCCCTGCTGGGCTTCACTGTTTGGGTGCATGACCTTCATACATTAACTGACCGCGAATGCTACTGTCTGTGACCAGACACTTTGCGGCGTTACATGAACGAAGCCCGCAAGTATTACATACAATTTGCGGGCCTGCAAGTACTAATTAAAAGCCACCGCCGAAGCGGTGGTTTTTATTTAAACGGTTGGTGCGGCTTGAACCACACGTGTCACCGTCCATGCCTTCGTTTTGGAGATCGGGCGACCTTCCTGGATCTCGACCGTATCACCGGCCTTGACTTGGTTGGTCTCGTCATGCGCGTGATACTTGTTCGAGCGCATGATGATCTTGCCATACAAAGGATGTTTTACGTGGCGCTCGATCAGAACGGTAACGGTCTTGTCCATCTTGTCCGAAACCACTTTACCGATCAGCGTGCGCTTGAGCGACTGTTTCACTGGTTCGTTCATTTGGCTTCCTTCAGATTCATTACCGTCTTCACACGCGCGATATCGCGGCGTACCTTCTTGAGCTGCGAAGTGTTGCTCAGCTGCTGCGTAGCGATTTGCATACGCAGGCCGAACTGTGCCTTCAACAAGTCATTCAGCTCTTTTTGCAGAGCTGGCTGGTCTTTGCCGCGGAGTTCAGTTGCTTTCATATTCAACTCCAATTATTGGCCGACTTGACGTACGACAAACGTCGTAGCCAGTGGCAGTTTAGAGGCGGCAAGACGGAAAGCTTCCCGTGCCAGCGCTTCATCAACGCCATCCATTTCGTACAGTACTTTGCCTGGCTGAATTTCAGCGACGTAGTACTCAGGATTACCCTTACCGTTACCCATACGGACTTCAGCCGGTTTGTTCGAAATCGGTTTGTCCGGGAAAATACGGATCCAGATACGGCCACCGCGCTTGATGTGACGCGTCATTGCACGACGCGCCGCTTCAATTTGACGCGCAGTGATACGACCGCGCGCAACTGCCTTCAGACCGAATTCGCCAAACGACACGGCGGTGCCGCGGCTGTGCGAAATACCGGTATTACGGCCTTTCTGCTCTTTACGATACTTTCTGCGTGCTGGTTGCAGCATGATTATTCTCCTGCTTTCTCAGCTGGTGCTGCTGCGGCGGCCGGTTTAGCGGCGGTACGCACACGTGCACCTGGTGCTGTGGATGGTTTCGCACCGGCACCGGCTGGACGCGGACGGCCAGCTGGCTTGCCATCGTCACGGCGTGGGCCGCGGCTTTTCTTCTCGTCAGCTGGGGTATCGATGACTGGTGCATCGCCGTTAGGCGCGCGGTCACCCTTGTATACCCACACCTTGACACCGATGATGCCGTAGGTGGTCGATGCTTCGCTGGTACCGTAGTCGATATCGGCGCGCAGGGTATGCAGAGGCACGCGGCCTTCGCGGTACCACTCTTTACGCGCGATTTCGATACCGTTCAGACGGCCGGACGACATGATCTTGATACCGAGAGCACCCAGGCGCATTGCATTTTGCATTGCACGCTTCATGGCGCGGCGGAACATGATCCGTTTTTCCAGCTGCTGAGCGATCGAATCGGCGATCAGTTGCGAGTCGATTTCTGGCTTGCGAATTTCTTCGATGTTCACGTGAACAGGTACGCCCATGATCTTGGTCAGCGCGGACTTCAGTACTTCGATGTCTTCGCCTTTTTTACCAATGACCACGCCTGGACGCGAGCTGTAGATCGTGAAGCGCGCGTTCTTGGCTGGGCGCTCGATAACGATGCGACCAACGGATGCGTTCTTCAGTTTCTTTTTCAGGTAAGCACGTGCTTTCAAGTCTTCGTTCAGCATGGCAGCGAAATTACCGTTGCCTGCATACCAGCGCGAAGCCCAGTTACGGGTGACCGCCAGACGGAAACCGGTTGGATGAATTTTCTGACCCATCGTGGCTCCTTAGTTACCGACAGTCACGTAAACGTGACAGGATTGTTTCGAAATACGGTCGCCACGGCCTTTTGCACGCGCGGTGAAGCGCTTCAGGACCGGGCCCTTTTCGACGTAGATCGTTTTCACGAACAATTCGTCGATGTCCGCACCATCATTGTGCTCGGCATTCGCAATAGCGGATTCCAGAACACGTTTGATGATCGCAGCACCTTTTTTCGGGCTGAATTGCAAGATGTTGAGTGCAGCGTCAACTTTCTTGCCACGGATCAGGTCAGCAACCAGGCGGCCCTTTTGGTCCGACAGGCGCACACCTTTGAGGATAGCTTTAGTTTCCATTATTTCTTAGCCTTTTTGTCAGCTGCATGACCCTTGAACGTACGGGTCAGTGCGAATTCGCCGAGCTTGTGACCAACCATGTTTTCGGAAACATAAACCGGCACGTGCAGCTTGCCGTTATGAACCGCGATCGTCAGGCCGATAAAGTCAGGCATGATTGTCGAACGACGCGACCAGGTTTTGATTGGCTTTTTGTCTTTGGCTGCTTGCGCGGCTTCAACTTTTTTCACCAGGTGGGCGTCACAGAACGGCCCTTTTTTCAATGAACGTGTCATGTGCTACCCCTTATTTCTTGCCGCGGCGCGAGACGATCATGGAAGTCGTACGCTTGTTGCTGCGTGTTTTCTTACCCTTGGTCTGTTGGCCCCATGGCGAAACTGGATGACGACCAGCTGCTGTTTTACCTTCACCACCACCGTGCGGGTGATCGACCGGGTTCATGACCACACCGCGAACGGTAGGACGAACACCGCGCCAGCGCATCGCGCCAGCTTTACCGATTTTACGCAGGCTGTGCTCGGCATTACCGACTTCACCAACCGTTGCACGGCACTCGATGTGCACGCGACGTACTTCACCCGAGCGCAGACGCACTTGAGCATAGGTACCTTCACGTGCCATCAGCACAACGCCAGCGCCAGCGGTACGTGCCATTTGGGCACCTTTACCTGGCAGCATTTCGACGCAATGCATCACGGTACCGACTGGGATGTTACGGATTGGCAAGCAGTTACCCGATTTGATCGGTGCTTCCGAACCGTTCATCACGCTGTCGCCAACGGCCATGCCTTTGGTTGCGATGATGTAGTGACGTTCGCCGTCGGCGTAGCACAACAGAGCGATATTCGCGGTGCGGTTTGGATCGTATTCGATACGTTCCACTTTCGCTGGAATACCATCTTTGGTGCGCTTGAAGTCGATCAAGCGATAGTGTTGCTTATGACCACCACCGATATGACGGGTGGTGATGTGACCGTTGTTGTTACGACCAGCGGTCTTGGATTTCTTTTCAACCAGGGCAGCGAACGGACGACCTTTGTACAGGTCTGGGTTCACCACCTTTACCATGCCGCGACGGCCTGGCGAGGTTGGTTTCATCTTAACGAGTGCCATTATGCAGCCTCCTCGGAGAAGTTGATTTCCTGGCCAGGCTTCAGGCACACGAAAGCACGCTTGGTATGGTTACGACGACCGTTGAACTTGCCGGTGCGTTTCTGCTTACCTTCGCGGTTTGCAGTTTGCACGGACAGGACTTCAACCTTGAACAGCAGTTCGACCGCTGCCTTGATTTCAGGCTTGGTTGCATCCGGCAGTACGCGGAATACAATTTGCTCGTTCTTTTCCGCGACCATGGTGGCCTTCTCGGAAATCACGGGCGCCAACAGCACCTTCATCAAGCGTTCTTCGCTATGTTTCAAAATCGCGCTCATGCCAGCATCTCCTCAATCTTGGCCAATGCAGCTTTGGTGACCAGGATCTTCTTGTAGAACACCAGGGACATCGGGTCTGCGTGACGTGGCTCAACGACGAGTACGTTAGGCAGGTTGCGCGATGCCAGTTCCAGGTTTTCGTTCAGAACGTCGGTGATGATCAGAACCGAATCAAAGCCCAGGCCGTTCAATTTTTGCGACAACAGCTTGGTCTTTGGCGCGTCGATCGTCAGATCGTCGATGACGATCAGGCGCTCTTCGCGAGCCAGCTGCGACAGGATCGAGCAGATACCTGCGCGATACATCTTTTTGTTCACTTTGTGGGTGAAGTTTTCGTCAGGCGAGTTCGGGAAAATCCGACCACCGCCGCGCCACAGTGGCGACGACGACATACCAGCACGAGCGCGGCCGGTACCTTTTTGGCGCCATGGCTTTTTCGTCGTGTGGTGAACTTCTTCACGGTCTTTTTGCTTGCGGTTACCACTACGTGCATTCGCTTGATACGCGATGACGACTTGGTGGATCAGCGCTTCATTGTAGTCACGGCCGAAAATCGTATCGGCTGCAGCAACGTTCGAGGCGGCTTGACCTTGCGCATTCAGAAGCTTGAGTTCCATCGTTTAAGCTCCCTTCTTGGCTTTGGTTTTGATGGCTGGCGAGACAACTACCTGGCCATTTTTCGCACCTGGAATCGCGCCTTTGACCAGCAACAGCTGACGGTCGGCATCGATACGGGCGATCACGAGGTTCTGGATCGTACGGTTAACGTCACCCAGATGACCGGTCATGCGCTTACCAGGGAAAACGCGACCTGGATCTTGTGCCATACCGATGGAACCTGGAACGTTGTGCGAACGCGAGTTACCGTGCGTGGCACGGCCAGAAGAGAAGTGATAACGTTTGATAACGCCTGCATAGCCTTTACCAATGGTAACGCCTTGCACGTCGATCTTTTGACCGACTTCGAACAGGGAAGCAGCGACAACATCGCCAGCTTTCAGTTCAGCGGCTTTAGCAGCATCGACACGGAACTCTTTCAACAGAGTACCGGCTTCAACACCAGCTTTAGCGTGATGACCAGCAACAGCTTTGGTCACGCGGGAAGCGCGACGTTGACCGAATGCGACCTGAACAGCGGAGTAGCCATCTGTTTCAGGGGTTTTGATTTGCGCAACACGGTTGTTCGATACGTCCAACACGGTGACCGGGATCGAATCCCCTTCATCCGTGAAAATGCGCATCATACCAACCTTGCGACCGAGAAGGCCTAGGCTCATTTTTTCTCCATTCCCACCTGCGATTGGGCGGGGCTTGTTTAACTACAAAGTAACGTAGGATCCAAAAAAGACGAATCCATACCGAAGCCGGCTAGTATATAGCACAAAAACCCTTGACGCAACAAGTTAACACGAGGTATGTCAAAGTGTTGCGCGCCGCCTCTGCGACAGTTGCCGGCGGCGCTGCAAAGGTCGGCTAATGTAGCATACATCACCTATTCATGCGGCTCTGCAGCGGGCGCCGCTGCGCCCTTGCCCACTTGATACCAGTCAACTTTACGCGTCGCCACCATGATGGCGGCCAGCACGGCGAACAACAGGATGCTGCCCATCACCAGCGCATTGCTTTCCGAGCTCAGCAAGCCATACAGGGCGCCATACAGCGCCGTCAGCGCCATGCCGAAGCCGATCCCGCGCCAGGCATTGTGCAGCACGTGCACCAGGTAAAAGCTGGTCAGCGCAATACAGGCGGCGCTGGCGATCAGGTAGGCGGCGAGGAAGGCGATGTGCTCGGCCAGGCCCACCAGCAGCAGGAAGAAGATCACCAACGACAGGCCCACCAGCAAGTACTGCACCGGGTGGATCGGCAGACTCTTCAAAATTTCAAAGATGAAGAAGGCGGCAAAGGTCAGTGCCACGAATAGCAAGCCATACTTGGTGGCACGGTCCGATTGCGAATACACGTTCACCGGCTCGATGAAGCCCACGCTGAAGCGGTCCACCTGGCCCAGCGGGGCACTGTCGGGCACCTTGAATTCTCCCTCGATGGTGTTCAGCTGCGTTTGTGCATTGGTCGCCAGCGAGGAGATGCTCCACTCGACCTGAAAGCCATCGGCGTTGATCTGGCGGAATTTCGGCGACGGCAGGAAGCGTCCGCCAAACTGCGGATGGGGCCAGTTCGACTTGATGCTGACCTGGCTGTTTTTCGCCACCGGCACGAAATGCTGGCGTTCGATACCGTCCAGCCCCAGGTCAAAGCTGAATTTCACCTGTTGCGTTTGCGCCAGCGGCATGGCGCCCAGCGGCGCGTGCAGGCCGCTGCGGAAGGCAAACAAGTCGGTGCCCTGCTCGAACTCGATCTTCTGGCCGCCCCAGTCGATTTTCGGGATATTACGGATGCCGCGCACGTCCTCGATGGATAGCGCGACGAAAGGCGTGCCCAGGGTCACGCGCGAGTCCGGCGACTTGCGCGGCAGTTGGCCGACGGCCGGCACCGTGAAGTCGCCCTTGAAGGCATGCTGGCCGCTGTACACCAGCACCTGGTGGATGCCGCGGTAGCGGCGGTCCGCATCGATGCTGCCATTGATCAGCAGGTTGTTCGGGTACACGAGCAGGCGGCGTTGCATCATGCGGCGCAGCAACTCGGTGCGCACAGGCGACTTCGCTTCCTTGTCGTCGCTCTTGGCCACTTCCACGCGCTCTTCATATTGCTCTGTGTAGGGGATCACCAGGATGGGACCGATGATGGTTTGTTCGCGCACCGAATCGGCGGCGATGCTGTTGACGGCTTCCTGGCGGAATTCCATCCGTTCCTTGATCGTTTCCTGAATCATCAGCAGAGGCAGGCCGATCAGCAACATCAGGCCGAACACGATCAACGCTTTGACTAAGAGGGTTTTTTGCATGGCGCATCCTTGAAGTAAGGATGCCAGTGTAAAAAAGCTGTATGCGCTGACGATGCAGTCCGTGTGAAGCCAGCAAATAAAGTGCGCTAGGCCAGCGGCAGGCACAGGCGCGCGCAGGCGCCGCCATCCGGATGATTGAGCACTTTGACCGTGCCGCCATGCAGGGAGGCGACTTCGCGTACGAAGGGCAGGCCCAGGCCCGTGCTCTTGCCGGCGCTCGGGCGCGGCAGGGAATAGAAGCGCTCAAAGACGCGTTCCAGCGCATACGCGGGGATGCCCTCACCGCGGTCGCGCACGGCGATTTCCACCTGGCTGCCGTGGCGCTGCGCCGTCAGCTCGATACAGCTACCCGGTGGCGCGAAGCCGGCCGCGTTGTCGAGCAGGTTGCCCAGCGCCTGGCGCAGCAGCAGGGCGTCGCCCGCCACACTCCCCTCTTCCGCCTGCACCTGCAGGCGCACGCCGCGCGCCGCCAGGGTGGCGGCTGCGTCCTGCGCCACTTGCGCCAACAGCGGCCCCAGCGCGATGCGCTCGGGGTTATCCAATCGCTGCTGCTTTTCCACGCGCACCAGGGCCAGCAGCTTGTCGATCAGTTGCCGCTGGCGCGCATTCTGTTCCAGGATACTGGCGAGGAACTGGCGCCGCTCGGCCGGCGGCATGTCTTCCTGCAGCAGCTCGGCCGATGCCTGGATGGCGGCGATCGGGCTTTTCAATTCATGCGCCAGGGTGTGCATCAGCTGCTCCACGTATTCCTTGCCTTCCAGGCGCGTGCGCATCGCCTCCAGCGCCCGCCCCAGAGTGCCGATCTCGTTGCTGCCCAGCGCCGGCAGCGCCACCTTGCGCCCTGCTTCCACGTCGCCGATGTAATGCATCAACTTGCCCAGCGCATGGTGCAGCCACCAGGCAAATGCCAGGCCGATCAGCAACGACAGCAGCAGCAGGATGGCGCCGCGCTGCAATATCTTGCGCTGGCTGCGCTCGACAAACGCTTGCACGCTGGCATTCGGCTTGGCCACCGTCAGCACGCCGATCACTGCATTGCCGTCGCGGATCGGTGCGGCCACGTGCATCACCGTCGACATCTCGTCGTCGGGCCGGCTGCGCGTGCTGCGTGCGCCATACTTGCCCTGCAAGGTCAGATACACGTCATTCCAGCGCGAATAGTCGCGCCCCACGTCGCGGCCGCTGGAATCGAACAGCACGATGCCGTGCCGGTCCGTGATGGTGATGCGGTAATCGAGCGTGCGCTTGCGCACGCCATTGATATTGACGTCCACGCCATGGCGCGCATAGTCCTGCATGCGCTCGGCCACGGGCGATTGCGCCAGCGTGCCCGCCTTCAAGTCGGGCGCCACCAGGCTGGCCAGCAGTTGCGAGGTATCGACCAAGGTGTCTTCCAGGGTCGAGCGCACACCCGGCTTGACCTGCTCCATGAAGACGTTCAGCAAGAACCACGCGGCCAGGCCGACGATCAGGAAGTAGCCGAGCAGGATGCGCAGGCCGATCTTCATGCGCCGGCCAGGCTGTAGCCGAGGCCACGGTGAGTGTGGATGGGGTCGGCCTGCGCATCGATGGCGCGCAGCTTGGCACGCAGCGATTTGACGTGCGCGTCGACGGTACGCTCGAGCGTGTCGGGCGCCCCGCTCCACACACGCGCCATCAGCTGCGCGCGCGACAGCACGTGGCCGGGATGCTCGAGCAGGGTTTTCAACAACAGGTATTCATAGCGGGTCAGGTCCAGCGGCTGGCCGTGAAACAGTACTCTCGCCTCCAGCGCGCGCAATTCGAAGCGCGCCGGCGCTGGCGCGGCGCCTGCGCCTGCGCGGCGCAGGATGACGCGGATGCGCGCCACCAGTTCGCGCGGCGAGAACGGCTTGGTGACGTAATCATCGGCGCCGATTTCCAGGCCGACGATACGGTCGATTTCATCGCTGCGGGCCGTCAGGAAGATCACCGGCACCTCGGAAAACTGGCGCAGCCGGCGACACACTTCCAGCCCGCTCATGTCGGGCAAGCCGATATCGAGCACCACCAGCTGCGGTGCGGCCTCACTGCGCAGCACGGCAAGCGCCTGCTCACCCAAGGTCACATGGCGCGGCGTAAAGCCGTCCGTGCGCAAGGCATAGGCGATGCTGTCGGCGATCGCCTGTTCATCTTCCACGATCAGGACAGTCTTGGACATGGCGGCGGCACACATTAATGGACAAGTCCGGAGTATCCCTGAAGCGGGCAAGCGGCGTCAATCGCGCGCCTTGCCGTGCGCGGGCAAAATGCCGCCCGAGCTAAGGCTGGGCGACGTGGATGCTGGCCTTGATGTGCTTGAGGTGGGCCACGATGGTGAACGTCATCACCACCAGTAGCGACCATGAACTCCATTTGCTGACATGCACCACCGACCAGGCGCCAAGCTGGTTCGGATAACGCCACACGCCCTAGAAGGTGCTGATGTTTTCGGCCAGCCAGATAAAGAAGCCGACCAGCACAAAACCGAGCAGCAAGGGCATGCTGCGGTCGCGGTCGAGCGGACGGAACACCACGCTGGTGCGCGCGTACAAGCCCAGCGCGCAGGCGGCAAGATACCAGCGGTAGTCGCCGATGTAGTGATGGGTGAAGAAGTTGGCGTAGATGAGCAGCGCGATCAGCACCGCCATCCAGTACGGCGGATGGTGGCGTATGCGCATATCGAGCAGGCGCCAGGTCTGGATGATGTAGCTGCCGACGGCCGCATACATGAAGCCGGAAAACAGGGGCACGCCGAACACCTTGGTATAGGCGAAGTCGGGATAGCTCCAGGACTGGATCGTCCCCGAGACCTTGAACACTTCCAGCGCGAAGCCGACCGCATGAAACAGGCAGATGGCTTTCAACTCATCCCACGTTTCCAGCCCGCTCCATACCATTGCAACCTGGATCGCCAGCGCTACCAGCAGCAGCACGTCATAGCGCGGCAGGCCAAACAGGCCGGCGCGCGGCACCAGGAACACGGCAGCAAAAAACAGCCCGACGAACAGGCACGCCCTCGCCTCCTTGATGCCGAAATACAGGAATTCGGTCAGGAAACGCGGCCAGCCGCGCAAGCGCTGACGGGGCGCAGCATTTAACAGGTGAGTATCGAGGGCATTAAGCATGCAGCAACTTTATCGACCGGCCGCGACACTGTAAAGCGATTTTGCATGCGTACGGCGGCGCCGCCCATGTTCGCCATGCACCAATAGCAATGGGGCCGGGCGCACTCACGATTGTGAGCAGGCCCGGCCCCATCATCAGGCAGCGGGACACCCCGCCAGCCTGGAACAGCTGTCAACACCTGGTGCTACGGTATTGTCAGCCGCCCTTGAAACTCTTATTGCAGTTTGATTTCAACATCAACACCAGCTGGCAGATCCAGCTTCATCAGCGCGTCAACGGTTTTGTCCGTTGGGTCAACGATGTCCATCAGGCGTTGGTGCGTACGGATCTCGAACTGATCGCGCGAAGTTTTGTTGACGTGCGGGGAACGCAGCACATCGAAACGTTGAATACGGGTAGGCAGTGGTACTGGGCCTTTGACGACAGCGCCGGTGCGCTTCGCGGTTTCAACGATTTCCAGAGCGGACTGGTCGATCAGTTTGTAATCGAAAGCCTTCAGGCGGATACGGATTTTTTGGTTTGGTGCCGACATGATATTTCCTTAAAAGAACGAACCGCGCGGTCTGCACGGCAATGAGGTCATACGGGAATTTCTGACGCAACAACCGTCAGGGTCGACATGATAGCACCAAAATGCTTGCCAACCCCGCCAGTTGAATAAAAAGAAGGGCGCCGGGCGACGACGCGTCTTCTTTTATGCAGGCTTAAGAATTAAGCCAGGATTTTTGCAACAACACCAGCGCCGACGGTACGACCGCCTTCACGGATAGCGAAGCGCAGGCCTTCTTCCATCGCGATCGGGTTGATCAGCTTGACGGTGATCGACACGTTATCGCCTGGCATAACCATTTCTTTGTCTGCTGGCAACTCGATCGAACCAGTCACGTCCGTCGTGCGGAAGTAGAACTGTGGACGATAGTTGTTGAAGAATGGCGTATGACGGCCGCCTTCGTCTTTCGACAGAACATAGATCTCGCCGGTGAAGTGCGCATGCGGCTTGATCGAGCCTGGCTTGGCCAGAACTTGACCACGTTGCACGTCTTCACGCTTGGTGCCGCGCAGCAGCAGACCAACGTTGTCGCCTGCTTGACCTTGGTCCAGCAGTTTGCGGAACATTTCCACGCCGGTGCAAGTCGTTTTGACGGTATCGATAATACCAACGATTTCGATCTCTTCGCCGACTTTAACAATGCCGCGCTCGATACGACCGGTAACCACGGTACCGCGACCCGAGATCGAGAACACGTCTTCCACTGGCATCAGGAAAGCACCGTCAACAGCGCGCTCTGGCGTTGGGATGTAGGAATCGAGAGCATCGGCCAGACGCAGCACTGCGTCAACGCCCATTTCGCCTTCTTTGCCTTCCAGCGCCATACGTGCCGAACCTTTGATGATAGGCACGTCGTCGCCAGGGAACTCATACTTCGACAACAGCTCGCGCACTTCCATTTCAACCAGTTCCAGCAGCTCTGCGTCGTCGACCAGGTCGCACTTGTTCAGGAACACGATGATGTATGGAACGCCAACTTGGCGAGCCAGCAGGATGTGTTCGCGGGTCTGTGGCATTGGGCCGTCAGCTGCGGAGCATACCAGGATCGCGCCGTCCATCTGCGCAGCACCGGTAATCATGTTTTTGATGTAATCGGCGTGGCCTGGGCAGTCAACGTGCGCGTAGTGACGCGCTGCCGTTTCGTACTCGACGTGGGCGGTGTTAATCGTGATACCGCGCGCTTTTTCTTCTGGTGCTGCATCGATCTGGTCGTATGCTTTAGCTTCGCCGCCGAATTTCTTCGACAGAACCGTTGCGATTGCAGCGGTCAGCGTGGTTTTACCGTGGTCGACGTGGCCGATGGTGCCGACGTTGACGTGCGGCTTGGTCCGTTCGAATTTACCTTTTGCCATTTTATTCTTCCTTAGAACAATGATTTAAATGTAGGGACCGGCATTCTCGTGAAAGCCGGCCCGGAACTTCTATTACTTAGCTTTCGAGCTTACGATCGCTTCAGTCACATGCTTAGGTGCTTCAGCATAGTGCTTGAATTCCATCGTGTAAGTCGCACGACCTTGGGTCGACGAACGCAACGATGTGGCGTAACCGAACATTTCCGACAGAGGCACTTCGGCCTTGATGATCTTGCCGCCACCACCAGCAATTTCATCCATGCCTTGCACCATACCGCGACGCGACGACAGATCGCCCATCACGGTACCGGCGTAGTCTTCCGGCGTTTCCACTTCCACGGCCATCATCGGCTCCAGGATGACTGGCGATGCTTTGCGGCAGCCATCTTTGAATGCCATCGAAGCGGCCATGCGGAATGCATTTTCGTTCGAGTCAACATCATGGTACGAACCGAAGAACAGCGTGACTTTAACGTCAACAACTGGATAACCAGCCATCACGCCCGAAGTCAGCGTGTCGCGCACACCTTTTTCAACTGCAGGGATGTATTCGCGAGGAACGGTACCGCCCTTGATCGCGTCAACGAATTCGAAGCCCTTGCCCGGTTCTTGCGGTTCGATCTTCAGAACCACGTGACCGTATTGACCACGACCACCCGATTGCTTGACGAATTTGCCTTCCGACTCTTCGCACACTTTACGGATCGTTTCGCGGTAAGCCACTTGTGGCTTGCCGACGGTCGCTTCAACGTTGAATTCGCGCTTCATGCGGTCAACGATGATGTCCAGATGCAACTCGCCCATACCGGCGATGATGGTCTGGCCCGATTCTTCATCGGTACGCACGCGGAACGATGGATCTTCTGCTGCCAGACGGTTCAGCGCCAGGCCCATTTTTTCCTGGTCGGCCTTGGTTTTTGGCTCGACTGCCTGCGAAATCACCGGCTCAGGGAAGACCATGCGTTCCAGCACGACGCTTGCCTTTTCGTCGCAAAGCGTATCGCCTGTGGTGGTGTCTTTCAGACCCACGACGGCAGCGATGTCGCCAGCGCGCATTTCCTTGATTTCTTCGCGCTCATTGGCTTGCATCTGCACGATACGGCCAATACGCTCACGCTTCTGCTTCACGGAGTTCAGGACCGAATCGCCCGAATTCAACGTGCCCGAATAGCAGCGGATGAAGCACAGCTGACCGACGAACGGATCGGTTGCGATCTTGAACGCCAATGCCGAGAATTTCTCATTGTCGTCGGCTGCGCGCTCAACTGGCTGCTCGTCCTCGTCCAGACCTGGGACAGGTGGAATGTCGATTGGCGATGGCAGGTACTCGATGACCGCGTCCAACATGGCTTGTACGCCCTTGTTTTTAAAGGCGGTACCGCACAGCATTGGAACGATTTCGCTGGCGATGGTACGCTGACGCAGAGCAGCCTTGATCTCGGCTTCCGACAGTTCGCCTTCTTCCAGGTACTTGTTCATCAGTTCTTCGGACGCTTCAGCAGCGGCCTCAACCATGTTTTCGCGCCACTTGGCAGCTTCAGCCGCCAGATTCGCTGGAATTTCGCCGTATTCAAACTTCATGCCTTGCGAAGCGTCATCCCAGATAACTGCTTTCATCTTGACCAGATCGATAACACCGGTAAAGAGGTCTTCAGCGCCGATAGGCATCTGGATAGGCACTGGGTTGGCCTTCAGGCGCGAACGCATCTGATCGTAGACCTTGAAGAAGTTGGCGCCGGTACGGTCCATCTTGTTCACGAAGGCCAGACGTGGCACTTTGTACTTGTTAGCCTGACGCCATACCGTTTCCGATTGTGGCTGCACGCCGCCGACTGCACAGTAAACCATGCAGGCGCCATCCAACACACGCATCGAACGTTCTACTTCAATGGTGAAGTCAACGTGACCTGGGGTGTCGATGATGTTGATGTGATGCGGAGGGAAATTGTTTGCCATGCCCTTCCAGAAGCACGTAACAGCAGCCGAGGTAATCGTGATGCCGCGCTCTTGCTCTTGCGCCATCCAGTCGGTGGTGGCAGCGCCATCATGGACTTCGCCCAGCTTGTGGTTCACGCCCGTGTAGAACAGGACGCGCTCGGTGGTGGTCGTCTTACCTGCATCGATGTGAGCGGAGATACCGATATTGCGGTAGCGCTCAATGGGGGTCTTGCGGGCCATAATTAATCCTAAATGAATGGACAAAACCGAGCAGCATTTTTTTGCAAAAATGAGCCCGGCCTCGAACAACAGATGCTTGACAGCCACCTTGCGGCAGCTGGCTTTATATTAGAAGCGGAAATGCGAGAACGCTTTGTTCGCTTCAGCCATACGATGGACTTCGTCGCGTTTTTTCATCGCGCCGCCGCGGCTTTCAGCCGCTTCCATCAGCTCACCGCCGAGGCGTTGTGGCATCGATTTTTCGCTGCGCTTGTTAGCAGCTTCACGCAACCAACGCATGGACAGAGCCATACGACGGACTGGGCGAACTTCGACCGGCACCTGGTAGTTTGCACCACCGACGCGACGGGATTTCACCTCAACCAGCGGCTTGGCGTTGTTGATTGCGGTAACAAAAACTTCGAGTGGATCTTTGCCCGATTTTGCTGCGATGTGCTCGAAAGCACCGTAGATGATGTTTTCTGCAACCGATTTCTTACCGGACAGCATCAGCACGTTTACAAATTTAGCGACATCAGTGTTGCCGAATTTTGGATCTGGCAAAATTTCGCGCTTGGGTACTTCACGACGACGTGGCATATCAATTCCTTTCAATCTTCAGTTGAGCGCGCGTTCTTCGCACACTCGCGGACGACCATCATAGTCTTCCACTTACTCGACCAGATGCGGTCGACTACATTCACTTAGCTAGTTGCCACTGAGCGAAACTTGGGTTTGCTGCGTACAACTTATTACTTCTTGCCTGCTTTAGCGCGCTTGGTACCGTACTTCGAACGCGATTGCTTACGGTCTTTAACGCCTTGGGTATCCAGAGCACCGCGAACCATGTGGTAACGCACACCCGGCAAATCCTTGACGCGACCGCCGCGCAACAGCACAACACTATGCTCTTGCAGGTTATGGCCTTCACCGCCAATGTACGAAATGACTTCGAAACCATTGGTCAGGCGAACTTTAGCGACTTTACGCAGAGCCGAGTTAGGCTTCTTTGGAGTCGTGGTGTAAACACGTGTGCAAACGCCACGTTTTTGCGGGCTGTTTTCCAGCGCCGGCGATTTGCTCTTCACGGTCAAAGCGACGCGTGGATTGCGAATCAATTGATTGATGGTTGGCATCGTTATAAATCCAACAAAAAACTACGATTAATAACCCGGGCAAGATGCCCGGCGACTAAAACCTCGTCCCGCTTTCATCTACTGCGCACCGGAGGCGCCCTCAGCCACTCGATAAGGAGCGGCCATGAAATGCCAAGTAATGCGTAAACGATGAGCAGAATAAAATCGAGAACTCGCTAGTTTAGACCTTGTGTTACAGGGGGTCAATCAGTTTACCGCTTTTTGCTATAAAAAAAGGCAAAAAAGCGGCACTTTTGTGGCATTTTGACTAATCTTTGGCTGCGGCGCGTGGACGCCGGCACCTCGCAGTGCTTGATGATTTGGCATTCTTTCTCTGCAACCAAGCGTCGGACGCGCGCATTCTTGTACGACCGCAAGACAACAAAAGGATTGATAATAGCGGACATTTTTCGCTGCCCTCCCGCTCACCCTTATGCGCTCCTTGCTTCGCCCCGCCACTCTGTTCCTGCTCCTGACGTATGCCTTGCTGACGGCCGTGCCCTTCGTCCCCGCGCTGCTGGGGCGTGCGCTCGAGCATCCCTGGCAGATGCTCACCTTCGAGCTGCTGGCCTGGCTGGCCGTCTGGAGCGTGTTCAAGCGTCCCGCCTACTTCCACTGGCTGCTGGTGCCCGCCTTCCTGGCCCTGCCGACGGAAATCTACCTGTTCATCTTCTATGGCCAGGGCATTTCCACGCACCACCTGGGCATCATCTTCGAAACCAGCCCCAAGGAAGCGATGGAATTCCTCGGGCAAAAAGTGTGGCTGATGGGCGCCGTCATGCTGGGCGTGATCGCCTGGTGCGCGCTGGGCTGGTATGCCGCCACGCGCACGCGCGACCTGGACTGGCGCGGCAAGACGCGTCCGGCCGCCTTCGTGCTGCTGCTCCTGCTGGGCGGCTTCTGGTGGTATGGCTACGAATTCGGTTTCGAGGCCAAGGTTCTGCATAGCGCCCCCGCGTCGGCCAAGGCCAGCGGGCCGTCGGCCAGCGGCAAGGCGGGCGCCTCCGGCTTCGGCGACGCCAGCTCGGCCGAAGACGAAACGGCCGAAGAAGACGAGGAAAGCAGCAAGCCGGAGAACGCCAGCATCGCCGGCGCCGACGAAACGGGCCTGGGCTGGCCCAGCCTGCCCCACTGGGCGCGCCTGCCCTACGCGTTCGACACCATCAGCAATTCCTGGCCCTTCGGCCTGGCCGCGCGTGGCTTCGATTTCTACAAGGAACGCAAGTACCTGGCCGAGCTGGGACAGAAAAGCAGCAGCTTCCGTTTCGGCGCGCACCAGCAACAGCCCGATGCCCATCCGGAAGTGGTGGTGATGGTGATCGGCGAATCGTCGCGCTACGACCGCTGGAGCCTGAACGGCTACGAACGCGACACCAATCCCCTGCTGAAACAGGAAAGCAACCTGGTGCCGCTGGCCGACGTCATCACGGCCGTTTCCGCCACGCGCCTGTCCGTGCCGGTCATCATCTCGCGCAAGCCGGCCACGCAAAGCCTCAAGGATGGGTTCTCGGAAAAATCCTTCCTCACCGCCTACAAGGAAGCGGGCTTCAAGACCTACTGGCTGTCGAACCAGATTTCCTTCGGCCAGTTCGATACGCCCGTGTCCGTGTTTGCCAAGGAAGCGGACGTGGTGCAATTTTTGAACCTGGGCGGCTTTACCAACAATTCGAACTTCGACCAGATCCTGTTCGACCCGTTCAGGAACGCGCTGGCCGACCCGGCGCCGAAAAAACTCATCGTGCTGCACACGCTGGGCAGCCACTGGAACTACAGCCAGCGCTATCCGAAGCAATTCGACAAGTGGCAACCGTCGCTGTTCGGCGTCGACAAGCCCGTCTACACGGACACGGCCATCAAGCCACAGTTGAACAACAGCTACGACAGTTCCATCCTGTACACGGACTGGTTCCTGTCGAACGTGATCGGCATGCTGAAGGACGATGGCCAGCGCACCGCCCTGCGCAGCTCGCTCGTCTACGTGGCCGACCATGGCCAGACCCTGTACGACGGCACCTGCCGCCTGGCCTTCCATGGTCACAACACGCAATTCGAATTCCACGTGCCCGCCTTCGTCTGGTATTCGCCGCAATTCCAGCAGCACTATCCGGACAAGGTGACGCAGTTGCAGCGCCATCAGAAGGCGCGCCTGTCGACGGAAAATATGTTCCACACGCTACTCGACCTGGGCGACATCCGCTTTCCCGGCGAACAGCCCGAATGGAGCATCGCCAGCCCCCGCTTCAAGCAGCACAAGCGCTACGTCGACAGCTACGGCTGGACCAACTACGACAACGCCATCATCCGCGGCGATTGCCGCGAAGTGATCGACAAGAGCACGCCGGAAAAGCAGGACAAGTAAGGGCGGTCATCAGGCCCGTTCGAGCACGCCGCCGCAATCGGCCGGTTGCGCCATGTGCGTGCTGAGCCAGTCGAAGACACGCCCGGCCTTGTCCGCGATACCGGCGTCAAAACCGCGCTGCGCCAGCAGGGCGATGCCATTCGTGGCCTGCAGCACGCCGGGCGCCAGCTGCAGCGCGCCCCCTTCATCGCGGCGCACGCACCACGGCGCCAGGCAGTCTTCCAGCAGCGGCCCCAGCACCAGGTTGTGCGACGAGACGATCACCAGGTGGCGCGCGGCCAGGGAATGCAGCACGGCGGCCGCAGCCGCCACCGATTCAAGGTGGTTGGTGCCGCGAAAAATCTCGTCGATCAGGAACAGCGCCGGCGCCCCGCCCTCGGCCAGCGCCAGCAATTCGCGTGCGCGCCGCAATTCGGCGATATACAGACTTTCGCCGCCATCGAGCGAGTCTTCATTCTGCATGCTCGAATACAGGGGCAGCATGGGCACCTGCGCCGCCTGCGCATAGCAAAAGCCGAAGGCGCGCGCACTGATCAGATTGAGGCCCACGGCGCGCAGCAAGGTACTCTTGCCGATGGCATTCTGGCCCGAGATGAAGGCGCCGCGGCCATCGAGTTGCAGCGACAGCGGCACGGCGCCGTCCAGCAGCGGATGCACCATGGCATCGAGCGACAACTGCCGCGCATCGGCTTCCTGCGCCCAGCAAAACTGTGCGCGACCGCGCAGGTGGCGCGCCAGGGCCAGATCCGCCTCCAGGTCGGCCAGCAGCAGGAAGCTCTGGCGCAAGAAGGCGCGTTCGCGCCGCACCACGCGCAGGCTGTGAAAGTAGCGCCGGATATTGCCCAACATGAGCCAATCGTCATATTCGCTCAGCAGGGGAATCATCTTGATCCAGCGTAGCGGCGTGATCTGGCGATTGATCACGCCGGCAGCCCGCCCACCTTCGCGCAGGTCCGCCGTGAACGCAGTATCGAGCGCGCCCAGGCGGCCATGCACCAGCAGTATCTGCTGCAAGGTAAAGACGCTGCGCTCCCACGGTTTGCAACGCTCGTAAAAACGCATCTGCAACGCCATCAGCAAGAGCCAGACGGGCACCGCGACGGCCCATGCCAGCGGCGCAAACAGCCACGCGGCCAGCAGCGACGCCAACAGCGCCAGCGTCGGCAGCAGCAGCCAGCGGCTCCACCACGGCGGTGCTGGCGGCGCTGCACCGCACAGCAGCGCCGCCACTTCCATGTCTGCCGTGCGCAGCGGCCGCATGGCTTGCTCGATCACTGCCTGCTGTGCCGGCGCGGCCAGCAAGGCCGCGATACGCGCCCGCGAGGCGGCGTCCGCCGTGCCGCCGGCCAGGCGCTGATGCAATCGCTGCTGGCCAAGAATGCTGGTCTGATCGGCGAGCTGCATATGGTAGTCATCGACCAGCATTTCGTCCCAGGTCTGTTCATCGAGCTGGACCGGGCCAGCTTCGACCTGCTGCAACATGGCAATGTCGCTGCGGGCAAAGGGGTAATCGAATTCCGCCGGTTCAGGCAGGCTGGCAAACTGGCGCAGCCAGGGGCCCAGGCGGGCAAAAAGGGAGGGCGAAGGCGACATCATGCTCCAAAGAAGGGGGTCAGCATGGCGCCGCGCGCCATCACTGCATGGGCCGCAGATCAGGTCGATTGCCAGAATATCAAGATCCATGCGCACACGCCGCGACACTGCCGCGCACGCGGACACCGACTGGACAGCGCGGACATGGCGGACAGCCGGACGCCAAAAAAATTTCCCATTCAAATCAACGACTTGATAACTGGCACGGATCGTGCATTAGAAAAATCATTCTCCACGAGACCTGACCATGATCCGCGATACCTCCTCCCAAGACGCCGTACTGTCCGCCCCTCCGGGCCAGCGCCACAAGCAACGTGCCCTGCTGCTGGCCGGCGCCGTCATCGTCATCGGCGGCGCCGTCGCCGTATTTGCCGGCTGGCGCAACAGCGAACATTCCGTCAATGCCAGCCGCCTGCGCATCGCCGAGGTCACGCGCGGCACCCTGATTCGCGACGCCGCCGTGAATGGCCGCGTGGTGGCCGCCATCAGCCCCACCCTGTACTCGACCACGGTGGCCACAGTGACCCTGAAGGCCAAGGCGGGTGACACGGTAAAAAAAGGCGACATCCTGGCCGTGCTGGAATCGCCTGACCTGTCCGACGCCCTGAAACGGGAGCAATCGAGCGTGCAGCAACTGGAAGCCGAGGTGGCACGCCAGCAGATCCTGGCCAAGAAGCAGAAGCTGCTGGCGCGGCGCGAAGCCGATACGGCGGAAATCGAACGCCTGTCAGCGCAGCGTACCCTGGAACGCTACGAAAGCGTGGCGCAAGTGGGCATCATCGCCAAGATCGATTACCAGAAGGCCAAGGACGCGCTCAATTCGGCCGACATCCGCAGCAAGCACGCTTCGCAGGCGGCGGGCCTGGAAAGCGAGGACGTGACCCTGGCCTTGAAAACCAAGGCGAATGAACTGGAACGCCAGCGCCTGAGCCGTGACAACGCCCAGCGCAGGGTCGACGAACTGACCGTGCGCGCCCCCGTCAACGGCTTCATCGGCACCCTGTCGGTCGCCAACCGCAGCGTGGTGCAAGCCAATACGGCGCTGATGACCCTGGTCGACCTGTCGCAGCTGGAAGTGGAGCTGGAAGTGCCAGAAACGTATGTGGCAGATATCGGCCTGGGCATGAGCGCGGAAATCGAAACGGGTGCCATCAAGGCGACAGGAAAACTCTCGGCGCTGTCGCCGGAAGTAGTGAAAAACCAGGTGCTGGCGCGCGTGCGCTTCAACGGCGAACAGCCGGCAGGGCTACGGCAAAACCAGCGCATCACGGCGCGCCTGCTGATCGACGAAAAGCCGAATGTGCTGATGCTGGCGCGCGGCCCCTTCGTCGAGGCAGAAGGCGGCCGTTTCGCCTATGTGGTGCGCGACGGCGTAGCCATCCGCACCCCCATCAAGATGGGCGCTACCAGTGTCTCATCCGTGGAAATTCTCGATGGCCTGAAGCTGGGCGACAAGGTCGTCGTCGCCGGCACGGAATCGTTTGAAAACGCTGCCCGCATCTCCCTCAATTAATCAGCTGCATCCACTCCATTCCATCAAGAGGTCCACCATGCTGCGCATGCAAAATCTGAACAAAGTCTATCGCACCCACATGATCGAAACGCACGCGCTGCGCGGCTTCGACATCCACGTCAAGCAAGGTGAATTCGTCACCGTCACAGGCCCTTCCGGCTCCGGCAAGACGAGCTTTCTGAACATCGCTGGCCTGCTGGAAGAATTCACCGACGGCGAATACATCCTCGACGGCGTTAACGTGAAGGGCATGAACGACAATGCCCGCTCGCGCCTGCGCAATGAAAAACTCGGCTTCATCTTTCAGGGCTTCAACCTGATTCCCGATCTGTCGCTGTTCGACAATGTCGACGTGCCGCTGCGCTATCGGGGCTTCAACAGTGCCGAGCGGCGCGAACGCATCGAGGATGCCTTGGCCAAGGTGGGACTGGCCTCGCGCATGAAACACTATCCGGCCGAACTGTCGGGCGGCCAGCAGCAGCGCGTGGCGATCGCGCGCGCGCTGGCCGGCTCGCCCAAACTGTTGCTGGCCGATGAACCGACCGGCAACCTGGACACGCAAATGGCGCGCGGCGTGATGGAACTGCTGGAAGACATCAACGCGCAAGGCACCACCATCCTGATGGTCACGCATGATCCCGAACTGGCACTGCGCTCGCAGCGTAACGTGCACATCATCGATGGCCAGGTCTCGGACCTGGCGCACAAGGGGCCGACGCTGGCCAGCAGCCAGGCCAAGGCCGGCAACAACGCCGCCACTGTCTGAGGATAGCCCATGTTCCAGTACTACTTTCTGCTCGGCCTGCGCAGCCTGCGCCGCAACCCAGCCCTGACGGCACTGATGGTGCTGACCCTGGCCATCGGCGTGGCCGCCAGCATCTCTACCCTGACCATCCTGCATGTCATGTCGGGCAATCCCCTGCCGCACAAGAATGGCCGCATGTTCGTGCCGCTGGTCGACAATGGCTCCCTCTCCGGCTATACGCCGGGAAATGCATCGGGCGACAAGCAGCTCAGCTACCGCGACGCCGTCAATTTCCAGAACAGCAAAATGGGCGAGCGGCGCAGCGTCATGTACGGCGTGGGCGGTGCCATCGAGCCGCAGCGCAAGGACATCGGCGCCTTCACGTCGCAAGGCCTGGCCGCCTACCGCGATTTCTTTCCCATGTTCGAGACGCCCTTTCTGCATGGCCAGCCATGGAGCGAGGCCGACGATGCCGCCGGTGCCGACGTCATCGTCCTGTCGCGCAAGCTGGCAGAAAAGCTGTACGGCGACAGCAATCCTGTGGGCCAGCGCATGACGCTCATGGGTTTCCAATACCAGATCACGGGCGTGCTCGATAAATGGGAACCCGTGCCGCGCATCCATCGCATCATCGGCAGCGGCGCCTTTGGCAGCGAGGACAGTTACTTCATCCCGTTTACCAGCGCGATCCGCCACCAGACCAGCCATAACGGCAGCATGAACTGCAGCGGCAACCGGGAGCCGGGCTACCAGGGCACGCTCGATTCGGAATGCACGTGGATGCAGTTCTGGTTCGAGATGGCCAACGACGGCCAGCGCGGCGAATTGCAAAACTACCTCGACAGCTATGCGCAGGAGCAGCGCAAGCTGGGCCGCCTGAAGCGCAATGCCCCCAACCAGCTGTTCAGCATCGATGAATGGCTGGTGCACCTGCGCGTGGTGGGCAATGACAACAAGCTGTCGGCCTGGCTGGCCTTCGGTTTTCTGGCCCTGTGCCTGGTCAACACCATCGGTCTGCTGCTGGCCAAGTTCTCGGTACGCGCCGCCGAGGTGGGCATCCGCCGCGCACTGGGTGCCTCGCGCAGCGATATCTTCCGCCAGTTCCTCGTCGAGACCACCGTCATCGGCCTGGCCGGCGGCATATTGGGACTGTTGCTGTCCTTCGGTGCGCTGGCACTGATCGGCATGCAGTCGAAGCAGCTGACCGTCGCCGCGCACATGGACTGGGTGATGCTGGCCATGACCTTCGTCATCTCGGTGGCCGCAGCGATCCTGGCGGGCCTGCTGCCGACCTGGCGCGCCTGCCAGGTGACGCCGGCCATCCAGCTCAAATCCCAATGACAGAATCAACCGCACACGAATAGGATCACCATGGAAATCCGACCCATCCTGTCTGCGCTGATGCGCAGCAAAACCGGCGCCATCCTGGTCGCCGTGCAAGTAGCCCTGAGCCTGGCCATCCTGGCCAATGCCCTGCATATCGTCAACGTGCGCCAGGAAGTGGCGGCGCGACCCAGCGGCGTGGCGGCGGAGGGCGACGTCTTCCACCTGCTGGCGCGCAACCTGCGCCCGCTGGGTCACAACGAAGAACTCGCGCTGCAAAAGCGCCTGGCCGCGGCCGCGCGCGCCGTGCCGGGCGTCGTCTCGGTAGCGCAGGTGAGCCAGGTACCGTTGTCGCGCAATGGCAGCAACAGCGGCTTCGCCGCCAGCCGCAAGCAGGAAAATAGTTCCGCCATTGCCGCCGTGTATATCACGCCCGACCCCCTGATCAAGACCTGGGGGCTGCAGCTGCTGGAAGGACGTGACTTCACGCCAGGCGAGATCGTCGAAATCGACCAGAACGTGACGGAAGAATTCCCCCCGCAAGTCATCGTCACGCGGGCAATGGCCGAGAAAATCCACCCTGGTGGCGGCAGTGCGCTGGGCATGCCCCTCTTCCTGGGTACCGGCGAAGGAGCGCAGCAATTGCAAGTCGTCGGCGTCGTCGAGCGGCTGCAGAGCCAGGGGGCGGAAGTGGGTGACAAGGGCGAGTATTCGGTGCTGTTTCCCGTACGCCTGACGGGCGACGGCGATACCCTGCTGACCATCCGTGCCGAAGCGGGCCAGCGCGACCGCGTGATGAAAGAAGCCGAGCAGGCCATCCGCGCAGCCACGCCGGACAAGCTGATCGTACGCCTGCGCACGCTCGATGAAGACCGCGACACGCGCTACCGCGCCGACCGCGCGATGTCGTGGATGCTGATCACGGTTTCGGCCCTGCTGCTGCTGGTCACCGCCAGCGGCATCGTCGGCATCGCCAGCCTGTGGGTGACGCAGCGCAGGAAACAGATCGGCGTGCGGCGCGCCCTGGGCGCGCGCCGCGTCGACATCCTGCGCTATTTTTTGACGGAGAATTTCATGATCACCAGCGTCGGCGTGGCTGCCGGCGTGCTGCTGGCCCTGGGCTTGAACCAGCTGCTGGTGAGCCAGCTGGAAATGGCACGCCTGCCCCTGCCCTACCTGCTGGGTGGCGCGGCCGTCTTCTGGCTACTGGGCCTGGGCGCCGTGTACGGCCCGGCATGGCGCGCAGCCAGCATTTCGCCAGCCACTGCCACCCGCAGTACCTGAGCCGGCACCTGAGTGATATGCTGCGCGCATGCCTACCGTACTGATTATTGACGACAATGCCGCCGTGGCCATCGCGCTGGACGTGCTGTTTTCCCTGCACGAGATCGACGCCGTGCGCGCCGCCTCGCCCGAGGAGGGAATGCACCTGCTCGAGCGCCACGCCATCGACCTGGTGGTGCAGGACATGAACTTCACGGCCGACACCACCTCGGGCGAGGAAGGCAGCGCGCTGTTCCACGCCATCCGCGCGCGCTACCCGGACCTGCCCGTGATCCTGCTGACGGCATGGACCCAGCTCGACGCGGCCGTCGACCTGATCAAGTCCGGTGCGGCCGACTACCTGGCCAAGCCATGGGATGACCGGCGCCTGATCGCTTCCGTGCAGAACCTGCTGGAACTGGGACAGGCCAACCGCGCGCTGCGCCAGCGCGTGGTGGCCGAGCGGCGCCAGCGCCACGCCCTGGAACACGACTTCGACTTGCGCGGCATGGTGTGGCAAGACCCGGCCACCGAAAGAGTGGTGCACCTGGCGTGCCAGGTGGCGCGCGCCGACGTGCCCGTGCTCATTTCAGGGCCGAACGGCAGCGGCAAGGAACGCATCGCCGCCATCGTGCAAGCCAATTCGCAGGTCGCCAGCGGTCCCTTCGTCGTGCTCAATTGCGGCGCCGTGCCGGTGGAGCTGATCGAGGCGGAACTGTTCGGCGCCGAGGCGGGTGCCTATACCGGCATCACGCGCGCGCGCGATGGCAAGTTCGACGCGGCCGACGGCGGCACGCTGTTCCTCGACGAGATCGGCAACCTGCCGCTGGCCGGACAAATGAAACTGCTGCGCGTGCTGGAAACGGGACGCTTCGAGCGCCTCGGCTCAAACCGCGAGCGGCAAGTGAAAGTGCGCGTCATCAGCGCCAGCAACGCCGACCTGCCGGCGATGATCAAGGCGGGCACGTTTCGCGAAGACCTGTTCTACCGCTTGAACGTGATCGAACTGCGCCTGCCGCCGCTGGCCCAGCGCCCGCTGGACATCCTGGTACTGGCGCGGCATTTCCTGGGCAGCGAAAAAACCCTGGACGCGCAGGCACAGGCCACCCTGCTGGCGCACGGCTGGCCGGGCAATGTGCGCGAACTGAAAAACGTCATGCAGCGCGCCAGCCTGCTGACGGCCGGCCCGGTGATCGGTGCGCAGGAAACGGGTTTGCCGCTGGCGGATGTTGCATCGCCGCGCGCGCCGCAGGATGCCGCCGCGACGGAACCGGACCGCGACAGCGTCGTTGCCGCCCTGGCGCGCGCGCACGGCGTGGTGGCGCAGGCAGCGCAGGAACTGGGCCTGTCGCGCCAGGCGCTGTACCGGCGCATGGAACGCCTGGGCATCGCGCGCGGCTGATGGCATTGCGTCCCATGCGCCTCTCCCTGCTCACGCGCTGGACGGCGCTGATCGTCACCTTGCTGGTGCTGGGCATCGTCATCGCCCTGCTGCTCGCGCATTTTTTGCCAGGCCAGCCGCTGCTGGTACTGGCGGGCACCCTGCTGTGCGTGCTGCCGGTGGCCGTCATTACCATCCGCGCGCAGCTGCAATCGATGCTGTCGCTGTTTCGCGCCTTGAGCGGCACGGTCGCCAGCTACCAGGATGGCGACTTCGGCTTCAGCTTGCGCTGGCCGCAGAACGATGAACTGGCCGACCTGGTGGCGGCCCACAATGCGCTGGGCGACGTGCTGCGCAAGCAGCGCCTGGACCTGGTGCAGCGCGAACTGCTGCTCGACACCATGGTGCAAAACACGCCGGTGGCCATGCTGCTGGTGGCCGAGGGCAGCGCCATCGTCTACGCCAACCTGGCCGCGCGCCAGTTGCTGCACCACGGCCGCCGGCTCGAAGGACGCCACCTGGCCGACATCGTGCGCGAGGCAGCGCCGGCCCTGGCCGAGGCGCTGGCGCGCCGCAACGACGGCTTGTTTACCAGCGGCGAAGGGGAACAGGAAGAGGTGTATCACCTGGCGCGGCGCAGCTTCAGCCTGAATGGGCGCAAGCATGAACTGCTGCTGCTGCGCCAACTGACCCTGGAACTGCGGCGCCAGGAAGTACAGACCTGGAAAAAAGTCATCCGCGTCATCAGCCATGAGCTCAACAACTCGCTGGCGCCACTGGCCTCGCTGGCCCATTCCGGCGCCGAGCTGGTACGCCGCGGCCAGACCGAACGCCTGCCGCAAATCCTCGCCACCATCGAGGAACGCACGCGTCACCTGGAAACCTTCATCCTCGGCTATGCGCGCTTTGCCAAGCTGCCCGCGCCGCGCCTGGCGCCATGCGAGTGGCAACCCTTCCTCGACAGCCTGGCTTCGCAAGCGGCCTTCACGCTCGACGGACCGCCGCCGGCGCAGGCAGCCGTGTTCGATGCGGCGCAAATGCAGCAGGCGCTGCTGAACCTGCTCAAGAATGCGCTGGAGTCCGGCTCCAAGCTCCAGCACATCGGGCTGCACGTCAGCCAGGCGCAAGGCCAGTTGCGCATCGAAGTGCGCGACCGGGGGCCGGGCATGAATGGCGCCGTGCTGGAAAACGCGCTGGTGCCGTTTTACTCCACCAAACGCAGCGGTACGGGACTGGGCCTGGCCCTGGCGCGCGAGATCGCCGAAGCGCATGGCGGACGCATCACCCTGGCCAACCGCGAAGGCGGTGGACTGGCGGTGACATTGATTCTTCCCTGCTGAACCTTGCCCCGGTTGCCGCACCGCAAACGGATGCCATGATGCTGGCCGGCCCGGGCCTGCTGGGCTTTCTGGCACGGCGCCGCAAACAATCTTGATCTCCCCACCCAAAAGACGCCTCGGCGTCTTTTTTTCAGTCGGCTGCTACACTGACGCCATGACGACCGACTTTACCTCCACCAGCCATACCGCTTTCAGCCACCCGGGCCACCCGCCGGCCACCACCACCGAACACCGCGGCATCCGCTACCTGCACCTGGGTACCAAGTGGGTGCAGGGCGCCATGCGCCTGGACAAACCCGATGCCATCGAGCTCGAATACGTGCAGATGATGATGATGTGGATGCTGTTCAAGACGCAGCCAAAACGCATCGTGCAGCTGGGACTGGGCAGCGCTGCGCTGACCAAATTCAGCTACCGCCGCTTCCCCGATGCCACGGTCACAGCCATCGAACTCAATCCGAACGTGATCGCCATCTGCGGCGCCCAGTTCGCGCTGCCGCCGAACGACGCGCGCCTCGACGTGCGCGAAATGAATGCGCTCGACTTCGTGCTCGATCCTGCCAACCATGGCACGGTCGATGCGCTGCAAGTGGACCTGTACGACGAAGACGCGCGCGGTCCCGTGCTCGACACGCCCGAGTTCTACCAGGCCTGCTTCGACTGCCTGGCAGACGACGGCATCATGTGCACGAATGTCTTCGGCGACTTCCCCAACTACGACAAGAACTTGCAGGCGATGGAACTGGTCTTCGACGCCGTTGTCTGGGTGCCGGAAACGGAAGATGAAAACATCGTCGTGCTGGCCTTCAAAAAATCGCCATCGCTCGACTTCAGCGACTTGTACGAACGCGCCGCCACCATCAAGAAGCAATTCAACCTGCCCGCCAAGAATTGGGTCAACGGCTTGAAGCAGTGGATGCAGGACCAGCAGTAAGGCCGTAGCGCCGCATCACGCCGGCAGCAGCGCGCCCAGGCGGCGCGCCAGACCGTCCATGTTTTCAGCCGGCACCTGCGCATAACCGAGCAGGAAACCATTCCAGCCGGCGCCCTCGCCCCTCCTCTCACCCGTGCCGTGCGCGGACAACGCCAGCGCCACGATGCCGTCCTGCGCAGCGCTGCGGCTCAACGCCAGGTCATCCCACTGGACGTCTTGAAAACGCAGCGCCAGGTGCATGCCGGCCGTGCCGCCATGGATGACCGCGCCCGCACACGCATGGCGCTGCAATGCCTCGCTCAAGGCGTCGCGGCGCTGGCAATACAGGCGGCGCATGCGACGCACGTGGCGCGCAAACAGGCCGCTGCGCAGGAACTCGGCCAGCGCCAGCTGTTCGGCCACGCGCCCCCGTGTGGCGCCCTGCGCCTGCATCTGCGCGAAGGCCCCGGCCAGCCCTGCCGGCACGACAATAAAGGCCAGGCGCAAGGCCGGAAACATGGTCTTGCTGAACGTGCCCAGATACACGACGGGCGCGTCGGCCACCAGTCCCTGCATGGCCGCCAGGGGCGGGCCGCCATGGCGAAATTCGCTGTCGTAATCGTCTTCGATGATCAGGGCGCCAAAGGCGCGGGCACGTTCGAGCAGCGTCATGCGGCGCGCGGGACTGAGCACGCTGCCGGTCGGATACTGGTGCGACGGCGTGGTGTAGATCAGGCGCGGCGGCGCCGCGTTCCAGTCGTCGTCCGTCGGTGCGATGCCATCCATGTCGACGGCGATACCCGTCACCTGCAGGCCGGCGCCACGACCCGCCGCCAGCGCGCCGCCATAGCCGGGGTGCTCGATCCACAAGGTGTCGCCCTGGTCGGCAAAGGCGCGCAAGCACACATCCAGGCTGCTCTGCGTGCCATCCGTGATGAACACCTGGCCCGCATCGCACACGACGCCGCGCGCGGCGCGCAAATGGTCGGCGATGGCCATGCGCAGCTGCGGCTCGCCGGCAGGGTCGCCGTAATTGAGCTGGCGCGGCGTCAGCGCGCGCCACGCGCGGTCCAGCATGCGCCGCCACTGCGCCAGCGGGAATTCATCCAGCGCCGGCACGCCCGGCGCGAACGCCCCCATCGCGTCGGCGGGAAACACCACCGTCGCATTCCTGTCCTGTCCCGCCACGCCGCGCAAATGTTGTGCGCGGCGCGACAAGCCATCCTTGCTACCGGCCGGCGGCGCCACCACCGACCGGCCGACGTTGCCGGCGACCACGGTGCCGCGCCGGTCCGGCAAGACAAAACCTTCGCTGGCCAGCTGCTCGTAGGCGTACAGCACGGTATTGCGCGCCAGTCCCAGTTCGGCCGCCAGCACGCGCGTGGCGGCCAGCCGCGTGCCGGGAGCCAGCTGGCCACCGCGGATCGCCGCGCGCAGGCATTCATGCAGCAGGCGCTGGCGCGACCAGCCCCGCTCGCGGTGCGTGCGTTCGAAAGCGTTCAGCAGCAATGCATAATCCATGCGACTCCCGTTATGGCTCTAAATTATTTCTAACTTCTGGATCTTTTTTCAGGGCCAGATGCCGATTATAGTGCGGCCTGCTTCCTCAACCAACCGGATTTTCGCCATGACCGCTGTCGCCCTCCCTCCCAGCCCCCGTACCCGCGTGCGCCGCGTCGCCGAACTGGCCAGCTACGAGCAAGCCACCCTGTATGCCATCGTCGACGCCGCCTTCCTGTGCCATATCGCCTTCCGCGACGACAAGGGCAGCCATTGCATCCCGACCGCCTGCTGGCGCATCGACGGCCACCTGTACATCCATGGCTCGAACGGCAGCCGCATGCTCAAGCAACTCGTCAACGATACCGACGTGTGCGTGACCATCACACATCTCGACGGCCTGGTGCTGGCGCGCTCGGCATTCAATCACACCATGAACTACCGCTCGGCGATGGTCTACGGGCAGTTTGACAAGGTGAGCGACATCGGCCAGCAGCATGCGGCCATGGATGCGCTGATGGAAAAGCTGGCGCCGGGACGCCTGGCGCAGGTGCGCGGCGGCAACGCCAAGGAATACGCGGCCACCACCGTGCTGCGCATCGCGCTCGACGAATGCGCCGTCAAGCAGCGCAAGGGTGGCCCGCTCGACGACGCGGGCGACATGGCGCACGTCGTCTGGACGGGCGAACTGCCTTTTACGCACGGCCGTGGCGCGGCCATCGCCGATGCGCTCAACACCAGCGACATGCCCGCGTATGCCGCCGCATGGCCGGCGGAATCCGCTTGACCGGCCAGCGTGCTTGCCCGATGATCGGCGTTGATGGCGATAGCCACCAATCGACCCACTCATGAATGGAGCAGATGATGATGAAGCGAGTATCCCTGGCCGCGGCCCTGACGGTCATGCTGGCCTGCGGCGGCAGCGGTGCGGCACTGGCGGCCGACAGCGGCGACGCAGCCTTGAAGGCGGCCATCGCCGGCAGTGCACGCACGCCGGCCAACGCGCTGCGCGACAGCGCCCGGCACCCGTATGAAACACTGACGTTCTTCGGCATCAAGCCGAGCATGACGGTGGTGGAGCTGGCGCCTGGCGGCGGCTGGTACACGGAGATCCTGGCGCCCTACCTGCGCGACAACGGCAAGCTGATCGCCGCCGGCAACGATCCTCAATCCACCAGCGAAGGCGCACGCCGTGGCGCGGCGCGCTTCCAGCAAAAACTCGACGCCAATCCCGCCGCTTTCGGCAAGGTGGAGATCGGTGCCTTCGCACCGCCCACCACCTACCGCATCGCGCCCAAGGGCACGGCCGACATGGTGCTCACCTTCCGCAATATCCACAACTGGATACCCATCGGCGAAACAGGCATGCAGACCTTGTTCAAGGAAGTGTATGACAGCCTGAAACCGGGCGGCGTGTTCGGCGTCGTTGAGCACCGCCTGCCGGCCAGCAAGGCACAAGATGCCACGGCCAGCAGCGGCTACATGCACGAAGCGTATGTGATCAAGCTGGCCGAAGGCGCAGGCTTCAAGCTGGCGGCCAGGTCCGAGGTCAACGCCAATCCGAAAGACACGGCAGACCATCAGGGCGGCGTCTGGGCCTTGCCGCCCACCTACGCCAACAAGGATGTCGAGCGGGCCAAATACACGGCCATCGGCGAGAGCGACCGCATGACCCTGAAGTTCGTCAAGTAGGTCGGCTTAGCGCGGCAACGCCGCGCGTAATCCGACAACATCGTTGGCGGCGGTGATGGCGTCGGCGGTAGTGGCGTCGGGTTACGCGCTGCGCGCTAACCCGACCTACCGGTTTATTTTTTTACTTCCTTGGGTTTCACCGGCACCAGGCTCAGGTCCTGGAAGTCGTAGCTGAAATCCGTCTCGGCCGACACGGGCGCCATTTTCACGCGGTCGATGCTGCCATCGGGATTGAGGGAGAACGTCACGTAGGCATCGGCGTTGAAATTGCGCTCCTTCCAGCGCACGATGAAGGTGTCGTGCTGCCAGTGTTCCAGCTCGCCCGTCAGGTCCGGCGTGCGTGTGAAGCTGAGGATGTGTTTTTTCCCTTCCGGCTTGATCACGACCTTGCCATACCAGGCATCCTCGTACTCGCCGTCATACGCGGCCAGCGGCAGCGATGGCTGCGATTTCGCCGCGCGCGCGCTCGACGCCTTGCCCTGCTTTTTCACCTCTTCGGCATGCTGCTCCTCCTCCACCTTGGCCACCAGCGCCAGCCAGTCCGACGCCGGCGCCTGCAGGTAATGGTCGAGGATGCGCCATTGCAGCGCCGTCATGGAACCGCCATTTTCTGCATTGGTGAGTATGGCCACGCCCAGTTTCGCTTCCGGCACCATCACCACGCGCGAATAAAAGCCCTGCAGCGCGCCGCCGTGCATGGCCACTTTCATGCCCTTGTAGTCGCGCAGCTGGAAGCCCAGGCCATACGCGCTGAAGTTCGGTTTTGTGGCGGCCAGTGCCGGTTTAGGCTCGGCAATCTTGATCGGCGTTTGCGCCGTCCACATCTCGCGGCCCTGCTTTTCGCTGAACAGGCGCGCGTCCTTGCCATCCTTGTCTTTCACGCCGGCGATCTTGCCTTCGTCGAGCAGCACCATCATCCACTTGGCGATATCTTCCGCATTCGTGTTGATGCCGACGGCGCCCACGGCGTTCGGCACGGGCATGGATTTGACGGCGGCGATCTTGCCGTCGATCTTGCTGTGCGCATTGGCGACGTCGGGGTTACCCACGTTTTCCGCCAGGCTGGTGGTGGTGCCCGTCATGCCCAGCGGCGCCAGGATGCGTTCGTGCATGGCCTCGCCCCAGCTTTTCCCCGCCTTGTCGGCGATGATCTTGCCGGCGACGATGTACAGCAGGTTATCGTAGGCATAGCTGTTGCGAAAACTCGTGGCCGGGCGGATGTAGCGCAGCTTCTCGATGATTTCGTCCGTGCTGAACGTGGTGGTGGGCCACCACAGCAAGTCGCCCGCACCCAGGCCCAGGCCACTGCGGTGCGTCAGCAAGTCGCGGATGGTCATGGCGCCCGTCACGTAGGAATCGTGCATCTGGAAGCCGGGCAAATGTTTGGTGACGGGATCGTCCCAGGCCAGCTTGCCTTCGTCAACCAGCATGGCCAGCGCGGCGGCCGTGAAACCCTTCGAGTTCGATGCCACTTCGAACAGCGTCTTGGCGTCGACGGATGCCGGTTCGCCCAGCTTGCGTACGCCAAAGCCCCTGGCGGTGATGACCTTGCCATCCTTGACGATGGCGATCGCCATGCCGGGCACGTCGAACACTTTCAGGGCAGTGGCGACGTCACGCTCAAGGTCGAAGGCCGGCGCGGGGGCCAAAGCAGCAGCAACGACGGGGATGTCATCGGCTGCCAGCGCCGGCATGGTGATGCTGGAAAACGCCAGCACGATGGCGGCGGCGAGGCGGTTCATGGTATGCATGGTCAGGATGTCCAAATAAGGTTCAATGCGCTTGCGCGGCCATCAATTTATCGACGCTTTCCTGCGTCACCGGGTGGTAGCGTTCACGCGCCTGCGCATACACGTCCTTGGCCCAGGCATGGCCTTGCGGCGTCTTCATCAAGGCGCCGTACAGGGGCACGACGAACTTCTGGCGACCCACGCTCATCAGGAATGCCTGCAAGGGCTGGCGCACGTCGTAGCCGGCGTTCACGGCAGCGAGATAAAAGCGGTAGGCGACTTCATTGTTGCCGCTCTTGCCCACGCCGTAGACCTGGTCCAGTTCACGCAATTGCGCCGCGCTGGCCTTGTTATTGATGTCGTTCAGGAAGTGCATCGATTCGATGGCGATCCACTTTTCCATGCCCAGGTCTTTGGTGGACAGCTCGCCCTTGAGCCAGGCGTCACGGTGCTGGTCGAGCAGCGCCAGGCGCGGCGAGACGACGCGCTGCGCGCTGGCCGGCACGCCCGTGCCATACAGCCATTCATCGAGTTCCGCTGGCGGCATCACGTCCGGATGCTGCGCCAGGAGGTTCTTGCGCAGGTAGGCGATGAACTGCTCCGTCGTCACGCTCTGGAACGCATGCTGGTCGAACCAGCCGCGCAGGAAAGGATCGAACACGGCGCGGCCGGCACGGCGTTCCATGGTGGCCAGGAACCAGGCGCCCTTCGGATAAATGATGCCGTCATCCGTGTACGTTTCCGCCGGGTTGGCGTCCGCATCGCGCGTGATCAGCGCCGTTTTCGCCGCCGGCAATTCGCGGATCGAGGCGGCCAGTTCTTCCTGGTCGACCTGCACGCCCATCTGCGCCACTTCGCTGCCATACAACTGCTCGACGATGCGCGTGGTGACATAGGTGGTGAAACCTTCGTTGAGCCACATGTGCTTCCACGAGGCGTTGGTGACCAGGTTGCCCGACCACGAGTGGGCCAGTTCATGCGCGATCAGGTCGACCAGGCTGCGGTCGCCCGCGATCATGGTCGGCGTAAGGAAGGTCAGGCGCGGGTTTTCCATGCCGCCGTAGGGGAACGATGGCGGCAGCACGATCATGTCATAGCGTCCCCAACCATACGGCCCGTACAGCGCTTCGGCCGCCTGGATCATCTTTTCCGTGTCGGCCAGCTCGTATTCGGCCGCCTTGATGCGCGGTGGCTCGGCATACACGGCCGAACGGGGACCAAGTTTGCGCACTTCCAGTTCGCCGATGGCAATGGCCAGCAGGTACGATGGAATCGGCTGCGGCATCCTGAATTTCCAGCCGCCCTTGCCCGTCGCCTTGTCGTCATTCTCGGCGCTCATCACGACGCGCATGCCCGCTGGCGCATCGATGCGCGCGCTGTAGGTAAAACGCACGGCCGGCGTGTCCTGCGATGGCACCCACGAGCGGGCATTGATGCTTTGCGACTGGCTGAACATGAAAGGCAGCTTGCCCGACATGGTCTGCTGCGGCGTGAGCCACTGCAGCGCGATGGCGTTCGGCGCCGTGTGATAGTAGACGCGCACTTTGCCCGGCTGGTCCGTGGTGGTGATGCGCAGCGCCTGGCCCTTTTCCGGGTCGGCCTTGTCCAGCTGATACGGCGCCATCTGCCATGCGCCGCGCTTGTCCTGTACCTGCACTTTCGCGATCGACAAATCGCGCGTATCGAGCACCAGGGTGCGCGCCGCCGGGTCGATCCAGTTCAGTGACAGCTCGGCATATCCGGAGAGCGTTTTTTGCTTGAAATCGGCTTTCAGGTCCAGCTGCAGGTCGCGCGTACGCACCTGGTCGTAACGCGCGTAGCTGAGGGGATCGGCGTGCGCTGCCAGGGTCACCTGGCAAAGTAGCGCACAGCCCAGCGCGCGCAGGAAGGTCAAAGTTTGCATGGTCGTCTTTTGAATGATTTGCGAAAGCCCCGGTCCGTGTGCGCCGGGGCGTCGCGCAGAATAGCACTTCCGGCGCAGGCCGGCAGAAAAAAGCGCCGGGCTGGCCGGCGCTTTTTTCCTATTTCGTATCTGGCCGGACTTCGGGCTTGGCCTCGGGCGCCTTCAGCGGCGTATTAAAATCCTTCATCAGGTTATTCTTGTCGCGGTCCAGCTTGAACAACTCCAGGCGCGATGGCGTGATTTTTCTCGGCCAGGCGTTGTTGCTGGTGTCGATATCAGCCGTCTCCCAGTACGGGTCTTGCACCAGCCCCACCATCGGCTCGTCCGTGACGATGACCTTGCTGATCTTGTGCGGCGCATAGCGCCACACTTCGGCCGGCACGCGCTCGATGATCTTCTTGCCGCTTTTCAGTTCGATTTCCAGGATCAGCGGCATCACCAGGCCGCCGATGTTCGAAAAATCGACCAGGTACAGATGCTTGCCCATGTTGCGCTGCTCCAGCAGCTTTCTCTCCCACGGCTCCAGCGTTTCCTGCTCTTCCGCATAGCTGTTGCGGTCCTTGTTGGTGACCGTGAAGTCATCGTGCCGGTTATAGAAATCCTTCAGCGCGGGGTCCAGCTCCACCTTCTTCGGCAACGCCTTGTTGCGCTGGTCCGAGATCGAAATCGGCTGCGCCGCCTTCTGCGCCTTCTTCCACGCCTTTTCCGTTTCCGGATTCTTCGTGCTCACGCCATATTCGCTGATGCCGTCGATGCTGATATCAACCGCATCGGTGGTATAAAACCAGCCGCGCCAGAACCAGTCCAGGTCGGTGCCGGAAGCGTCTTCCATGGTGCGGAAAAAGTCGGCCGGCGTGGGCCGCTTGAACTTCCAGCGCAAGGCGTACTGCTTGAAGGCGAAGTCGAACAGTTCGCGTCCTAAAATGGTTTCGCGCAGGATGTTGAGCGCCGTGGCCGGCTTGTCGTAGGCGTTCGCCGTGAACTGCAACAAGGACTCGGAATTGGTCATGATGGGCACCTGGTTCTGGCTGCGCATGTAGTCGACGATCTTGCGCGGCTCGCCATTCCAGGACGGGAAATGCTCTTCCCACGCCTGCTCGGCCAGGTACTGCAGGAAGGAATTGAGGCCCTCGTCCATCCACGTCCACTGGCGCTCGTCCGAGTTGACGATCATGGGGAAGTAATTGTGTCCCACTTCGTGGATGATCACGCCGATCAGGTCATATTTTGCCGTCTTCGAATACGTGAGTTCGCCCGTCTTCTTGTCCTTCACGGGGCGCCCGCCATTGAACGCAATCATCGGATACTCCATGCCGCCCACGGCGCCGTTGACGGAAATCGCGTTCGGATACGGATAGTCGAAACTGTACTTGTTGTACTGCTCGATCGCGTGCACGACGGCGCGCGTGCTGTACTGCTGCCACAGCGGGTTGCCCTCGTTCGGATAGTAAGACATGGCCATCACGCGCTTGCCGCCGCTGTCCAGCCCCTGCGCATCCCAGATGAACTTGCGGCTCGACGCCCACGCCACGTCGCGCACATTGGCCGCCTTGAAGTGCCAGGTTTTCATGCCCGCCGCGCGGCCCTTTTCCGCCGCCAGCGCTTCGGCGGGCGTGATCACCAGCAGCGGCGTATTGCTGTTTTTTGCGCGCGCCAGGCGTTCGCGCTGCGCCGCGCTCAACACGCTGGCAGGATTTTGCAGCTCGCCCGTGGCGGCCACCACGTGGTCGCCCGGCACCGTCAGGTACAACTCGTAGTCGCCGAACTCCAGCGTGAATTCACCGGAGCCGAGGAATTGCTTGTGTTGCCAGCCAACGGCATCGTAATACGCGGCCATGCGTGGAAACCACTGTGCGATCTGAAAAATCGTGTTCTTGTCGTCTTCAAAATATTCATAGCCGGAGCGCTCGACCAGCACCTTCTGGTCATTAATTTTATAGGACCAGTCGATGCCAAAGCTGATGCTCTGGCCGGGTGCCAGCGCCACCGGCAAATCGATACGCAGCATGGTCTGGTTGACCACATACGGCAGCGGCTTGCCGCTGGCTGCCTTCACGGCGGTGAGCTTGAAGCCGCCGTCGAATTCTCGGCCCGCATGGAGGGCGCGCAAGTCTTCGAATTTCAGCGCTTCCTCTTCGGTGCCGCTGAGCCAGGCCTGCCGCGACGGCGCGCTCAGGACGCGGCGCTGGTCAGCATCCTGGCGCAAGCCATTCTGGTCCAGCTGCAGCCACAGATACGCCAGGCTGTCCGGCGAGCGGTTGTGGTAGGTGATCTGCTCGCTGGCCGTGATTTCGCGGCGCGCTTCGTCCAAGGTGGCGCGGATCACGTAATCGGCGCGCTGCTGCCAGTAGGCGTGGCCCGGCGCGCCGGACGCCGTGCGGTAGTTATTCGGCGTGGGCAGCAATTCTTCCAGCTGGCGGAACTTGTCGTCGAAGGGCGCCGCGGCGCACAGGCCGGGCAAGGGAGCAAACAAGGTCAAACACAAGGCAAGCAAGCGGACAAGGACCGGCATGGCGCATTCCATCTGGGAGTCGAGGACAGACTGCATTCTAAGTCGAGTCTGTTTGCAAATCGCTCATTGTTGTGGAAGTCCCACACACCAGCCAGTGCCATGCCCCGGCAGCACTGGCGCCAGCACGGGCATTGGCGTATGATGCGCCTCGAACATTGGGGAGTAGTCGTCCCGCGGTCTTGCCGCGGGAACCTGTATCAACATAATTGGCCCGCAGGCCATGGTGCAGGTGGTTGCAGAACTTGACGAGACCATTGATCCAGGGCGGCGGCATGGGCCGGAGTCGCCCATGGATCATTGGTTAATTCGTCCGGCCCGCGTACCTCTTGCAATCTCATGGAAGCATTCCTCATCTCCACCGGCATCGTCGGTCTCGCTGAAATCGGCGACAAAACCCAACTCCTGGCCTTTTTGCTGGCGGCCAAATTCCGCAAGCCTTTGCCCATCGTGCTGGCGATTCTCGTCGCCACCATCGCCAACCACGCGTTTGCCGCCGCCGTCGGCGCCTGGATCACCAGCATGCTGGGGCCCGACGTGCTGCGCTGGGTACTCGGCGTCTCCTTTTTGGCCATGGCCGCCTGGACCCTGATCCCCGACAAGCTCGACGAAGACGAGACGAAGCTGGCCAAGTATGGCGTCTTCCTGACCACCCTGATCGCCTTCTTCATGGCGGAAATGGGAGATAAAACGCAGGTGGCGACCGTGGCGCTGGCGGCGCGCTACCACGACATTGTTTCCGTCGTGCTGGGCACCACCTTCGGCATGATGCTGGCCAACGTGCCGGCCGTGTACCTGGGCGACAAGATCGCCAACCGCGTGTCACTGCGACTGGTACACGGCATCGCGGCGCTGGTGTTTGCCGTGCTGGGCGTGGCGACCCTGCTGGGCGCGGGCGCGGCTTTGGGCTTCTGACCAATGTCGGCAACATGCATACCGGCGCGCTGATCCTGAACGGTCAGCGCGCTTTCTTGAGACGTGGACAAGACTACACCAGCAATAGCACCGCATACTCGCGGCCCTCGTCGCGCAGGGCGATGCTGTTGCCCTCCTGCGCCACGCCATCGAGCGACAGTCCTGCGGGCCGCCCCTGTGCCTTTTCCACCGTGATGGCATAGCTGCTGGCACCGAAGCGGTAATGCAGCTTGAAGCTGTCCCATTCGGCCGGCATGGTCGGCAGCAGGCGCAGCATGTTCGCTTCGCGCGTCAAGCCCAGCAGGGATTCAACGATCAGCCGGTACAGCCAGCCCGACGACCCCGTGTACCAGCTCCAGCCGCCGCGCCCCACGTGCGGCGCCACGGCATACACGTCGGCCGTCACCACATACGGCTCGACCTTGTAGCGTTGCACCGCCTGCGCATCCACGCCATGGCGTACGGGATTGATCATGCGCAGCAGTTCCCACGCTTTTTCGCCATCGCCCATGCGGGCAAACGCCATCGCCGTCCAGATGGCCGCATGCGTGTACTGACCGCCGTTCTCGCGCACACCCGGCACATAGCCGCGGATATAGCCGGGATTGAGATCGGATTTGTCGAACGGCGGATCGAGCAGCTGGATCACGCCGGAATCTCGGCGCACCAGGCGCGCATCGACCTGGCGCATGGCGCCGGCCACGCGCTCCTTGTTGGCCGCGCCCGACAGCACGCCCCAGCTTTGCGAAATCGAATCGATCTGGCATTCCTCGTTGGTGTGCGATCCCAAGGGCGTGCCGTCGTCGAAATACGCGCGCCGGTACCACTCGCCATCCCACGCATGTTCCTCGACATTGGCCGCCAGTTTCACGGCTTCGTCGCGGCAGAACTGGGCGAACGCCGCATCGCCGCGCAGCACGGCCACCTCGGCGAAGCGCTGCAGCACTTCGTACAGGAAGAAGGCCAGCCACACGCTCTCGCCCTTGCCGTGTTCGCCCACCTTGTCCATGCCGTCGTTCCAATCGCATGAGCCCATCAGGGGCAAGCCGTGCACGCCCAGGCGCAAGCCATGGCGGATGGCACGCACGCAGTGCTCGTACAGGTCGGCCGACTCGCCCGAACGCACGGGCAGGTCGTAATACGAGTCTTCCTCCGGCTTGACGGCGCGCCCTTCAATAAAGGGGGCCACTTCAGACAGCACGTTGACGTCACCCGTGGCGATCACATAGCGGCAGGCCGCCAGCGGCAGCCACAGGTAATCGTCGGAGCAATGCGTGCGCACGCCCCGGTCCGACGGCGGATGCCACCAGTGCTGCACGTCGCCCTCGACAAACTGGTGCGCCGCGCACAGCAGCAAGTGCTTGCGCAGCAGCTGCGGCGCCGTGTGGATCATGGCCATCGCATCTTGCAGCTGGTCGCGGAAACCGTAGGCGCCGCCCGACTGGTAATAGCCGCTGCGCGCCCACAGGCGGCAGGCGATGGTCTGGTACATCAGCCAGCCATTGGCGATCACGTCCAGCGACGGATCGGGCGTTTCGATGCGCACGGCGCCCAAGGTACTCTCCCAGTGCGCGCGCACCGCGTCGAGCGCACCGCGTGCCGCATCCTTGCCCGCATGGCGCTGCACCATGGTGCTGGCGTCGGCATTGCGGCGCCCGCCCACGCCGAGGATGAAGACAATTTCGCGCTCCTGCCCCGGCTGCAGTTCAAACGGCACCTGGATCGCTGCGCACGCGTCCAGCCCCGTGCCCGCCTTGCCGGACAGGCGCACGCGCCGCAGCGCCGCCGGCTGCGCCAGACTGCCGTTACGGCCGATGAATTCATTGCGGTCGCAGGTGATGGAGCGGATGCTGGCGTCGGTATTGAAAAAGCCGACACGGCCTGAAAACTCCGTGTTGTAGTTATTGCGCGCAAACAGCGCGCCGCTGATGGTGTCGACCTCGGTCGCCACGTGCATGCAGGACTTCGCGCGCAGGTCGCCCATCACCCATTCCACGTAGCCTGTGACGGACAGACGGCGCGGCACGCCGCTGTCGTTGCGCACCTTGATGACGGAGTATTTGACGGCCGCGTCGAGCGCTACATAGGTGCACAATTCGGTGGCGATACCGCCCTCGCTGTGTTCAAAAATGCTGTAGCCAAAGCCATGGCGCGTCACGTAGTCGCCGCTGCCGCGCGCCGGCAGGGCCGATGGCGACCAGAACTGGCCGGTTTGCTCGTCGCGCACGTAAAACGCTTCGCCGGACAGGTCGGAGACAGGGTCGTTCTGCCATGGCGTGAGGCGGAATTCATGCGCATTCTCGCTCCAGGTATACGCCTGGCCGCCTTCCGACACCACGGTGCCGAATTGCGCGTTGGCCAGCACGTTCGACCATGGCGCCGGCGTCTGTGTGCCTTCTCCCGTGGTGATCACATATTCGCGCCCATCGGGCGTAAAACCACCGAGGCCATTTTCCAGGATCAGCGCGCGCTTTGGCGCCCGGTACGGTACGCCGCCCTGTTCACGGGCAGAATCCTGCAGCAGCGGCGGCATGCGCAGCACGGGACTGGGCGGGCGCTTGACCTGTTCGGCCAGGGTGCCGCGCAAGTCGCTGATGATGGCGCGCGCCACCGATTGCAGCAAGATGCGGTCTTCGTTGGCAATCTGCTCGGCCAGGCGCACGAAAATGCCGCCCGGGCGGTCGATCGCCTGCGCATCGATGCCCGAGGCGATCAGCCCCATGATCTGGTCGTGCAGCAGCTGGCGGTAGCCCGACTGGTCCTCGTACCAGATCACCAGATCGACTATCAATCCTTTCAGGCGCCAGTAGGCATGCGCCTGCACCATCTGGCGCGCCAGTTCGATATTGGCCACGTCGCGTATCTGCAGCAGCACGATGGGCAAGTCGCCGGAAATGGCATACGCCCACAGGCCGGACTGGCCGCGCTGGTTCTTGATCAGGATGCCGGCCTCGGCACGCAGGGTCGCATTCGGGTAGATCACGGCATTGGCCAGGCGCGCATACAACTGCGCGTCCGCTTCGCTGGCATTCAACTGGCGCAGCACCACCTGGCTGTGCGTCCAGGCCAGTTCGAACACGCGGTCGGCCAGGTGGCGATCCTGGTATTTGTCGATCAGGTGCAGCGCCGCCTCGCGCTGCTCCACCATGCCGGTCACGCTATCGACCGTGACCGCCTGGTCCGGTTCGAGCGTGATGACGTAGCGGATGGCCACGATGGGGTCGAGCACGGAACCGTGGCCACCACTCAGCGGACCACTCTCCTGCAACGCCAGCGGCAGCTGCGCCGTGTTGCCGCGGCCGATGAAGCGCGCGCGGTCCGTCTCGAACGACACGGCATAGTGTTCGATATCGTGCACGGTCATCACATGCAGCAGCCACGGCATCTGCTCGTCTTTCGAGCGGGGCCGGCGCGTGCATAAAATCGCATTTTCATGCGCCAGGATTTCCGTCTGCACGAACAGCTTGCTGAACGCGGGATGCGCCGCATCGGCCGCCGCCGGCGCCATCACCACTTCGGCAAAGCTGGTGATCTCGATGCGCCGCTGGCGGTTCGAATTGTTGCTGATGCGCGTGCGGCGGATTTCGATGTCGTCCTCGGGCGAGACGACAATTTCCGTGTACAGGTCGAGGCCATGGTCGGCACGGCGAAATTCCGCGCGCCCCTCGGAGAAAATCACTTCGTACTTCTTCGGCTCGGCCAACGTCGGCTGATACATGGTGGACCAGACGGCACCGTCGTCGAGGTCGCGCAAATAACAGAAATTGCCCCAGTTGTCGCGCGTGCTGTCCTCGCGCCAGCGCGTCACGGACAGGTCTTTCCAGCGGCTGTAGCTGCCGCCCGCATTGCTCACCATGACGTGGTAGCGGCCATTCGACAGCAGCTGCGTTTCGGGCACGGCGCTGTTGGCTTGCGTGAGGATGCGCATCGGCATGGCCTGCTCGGACGCGCCGCTGCGCAGCACCGCCAGCTCGGCCGTGTTCGAGTAAAACGCGCCTGCCTGCGGCGTACGTTCCTGCAGCACCAGCAAGGCCGATTGCAGCAGCGGATCGGACTCGAAACGGCGCTGCATCGGACGGTCGTGCAGCAGATAGCTGAGGGCCAAAAAGCCCATGCCCTGGTGATGCACCATGAACGAGCGAATGATGGCGCTGCCCTGACCGCGCGGCAGGCGCGCCGTGGTGAAATCGATGGCTTCAAAGAAGCCGTAGCGGCCCATGTAGCCGGCCGCCTGCATGCGCTGCAGGTTCTGGCACGACGCTTCCGGCTGCACCATCAAGCCCATCATGCTGGCGTACGGCGCCACCACCAGGTCGTCGGCCAGGCCCCGCTTCAGGCCCAGTCCCGGCACGCCAAAGGCGCGGTACTGGTAATTCAGGCTGGCGTCGACCGTGTTGTAGCCGGATTCGGATATCCCCCACGGTACGTCGCGCTGGCGACCATAGTCGATCTGCGCCTCGATGACGGAGTGGTAGGTCTGGTCGAGCAGGGTATTCGGATAATTCGGCATCACCAGGAGCGGCATCAGATACTCAAACATCGAGCCGCTCCACGACAGCAGCACGGGCTGGCCCGCCACCATGCACAGCTGGCGGCCCAGCGCAAACCAGTGCTCCTGCGGCAGCTGGCCCTGGGCGATGGCAATGAAGCTGGCCAGGCGCACTTCGGATGCGAGCAAGTCGTAGCAGCTGGGGTCCAGGCGCCGTTCGCTGACGTTGTAGCCGATGGCCAGCAGTTTTGTGGACGGGTTGTACAGGAAGCCGTATTCGATCTGCGCGAAGTCGCGCGCCTGGCCCGCCGCGTGGGCGATGTCGCGCATGTGACGGCCCGCCTGTTCGCGGCCTTGCGCCAGCCATGCGGCCAGCTCGGAAGGAAAGCCTTCCGTCGTCTCCAGATTGGCCAGTTCGCGCAGGGTCGGCACGCGCAGCCACGCCGCATCGAGGCCCGCCTGTGCCGCCCACGGCGCCAGTTGCAGCAACTCGGCCAGCGCCGCGCGGCACTGGCGCGCCAGCGCGCCGCTCCACATGGCCAGCTCGCCATCGTCGCTTTGCAAGGTCAACGACAACAGTGCGTCGGCCGCGCCATTCGCGGCACTCAGGTAGGCATGCCATTCGGGCAGACTGGCTGGCGCGGCCGGCATCTGCAGCAGCGCCAGCGATGCGCGCACCTCCTTGCCTTCGCCTTCTGCGGCAATGAATTCCTGCAGTACCTGCGCCGTCGTGCGGATGCCGTCCACGATCTGTGGCCCCATGATGGGAGCGTCATACAGTTCCACCAGGCCGGGCTGCAAGGTCAGCAGATGGCCGGCCAGGTTGCCGCTGTCCACCGTCGAGATGTACATGGGCTGCAGCGCCTTGAGCGTTTGCGTGTCGTACCAGTTGTAGAAATGCCCCTGGAAGCGCTCCAGTTCCCCCATGCTGCGCAAGGTGGCGCGGCTGCGCTCGATCAACTGGCCCATGGTGAGATAGCCGAAATCGTAGGCCGTCAGGTTGGCCAGCAGGGCCAGGCCGATATTTGTCGGCGAGGTGCGGTGCGCCACCACCAGGTTCGGATGCTCCTGCATGTTATCGGGCGGCAGCCAGTGATCGTCCGGTCCGACGAAGGTCTCGAAATAGGCCCAGGTCTTGCGCGCCACGCCATGCAGGAAACGCCCCTGCTCGGCCGACAGGCGCGCCACGGCCCGTTCGATGGGGCGGCTGATCCACCAGGCGATGGCGGGTGCGGCCAGCCACAGCAGCAGCACCACGGCGGCAGCCGGCAACGCTGCCGGGCGCCAGTGCAGCAAGGCGGCAAAGGTGGCCAGCGCCAGCGCGGGCGAGCACCACATGGCGCGCCAGCTGTCTGCCTGCGAGCCGGAAGACGTATGCAGGTTCGAGGCACGCCAGTCGAGCAAATGCTTGTGCGACACGCCTAGACGCCACAGGGTGCGGGCGATGGCATCGAGGCTGATCCAGGCCTCATAAGGCAGGAAGACGAGGGTCAGCATGGCATGCGAAAACTGCACGCCGCAGCGCCGCTCGAACGCGGCCAAATGCTGGCGCCACAGAGTGTCGCGCGGTTTGCGCAGCAGATCGTACAGAGCCGAAAAAACGGGCGGCAGGAAGATGATGGCCAGCACCGCCACGCTCCAGAAAACCACGTGCGGCAAGAAACCCCACACCAGCAGCAAGGACAAGGTGGTGGCCGGCGCCACGATGCTGCGGCGCAGGTTGTCGAACAGCTTCCAGCGCGACAGCATCGACAGGGGATTGCGTTCGCGCTTGCCGGCGCGGCCCGGCACGCGGCCCAGCAACCAGCCGATCAGCTGCCAGTCGCCGCGTATCCAGCGCTGGCGGCGGCTCACGTCGGCGTCATAGCGGGCCGGGTATTCTTCATACAGTTGCGAGTCGCTGAGCAAGCCGGCGCGCAGGTAACAGCCTTCCAATAAATCATGGCTGAGGATTTTATTGTCGGGCAGGCGCTGGCCCAGCACGCGCTCGAACATGTCGAGGTCATAGATGCCTTTGCCGATGAAGGAGCCTTCATAAAACACATCCTGGTACAGGTCGGAGACGGTGCGCGTGTAGGGGTCGATGCCCGGTTCGCCGCCGCACAGCAGCTCGTAGCGCGAAGCGTTCGCGCTGGGCAGCGCCACGGCCACGCGCGGCTGCAAGATGCCGTAGCCGGCCACCACGCGCGTGCCGGCCGCGTCCAGCACGGGACGGTTCAGCGGGTGCATCATGGTGGCGATGAATTCGCGCGCCGCGTCGCGCGGCAGCTGCGTATCGGTGTCGAGCGTGATCACATATTTGATCGTGCGCAGGCCGCGCAACTCGCCTTCCACCAGCGAGAATTTGTCGCGTGCCCCGCCGCGCAAAAACGCGTGCAGGTCGGACAATTTTCCGCGCTTGCGCTCCTGCCCCATCCACGCATTCTGCTGCGAATTCCACAAGCGCGGACGGTGCAGCAGCAGGAATGGCCCCGCATGACCCAGCTCTTCCGGGTCGGCCGGTTCGCCATTGTCCTTGAACTCGGCGCCTTCCACGCGGTATTTATCGTTCAAGCCACGGATGGTCTCCTGCGCCTGGCGCAGCAAGGCCTCGTCGCCCGGCATCGTTTGCGCGGACGCATCGACAAAATCCGTCAGCAGGCAGAAACGCAGGTTCGGATCGCGGTTGGCCAGATAGCGCACTTCCAGCGCCTCGCACAGGGCAGCCACGTTGTCCTCGCTGTAGATCAGGGTCGGCACCACCACGATGCCGCGCCCGTCCGACGGAATACCGGCCTGGTAGTCCATGCGCGGCAGCGGATGCGGCGACGTCATCAGGGTTGCCAGCCAATTCACCACGGCCACGGCCAGCTGGCTGCTGCCCAGCAGCGCCAGCACGCCCAGCGCCGCCAGTGGCCAGCCCTGCACGCCATGGCGCACGGCGCGCTCGAGCAGCAAGGCGCTCGTCGCCAGGGCCAGGAACGAGATGGCCCCAAGGTAGACGGCCAGCGGCGCGGCGCGCGCCGTATGCTGCAGCGCCTCGATGAAAGGCAGCTTCGCACCGGCCTGCTTTTCCAGCACCAGCACGCCGCGCCCCACCAGGTAAAAGCCGATGTGGCCACGGCGCGCGTCATTGCCGTTGCCGTGCGTATGCGCCAGCTGCACCACCATCTCGGCGACGTCCACTTCGCTGCGCGCGCTGCGCCTGGCGATACGTTCGATGGCGTGGCGGTAGCTGTCGCGCGTGGCGAAATCCATCAAGCCATACGTGCCGGCCGGGTCCAGGCGCAAGGTCTGCTCGACCACGCTCATGGTCTCGACAAATTCCTGCCAATCCATGGTGCCGAGAAAACGCAGGCTGCCGATGCTGTTGGCGATCGACACCTGGTCGGCCGCCTGCTGCCCGATCTCGGACTGGATCTGCTGCTCGATGGTGAGGCCCGACTCGGCCAGCTTGTGCGTCAGCCACGACAGGGCCAGGGTCAGCGAGGAACTTTGTCCCCCCAGGCGGCGCGACAATTCGGCCACGAAGGCGCTGGTCATCGGCGGATTCGAACGCGCCATGTCCGCTACCAGCAGGATCAAGCCACTGGGATTGCGCTCGGCGATGTCCGTCATCTGGTCGGCCCAGGTATTGGCCAAGTCGCGCTGCATGCGGTCATCGGCCACACGCGCGGCGACGCGGCGCAGGTTTTCGATCAGGGCCAGGCGCAGCATGATGGGCACGGCCCACAGTTCACCCAGCGTCAGGGTGGCGACATCCTGGTAAGCCTCGATGAAATGGCACAGGTTTTCCAGGTCGACGCGGCCATCGCCATGCGAGATGATTTCCAGCGCAATTTTATACACGCGCGGGCAGCCCGCGTCCACGCCCGACGTCAGCCGTGGCAGCTCCTTGCTGTAGTTCTTCGGCAAATGGCGCCGCGTGGTGCGGATCTGCTCTTCGATCAGGTAAAAATTATCCAGCAGCCATTCCGAGGCGGGCGTAACCTGCCGCCCGCTTTTCACCGTGGCCGTCAGTTCGTTGACGGTGGCCGTGATCAGGGCCGCATTGTCGGCCAGGCGCGCCAGCAGGCGGTCGCGGCCATGGTGCTTGCCCACCGCGTGGCCGGCGGCCACATGCTTGCCGTGGGCGGCCATCTGCATGGCGCTGAATAACTCGGAACGCAGGGGCAAGGCATCGTCGCGCGCAGCGTCGAAACTGTCCGGTGCAAGGGGATGGTCGCGGAAGATTTCCTTGAATTTGGAAAGCCGTTCCTTGATCTGCTGCGTGACGACTGCGGTGTACTCTTTCAACTTGGCCTCGCTAGGTGCGCGCAGGCAACCGGCGGCCACCGTCACGCTGGCCAAGTCTGGAAGAACACGATCGGACACTGGCGAAGACGGAAAGCGAAGCGCCGGAGCGTTGCGACGAATCTCAGGGTATAGGGAGATTTTCTGAACTTCATCGTAGGTGCGCCCTGCGGGCAAGACCGTGCGCTAGCGTACATACCCGAGGTTTTAGGGACGTGCAGGCAAAGAAATCAGCCCGTTCAGGGTGGAAAAATGCCGGGAGGAAACGAAGGGGAGAAAATAAACGGAGACACCGTGCCAATGATGGCACGGCGCAACATTCCCGAGGAGAAACTTCAGCCCCGTCAGGCCGCGATGGCCAGCGGGTGGCGCGTCGCTTCCGCCATCGCCATACCGCCGTTGAGTTGCCATGCCGCAGCATGGCCCAGGCGGCGCAGACAGGCGCTAGCGCGCGCGCTGCGGTTGCCGCTGCGGCAGAAAAAGACCAGCGGGCTTTGAGGCTGCTGCAGCCATGCAGCCACCTGCCCTGCCAGGCGACTCAGCGGTACGCTGTGCACGGCGCAGCCCTCGAACACAGTTCCGGCGCAGGCCGCGTGTTCATACGCTTCGCGCACGTCGACGAGGATGGCGTCGGGATGCTGGCGCAGAAAAGCGGGCAAGCTGGCCGCATCGAGCTGCAGTTCGCTCGCAGGGGCTGCGTCTTCGCGTGCGGCGCGCACGGTGCAGCAGATGCTGCCATCGTCGCGTGCGCCGCACAGCACGGTGTCCGGCGTCAGCAGCGCCGCATCCAGCAAGGGCCTCAGCGCCTCGGGCGCCAGGGTGCCGATGAAGGCGAAGCGCTGCCCCAGCAAATACACATGGTTTTCGCCACACTCGATGCGGCGCAAACGCTGCTGGCCCAGTGCCAGCTCACCGTCGATATCGATGCGGCCCACCTGTTCGATAGCGAGTTCCTGCAGCAAGGCCAGGCGCGCCACGCCATGGTCGGCGGGCGCCGTCGTGTGCACGATGGCGCGCAAGGCCAGGTGCTGGCAACGGATGAAGGCAGCCAGGCGCGGCACGAGCGCGGCGGCGGGATCGATGACGACGCAACTGGCGCTGGCAGCGTCGCTGAGCAGCCAGGTGCACTGGCCATCGACGCTCAGCTGGATTATGCCGTCCTGCGGCGATGGCGTCAGCGCCGACGGCATCAGACAACTGCTGCGCAGCGCTTCGCCGCAGCGCTCGATGCGCGCGCAGGCGGCCGCTATCGTCGCCGCATCGATCAGCGGGCCGAACGACAAACGGATGGCCGAGCTGGCGCGCCATTGCGGCACGTGCATCGCTTCGAGCACATAACTGGGCAGGGCCTTGGCGGCGGAACAGGCGCTGCCCGAGCTGACGCGCACGCGCGCCGCGTCGAACAGGTCCAGCAGCTCTTTCGAGGACAGGCCCGGCACGGAAAAATTGAGCGTCGTCGACAAGGACAGGTCGAACGGCATATTGAAAACGATGCCGGGGAAAGCCTGTTCCAGGCTGGCCACCAGCTGCGCGCGGAAAGCCGCCAGTTCCGCATGGCTGCGGAAGGTCTTGCCATCGTCCAGCGCGGCCAGCACGGCACCCAGGGCGGCGATGCCGGCCATGTTCTCCGTGCCCGAGCGCAGGCCCGCTTCCTGGCCGCCGCCCATCATCAACGGTGTAAATGGCGCGCCGGCGCGCACATACAGCATGCCGATGCCCTTCGGTGCATACAGCTTGTGGCCGGAGAACGGCGCATAATCGATGCGCGTGGCGGCCAGGTTCAGTTTCAGCTTGCCCAGCGCCTGCACGCAATCGACCATCCAGTAGGCGTCCGCACCACGCTCCTGCAGCAGTTGCGCGATGGCGGACAAATCGCTGATGACGCCCGTTTCATTATTCGCCGCCATCGTGCACAGCATGGCCGCGTCGCCGATCAGCGCATCGAGTGCCTGCAGATCATGGCGCCCGTGTGCATCGACGGGCAGCTTGCGCACTTCCAGGTTCAGGCCCAATAAACGGTTCCAGTGCGCCAGGCTTTCCGGCACGGCCTTGTGCTCGGTCGCGCCATACAGCAGCAGGCTGCCGATGTGCTTGCCCGCAGCGCGCCGTTCGCGCAGCGCGCACAGGGCCGACAGCACGGCCGTCTGGATGCCTTCAGTGGCGCCGCTATTGAACATCAGTCGGCCGTCGCCCACGCCAAGCAGGCCGCTGGCGCGCTGGCGTACGCCATCCATCATGGCCTTGGCCTGCAATCCCGTGGCATGGGTGCTGCTGGGATTGCCATAGCCCTGCTCCATCGCTTGTCTGGCCGCGGCAACGGCGGCGGGCAACACGCAAGTGGTGGCATTGCTGTCGAGGTAGATTTCTTTCATGATGGCAGTCTGAGTATTCTCTAAAAAGGGTGCAGCGCAAGTAGCTGGAACGTATGGATAGTTTACCGGCACGCTGCCGTGAAGATATGCCAAAAGACACTGCAACTACGCTACTATGCAGCATGTTCATGCTATAAAAATCTGAATAGTAAAATGAATTCACCAAACACCTCGCTCGACAAATTCGACTGCGCCATCCTCGCCGCCCTGCAGCAGGATGGCACCCTGTCGATCGCCGCTCTCAGCGAGAAGATCGGCTTGACCAGCACGCCCTGCTGGAAACGCGTCAAGCGCCTGGAGGAAGAGGGCTATATCGAGAGTCGCGTGGCCATCGTCAACCGGCAAAAAGTGGGCTTGCCCGTGACCGTCTTCGTCAGCGTGCGCACGGGACAGCACGATGAAAAATGGCTGCGCCGCTTCGCCGCCGCCGTCATCGTCTTGCCCGAGGTACAGGAATTTCACCGCATGAGCGGTGACATCGACTACCTGCTGAAAGTCGTCACCACCGACATCAAGGGTTATGACACCTTCTATAAAAAGCTCATCAAGGCCGTACAGCTGACGGGCGTGTCGTCCGCCTTTTCCATGGAACAAATCAAATGCAGCACGGAATTGCCGCTGGAATTGATCGCCCACGGCTTGCCTGCCTGAACGTTTTTCCACCCCGCGCAGGTGGACATGAAAAGCACGCATGTTAACGGCTTGCGCTTGTTACCATAAAGCAACACAACACATTAAATACGGCATACCTCCGCTATATCCCTGTTATCCGTCGCTATACTGCGCACTTGTCCGTCCCCTTCTGGCAACCTCTGCCGGTCGCGCGGGCCCATTCCCAGGGTCTTCCATGCATCTGCTTCGCCATCTCTCCATCCAGAAAAAACTGATGTTCAGCATGGGCTTATGCCTGCTGCTTTTCATGGGAATTTCATCCTTCCTCAGCGTGCGCATGAGCAGCGACTATGTGCGCGAGCGCGTCGTCGGCCAGGAACTGCCAGCCCAGGTGGGCGAAATCCGCAATGATGTGCTGCGCCAGATCAACCAACCGCTATCGGTCGTGCAAACGATGGCCAATGATGTCTTTTTGCAAGACTGGGAAGACGCGGACCTGGCGGACAGCGGCTTGCCGACCTTCCAGCGCTACGCGAAGATGCTCAAGGAAAAAAACAAGGCAGCCGTCGTCAGCTGGAGTTCGCAAACTGCGTCCAGGTACATGACCGATGCGGGCCTGATCCGCACACTGGACAAGCAACAGGCAGCCGATCATTGGTTCTTCAGCATGCTCGACGAAAACAAACAGTACGCGATCAATCTGGACCGCGATCCAGCCTCGGGCAGTTTCATGCTGTTCCTGAATGCGCGGGGCCAGACGGCCGGTGGCAAGGCCGTCATTGCAGGCATGGGCTTGAGCGTCGACGCCATGGCCGACACCATCCGCAGCTACAAGGTCGGCCAGACGGGCCATGTCTACCTGGTACGCGCCGACGGCAACCTGCTGATCCACCGCGATCCGGCCCTGGCCGACGGCAAGCATCAGTTGCAGGACTTGCCCGGCTTTACTGCAGCATTGAGCAAGACTCTGCTGACCGGCAACAAATACACCTTTGCCAGTTATGCGGCGCCGGCCGGCAAGCAGCTCGTCGCCGCGTCCTTCGTGCCGGAATTGAATCTGTATGTGATGGCCGAAGTGCCGGAAGCGGAAGTGCTGGGCAATGTCACGCGGTCGGCCCTGATCGCCGCCCTGATCGCCGGGCTGGTCGGTGGCGGCATCGCCCTGTGCATCATTTATGTCATCAGCCGCGCCATCGCCGCCCCCGTCGCGCGCGCAGCGGACATGCTCAGCGAGATCGCCAGCGGGAACGGCGACCTCAGCCGCCGCATGCCCGTCGAGTCGGAAGACGAGGTTGGCGCACTGGCTGCCGCCTTCAACCGTTTCGTCGCATCGCTGAACGTAACGATACGCGAAGTTCGCGACAGTACCGGGGCGATTGCCAGCGCATCGAGCCAGATCGCGTCGGGCAACCTGGACCTGTCGGCACGCACGGAAACCCAGGCATCGAGCCTGGAAGAGACGGCGGCAGCCATGGAAGAACTGACATCGACCGTGAAACAGAACGCGGACAACGCGCGCCAGGCGAACCAACTGGTGGTATCGGCTTCAAGCCACGCCGTCAAGGGTGGCGAAGTGGTCGGACAAGTCGTGCAGACGATGGGCGAGATTACAGAAAGTTCGCGCAAGATCGCCGACATTATCGGCGTGATCGACGGCATTGCCTTTCAAACCAACATCCTCGCCCTGAACGCGGCGGTCGAGGCGGCGCGCGCGGGCGAACAGGGCCGCGGCTTTGCCGTAGTGGCGACAGAAGTGCGCAACCTGGCGCAACGTTCGGCAGCGGCGGCCAAGGAAATCAAGGACTTGATCGTCGACTCGGGCAGCAAGGTGGAAGCGGGCAGCAAGCTGGTCGACTCGGCCGGCGCCACCATGCAGGACATCGTCGTGTCGGTCCAGAGGGTCGCCGACCTGATGGGAGAAATCGCTTCAGCCAGCCAGGAGCAAAGCCAGGGCATCGCGCAAGTCAATGCCACCGTCACGCAAATGGATGACGCGACCCAGCAAAACGCGGCTCTGGTGGAAGAAGCAGCAGCGGCAGCCCAATCCTTGCAAGATCAGGCCGGCCGGCTGGCGCAGGTGGTCAGCGTCTTCAAGCTGGAAGAAATTACATCGCCGGTGCTTTCACGCTCGCCGCTTGCTTGAAGAAATCATAAATGCCGCTTTCACTCATGCGGCGCGCATTCGCCAATTCGCCGCCCTTGGTGGCGTACAGCACTTGGTTGTTGTCGCTCGATACCAGCACGGCAGCCGGGATGCCTTTCTTGAGCGGATTGCCATAGGTTTGCGCCACGTCCAGGTTATGGTCGAAGTTGCCCACGTCGACCTTGACGACCTTGAACTGCTGCTGCATCAACTCGGCGTTCTTGCCTTCCTTCAATGCCTTGTCGAGCGCGCGGCAATCCTCGCACCAGTTGGCGCCAAAGATCAGCAAGACAGGCACGTGCGCCGCCTTGGCCTCGGCCAGCGCGCGCGCCACGTCTGCCTTGGCGTCGGCCGCCGCGTTGTAAGGCAAATGCGGCGTGGCGACCGGGTTGGCCGGTGTCGGCGCGGCGGCAATGGCGGTGCCGGCAAGCAGCAAGCTGGCAAGAAGAATGGAAAGGCGCATGCGGGACTCCTGAAAGAAATCGTGAGGCCAGCTGGACAGCTGCCAGCGGGCGTGATTGTCTAGAATATGCCTGCTTGTGGGAAATATCCACCATTTAATTGCACTGTGCTTATGCGGAAAACGTATAAGCGGCACCAAAAGAGCCTACCATCATCGCGGTCTCCTGGAACTTGCTGGAGCAACACGGCTTGCAAGCGGTCTGCGCCGGGGATTGCTGCCCCCGGCAGCGAAATGCAACGCATGGGATAATCTCGGGCTCACACTGAGCAACGCGGCCCGAACGCGCCCTCCCCATGACGACTTCTTTCCTGGCACGCTGGCTGCCGCAACCGAACAACGGCAGCCGCCGCGAACAAGCGCGCGCTTGCGCGGGCGCCATCTGCGGCTTGCTGCTGACTGGTCTCATCTGCCATTTCCTGCTGGCCCCCGACAGCGCCAGCGTCTACCTGATCGCGCCCATGGGCGCCTCGGCCGTGCTGCTGTTCTGCCTGCCAGCGAGCCCGCTGGCGCAACCGTGGTCGGTGGTCGGCGGCAATGTCGTCTCCGGCCTGGTCGGCATGGCCTGCGTCAAATGGTTAGGATCTGGCGTGGGCGTGGCGGCGCTGGCCGCCTGCCTGGCCATCAGCGCCATGTTTGCCCTGCGCTGTTTGCATCCGCCCGGCGGCGCCGTGGCGCTCACCACCGTCGTCGGCGGTGCCAGCGTGCATGCGGCCGGCTTTGAATTCGTCTTCATCACCGTGCTGTTCAATTCCGCCGTGCTGGTCGCTTGCGCCGTGCTGTACAACAACCTGACGGGACGCCGCTACCCGCACATCCAGCAACTGGTCGCGCCGCATCCGCACGCCACCAGGGATGACGTGCCCAGCAACCGCCTGGGCTTTTCGCCGGATGACCTCGATGCGGTCTTGCGCCAGCACAGCGAAGTGCTCGACATCAGCCGCGACGATTTGCAAGCCATCTTCCTGCAAACGGAAATGCGCGCCTACCAACGCCGCTTCGGCGTCGTCACCTGCACCGACATCATGTCGAAAGATGTGCTCAGCGTGGAATTCGGCACCCCGCTCGATGTGGCCTGGCGCACCATGCGCGAGCACGACGTGGGCGCCTTGCCCGTGTTAAACCGGGCACGCCGCGTCATCGGCATCATCACGCAGACGGATTTCCTGCGCCATGGCGGCCTCGACGATTATCAGGGCATGCGCCAGCGCCTGCGCGGCTTGCTGCAGCGCAGCGGGCTTTCCCACAGCGACAAGCCCGAGGTGGTAGGCCAGCTGATGACGCCGTCGCCGCACACGGCCCGCCTGGGCACGCCCATCATCGACCTCGTGCCCTTGATGGCCGACGCCGGCTATCACCATATTCCCATCCTCGACGATGACGAGCGCCTGGCCGGCATCATCAGCCAGTCCGACCTGATGGCGGCCTTATATGCAAGCCGCTTTGCCGAGGCGGCCGCATGACGCCATTCCAGGCACTGCTGACCGGCCCCGAGGGCGGCGCCCCCGGCACACCCGTCAGCGCGCATTTTTTCGGCAGGCAGCTGGCCATCGACGCGCCCGGCCATAACGTGGATGTGACGCAGCTGGTCGTCAGCGTGGGCGGTATCGATGGGCCGGAACTGTTCCTGAACTGGCTCGACGCACAAGGACGGCAAGCCTCGCTCAAGCCGCTGACAGCGAGCGACATCGCCATCGTCTTGCGCGAAGCGCCACCCGCGCTGCAGCCGCAACTGCAGCGCCTGTGGAGCGAGCGCCAGCGCAACCGACGGCAAGTGTCGGGCTGGCTGGCTGGCTTGACGGGCGCGACCATTGTCGCTGCCGCCCTGCTGTGGTGGCAGGGTAGCCATGCCATCGGCGCGCTGGCGGGTTGGATCCCCTTGTCGACGGAAAAGCAGCTGGGTGAACTGGCTCTGGCGCAAGTGCGCGCGCAGGGCGGCATCAGCGAGCACGGCGTGGCGCAGCAAACGCTGCAGGAGATCGGCCGCAAGCTGACAGCGGGGTCGCGCTACCAGTACCGCTGGCTGGTCAAGCAGGATGACACGGTCAACGCGTTTGCCATGCCGGGCGGCATCATCGTCGTGCATACGGGCTTACTGCGCCAGGCGGGCGATCCGGGCGAGCTGGCCGGCGTGCTCGCGCATGAAGTACAGCATGTGGAACAGCGCCATTCGCTGCGGCAAATGATCAGCAGCCTGGGCTGGGGCGCCCTGGTGGGCCTGACCATCGGCGACATCAGCGCCGTGGCCGCCATGCTGGCGCACCAGGCCGGCACCCTGTATTTCAGCCGCGACATGGAAGAGGAAGCGGACCGTCTGGGTTTGCTCGCCTTGCAACGCGCACAGATCCGTCCCGACGGCATGCTGCGCTTTTTTCAGAAGCTCGATGACAAGGACAAGGCCAGTGTGCCGGGATGGATTTCCTCGCACCCGCAGACGGCGGCGCGCGCGCAACAAATCCGAAGCCTGGTCGCCGCCACGCCCTGCCCCGCCTGCGTGCCATTGCACAGCAGCGGCTGGCAGCAGATGAAAGCGGCCCTCCCGCCTACGGCAAAATAGCAACATTCCCCTCATACAATTTATCCAACCGTGCTGGGCAATGGCGTATGCTTACGCCCCGGCGGCCCCCGGCCACCCCGACCTCGCTACGCCTCCGTTCATTCCCCTCCTTACAAAGGACATCGCGCATGAAGCATCGTTTTGCCGCCGGCACCCTCGGCACCCTGGCCATCTCCCTGTTGCTCGCCTACGCGCCCATGGCGCAAGCAGTCCAGCCCATTGCCAAAAGCGTGGCCGTCAGTGCGCCGAAAGCCAAGCAGCAGTTGCAAGTGCTGGCCGACCAGTACTACGATGCGCAGGCCCGTTTCGAGCCGATCAACGCCACCGAAAGCGGCGACAACCGTTTTGACGACCAGCTCGGTTCAGCCATCGTGCCTGCCGCGCGCGCAAAACAGTTCGCCCTGTACCGCCAGTACCAGAAGACCCTGCGCAGCATTGCCCGCGCGCAGCTGTCGCACCAGGACCAGATCAACTACGATATCCTCGACTATGAACTGGCGACGGCGCTGAGCTTCGAGCGCTTCCCCGAATACCTGCTGCCGTTGAACCAGATGGACAGCATGCCCGTCACCCTGGCCAATTATGCGGGCGGCGAGGCATCGCAACCGCTGACCACGGTCAAGGAGTATGACGCTTACCTGAGCCGTATCGGCCAGTTGCCGGGCTGGATAGACCAGGCCATCGCCAACATGAAAGTCGGCATGCAAAAGGGCATCGTGCTGCCGAAGGCGCTGACGGAGTCGGCCCTGCCGCAATTCAAAAAGCTCGTCAGCGCCACGCCGCAGGACAGCGTCTATTACACGCCCATCAAGAACTTGCCGGCCAGCTTTTCCGAGGCCGACAAGGCGCGCCTGACGCAAACCTACACCGTCATCATCGCGGCCAAGCTGATGCCTGCGCTGCAGCGCCTGTCCACCTTCATGGAGCGCGATTACCTGCCGGCCGGCCGCACGAGCAGCGGCTGGAGCGCCCTGCCCGATGGCGCTGCCTGGTACCAGGCGCGCGTGGCCGGCAGCACCACCACGGATTTGAAACCGGAGCAGATCCACGCCATCGGCTTGAAGGAAGTGGCGCGCATCCAGGAACAATACGCGATCGTGGGACCGAAGATGGGCTACACCGGCCCGGCCGCCGGCTTGCCCGTGTGGGTCTCGGAACAGGCAAAATACCGCCCGTTCAAGACGGAGCAGGAAGTACTCGACGTCTACCGCAAGTTGAACGTGCTGCTCGACAGCAAATTGCCCGCCCTGTTCACCCTGGTGCCGAAAGCGCCGCTGGACTTGCGCCTGGAACCTGAACTGAGCCGCGACACGGCCGCCGACCACTACACGGCGCCTGCCGCCGACGGTTCGCGCCCCGGCGTATTCTGGTCCGTCGTCACCGATCCGAAACTGTATGGCGACACGGGCATGACCACCTTGTTCCTGCACGAAGGCAAGCCTGGCCACCATTTCCATCTGGCGCTGGTACAAGAGATGGACTTGCCGAACTTCCGCCGTTTCGGCGGCAACAATGCCTTCACGGAAGGCTGGGCCCTGTATGCGGAAACCCTGGGCAAGGAAATGGGCCTGTTCGACGACCCGACCCAGTACTTCGGCCACTTGAACGACGAGATGCTGCGCGCCGTGCGCCTGGTGGTCGACACGGGCTTGCACACCAAGGGCTGGACGCGCGAGCAAACCATCAAGTACATGCGCGATACCCTCGGCTATGACGCCGTGGCGAAAAGCGAAACGGAACGCTACATGGCGTGGCCGGGACAGGCGCTGGGCTACAAGATCGGCTCGCTGAAGATCGTCGAACTGCGCCAGCGCGCGCAAGCTGCCTTGGGCGACAAGTTCAGTCTGCCGAAATTCCATGAAGTCGTGCTCAGCGACGGTACCTTGCCTTTGAAACTGCTGGAAGCCAAGGTCGACCGGTGGATCGCGCAGCAGAAGTGAAGCGCAAGGCCTGAAGGCAAAACGGCAGCACCTCGATGGCGCTGCCGTTTTTTCGCCGCTGGCGTTTTCAGTTACACCAGCAACGCCGCGCTCATCGAGCGTACTTCCTCGTTTGACTCGGCCAGGATGCTTTGCAGGGTTTCGTTGTCGATAATGAAATCGATGACGGAATCGGAAGGCGTGAGCATTTCCACGTACGTCACCTGCAACGGCGACGGCACGGGCGACAGTTGCTTGGCCAACAATAAAGTATCGAGCAGGGAATCGGGAGGAATGGACAGCAATCCATCGCGCAAGCCTTCGATGGCGTCGCTCACGGCCAGCGGTATCAGCAGCTTCTTCATGACTTCGCGGGAAATGATTTCTTCGGCGGACTCCATCCAGTGATCCGCATCGTCGTCGAGCAGGCCAGGAAATTCATCGGCACGCGACAACAAGTAAAAACCACCCACCTCATGCACGATGCCGGCGAATAGCGCCGTGTCCGCATCGACGTGCGTCACGCGGCGGGCCAGCACGTGCGCCAGCGCCGCCACGTGGGCAGTGTGCTCCCACAGCTGTGTCGCCTTCTGGCGCAGCACGGGGTCGATGATCTTGCTGCCGAACTGGCGCACCACCATGGCCGCCACCAGCGCATACAGATTGCGGTAACCCATGCGCATGACGGCAGCGCGCACGCTGGTGACGGGCGCCGCATCGCCACGGCTGTACACGGCCGAATTGGCCAAGGCCACCGTGCGCGCCGCCAGCAAGGGTTCGGCCAATACCAGTTTGATGGCATGATCGATATGGCAGTCCGGTTCGGCCAGAGCCAATTGCAATTGCAGAGCTGAATTAACACTCGTGGGAAACGTTAATTCGCCGCGCACTGCCTGGGAAACAATTAAACCGAAAGCCTGTAGTTTATTCATCATACGATCAATCCGCCTCAGAGTTTTTTCTAGCTAATAATTTCATGCAGCAGAAATTGAATGCCAGTCCCGGCCTTTAGAATACAGATGGCAAGTCATTCACTTGCAAGGAAGCGTCTGGTAATGCCAGCGCCTGCAATAGCGATTCATCGCCGATGACAAACAACTTCGGCTGCTGTAATACCTGCAGCAGAAATGGCTGACCTTCGCGCAGACGCCGGCGATAATCGGCCAGCGTATATAAGTTGGGATTGATTTTACGCCTTAAGGTTCGCTCGGCCGGGGCCAATCCTGTCAACAGATCGCCATAATTGGCGTCCTCGCCCACCAGCAGCAAGTCGATGGCGCTACCGGGCATATCCTGTCCCTTCGCTGTGGCACCAGACACGAAGGCCAGGTGCAACTGGGCACGCAAGGGCGCCAGGGTCGCGCTGAGCACGCCAACGATGCCGAAGGTTTTCTGCACCAGTCCGCTCAGCTCGGGATACACGAGACTTTCCTTGTTGGGCCAGAAGCGCCGCACATTGCCAATCCGCTCCGAAGTGATGAGGCCGGAATCATGCAGGCGGCGCAGTTCGCGCTGCGCCGATGCGCTGCCCAGGCCCGTCAAACGCATGATCTCGTTCAAGTGAAAGCCTTCATTCACGCGGACAAAGAGCAAGCCCAGCAGTTTCTGCTGGGCGGGAGTAAACAGGGCTTGGGCAATCATGCGCCAAATCTTAGCATGAATAAACTGGAAACTGGCGTGGTGAGGACAATAGTACGTGATAGCACCACGACGCGGTGCTACGCGACCAGCAGCAGTTGGACGAATACATGCGGGAGACGTAGCGCTTGCCCAACTGCGGGTAGCCAGCCATCAGTCATCCTTGTGAGCGCTCACTTCCGATCCGTTGACACCAAGCGCATCACCTGGGTTTACCCATCAATTCAAACATTCCCATGCGATAGTAACTCGGCCTTATTGATTCACAAACCAAACGGGATAATTTCGGCATATAGCTTTGATTCCAATCCCATCCATGAATAACAGTGCGACTTTCATTACATCGTGCATTTTCCACTTACCCGTACAGCAAATATTTCAATTCACCGTGTATAAATAACGTTTTTCAATAGTGATAATCCGGGATATAAATGGGTCAGCATGATTTTCGCATTCCCCGCTATTCGTGCGCATGCTTCGGATAAGCGCACAGGCATAAAAAAACGGCACCCGAAGGTGCCGTTCTTGTCAGCTGACAGCGTAGATTACGCTTCGTCGCCGTGGTGTTGCTGGCTTTCGATAGCTAAGTAGGTCGCAATAAATTATTGTGATTTCTGACTTCTATAACCGGCGCTCTGCGGTGTTGCCCGCTGCTAGCAGTGCTCGCACTGCGTCGCAGCTGGCGCCTTGCAGAGCATCCGGTTCTGTTCGTCATAACTTCACAATAATTTCCCACGACCTACTTAGCAAATCTTCGGTGGCTTCACTGGCCAGGGCGGCCTTATCGACCGGCAGCGGGGCTTGAGACTCCTCCACTTCCCACGCTGCCTTCTCCTTGCGTGTGCGGTGGAAATGCGCCGTACGGACAAAAAAACGGCACCCGAAGGTGCCGTTCTTGTCAGCTAGAAGCGTAGATTACGCTTCGTCGCCGTGGTGTTGCTGGCTTTCGATATCCTGCAACGCTTCGGCAGCTTCGCCGGCCATCGAGGCTTTCTCGGCCAGCAGCAGTGCTTGACGCTCTTCCACTTCCCACGCTTCTTTTTCTTTGCGTGCGCGGTGGAAGGCCAGGCCCGTACCGCCAGGAATCAGGCGGCCGACGATGACGTTCTCTTTCAGGCCGCGCAAACCATCGCGCTTGCCCATGATCGCCGCTTCCGTCAGCACGCGGGTGGTTTCCTGGAACGATGCGGCCGAGATGAACGAATCGGTCGACAGCGAAGCCTTGGTAATACCCAACAGAACGTTTTCGTAGGTCGCAGGAATTTTGTTTCCGGCTTCCATCAGGTCGTTCTGATCCAGCAGTTCCGAACGCTCAACCTGCTCGCCAACGATGTAGTTGGTGTCGCCAGCATTGACGATCTGTACGCGGCGCAGCATCTGACGCACGATCACTTCGATGTGCTTGTCATTGATCTTCACGCCTTGCAGACGGTACACGTCTTGCACTTCGTCGACGATGTAACGTGCCAGCGCTTCGATACCCAGCAGGCGCAGGATGTCTTGCGGATCGGCTGGGCCGTCCACGATCATCTCGCCCTTGTTCACGACCTGGCCGTCATGCACCAGCACTTGTTTGTCCTTGGTGATCAAGAACTCATGCTTGTTGCCGTCCATGTCCGTGATTTCCAGACGCTGCTTGCCCTTGGTTTCTTTACCGAACGCAACCGTACCCGTGACTTCCGCCAGCATACCGGCATCTTTCGGCGAGCGCGCTTCGAACAGTTCCGCAACGCGTGGCAGACCACCGGTAATATCGCGCGTTTTTTGCGATTCGGTAGGAATACGTGCCAGCACTTCACCAACCGATACCTGTTGACCGTCCTTGACCATGATCAGCGCGCCGACCTGGAAGCCGATCGCCACCGAGTGTTCGGTGCCGGCGATCTTGACTTCTTCGTTCGCCTCGTTGATCAACTTGACTTGCGGACGCAACGTTTTCGTCAACGAACCGCGACGTTTCGCATCGATCGCCACCAGGGTGGACAGACCGGTCACTTCGTCGACCTGACGGGCTACGGTGACGCCTTCTTCGACGTTCTCGAAACGCACTTGACCGGCGTATTCGGTAATGATCGGACGGGTCAGCGGATCCCACGTTGCCAGGGCCGTACCGGCCTTGATGACCAGGCCGTCCTTGACGATCAGGGTCGCGCCGTACGGCACTTTATGACGCTCACGCTCACGGCCGTGGTCGTCGGTGATCAGCACTTCGCCGGAACGGGAAATGACGATTTGCGCGCCCTTGCCGTTCGTCACGTAACGCATGGTTGCCGTGAAGCGGATGGTACCGTTCGACTTGGCTTCCACCGACGATGCCACTGCCGCACGCGATGCCGCACCACCAATGTGGAACGTACGCATGGTCAGCTGGGTACCCGGCTCACCAATCGACTGCGCTGCCACCACACCGACGGCTTCGCCGGCGTTGACCAGCATGCCGCGGCCCAGGTCGCGGCCATAGCACTTGGCGCACAGGCCGAAGCGCGTGTCGCAAGTCAATGGCGTACGCACCTTGACTTCATCGATGGACAGACGCTCGATCTCTTCGACCATGTCTTCGTCCAGCAACGAACCGGCTTCGTACAGCGTTTCCTGGGTTTCAGGATTGACGACATCGTGCACGGTAACACGGCCGAGGATACGGTCGCGCAGCGCTTCGATGACTTCACCACCTTCGACCAGCGCCTTCATCAGCGCGCCGTTCATGGTGCCGCAATCGTCCTCGATCACCACCAAGTCTTGCGTCACGTCAACCAGACGACGCGTCAGGTAACCGGAGTTCGCCGTTTTCAGCGCCGTATCGGCCAGACCTTTACGCGCACCGTGGGTCGAAATGAAGTACTGCAAAACGTTCAGACCTTCGCGGAAGTTCGCGGTAATCGGCGTTTCGATAATCGAGCCATCCGGTTTGGCCATCAGACCACGCATACCGGCCAACTGACGAATCTGGGCTGCGGAACCGCGCGCGCCGGAGTCGGCCATCATGTAAATGGCGTTGAACGATTCTTGCGTCGACTTGGTGCCGTCGCGGCGGATCACGTCTTCGACTTTGAGCTGGTCCATCATGGCCTTGCCGACTTCATCCGAGGTTTTGCCCCAGATATCGACTACCTTGTTGTAACGCTCGCCGGCGGTCACGAGACCCGAGGCGTATTGCTGTTCGATCTGCTTGACTTCCGATTCGGCCGCCGCGATCAGGGTGACTTTTTGCGGCGGTACCAGCATGTCGTCGACGCAGATCGAGATACCGGCGCGTGTCGCCAGGCGGAAACCCGATTGCATCAGTTTGTCTGCGAACACCACGGTGGCGCGCAGGCCGCACTTGCGGAACGACGTGTTGATCAGCTTGGAAATTTCTTTCTTTTTCAGCGCGCGGTTCAGAACGGAGAACGGCAAGCCTTTAGGCAGAATTTCCGACAGGATCGCACGGCCGATCGTCGTTTCGTAGCGGGTGATCGTTTTCTCGAATTCGCCCGTTTCGGCGTTTTTCGGGTATTCGGTAATACGCACGGTCACGCGGGTCGTCAGTTCGACTTCCTTGTTGTCGTAGGCGCGGATCACTTCCGAGACGTCAGGGAACATCATCCCTTCGTTCTTCGCATTGATCGCTTCGCGCGTCGCGTAGTACAGACCCAGCACGATATCCTGCGACGGCACGATCGACGGTTCGCCGTTCGATGGGAACAGGATGTTGTTCGATGCCAGCATCAGGGTGCGTGCTTCCATCTGCGCTTCGATCGACAGAGGAACGTGGACCGCCATTTGGTCACCGTCAAAGTCGGCGTTGAATGCGGCGCAGACGAGTGGGTGCAACTGGATGGCCTTGCCTTCAATCAGGACTGGCTCGAAAGCCTGGATACCCAGACGGTGCAGCGTCGGTGCGCGGTTCAACATGATCGGATGTTCGCGAATCACGTCTTCCAGGATGTCCCACACGACCGGCTCTTGAATCTCGACCAGCTTTTTCGCCGCCTTGATCGTGGTCGCCAGACCCATCAGTTCCAGTTTATTGAAAATGAATGGTTTGAACAGTTCCAGCGCCATCAGTTTCGGCAAGCCGCACTGATGCAGCTTCAATTGCGGGCCGACGACGATGACCGAACGACCGGAGTAATCGACGCGTTTGCCCAGCAAGTTTTGACGGAAACGGCCGCCCTTGCCCTTGATCATCTCTGCCAGGGATTTCAGCGGACGCTTGTTGGCGCCGGTCATCGCTTTACCGCGACGGCCGTTGTCCAGCAGCGAATCGACCGCTTCTTGCAGCATGCGCTTTTCGTTGCGCGTGATGATCTCTGGAGCGCGCAGCTCCATCAGGCGTTTCAGACGGTTGTTACGGTTGATGACGCGGCGATACAGATCGTTCAGATCCGAGGTCGCGAAACGGCCACCATCCAGTGGTACCAGCGGACGCAGTTCCGGCGGCAACACCGGCAGCACTTCCATGATCATCCAGTCAGGCTTGATGCCCGAACGCTGGAACGCTTCCAGCACTTTCAGGCGCTTGGCGTATTTCTTGATCTTGGCTTCGGATTTCGATTCCTTCAGTTCCACGCGCAGGGTTTCGGCATCGCGGTGGATGTCGATCGAGCGCAGCAGTTCACGGATACCTTCGGCGCCCATGAAGGCGGTGAAGTCGTCGCCGTACTCTTCGTACTTGGCGGCGTAGTCGTCTTCCGACATGATCTGGCACTTCTTCAGCGGGGTCATGCCTGGATCGGTCACGACGTATGCTTCAAAGTACAGCACGCGTTCGATGTCCCGCAGGGTCATGTCCAGGACCATACCCAGACGCGACGGCAGCGACTTCAGGAACCAGATGTGCGCGGTTGGCGAGGCCAGCTCGATGTGGCCCATGCGCTCGCGGCGCACCTTGGCCAGCGTGACTTCGACGCCGCACTTTTCGCAGATCACGCCGCGGTGTTTCAGGCGCTTGTACTTGCCGCACAGGCATTCGTAATCCTTGATCGGGCCAAAGATCTTGGCGCAGAACAGGCCATCGCGCTCAGGCTTGAAGGTACGGTAGTTGATGGTTTCCGGCTTTTTGACTTCGCCGTAGGACCACGAACGGATTTTCTCAGGCGAAGCGAGACCGATCTTGATTGCATCGAAGGTCTCGTTGGTCTGTACTTGCTTGAATAGATCGAGCAGTGCTTTCATGTATCACTCCAGAGGTGATTAAATTTCTATATTCCTGAGACTACATTGCCCGGCGTGGTTTCCCAGCCGGGCTTTGTGTTTCCCAAACCAAATGACAGGTGGCTGTCTTTTAGTTGCGTTCGAGGTCGATATCGATACCCAGCGAACGGATTTCCTTGACCAGCACGTTGAACGATTCCGGCATGCCGGCGTCGATCACGTGGTCGCCCTTGACCAGGTTCTCGTACACTTTGGTACGGCCATTCACGTCATCGGACTTGACGGTCAACATCTCTTGCAAGACATACGACGCGCCATACGCTTCCAGTGCCCAGACTTCCATCTCACCGAAACGCTGACCACCGAACTGGGCTTTACCACCCAGCGGCTGTTGCGTCACCAACGAGTAAGGACCGGTCGAACGCGCATGCATCTTGTCATCGACCAAGTGATGCAGTTTCAGCATGTGCATGACGCCGACAGTGACCTTGCGTTCGAAGGCTTCACCGGTGCGACCGTCATACATGGTCACCTGGTTCTTCGACGGGGTCATGCCCAGGTTCTTGGCGATGTCGTCCGGATACGCCAGGTCCAGCATGCGGCGGATCTCTTCTTCGTTCGCGCCGTCAAACACTGGCGTGGCGAATGGCACACCTTTTTTCAGATTCTCGGCCAGTTTCATGATCTCTTCATCATCAAACTTGTCCAGATCTTCCGCGCGGCCATTGTCGTTGTAGATCGTCGTCAGATACTTGCGCATTTGCTCGACCTTGGTTTGCGCCTTCAGCATTTCGCCGATGCGGATACCCAGACCCTTGGCAGCCCAGCCCAAGTGAGTCTCGAGAATCTGACCAACGTTCATCCGTGAAGGAACACCCAGCGGGTTCAGCACAACGTCGGCTGGCGTGCCGTCGGCCATGTATGGCATGTCTTCCACAGGAACAATACGGGAAACCACACCCTTGTTACCGTGGCGACCTGCCATCTTGTCGCCCGACTGCAGGCGGCGTTTCACGGCCAGGTACACCTTGACCATTTTTTGCACGCCTGGTTGCAGCTCATCGCCTTGCGTCAGTTTCTTGCGCTTCTCTTCGAAGGCCAGATCGAACTGGTGACGCTTCTCGTTGATCGATTCCTTGATCGCTTCCAGCGCTACCGCTGCATCGTCGTCCGCAGGGCGGATGTCGAACCAGTGGTATTTGTCCAGATCGGCCAGGTAATCCTTGGTGATCTTGGCGCCTTTGGCCAGCTTTTTAGGGCCGCCGTTGACAACTTTGCCGATCAGCATTTTTTCCAGACGCTGGAAGGCATCGCCTTCCACGATACGCATCTGATCGTTCAGATCCAGACGGAAGCGTTTCAGTTCGTCATCGATAATTTGCTGAGCGCGCTTGTCGCGCACGATGCCTTCACGCGTGAAGACTTGCACGTCGATCACGGTACCGATCATGCCCGAAGGCACGCGCAGCGACGTATCTTTTACGTCCGAAGCTTTTTCGCCGAAAATCGCGCGCAGCAACTTCTCTTCCGGGGTCAGCTGGGTTTCGCCTTTCGGTGTCACTTTACCGACCAGGGTATCGCCGGCCTGGACTTCAGCACCGATGTAGACGATACCGGACTCATCCAGACGTGCCAGCTGATTTTCAGCCAGGTTCGAGATGTCGCGCGTAATTTCTTCCGCGCCCAGTTTCGTGTCACGGGCAACCACCGACAACTCTTCGATGTGAATCGAGGTGTAGCGGTCGTCCTTGACGACGTTTTCCGAGATCAGGATCGAATCTTCGAAGTTCAGACCATTCCATGGCATGAAAGCCACGGTCATGTTCTGGCCCAGTGCCAATTCACCCAGGTCGGTCGATGCGCCATCGGCGATCACGTCGCGCTTGGCAACACGGTCGCCCACTTGCACGATAGGACGCTGGTTGATGTTGGTGTTCTGGTTCGAACGGGTGTACTTGATCAGGTTGTAGATGTCGACGCCCACTTCACCAGCGGTGGCTTCGTCATCGTTGACGCGAATCACGACACGGCCCGCATCGATGTAATCGACGATACCGCCACGCAAGGCTTGCACGGTGGTGCCCGAGTCGACCGCAACGGTGCGTTCGATACCGGTACCGACCAGCGCTTTTTCAGGACGCAAGCAAGGCACAGCCTGGCGTTGCATGTTGGCGCCCATCAATGCACGGTTTGCATCATCGTGTTCGAGGAACGGAATCAGCGAGGCAGCGACGGAAACGATCTGGCCTGGCGCCACGTCCATGTACTGGATGCGCTCCGGGGAGACCAGGATGGTTTCGCCGGCTTCACGGGCCGAGACCAGTTCATCGGACAGCGTACCTTCATCGCTGATGGTCGCATTCGCCTGAGCGATGATGTAGCGGCCTTCTTCGATGGCGGACAGGTAGTCGATCTGATCGGTAATCTTGGAACCTTCGACCTTGCGGTATGGGGTTTCCAGGAAGCCGTATTCATTCAGGCGGGCATACAGAGCCAGCGAGTTGATCAGACCAATGTTCGGACCTTCCGGTGTCTCGATCGGGCAGACGCGGCCGTAGTGGGTCGGATGCACGTCGCGCACTTCAAAGCCGGCGCGTTCGCGTGTCAGACCGCCGGGTCCCAGAGCCGATACACGGCGCTTGTGGGTAATTTCCGACAGAGGATTGGTTTGGTCCATGAACTGCGACAGCTGGGACGAACCGAAGAACTCGCGAATCGCAGCCGAAATCGGCTTCGAGTTGATCAGGTCGTGCGGCATCAGGTTGTCCGCTTCGGCTTGGCCGAGGCGTTCCTTGACGGCGCGTTCAACACGCACCAGGCCGGCGCGGAATTGATTCTCGGCCAGTTCGCCCACGCAACGTACGCGACGGTTACCCAGGTGATCGATATCGTCGACTTCGCCGCGGCCATTGCGCAGTTCCACCAGGATCTTGATCACGGCCAGCACGTCTTCGTTCGACAGGGTCATGGCGCCGGTCAGTTCATCGCGGCCAATGCGGCGATTGAACTTCATGCGGCCCACGGCCGACAGGTCGTAGCGGTCCGAGTTGTAGAACAGACCATTGAACAGCGCTTCAACGGAGTCTTCCGTTGGCGGTTCGCCTGGACGCATCATGCGGTAGATCGCCACTTTCGCAGCCATCTGATCGGCGGTGTCGTCGATACGCAGGGTTTGCGAAATGTAGGCGCCTTGATCCAGGTCGTTGGTGTACAAGGTCTGGATTTCGGAAATGCTGGCGTCGCGCAGGCGACCCAGCAGATCTTCCGTCAGCTCATCGTTCGCGGAGGCGACGACTTCACCGGTGTCGCCATCGACGATGTTCTTCGCCAATACGCGGCCCAGCAGGTAATCTTCCGGTACCGAAATGTGCTTGATGCCGGCAGCTTCGATATCACGCACGTGCTTGGCGTTGATACGCTTGTCTTTCAGCACCAGGGTCTTGCCCGACTTGTCGACGATGTCAAAGCGCGCCACTTCGCCGCGCAGACGTTCGGCGACGAATTCCATTTCCGCGCCTTCGGAGCGCAGGTTGAAATTGTCGAAGACAAAGAAATTGGCCAGGATTTGCTCATGCGACATGCCGATGGCTTTGAGCAGGATCGTCACTGGCATCTTGCGGCGGCGGTCGACGCGGAAGAACAGGATGTCTTTCGGGTCGAACTCGAAGTCCAGCCACGAGCCGCGGTAAGGAATGATACGCGCGGAGAACAGCAGTTTACCGGACGAGTGAGTCTTGCCGCGGTCGTGCTCGAAGAACACGCCAGGCGAACGGTGCAGCTGGGAAACGATAACCCGCTCCGTGCCGTTGATCACGAACGAACCGGTGGTCGTCATGAGCGGCAATTCGCCCATGTAGACTTCCTGTTCCTTCATCTCTTTGACGACAGGCTTGGTTGGCGATTCCTTGTCCAGGATCACCAGGCGCACTTTCGCGCGCAGCGGCGACGCGAACGTCAGGCCACGTTGTTGACATTCTTTGACGTCGAAGGCAGGATCACCCAGGACGTACGACAAGAATTCGAGACGCGCAAAACCATTGTGCGACACGATAGGGAAAATCGAAGTGAAAGCCGACTGCAGGCCATCATTCTTGCGGCCGGACGGTGCTATGTCCTCTTGCAAGAAGCTATGATAAGACTCGAGCTGGGTCGCCAGCAGGAACGGAACGTGGTGAACGTTGGCGCGCTTCGCGAATGATTTGCGAATGCGTTTCTTCTCAGTAAATGAGTAGTGCATGGACACTCCGTGAGTGACAGAAAGGATAGAAAATTCAGGTTTTGCAAGTGTTCGTTTGCACCGCTGCGTGTGACACAGACGAAACCTCAAGGCTCTGCTTTCCGGCTTGAATCGAATAAAAACTGCTGCTACAACTACATGACAAATACGATGCAGACGACAAAGGAGCCAAAGTCGGATTTCCCCCCTTGCGAGGGGAAACCTCAGACTTTGACTCGGGCGCTAACTGCCGCCGGTACAGATATTACTTGATCGAAGCGGTTGCGCCGGCTTCTACCAGTTTCTTCTGTGCTGCTTCAGCGTCAGCTTTCGACACTGCTTCTTTCACAGTTTTTGGTGCGCCATCGACCAGGTCTTTAGCTTCTTTCAAGCCCAGGCCGGTGATTTCGCGAACTGCTTTAATGACGCCAACTTTGTTTGCGCCGAAGCTGTCCAGGATGACGTTGAATTCGGTTTGTTCTTCAGCAGCTGCTGCTGGGCCTGCTGCAGGACCGGCCGAAGCCATCGCTGCTGCGGACACGCCGAATTTTTCTTCGAATGCTTTAACCAGGTCGTTCAGGTCCATTACGGACATGGCGCTAACTGCTTCCAGGATATCGTCTTTGCTAATTGCCATTTTGAAACTCCTAAATTTATTACGTTAGTTACATCAGATTGGTACTGAGAGAAAAAAGCGCGCGCAATTAAGCGGCTGCTGGGGCTTCTTCTGCTGCTGCTTCTTCTGCAGGAGCTTCGGCGCCTTCGCCTTTTTTCGCTGCCAGGGCAGCCAGACCACGTGCAAAGCCCGAAACCGGAGCCAGCATAACGCCCAACAACTGCGAAATGAGGACTTCACGGCTAGGAATGCTCGCCAACGCGGTGACAGCAGCTGTATCCAGCGGCTTGCCTGCGTAGTTACCTGCTTTGATGACCAGTTTGTCGTTGGTTTTAGCGAAGTCAGCGATGACTTTAGCTGCTGCAACGGCATCGGCCGAGATCGAGTAGATCAACGGGCCGGTCATGGCATCTGCCAGGCTGGCGAATGCGGTACCTTCAACGGAGCGACGAGCCAGAGTGTTTTTCAACACACGCAGGTACACGCCTTGGGCACGCGCTTTAGCACGCAGTTGCGTCAAGTGACCAACCTGGATGCCACGATATTCGGCCACGACGATCGTTTGCGCATTTGCTACTTGTGCGGAAACTTCGGCGACGACGGCCTTTTTGTCATTCAGATTGAGACTCACGGTCAACCTCCTTAAATGATGTTCGGCAATCACAACCGAGTGGTTGAGCGCCTTGCATCGGTTCGAACACGGCGTCCGAAGTCAAGAAGTACTAAACTGAGCGGATGGATTCACGCAGCATGAGGACTACAAAACTTGTTCGGGTACACCATCTGCGTTGGGCACTTGCCGTTGCCGGCAAGCCTATTAACCTTCTGCATGTGCGATCGCAGTCGGCCCAACGGTCTTTGATTGTCTGCCTGCCTGGTGCGAACACCGGGCAGACAGCCCAAAGATGCGCCCGCAGCGCCCGAAGGCGCCACAGGACTTGATTCTTTACTTAAGCTGCCAGGCTAGCCTGGTCAACACGGACGCCAGCGCCCATGGTCGACGACAGCGAAACTTTGCGCAGGTACACGCCTTTGCTCGATGCTGGCTTGGCTTTGTTCAGTGCGTCGATCAGTGCGACCAGATTCGATTTCAGATCTGCGTCAGCGAACGATTTACGGCCGATGGTAGCGTGGATGATACCGGACTTGTCGGTACGGTACTGAACTTGACCGGCTTTCGCGTTTTTCACGGCGGTAGCGACGTCAGGAGTAACAGTGCCAACTTTCGGGTTAGGCATCATGCCGCGTGGGCCCAGGATCTGACCCAGGGTACCAACGATACGCATGGTATCTGGCGAAGCGATAACGATATCGAAAGGCATGTCGCCGGCTTTGATACGCTCAGCCAGGTCTTCCATACCAACGATGTCGGCGCCAGCTGCTTTAGCGGCTTCTGCTTTTTCGCCCGACGCGAAGACTGCCACGCGTACGGTTTTGCCGGTACCAGCTGGCAGCACGACGGAGCCGCGCACCACTTGGTCGGATTTCTTAGGATCAACACCCAGTTGTACCGATACGTCGATCGATTCATTGAACTTGGCCGTTGCGCATTCTTTGATCAGAACGACAGCGTTGTCGAAAGCGTACACTTTGGTACGGTCGACTTTGGCTTTCAAAGCCTTGATACGTTTGGATAACTTAGCCATTATACAACACCTTCCACCGTGATACCAATCGAACGAGCGGAACCAGCGATGGTGCGTACAGCAGCATCCATGTCGGCAGCGGTCAGATCAGGGGTTTTCAATTTAGCGATTTCTTCAGCTTGTGCGCGGGTCAGCGTACCGACTTTGTCGGTATGTGGCTTCGGCGAACCTTTGGTGATCGCAGCAGCTTTTTTGATCAGGTAGGTTGCTGGAGGCGTCTTCATCACGAACGTGAAGGACTTGTCCGCAAACGCGGTGATCACGACTGGAATCGGCATGCCTGCTTCCAGACCTTGGGTCTGTGCATTGAAGGCTTTGCAGAATTCCATGATGTTCAGACCACGTTGACCCAGAGCTGGACCGATTGGTGGGGATGGGTTTGCTTTACCAGCTGGTACTTGCAGCTTGATAAAACCAATGATTTTCTTTGCCATGATGGCTCCTATCTTGGATTGAGTAGTAGCGCCCCGCCGATCCTACCCTGGCGGGGCTCCTCTGACCGGATTTCACTGAGACTGCCGTGACGCTCCTGGTGGCGCTTGATAATACTTAAACTTTTTCGACCTGGCCGAATTCGAGTTCCACCGGAGTAGCGCGGCCGAAGATCGTGACCGAGACGCGCACTTTGGATTTCTCGTAATTGACTTCTTCGACATTGCCGTTGAAATCGGTGAACGGACCATCCTTGATGCGCACTTGCTCGCCCACCTCGTACAAGGTTTTTGGACGGGGCTTTTCAACACCTTCCTGCATCTGCTTCATGATGCCGTCGATTTCGCGCGCGGAGATCGGCGTCGGCTTGTTCGACTTGCCACCAATGAAACCGGTAACCTTGCTGGTGTTCTTCACCAAGTGCCAGCTCTCGTCCGTCATTTCCATTTCAACCAGCACATAGCCAGGATAGAAACGACGTTCGGTGACGGACTTCACACCATTCTTGACTTCGACAACTTCTTCGATCGGCACCAGGATCTGGCCGAACTGGTCTTGCATGCCCGCGCGCTCGATGCGCTCGGTCAGCGCGCGCATGACGCTTTTTTCCATGCCGGAATAAGCATGCACGACATACCAGCGCTTGCTGCTGACTGGCACGCTCAGCGCTGCACCAGTGTCCGCTACCGGAGCGTCGCCCGGAACGGACTCGTCCGCTGCTTCATCATGCACATTTTCGCTCATTATTTTTTCCAACCCAGAATTACGTCATACAACAAAAACTCGAGCAATTTATCCGTGCCCCACAGGAAAATCGCCATGACCAGCACAAAGGCAAACACGATCGCAGTAATCTGCGTGGCTTCTTTGCGGGTAGGCCAAACGACTTTCTTGGTTTCGCGCACAGCTTCTTTGGCGAAATTGAGAAATTCACGGCCGGTCGTCGAGATATACAAGAGTGCAACAGCAATAACCAAACCAGCCACAAGCGCGCTTGCACGCACCAGAGCTGGTTGGCCTGCCAGGTAATAAAACCCGACTACTCCTGCAATCGCAGCCACTATTGCCAGCGCGACTTTTATCTTGTCACTCGACGTGCTAACGGTTTGCACGGATTGATTTGACATTTTTCTACTTTCGGTGCCCTGCACCTTGACGGTGGCAGGGACGGAGGGCATCGAACCCCCAACCTTCGGTTTTGGAGACCGACGCTCTGCCAATTGAGCTACGTCCCTACGTAAAACTTTCGAGGAGTGCTATTCTACCACCCAGGACGCCCCGGGTGGAAGCATAACATTTCCTTATGCGAGGATTTTTGCAACCACGCCGGCGCCGACGGTACGACCGCCTTCACGGATAGCGAAGCGCAGACCTTCTTCCATCGCGATCGGGTTGATCAGCTTGACGGTGATCGACACGTTATCGCCTGGCATGACCATTTCTTTGTCTGCTGGCAACTCGATCGAACCAGTCACGTCCGTCGTGCGGAAGTAGAACTGTGGACGATAGTTGTTGAAGAATGGCGTATGACGGCCGCCTTCGTCTTTCGACAAAACATAGATCTCGCCGGTGAAGTGGGCGTGCGGCTTGATCGAGCCTGGCTTGGCCAGAACTTGACCACGTTGCACGTCTTCACGCTTGGTGCCGCGCAGCAGCAGACCAACGTTGTCGCCTGCTTGACCTTGGTCCAGCAGTTTGCGGAACATTTCCACGCCGGTGCAAGTCGTTTTGACGGTATCGATAATACCAACGATTTCGATCTCTTCGCCGACTTTAACAATGCCGCGCTCGATACGACCGGTCACAACGGTACCGCGACCCGAGATCGAGAACACGTCTTCCACTGGCATCAGGAAAGCACCGTCAACAGCGCGCTCTGGCGTTGGGATGTAGGAATCGAGAGCATCGGCCAGACGCAGCACTGCGTCAACGCCCATTTCGCCTTCTTTGCCTTCCAGCGCCATACGTGCCGAACCTTTGATGATAGGTACGTCATCGCCAGGGAACTCATACTTCGACAACAGCTCGCGCACTTCCATTTCAACCAGTTCCAGCAGCTCTGCGTCGTCGACCAAGTCGCACTTGTTCAGGAACACGATGATGTATGGAACGCCAACTTGGCGAGCCAGCAGGATGTGTTCGCGGGTCTGTGGCATTGGGCCGTCAGCTGCGGAGCATACCAGGATCGCGCCGTCCATCTGGGCAGCACCGGTAATCATGTTTTTGATGTAATCGGCGTGGCCTGGGCAGTCAACGTGCGCGTAGTGACGCGCTGCCGTTTCGTACTCGACGTGGGCGGTGTTAATCGTGATACCGCGCGCTTTTTCTTCTGGTGCTGCATCGATCTGGTCGTATGCTTTAGCTTCGCCGCCGAATTTCTTCGACAGAACCGTTGCGATTGCAGCGGTCAGCGTGGTTTTACCGTGGTCGACGTGGCCGATGGTGCCGACGTTGACGTGCGGCTTGGTCCGTTCGAATTTACCTTTTGCCATTTTGAACTCCTAATGATTTGATTAGATTGCTCAGGCACACGCCCGACGGTCTGGTTTGAATTGCTTCTGTGCTGCCTGCTGCGAATTCTGGTGCCCTTGACGTGGATCGAACACGTGGCCTCTCCCTTACCAAGGGAGTGCTCTACCACTGAGCTACAAGGGCTGTAATTTGTTGCATGCGATGCATCAAGCATCTGAACGGAAACTGGAGCGGGTGAAGGGAATCGAACCCTCGTCGTAAGCTTGGAAGGCTTCTGCTCTACCATTGAGCTACACCCGCGAGGTATCGTTCACTTATCTTCACTTACTTGCTATTACTTTGCTACTACCCAGTTTTCCTTGCAAAAACTTGGTGGAGGGGGCTGGATTCGAACCAGCGTACTCATAGAGAACAGATTTACAGTCTGTCGCCTTTAACCACTCGGCCACCCCTCCGCGGGAACCGCAGAGTATGAAGCATCTACTCACAACTGTCAACCTTATTTACCGATGCCTGACTGCTGCATTTGCGTATAAAGAAGAAGTTGGCTGCTTCGGGGCGTGATTATAAGCTCCCGATTTGAGAATGTGCAAGGGTTGGCGCGAAAAAGTCGACTTTTTTTCGCATTTTTTTATCTCCCCCGGCTGCAAGCCGCATTTTTCCGTCATTCGCCCCGCATTTTCCCCTTTCACCGGGCGTCAGGCGGATGCATCCAGGAGTTGCCAAGCGGCTTATATTTACGCAACAACTGCTGATGCAGGCCCGATAGCACGGGCAATTTGGGGTTGCGTGGGTCCAGGCGGCGCACACCGGCAATAAACGTCAGCGCCTGCTGCCCCATGCGCTCATCCCAGCCTTCGTGTTCCAGGCATTTCAATACCGCCACGGCCGCATTGAAGACTACTTGCGGATTGTCGGGCAAGCGCGTGACGGCTTCGCCCATCAGATCGACGGCGCCGCGGAAATCGCCGTCTCCCGCCCTGGCGGCGCCCGCTGCCACCATATCGGCCACTTCCTGGCGGCTTTGCCGCGCCAGCGCCTTGGCCAGTTCCTCGCGCCCCGCCAGCTCGAAGACGGCCATGGCGCGCGTCATGGCCGCGCTGTCGGGCGCATTGCGCATGACTTCACGCATCACCTCGGCGGCGCCGTCTTCGCGCCCGTGCGCCAGGCAGTGGCGCGCCAGCTCCGTTTTCAGCGTATTCGAGCTGCCCACGCTATGCCGGTTGGCAGCCAGGGCGGCGTCGAGCGATTGCTGCAGGCGCTCCTCGTTGCCCGTATGCGCATGCAGCATGGCGCTGCACAGAGCACTGCACAGCTCCGCATTCTTTTGTCCCCCCATCGACTTGTCGAGGTCGCGGATCACGGCGCCCACCTGTAGCGGATCGCCCTTGCGCACCAGGGTCTGCACCAGGCGCACATGGTCTTCCGGGTCGCGGAACTCCGAATACTTGGCCTTGCTGACCACCAGCTTCATGGCTTTTTCCGCCATCTCGATATCGTCGGCCGCCAGGGCCGCCTCACCCAGCCGGCGCAAGCGGCGCACGGCATGCGGCGACAGAGCCACCGCCTCGCTCAGCGCCGCCTGCGCCAGTTCCGGCTTGCCTTGTGCCAAGTGCGTGCGCGCCAGCCAGTCATACGCATCGAGAAAGCGTTTGTTGTTTTCCAGCAGCCCTTCCAGCGTGCCCTGCGCCGCTGCGTACTCGCCCAGCAGGAATTGCGTCTTGGCCTGCCCCAGGCGCGCCCAGCCGATGGACTTGGCTTGGTACAGGGCTGCGTAGATCGGCTCGGCGTCGGCCGCCTCGCCCAGCAGCAAATGCAATTCCGCGCGCAGGCGCAGGAAATCGGTGGCGTAACGGGGATACAGGCTGGCGCCCTCGGCGCAGGCGGCAATCGCCGCGCGCTCATTGCCCACGTCGATCAGTGCATACACGGGCACGAAGGCATTGCGCTTGTCCAGCGCGCGGCCGATGCGCTCGAGCATGTTCTCAGCGGTGAAGGGCTTGAGGATGTAATCGGTGGGCAGCAGCTCGACGGCGCTGACTACCTTGGCGAAGCTGCCTTCGCCCGTGACCATGAAAAACATGGTCGACGCATGCATCAATTTGTGGTGGCGCAAGTCTTCCAGCATCTGCTGGCCATCCTGCCCGCCGTCGAGGTCGTATTCGCACAGGATCAAATCATACGATTTGCTGCCCAGCATGCGGATCGCCTGGCCCGAGCTGGCCGCGTCATCGATCTTCGCCAGGCCGCACAGGTTGAGCATATTGTGCAGGCTGGCGCGCATGCCCGGATGCGGCTCGATGATCAGTGCGCTGAGACCCTTGAGTTCTTTCATGTCGTAATGTCCGAAAACTCCGCGGCGCGCCACACTGGTGCGTGGCGCCGGCCAGCATGAGGCAGCCGAGTATATGACGGCGCCGCGCGCAAGGGAATGGTGTGCTGCCGAAAAACGCCAACTCAGGTGGTGGCGCGCTCCGGATGCCACAGTTGCGGCTCGTGATCGATCAGGTCCAGCAGCGCCGTCACCACTTCCGGATCGAACTGGCTGCCGCTACGCTGTTCGATGTATTCGCGCACCTGCGGATACGGCCACGGCTCCTTGTAGGGCCGCTCGTGCAGCAAGGCATCGAAGACGTCGACCACGGCAACGATGCGCGCGGCCACGGGAATATCGCGCCCCACGAGGCCGTTCGGATAGCCGGCGCCATCAAAATGCTCATGGTGGCCGCCGGCGATCTGCGCGCCATACGTGAGGTAGCTGACGCCGTCGACCATGTTGGCGGCCCGCTCGAGAATGGTGCGCCCGACGCTGGCATGCAGCTGCATCTGCGTCCGTTCCTCGTCCGTATGCTTGCCCGGTTTGAGCAGCACGGCGTCCGGCGTGGCCACTTTGCCCACGTCGTGCAAGATGCTGGCCAGGCCGATCATGTCGAGCAGCTGCGGCGTGAGCTCGTCGGCATACACGCCGCGCTGCTGCATGCGGCGGGCGATGGCGTCGGACAATTGCTGTACCCGCCGCACATGGCCGCCCGTGTCGCTGTCGCGGAACTCGGCCAGGTCGGCCAGCGCCACCACGGTCGCTTCCTGCGCCTTGCGCAGCTGGCCGAACATGTACAGGTTGTCGAAGGCGGCGGCGATGCGCTGGCAAAATACTTCCAGCAAGTCGCGCTGGATCTGCGCCAGCGGCCACGGCGGCGTGACGGAGATGGCCAGCTCGCGGTTGCCTTCCGTGTGGATGAACAGCACATTGGCCGGATGCTCGAACTGGCTGCGCTTTTCCGCAAACGCCTTGGCGATGGTGGCGGTGAGCGCATGCTCGGCCGGCATGGCTTCCGACTCGGCCAGCATGGCATAGCTGCCCGTGGCGGCGACCACCTCGGGCCGCCCGGCGCCGCCCTGCATCAGGCACAGCACGCCGTCGGCACCCACGTCGAGAATGGCGCTGACCTGGTTGAGCACGCCGGAAGCGAATTCGCGCAGCGAATGGATCTGGTACAGATTGGTGGCGCCGGCGAGGATCTTGCCCAGGCCAATGCGGCTGCGCTCGAGCATCATCAGGCTCTCGTAGGCACGCAAAGCCGAGATGACGGTGGTAAACAGCTTCTGCGTCGTCAGCTCCGTCTTGGCCTTGTAATCGTTGATGTCGTATTCGATGATGACGCGCTGCTCGGGCGCCTGGCCCGGCTGGCCCGTGCGCAGCACGACGCGCACGATGGAGTTGTTCAGGTCGGCGCGGATGCGCTTGGCGAGGATCAGGCCGGCGTCATCCGTTTCCATCACCACGTCGAGCAGCACCAGCGCGATATCGGGCGTGTCGCGCAGGATGTCATACGCTTCGCGGCCGCTGTAGGCGGAGAACAGTTCCAGTTCGCGCCCCTTGAAACTGACATTGCGCAGCGCCAGCCGCGTGACCGCATGCACATCGACATCATCATCGACGATCAGTACACGCCACAGGCGCTGGTCAGGCGCGGCCAGCCCGGCAGGACTGGCCACCGGCTCTTCTTCGTCGAGCAGCCAGTTATCATCTGCATCGGCTTTGAGGTCGGTCATGAATACTCCTAATGGATAAGGTCGATGTGGACGCTGCGTTGACGCATATCAAGCATAATCAGATTAGATGCTGCTTACAACAGGATTCTTCACGCCATCCTCGCCAACGGCCGGCGCCGGCGCCGATGCGCCGCCACGCGTGGTGCCACCACAATTGTCCTGGCCCGGCCCGACTGCCTGGTAGCGCACTTCATACTTGCCAGCGCTGAGCTGTTCCACCAGCAGTTTGTCGTTCGCGAGGATGTACAAATAGCGCACGTTCGAGCGCCGCTCCGTGTCATACAGTTTGACGAACATGGGCGCGGCATTGTGGCTGTTGTCGATGCTGATGGCCAGCTCCTCGCCCTTGTTACCGATCAGGAATCCATCGACATAGCCGGAATGCGTCGGCCAAGGCTCACCATTCGGCGCCACCAGCGCTGCCGACTCGGCCTTGCCTGTGCCATCGCAGACGGGCGAGATGGCTTTCAAGCTCAGCTGGGAAACGGCCAGCACGCGGATCTCGGGCGTCTTCGCTTCCTGCGGTTCAGGTGCATACGGTTTGCCCACCGCCCAGCTGTCGACCGCCACCGCCTCGCCTTTCGATGACGGCGGCGCGGCGCTGGCCGCTGGCGCATGCGGCTGGGCGCCATCGCGGGCCAGGCCGCTCCAGGCCGATGCCAGCGCGACCGGCACGGGCGGGGAGGTATCGAGCATCAGCAAGGCGCCCAACCAGCCCAGCAACAGGCAGACAAGCAGGCTCAGCCACCAGCGCCAGTTGCGCCAGACGGGCTGCAGGCCGCGTCGCGGCTTGCCCTTGGATGGCGGCACATCTTGTGCCCAGGCATGCTCATGCGACTGGGCATGGCCTTTCGCGCGGCCATCGCGGCCCTTGCCTTCTTCGTGATGGGTGCTTTCCAGCCATTCGATTTCCCACTCCTCGGCAGCGATCCACTCGTCGTGTTCCCTGCGGCGTTGTGGATCGGACAAGGTGCCATAGGCGCTGTTGAGGATCGCCATGATGCGGGCGGCCTTTTCGTCGCCGGGGTTCTTGTCCGGGTGGTATTTCTGGCTGAGGGCTTTATACGCGGCACGTATGACTTCCTGCGGCGCCAGGCGCGCCACCTTCAGGTTGTCATAGTGTGTATGTATCTTTCCCATCGTTCTATCTTGAAATCGGTGCGCGGCGACGGGTTCTTGCAGGATGGAACCGTGCTGTGTCGGTCATCATAAACGATATGACAAGATAATAACCACCGGCGGACAGGAAATTACAGGGCGACACTGCCCTGTCTTGATATTGCCGCGATTACAGGCGATGACTGCGGTCAGCGGACAACAAGGCTTCCGGCAACGCGACGCGGTGCCCCACCGCCAGCACCTTGAACAATTCCCCCATCTCGGCCGGCGAGACCAGCTTTTGCACGGCGCTGGCCTGCGGCAAGTACGTTTTGACCTGCTCAGGATCGGTGCGCAGCAGCAAGTCGCCGATGCCAGAGCCCAGCAGGAAGGACGCCTGGTTCATGTACGCGAGCACATCGAGGCCCGCATCCTGCGCCGCCACCGCCATGGCCGTAAAGTCGACGTGGGCCGTGATGTCTTGCAAGCCGGGCAGATAAAACGGTTCCGCATGGGCGTGGTGGCGGTAATGGCACATCAGGGTGCCCGTGGCGCGCAAGTCCAGGTAGTACTCGTGCGCCGGGAAACCATAGTCGAACAGCACGGCCGCGCCGCCCTTGCCATTGGTCAGCATGCGCGCCAGCGAACGCATGAAGCCGCAGGCGACGCCGTGGATTTCGCTGACATAGCCGACCGGCAAGGCATCGGCCTCGGGCACCTGGGCGGCGATCTGCGCGGCCACGTCGGCACCGGCCGGGCGTTCGACAAACACGAACTGGCCATCGGCAATGCTGACATCGAGTTCGCACCAGCCGGCGGGTGTCTTGCTGATCAGGTTGACGGGCATGGCGTCCAGCACTTCATTGCCGAACACGGCGCCCTCGAAACTGTCGGGAAAACCGTCGAACCACACCACTTGCGGGAAGGCGGCCAGCGCCAGCTCCTGGCGCGCGCGCAATTCGCCGGATAACTCGACGATCGCATACTGGTCTATATGGATGCCGGCGCTGGCCGCTTCCGTCAGGATGTCGCAGGCCAGCTTGCCCGTGCCGGCGCCGAATTCGAGGATGCGCGGGGCCGTTTGCGCCATAATAGCGGCTGCCACATGGGCCAGGGTGGCACCGAACAGGGGCGAAATCTCCGGCGCGGTTGTAAAATCGCCATCTTTGCCCAGCTTGGCGGCGCCGCCGCTGTAATAGCCGAGGTCAGGCGCGTACAGCGCCAGCTCCATGAAGCGGGCAAAGGGAATGGCGCCGTCATTGCGCGCGATTTCGGCGGCAATCTGGTGCTGCAAGGCATGGGACGCGGCCAGCGCGTCGCTATCGGGTACGGGAAGAGACATACCCGCATTGTAGCGAATCGGCGGCGCATGCCGCCAGTGTGGCATCCACCGAATATCTCAACCATAGCAAAGACATGACAGAAGCAACGACAACGCCATTCGACAGCACTCCCCGCGTCGCCCTCGTCACGGGCGCGGCGCGCCGCATCGGCCGCGCCATCGCGCTGGGCCTGGCGCGCGACGGCTGGGATATCGCCGTCCATTACCGCCACTCGCGCGAGGAAGCGCTCAGCCTGGTGGCGGAAATCACGGCGCTGGGCCGCCGCGCGCAAGCGTTCCCCTGCGACCTGGCGCAGGAAGACGCCGTGCGCCAGTTGTTGCCGCAGGCACAGGCGGCGCTGGGGCCGGTTACTTGCGTGGTCAACAACGCATCGTTGTTTGAATACGACAATGCGGGCGATTTTTCCGTCACTGCGCTCGACGCCCACATGCACGCCAACCTGGCCGCCCCCATCCTGCTGGCGCAGGCGCTGTACCAGGCCACCCCGGCAGGCGAGCAAGCCGTGGTCATCAACTTGCTCGATCAAAAACTGTACAATCTCAATCCTGATTTTTTGTCGTACACCCTGTCCAAGGCGGCGCTGCTGTCGGCGACCACCATGCTGGCCCAGGCGCTGGCGCCGAAAGTGCGCGTGGTGGGCATTGCCCCCGGCATCACCATGGTCTCCGGCGAGCAGACGGAAGCGAACTTTGCCAAGGCGCATGAAAACACGCCGCTGGGACGCTCCAGCACGCCCGAGGATGTGGCCGACTGCGTCTGTTACGTGGCCGGCGCGCGCGCGCTGACGGGCACGACCCTGCTGGTCGATGGCGGCCAGCATTTGATCGGCTTGCCGCGCGACGTCATGTTTTTGACCAAATAATCAGCAGTCCTAAGTAATCCTCAGGAAATTATTGTGAATTTATGACGAACAGAACCGGATGCTATGCAAGGCGCCCGCTGCGACGCAGTGCGAGCACTGCTAGTAGCGGGCAACGCCGCAGAGCGCCGGTTATGGAAGTCAGAAATCACAATAATTTATTGGGGGTTACTTAGCAAACAACCAGCATTCCAGCATCCCCTAAAAGGTAAAACTATGTCGTCCGCCCTGTACCACCCTCGCCTGGCCGATTGCCGCCGCCTGTTCCTGCGCAATTACGAAATCCTCATCAACATCGGCGTCTACGACTTCGAGAAAAAGGGCGAGCAGCGCGTCCTCATCAACGTCGACCTGTACATTCCCCTGGCCCTGTCGACGCCCAAGGATGACCAGCTGGAAGAAGTGGTCGACTACGACTTCATGCGCGAAACCATCGCCAAGCGCATGGCGCAAGGCCACGTGCAGTTGCAGGAAAGCCTGGTCGACGACGTGCTCGCCGCCATGCTGGCGCACCCGCGCGTGCGCGCCGCGCGCGTGTCGAGCATGAAACCGGACGTGTATCCCGACTGCGAAGGCGTGGGCGTGGAAGTATTCAAGATCAAGGATGAAGCATGAACAACATGAGCAATAGCGCAGTGATGGAACCGACGACCACGGCCGTGGAATTCCCGGCCAATGTGGAAGCGCAGAAACTGGCGCGCAAGAAGGCGGAAAAGATCGCCCTGGAAAACAACAAGCTGCACAAGCGCTTGTGCCGCCTGGTGGGGCAAGCCATCGGCGACTTCAATATGATCGAAGACGGCGACAAGGTGATGGTGTGCCTGTCCGGCGGCAAGGATAGCTACGCGCTGCTGGACATCCTGATGACCTTGCGCGAACGCGCGCCGATTCATTTTGATATTGTCGCCGTCAACCTGGACCAGAAGCAGCCGAATTTTCCACCGGAAATCCTGCCCGCCTACCTGACGGAACTGGGCGTGGCCTTCCACATCGAAAACCAGGATACCTACAGCATCGTCAAGCGCCTGATCCCGGAAGGCAAGACCACCTGCTCGCTGTGCTCGCGCCTGCGCCGCGGCATCCTGTACCGCGTGGCCGACGAGCTGGGCGCCAACAAGATCGCCCTGGGCCACCATCGCGATGACATCCTGGAAACGTTCTTCCTGAATATGTTCTTCGGTGGAAAACTGAAGGGCATGCCGGCCAAGCTGCAATCGGACGACGGCAAGCACATCGTCATCCGCCCGATGGCGTACGTGAAGGAAGAAGACACGCAGCGCTATGCGGAAGTCAAGGGCTTCCCCATCATCCCATGCGACCTGTGCGGTTCGCAGGAAAACCTGCAGCGCAAGCAGATCAAGGGCCTGATGCGCGAATGGGACAAGAAATTCCCCGGCCGCGTGGAAAGCATCTTCTCGGCGCTGTCGAACGTGGCGCCGTCGCACCTGATGGACCCGAAATTGTTCGGCTTCAAGGACTTGAAGGCCGATGGCCTGGCCAACCCCATGGGCGACATCGCCTTCGACGAAGAGCCGTGCTCGACGCCGACCACGTTCGGCACGATCCCGCTGCAAGCGCTGTAAGCCGCTGTTGTAAGCCCGTGTTGTTTCGCCGCCACCGCCCAGGTGGCGGCATCCCTCCTCTTTCCCCCTGCCTCCATTTGCTGTACCGTAGTCAGCTCTGCCGGTACGCGATGTGTCACGCGCGCATTCCTGCCCGGCGGTCAGCACGCATTCTTCCGACAACCTCACTGGAATGAACCATGACGCCATCCGCGCTCAAGCGCCCCCTGCTATTCTCCCTGCTGGCCCTCGGCCTCGCCGCCGCCTCTGCCGCTCCTGCGCCGGCCCCCGCGCCCACCGACCGCCAGGCCGACCGCTGGGACCTGACGGCGCTATATCAAAACGATGCCGCCTTCGACGCCGACGCGAAAAAGCTGGCGGCCCAGCTGCAGCAACTGGGTGCCTGCAAGGGGCAACTGAAAGCCTCGCCGGCCCGCCTGAAAAGCTGCCTGGACCTGGTCGCCGAGGCGCGCAAGCGCGTCAACACGCTCTATACCTATGCGGCGCAGTACTACGACCAGGATACGGGCGACAGCAAGGGTAACCAGCTGAACCAGCGCGCCGCCCTGCTGGGCAACGACTTCACCCAGGCGACGACCTTTTTGCAGCCGGAAATCCTCGCCCTGGGCAGCAAACGCATCGATGCCATGCTGGCCAAAGACCAGGGCTTGCAGCTGTACCGTTTTCAATTGAGCAACATGCTGCGCAGCGCGCCGCACACGCTCGACGCGGCCGGCGAACAGCTGGTGGCGCAATTCGGCCTGGCGACGGGTTCGGCCGCCAGCGTCTACCGCACCCTGGCCAATGCGGAAATCCCGTGGCCAACCGTGACACTGTCGGACGGCACGCAAGTGCGGCTGGACCAGGCGGCGTACACCAAATACCGGGGCGACGACCAGCGCGCCGACCGCAAGCTGGTGTTCGACGCCTTCTTCGGCAAGTGGAAAGAGTATGAACGCACGTTCGGCGAAACCCTGTACGGCCAGTTGAAAACAGATACCGCGTATGCGAAGGTGCGCCATTACGCCGATTCGCAGAGCGCCGCGCTGGACGCCGACCATTTGCCGCCGGCCGTCTACCAGACCCTGATCGCGCAAACCAACGCCAACCTGCCCACCTTGCACCGCTACTTCAAGCTGCGCGCACGCATGCTGGGCATCAAGGACCTGGCGTACTACGACATCTATGCGCCGCTGCTGAAAAGCGACCGCACGTTCCCGCTGGCCGAGGGCAAGCAGATGATGCTCGCTTCCGTCGCGCCGCTGGGTCCCGACTACGTGAAAGCCCTCACGTCGGCCGTGGAGGCACGCTGGATGGATGTGTATCCGCGCCCGCGCAAGGTGGCGGGCGCCTACATGAATGGCGACGCGTACGACGTGCACCCGTTTGTGCTGCTCAACTACACGGACAATTACGAAGCCGTCAGCACCCTGACGCACGAATGGGGCCACGCCATGCACTCGGTGCTGGCCAACAAGGCGCAACCTTCCATCTATGCGCCGTACAGCATCTTTGTCGCGGAAATCGCCTCGACGACGAACGAGGCGCTGCTGCTCGACGCGCGCCTGAAACAGGCCAAGGATGACGACGAGCGCCTGCTGTACCTGGGAGCGGCACTGGAAAACCTGCGCGGCACGTTCTTCCGCCAGGCCATGTTTGCCGAATTCGAGGCGGCCATCCACGGCAAGGTGGATAAAGGAGAATCGCTGACGGGCGAGCAGATGACGGCCATCTATGCCGGCATCCTCAAGCGTTACCACGGCGAAGCGCAGGGCGTCATGAAGATCGATCCCGCCTACGCGCTGGAATGGGCGTATGTGCCGCATTTCTATCACGGCTTCTACGTGTTCCAGTACGCCACCTCCATCGCGGCGGCGCAGGATTTTGCGCAGCGCATCCTCGACAAGGAGCCGGGCGCGCTGGCCGCCTACCTGAAAATGCTCAGCGCGGGCGGCTCGGCCTACCCGTATGAGCTGGTGAAGGCGGCCGGCGTCGACCTGGCCTCGCCGAAACCGTACCAGGCGCTGGTGGCGCGCATGAACGGCATCATGGACCAGATCGAGGCGATTGAAGCGAAGCGGGGGAAATAAGCCGACACCACCAATAACGCCAACAACGCCAACAACGCCAACAATGTGTCGGATTACGCGGCTTCGCCGCTAATCCGACCTACCGTTTTCCGCTTCCGCGGCCGCAAACGCCGCCGCATCGCTCTCGAACATGTCTTCCAGCTCCTCGCGCGCCTGGCGCGTGAGGGACATGACTTTTTGCTGGTCCTGGAAGTGCGGCGCCACTTCCAGCAGGGTCTTGAGGTTATGTGCACGGAAGATGCCGGCCGCGCGCTGCGCCCGTTCCGCGCTGAATCCCACCTGGCGCAAGGTCTGCTCGCCCAGCAGCAACGCTGCGGCAAAGGTCTCGCGCTCGATGATGCTCACGCCGCGCTTCATCAATTCATAGTAATGCGTGACGTTGCGCGCGCGCGCCAGGATCGTCAGTTCGGGCAGGCGCAGGCGCACGGCGTCGACCAGCGCCAAGCTGTCGTCCACATTGTCGATGGCGATCACCAGCGCCTTCGCCTTCTCGATACCGGCCGCCACCAATAAATCCACGCGCGTGGCGTCGCCATAAAACACTTTAAAGCCGAACTTGCGCAGCAGCTCGATCTGGTCCGGATCGTGGTCGAGCACCGTCACGCCGATTTTATTGGCCGCCAGCAGGCGGCCGATGATCTGGCCGAAACGGCCAAAGCCGGCGATGACGATGGGATTGTCCTGCACCTCGATATGGTCGTCGGGACGGCGCTTCTTGTCGCCTCGCAGGCGCGGCGCGACGAACTTGTCGTGCGCCAGCAGCAGCAAGGGCGTGGCCACCATCGACAAGGTCACCACCACGACCAGCAGCGCGGCCGTCTGCGGCGCAAACACATGCGCGGCATCGGCGGCGGCAAACACGACGAAGGCGAATTCGCCGCCCTGCGACAGCAGCAGCGCAAAGAACAGCTGCTGGCCGCGGGGAATGTCGACAAACTTCGACAACCCGTACAGCAAGGCGATCTTGACCGCCAGCAGACCGGCCACCAGGGCCAGGATCAGCAAGGGCTGGGCACGCAGCACGCCGAAATCGACGGACATGCCCACGGCGATGAAAAACAGGCCCAGCAACAGCCCCTTGAACGGCTCCAGGTCGGAAATGAGCTCATGGCGGTATTCAGAATCGGCCAGCAGCACGCCCGCCATGAAGGTGCCCAGCGCCATCGACAGACCCACCGATTCCATCAGCACGCAAATGGCGATCACCAGCAGCAGGGCAAACGCCGTGAAGATTTCGCGCAAGTCCGTTTTGGCGATGAAGCGCAGGATGGGATTGACGAGAAAGCGCCCGCCGATCACCAGCGCCGCCAGCACGGCGGCCAGCTTGGCCACGCGCAGCCAACCCGGTTCGCCGCTGTGCGTGACCAGGCCGCCCAGCAGCGGCACCAGCGCGATCATGGGAATGGCGGCGATATCCTGGAACAGCAAAATGGAAAAGCCGGCGGAACCGGCCGGCGTGCTCATCAATTTTCGTTCCCCCAGGGTGGCCAGCACGATGGCCGTCGACGACAGCGACAGCCCCAGCGCGCCCACCAGCGCCGTGCGCCAGTCCACGCCAAAGGCCATGGCCACGGCGCACAGCCCCGCGCTGACGACGCCCACCTGTGCCCCGCCCCAGCCGAAAATGGGACGGCGCAGCAGCCACAATCGTTTGGGTTCGAGCTCCAGGCCGATCAGGAACAGCAGCAGCACCACGCCGAATTCGGAAAAGCTGAGGATCACCTCGACATTCTTGATCAGGCCCAGGCCCCAGGGACCGATGACGACGCCGGCCACCAGGTAGCCCAGCACGGCGCCCATGCCCAGGCGCTTGGCCAGCGGCACCATGATGATGGCCGCCACCAGGTAAAACAGTATGTTGATGAGAAAGCTGTGGTGTTCCATGCGGATTCCGGAAAAACGTGATTGGAATCGCAATCATGCCTGAAGTAGCGCGCCGGCGGGGGTCAAGGCTGCGGAGAGTCGATGCGCGCGCGCAGTTCGTCGAGATTCACGCGCGACAGATAGCGTTCGATGTTTTTCCACACGGCGTGGTAGCCGTAACCGCCATTTTTCAGCTCATCGATCGCCTTCTCGCGCGGCCAGCCCTGGTACAGCATGCGGTACATGGCGGCCATCATGCCCGTGCGGTCGGCGCCGTGCAGGCAGTGCAGCAGCACGGGCCCATCCTGCCCGGCGGCGCGGATGGCACGCATGGTCGCTATCACCTGCCGGTCGCCGATGGCCCAGGTATTGATGGGAATGCGGATGGCGCGGATGCCGCTGCCATCGAGCACTTGCGTATCGGAGTGGAAGGAGCGCAGGCTGATCACGGTCTTCACACCCAGCGCCTGCAGCTGGGCCACGTCGGCACTATCGAGCCTGGCGCTGCGGTACAGGCCCGGCGTGACCTGGTGCAGGTTCGACACCTGCGGCAACGGCGTCGCCCAGTCCGGATGGCGTGGCGGCGATGATTGTGCTCCGGCCGGCGCGGCGGCCAGCCCCAGGGCGAGGGTCAAAAGTACTGCATGCAACATCATGGCTTCCTTGTTATCGCAGAACGGCGCCAGCGCGGCCGTCGTCCAGCACCAGCGCCAGCACGTCGCCGGCGGCGCGCGGGCGGCCCAGGGCCAGGGCTTTCGCGCGCATGGCTTGCAACTGCTGCGGATGGTCGAGCAACAGGCGCACGCGGTATTCCAGGGTGACGGCATCGAATGCCTTCAGGGCCACGCCCTGCTCCAGCAGATAATCGGCGTTGCGCTCTTCCTGGCCGGGAATCGGCGCGTTGACGATCATGGGCAAGCCCAGCGCCAGGCATTCGGAAGTGGTCAGGCCGCCCGGCTTGGTGATTACCAGGTCGGCGCACGCCATCAACCGCTCCACTTCGCCGGTAAAGCCTTGCGCCAGCAGGCGGCCCGGATACTGGCCGGCCAGATCCTGCAGCGCCGCCAGCGCGGCGGCGTTTTTCCCCGCCAGCACGATCAACTGGAAGTCGCCGTCCAGCGCCAGCAGGCGCGCGGCGACGGTATCGAGGCTGCCCAGGCCCGCGCCGCCGCCCATCAGCAGGATCGTCGTGCGCCGCGGGTCGAGACCGAACGCCTGCGCGCACTGCACGCGCTCGGGCACCTGCGCAAACGCGGGCATGATGGGGATGCCCGTCACGTGGATGCGGTCGGAGGGGATGCCTTCGTGGCGCATGCGGAACGCCACCTCGTCGGTGGCAGCAAAATAGCCGTGCATCCGTTCGTGCACCCACATGCGGTGTAAATCGAAGTCGGTGACCTGTACCCACACGGGGCAGGCCAGCTGTTCCTGGCGCAGCGCGCGCGACAACAGTTCGGCCGGCAAGAAATGCGTGCAGATGATGGCGTCGGGCTGGAAGGCGGCGATCTGCGCCATCAGGGCACGCGTGTTGAGGCGCTCGATGCCACGGCGCAAACGCTGCATCGAGCTGTCGCGCGGCGCATCGTGGCTGGCGTGATACAGATAACCCCACAGCGCGGGCGCCTTGTTGACCAGCTTGATGTAAAAATCCGTGTACAGCTTGCGGAACGCGGGCGTGACGAAATCCATCACATCGAGGTGGCTGGCGATGGCGGCACTCCCCTCGCCGTCATCCTGCGTGGCATACGCCTCGATGGCTTGCGCCGCGCGCAGATGACCGGCGCCGGCCGAGACGCTCAACAGGAGAATTCTTTTCTGCTTTTTTTCTGTCATGGGAAACCGATACATGGAACAGGTGGGCGCTGACGCGGAGGATAGAAAGAATAGCATTTCCGCGTCACGCTCATCATGAGCCTTGTCAATCCATGAAACTGACGGGCGCCACGTCGACGCGCATGACCGGGTACAGGTTCAAGCGCTCATCCCACGAGGCGTGGCGGCGGGCGAAAAACTCCAGGCGCGCATGCGGATTCCTGGCAAACTCGGGCTCGTCGGCCAGCTTCTGCCGGAACTGCGCCGCCAGTGCCGGGTCGGCCGCCAGCTGCGCGCGCGCCACATCCTCGGCCACATAGTCCTCCATGTATTCCTTGCGCTCGAACGCCGTGTTGAAGCTGCCCCAGGCCAGCAGCGAGTCGGGCGCGCGCGGCTCGAGCAGCGCCATCACCAGGCGCGCCTTCGGCTGGTTGACGGGCACGTACAGCACACCCGCATCGACCAGGCGCTCTTCCTTCTGCCATTCGCCCTGTACCGCCGCCGTCTGGCGTCCCTCGAACGACTGCGCGCCAAACTTCACCCGCGTGGCGCGGAAGACTTCCACCTTCTGCCTGGCGAAGATGCTGCGCATTTCCCGGTAGGCAATGCCGTGCTGGCGCAGTTTGGCGCCCACCATGGCCGCCTGCGCGCGTGGCACCAGGTAGCCGGCCTTCGGCGCGGCCACCTGCAGGTCGGGCACGATCTCGTCGCGCAGCGGCACGTTCCAGATTTGCGGCGTCTTTTCGTCATAGCGCGTCATCAGCGCGCCCGACACTTCGGACGGCGTGCGCGTATAGGCATAGCCGCGAAATGCGATCATGCGGCTTTTCTCAGTGGTTTTATACGTGAGCGGCAAGGTGCTGCCGGCCATCTGCGTCGCGCGCGCGTCCGCCTCGAGCGCCGTTTGCCGCCACTGCGCTCCATGCTGGGCTACTTGCGATAGCAGCGAGACGATGGTGTTGCGCGTGATGCGCACGCGGGTCGGGTAGTCCTTCCACGAATGAGTTTCCACCAGCACGCCGAAACGGTTACGCAACAGGAAATAGCCGTGCGAAAAGCGCGGGTTCGGCGTCGAATCGACAAAACCCGACTGCGGATTGTCTTCTTCGGCAAATGACATGTAGAACGGCTTCGGATCGGAACCCTGCTTTGCCAGGTCGGCCAGCACGCCGTCGCGCAGCGCCGTTCCCGCCGCGCGCAAGGCGGCATCGCCCGCATGCACGGGTTCGACCTGGATGGAGATATCGGGTTCAAACTGCGCGCCGTCCGTCACGTGCAAGTCGACATACGCCAGCGGATCCCAGGCGTTCACCAGCGCCAGCATGTGCTGCATCTCGGGCGTATCGGCCTTCATGTATTCGCGGTTCAGATTGTAGTTTTGCGCCGTGCTGCGCCAGCCCATTTCCACGGGACCGCGCTGGTTCGGCCGGTTCCACTGGCCGAAGCGCTCATGGCCGTCGACATTGAAGACCGGCACGAACAGCAGCACCTGCTTGTCCAGCGCGCCGGGCGCCGCCTTGCCTTCCAAAACTTCGCGCAGGGCCAGGAAACCCGCGTCCTTACCGTCGATTTCGCCCGCATGGATGCCGCCCTGTACCAGCAGTACCGGCAGCTTGCGGCGCGCCGCTTCGTCCGGCGTCAGCGCGCCCGTGTTGGAAACGGCCAGCGCCAGCATGGGGCGGTTTTCCGGCGTGCGGCCAAATTCAAAGCAGCGCACCTGTTTCGGATGGTGCTCCTCGAAACGCCGGCACAAGGCTTCCACTTCCTCGTAGCGGCCCGTACTCTTGAAACCTGAGTACTCGGCCGCCGTTTTCAGGGAAAACAGCCGCATATCGCGCGCGGCATGCGCGTTGACGGCAAACAGGGACAACATGGCGGCGGACAGCAGGGCGTGGCGTAGCATCAGGCGAGCTCCATCAAGGGGGACAAGCGGACAATTATAGAGTGGCGGTCAGGTAAAAACGCCGCGCAAAGTAAAAAAGCCGGAACAGCGTCTGCTGCTCCGGCCTTGCTTTGGCAAGCGTGAATTACGAGCCGAAGTGGTAGTTGAATTCTACCCAACCCTGGCGTCCTTGCGGGCTGTAGCTGCCCACCGGGTAGTACGGCCAGCCGCCGCTGTCGTCGCGCTTGATCTTGTCAAACACGTTGTTGACGATCAGTGACAGCGTGGCACGGTCGTTGATGCGGTACACGGTGCTGATATTGGCCAGCGCCGTCGGCGTCAGGTAGCCGGTACCGCCGCCGTTCGGGATCTTGCTGTAGCGGCTGACCAGCAAGGTGTTCGACCAGTCCCCTGCACTCCAGTTGACGCTCAGGTTCAGCTTGTCACGCCAATCCGAATTGTTCAGCGATTTGAGCTCGTCGATCTCTTCGTCGCCAGCAAATTGCTGCGATTTATTGCTCAGCACCTTGGCGTAATTGGCCTTGAAGGCAAAGCGGCCATAGTCCGCCGTGCGCAGCAAATACTTGACGCTGATGTCGATACCGCTGCTGCTCTGCTTGGCCGCGTTGATCGGATTGACCGTGATGGTCTTGATCTCGCCGGCGCGGTTCAGGGCATTGGCCGCGAAACGCTCGACGCGGCCCAGGGTATCGGCGCAGGTAGGCGAATTGATGTCGAGCTTGCCCAGGCGGCAATCGGCTTCGTCGCGCAGGATCTTGTCCGCGCTCAGGTTCGTCACCAGGTCGTCGATCTTGATGTTCCAGTAATCGACGGAGACGTCGAAATTCGAACTTGGCGACCAGACGGCACCCACGCCGAACGACTTGCCTTTTTCCGACTGCAGATCCTTGCTGCCGTTCTGCACATAGTCGGCGCCAGGTGATTTATTCGCGTAGTCGCAGTCCTCGATGGCCTGTCCGGCAGCGCCGCAGCGGTAGTAATCGGTGGTGCTCGAGTAGTAACCGGTGCCGCGCGCCTTGTAGATATAGTTCATGTCCGGCGCGCGGAAGCTGGTGGCGTAGTTGGCACGGAACAGCAGCTCCGGTGCGGGACGCAGTTCCAGGCCGCCGTTGTAGGTGAACTTGCCATCGCTGCGGCCGGCAAAGCTGTAGCGGTCATAACGGCCAGCCAGGGTACCGGTCAGCTTTTCATGCAACGGCAGGTTCACTTCCGCGCCCAGCGCATAACGCGTGCGCGTGCCGGCCGTGATATCGGACTTGGTGGCGACGTTGAAGTAACCGTCGTTCAGGCGCGCATCGGGCACATTGCTGAAGCCCTGCTTGCCCACTTCGGCGATGGTGGCGATCTTTGCCACGCCAGCGGGCAGCTGGAACAGGTCGCCATTCGTGGCCAGGCTCAGGGTGTTCGTCCAGGCCTTGTCGTCGCTGTCGGAATTGCCCGTGATGCTGTCGAATTCGGCCGCCGTCACGCGGCGCGACAAGCGGGCCGGATCCGGTGCGTAGATCGGCACGCCGGCAGCGTCGGTGCCCAGTTTCGGACCCAGGAAGAAGCTGTCGATATTGGCCAGCGCGCGCGGCGTGTGGCTTTCGCTCTTGTACACCGAGGCGTTGTAGTTCGCTTCATACTGCCAGGACGACGTACCGGGAATGCGGCCCTTGGCGCCCAGCGAGATGGCGGTGGCCAGGTCGTCCCACTTGCGGTTGTAACGCTCCACGCCGCCCATTTCCTCGGGCGAGATATAGCGCGTCCACGCTTCGTATTTGTTCGTATTCTGGTTGCGGAAATAGCTGCTGCCCGTCGACGACGACGTCCATGTCGGGCCGCGCGTATTGTTTTCCGTCGAGTTTTTTCCGATCAGGAAGTCGGCGAACAGGGTCGTTTCCGGCGACAGCTCATAGTTGGCGCTGCCGAACACGTTCTGGCTGCGGTTCTTGGTTTGCGTGGTCCAGTAAGTGGGGCCGACTTTCGGGCTGGCGCAATAGCTGCCATTCTTCGCCTGGTACTTGACGACGCTGCCGCCGAACAGGTCACCGAACTGCTTGCAGGTGTCGCCCAGGTCCACATACGTGCCGGAGGTGCCCGCCTGTACCACGCGGCGCGAGGCGATATTCGTCGGCGTCCCCGAGCGGGTGGCCATGAAGTCGCGCTGCAGGCTCGACAGCGGATCGCGCTGGCTCAGCTCCACGCTGAACAAGGTGTGCAGCTTGTCGAAATTGCCGCCGCCCGTCAGCTGCACGCGCTGGTTGCCGGCGCCGCCGCGCGTGGTGCCGCCCGCCTTGACGTTGATATCGAAACCTTCCGTCTGCTTTTTCAGGATCACGTTGACCACGCCGGCGATCGCGTCCGAGCCATAGATGGCCGAGGCGCCGCCGTTGAGTATCTCGATACGGTCGACGATGCTCGACGGGATATTCGCCAGGTTGGTAAAGTTGACCGTGCCTTCATAGGCGACGGGGAAGTCGGCCAGGCGGCGGCCATTGAGCAGAATCAAGGTGTGGTTCGGACCCAGGCCGCGCAGGCTGATGGTATTGGCCGACGGCGTGAACGTGTTGCCGAAGTCCTCGCCTTGCGTAAAGCCGCTGTTCTGTACCTGATTGGTCAGCGCATCGAAGACGTTTTTGTACCCTTGCTTGGTGATTTCATCGCCCGTCAGGATGGTGACGGACGATGGTCCCTCCAGACTGGCGCGGGGAATGCGCGAACCGGTGACCACGACGGCTGGCGGGGTGGCCGCCGGCTGCTTGTCCGCTGCGGGCGCTTGCGTTTGCGCGTGCGCCTGCCATGCGGAACCGCCCAGGATGGCCAGTACGGCGATGGTGAGCGGTGGCAACTTGAATTGTATAGGCATCTTTGGGCTTCTCAAGGTTAGGGAGAAGGCGAAAGATATCAAGATGCCAGCAATTACAAAACGAATGGATTCATCTTTCCATATATCAAAATTGTTATATGGAAAGATTCATGAGCAGGAAAACGCCAGGCGCCATGGCGAGGCCATGGCAGAAGCAGACGCTTTAATGGCGAATGACGGCAATTTCCTTGTAGGCCGGCCGCAGCAGCCGCGTCGCCGTGTCGGCGGGACTCTGCATCGAACTCAACAGCCTGGTCGCGCCTGTGGCCGGCGTGCAACTGCCGCTGCTGCGATAGCGCAACGCCGCCGCCAGCATGCCTTCGGCCGGATCGCCCAGCTGGTGCTGGTAATCATCCGTCACGTCGCAGGTCGGCGCCATGCCGTCGGCAAAGTCGCCAAAGCCCTTGGCATTGACGCCCTGAAACTGCACCGCGAAATAGGTGGTGCCGCAATTCGGCGCAGGGTAAAAACCGTAGGGCTTGCCGCACGTCGTGCCGCCGATCAGGTTGACTTGCACATCCACGCCGCGCAAGCCGTTGATGATGGCTTCGCTGGCCGAGCAGGTATTGCCCGTCGTCAGCAAGGTCACCCGCGTCAGCCCCAGCGAGGGCAATGGCGTGCCCTTGGGGAGGGGATTCGGGCCGGGAAAACCCTGGCTTTGCGCATGGAATGGCACGGGTGCTTTCGGCCGGGTCTTGTCATTGAAGAGCACCTGCTCAAAGGTCTTGCCGGTGGTGACTTGCGGGCCGGCAATCATGTAAGCGAGTTCGCTGGCGACATCCAGATAGCCGCCGCCGTTGTAGCGCACGTCGAGCACCAGGTCGCTGATGCCGGCCGCCTGGAAGCGGCGCATGGTCTCGACCAGCTGGCGCTCGGCGACATTATTGTGGGTGTTGAAGGTCAGATAACCCACCTTGCCCGTGGGCGTGTCGATGATGCGCTCGTTCTGCACGGCGCTCGTGCTGACCTCGACCGCCTGCAGGGTGGCGTTTCGCACCGTTCCGTCACGGCTGAAACTGAGCGCATGCGTGCCTTGGGCCGCAGGGAACAGGCCGGCGTTGATGATCTTCACGCTGGCCGCGTCCGCGGCATTGACGAAATCGACGCCATCGATGCTTTGCAGCAGGTCGCCCCGCTGCAAGCCCGCCAGGGCCGCCGGCGAACCTGGTTCGACGATCGAGATCACGGCCTTGCGCGGTGGCGTGTTACGCGTCTGCGCCAGCAACATGCCGTAGCCCAGTTCGATGCCATTCTGCGCCTTCTCCCACTCTGCCGTTGGATACGTGAAATGGAACTGGTCCTTGGGCTTGCCGGACGCCGTCGTGGCCGTTGTTTTCAGCACGTCGAAATACGCGATGGGCGTGGTGAAGCTTTGCGGCTGGTACGAGGTCGGCACTTCGCGGTACCACAGATACGTTTCATCGATCCAGCTGCGCACCCACGTCAGTTCATCGAGCAGGGTGCCCGGCTTGTCGATGCTGCTGCCGCTGCGCGGCGCCTCACAGCGGTTCGCCACCGTGGATGCAGCGACCAGCGCCGCAGGATCCGTCGGCGTGACGGGCGGCACAACGGCCGCGGTGTCGCTGCCGCCACCTCCGCCGCCGCAGGCACTCAACAGCAACGCAATGGAAAGGACGACAGGACGAGCAAGGGGCACAGGCAAGGAGGAAAAGCGCAGGGAACGCATGACAAACTTTCCGAAAAGAAATTATCGAAAAATTATAATATGTTTTGCAAGCAGGCGTTGTTTTCTTTGACACAATGGCGCCCGTAGGCGCCATTGTGTCAGCGTCATACTCACACCATCACACCATCACACCATCACGCCACGCTGGCCGCCACGGGCGCTGCCACGACGGGCGGCAGCGGCGTCGGCGCGTTGAAGGCGATCAGCAAACTGGCTTCCTTCTCTTTCGCCGCCTTCAAATGACGTTCCTTCACGTGACCATAGCCGCGGATGTCTTCCGGGATGCTGGCAATGGCCACGGCTTGCGCCAGCTTGGCCGTCGTCAGTTTCGGCAGCAAGCCGCCCACCGTCGCGCGGTATTCAAGAATCAGCGCGCGCTCCGTCTTGCGCTCGGCCGTATGGCCGAACACGTCGAAGGCCGTGCCGCGCAAGCCCTTCAACTTGGCCAGCACGCCGAAGGCCTTCAGCATCCACGGGCCATATTCCTTCTTGATCAAATGGCCCTGGGCATCCGTTTTTGCCATGATCGGTGGCGCCAGGTGGAACTTGAGCTTGATATCGCCCTCGAACATGGCGGCGATCTTCGCCTGGAAGGCGCCGTCCGTGTACAGCCGCGCCACTTCGTACTCGTCCTTGTAAGCCATCAGCTTGTAGAAATAGCGGGCCACGGCTTCCGTCAGGCGTAGATGCGGGCCATTCAGGGCGCTTTCAGCCGTGCGCACCTGGCTGATGAAGTCCAGGTACTGCTGCGCATAGGCGCGATCCTGGTAGGCCGTCAGCAAGGCGACTCTTTTTTCGATGATGTCGTCGAGCGTGTCGATGCGCTTGAATTCCACCACTTTCGCTGGCGTCGTCATGCGCACCAGGCTGGCCGTATCGTGGGCGCCCGCGCGGCCCCAGTTGAAGGCGGCCTTGTTGAACGCCACCGAGACGTTGTTCAAGTCGATGGCCTTCATGATCGACGCCTCAGTCAACGGCACCTTGCCCTTTTGCCAGGCATAACCGAGCATGAACATGTTCGTCGCGATGGAGTCGCCCATCAGCGCCGTGGCGATCTGGCCCGCGTCGATGAAATCGACATGATCCGTACCGCAGGCCTTTTCGATTTCCATGCGCGCCGAAGCACCGGGGAATTGCCAGTCCGGGTTCTTCACAAACGCGGCCGTCGACGAGCTGGTCGAGTTGATCATGGCCCAGCTGCGGCCTTCTCCCATGCGCGACAGGGCGTCGCGGCTGGCCGTGACGATCAAATCGCAGCCGATCACCAGGTCGGCCGCACCGGTGCCGACGCGCGTCGAGTGGATGTCTTCCTGGCGATCCGCCAGGCGCACGTGCGACATCACGGGGCCGCCCTTTTGCGCCAGGCCGCTCATGTCGAGCACGGAACAGCCCTTGCCTTCCACGTGCGCCGCCATGGCCAGGATCTGGCCCACGGTGACCACGCCGGTGCCGCCAATGCCGGTGACCAGAATGCCGAACGGCTCGGCCGTCGAAGGAATCGTCGGCGTCGGCAAGGCCGGCGCGGCCGGTGCGTCCTTGTCGGCGGCAGCGGCTTTTTTCGGCTTTTTCAGGCCGCCGCCTTCCACCGTCACGAAGCTGGGGCAGAAACCCGTCGTGCACGAGAAATCCTTGTTGCAAGACGACTGGTTGATCTGGCGCTTGCGCCCCAGTTCCGTTTCCAGCGGTTCCACCGACAGGCAGTTCGATTGCACGGAGCAGTCGCCGCAGCCTTCGCAGACAGCTTCGTTGATGACGGCGCGCTTGGCCGGGTCCGGGTATTCATTGCGTTTCCGGCGACGACGTTTTTCCGAAGCACAGGTCTGGTCGTAGATCATGGCCGACACGCCGGGCATGTCGCGCAGTTCGCGCTGCACGTCCATCAGTTCCGAACGGTGGCGCACGGTGACGCCTTCGGCCCAGGCGTAATCGGACGGGTATTTTTCCGGCTCATCGGTGACGACGATGATGGGACCGACGCCTTCGGCGGCGATCTGGCGCGAAATGATCGCCGGAGACAATGGGCCATCGAATTCCTGGCCGCCCGTCATGGCCACCGCATCGTTGAACAGAATTTTGTAGGTGATATTCACCTTGGCCGAGACGGCGGCGCGGATGGCCAGGATGCCCGAGTGGAAATACGTGCCGTCACCTAGGTTGGTAAACACGTGCTTTTCATTCGTGAACGGCGCCTGCCCCACCCAGGTGACGCCTTCGGCGCCCATGTGGGTAAATGTCGACGTTTCGCGGTCCATCCACAGCACCATGTAGTGGCAGCCGATGCCGGCCAGCGCGCGCGAGCCTTCCGGCACCTTGGTCGAGGTATTGTGCGGGCAGCCGGAGCAGAAGAACGGCGTGCGGTCCTTTTGCGGATCGGGTTTCGCGCTGATGGCCTTGAGGACGTTTTCCTTCGCTTCCAGGTAGGCGATGCGCTCCTTCACGCGCTGCTCGACGGGGTGACCGGCGTAATAGCGCGAGATGCGGCTGGCGATCGCGCGCGCGATCATGGCCGGGTTCAGCTCATACGTGGCTGGCAGCAGCCAGTCGCCGTGACCGGTGCCCTTCTGGTTGCTCCATTCGCCCGTGTCGTCGAACTTGCCGACCACGCGCGGACGCTCGCCATCCTTCAGGTTGTACAACTCTTCCTTCAGCGCGTATTCGAGGATCTGGCGCTTTTCTTCCACCACCAGGATCTCGTCGAGACCCTTGGCGAATTCGTGCACGCCATCCGCTTCCAGCGGCCAGGTCATGCCGATCTTGTACAGGCGAATGCCGATATCGGATGCCGTTTGCTCGTCAATGCCCAGATCGGCCAGCGCCTGGCGCGTATCCAGGTAGGATTTGCCGGCCGTGATGATGCCGATGCGCGCCTTCGGACTGTCCCAGATGATTTTATTGAGCTTGTTGGCACGCGCATAGGCCAGCGCCGCATACCATTTATAGCTGTTCATGCGAACTTCTTGTTCCAGCACCGTGTCGGGCCAGCGGATATTCAAGCCACCGGCCGGCATCTCGAAGTCGGTGGGCAGCACGATCTGCACACGGTCCGGGTCGAAATCGACGGCGGCGCCCGACTCGATGATGTCGGTTACGCATTTCATCGAGACCCACAGGCCCGTGTAGCGGCTCATGGCCCAGGCGTGCAAGCCGTAATCGATATATTCCTGCACCGACGACGGGTACAGCACGGGGATGCCGCAGGCGTTCAGGATATGGTCGGACTGATGCGCCGTGGACGACGATTTCGCCGCATGGTCGTCGCCGGCCAGCACCAGCACGCCGCCGTGCTTGGCGGAACCGGCGTTATTCGCGTGCTTGAAGACGTCGCCGCAGCGGTCGACGCCGGGGCCCTTGCCGTACCACATGCCGAAGACGCCGTCGTACTTCGCGTCTTCGAACAGATTCGTTTGCTGCGTGCCCCAGACGGCCGTGGCGGCCAGGTCTTCATTCAGGCCCGGGTGGAATTTGACGTGGTGTTCATCGAGGTATTTCTTGGCCTTGATCGCCGTCATGTCGACGGACGTCACAGGCGAACCGCGGTAACCGGTGATATAGCCGGCCGTATTCAGGCCAGCTTTCAGGTCGCGCTCGCGCTGCAGCATGGGCAGGCGGATCAGCGCTTGCGTGCCCGTCATGAAGGCGCGGCCACGTTCGAGCGTGTATTTGTCGTTCAGGGAAATCTCGGACGCGTGCGCGCCCGGCTCAAGACTCGAGCCCTTGATTGGTGCATTCATTACTTGTCTCCATTATTCTCTGTGCTACGCGTGCAAAGTCGGTTGAACTCACACGTACCGGCTGGGCTTTGTGAGCATGCCGGTGCGGAAAAATGACTTGTTTGTCGTAGACTACCACAGGAATGCGCGCAGTTCTTTTGCTGCACTGCACTCCCGTGTTCTTGCCTTTTTGCTGCTTTTTAGTACCTCGTCATGCTGGCAATGTCGGATTACGCTGCGCTAATCCGACCTACAGCCAGCATCAATCTGTAGGTCGGCTTAGCCGGAACGGCGTAAGCCGACAAACACCACCAGCTTACGCCGCGTTCGTATCTTTCAGCACGCCGCGCTTGATCTGGTCCAGCTCGATCGATTCGAACAGGGCGCGGAAATTGCCTTCGCCGAAGCCCTGGTCGCCCTTGCGCTGGATGATCTCGAAGAAGATCGGGCCGATCACTGTCTGCGTGAAGATTTGCAGCAGCAGTTCGCGTTCCGTTTCCGTGCTGTGGCCATCGATCAGGATGCGCAGGCGGCGCAGTTCTTCCAGCTGCTCGCCGTGGTTCGGCAGGCGGCGGTTGACCAGTTCATAGTACGTTTCAATCGTATCCTGGAAATCGATACCCGTATCACGCATGCCTTGCACGGAAGCATAGATATTGTCCGTGCCCAGCGCGATGTGCTGGATGCCTTCGCCATGGTACTGGTCCAGGTATTCAGCGATCTGCGACTTGTCGTCCGACGATTCGTTGATCGGGATGCGGATCTTGCCGCAGGGCGAAGTCATGGCCTTCGACTTGAGGCCCGTCAGCTTGCCTTCGATGTCGAAATAACGCACTTCGCGGAAATTGAACAGGCTTTCATAGAACGTCGCCCATTCCTTCATGCGGCCACGGTGCACATTGTGCGTCAGGTGGTCGATATACGTCAGGCCATGGCCGACGGGGTTGGCGACGGCGCCGGGAATGGCGACGAAGTCGACGTCATAGATGCTGATGTCGCCGATGCCGCCCGGTGCGGCAGCGCCTTCCTTGTCGGCGCCCTTGCCGCGCCAGCGGTCGACGAAGTACAGCAGCGAATCGCCCACACCCTTGATGGCGGGGATATTGAGCTCCATCGGTCCCGTTTTATTGTCGAAACCCCAGGCGCCCAGTTCCAGCGCGCGGCGGTACACAAAGGCCGCATCGTCGACGCGGATGGCGATGGCGCACACGGACGGGCCGTGATGGCGGGCAAAACGCTGCGCGAACGAATCTTGTTCGGCATTGATGATGAAATTGATGTCGCCCTGGCGATACAGGGTCACATCCTTGTGGCGGTGGCGCGCGATGGCCGTGAAGCCCATGTTCTCGAACAGCTTGCCCAATGCTTTTGGGTCTGGTGCTGCATACTCGACGAACTCGAAACCATCGGTACCCATCGGGTTATCCCAAGGCTGAAATTGCATGATGTCTCCTCCAAGAAGTAGCGCACAGTATAGGCGTGGGTCACGGGCATTAAATGCCAAAGATCTCCCGAACAATCATGATTTGCGCAATAATATTGCGTGAAACGAGAACCACCGGAGGGAGCATGAGCAAAATTACGCTGGATAAAACGGACCGCAAGATCCTTGCCGTCCTGCAGGCCGATGGCCGCCTGTCGAATCAGGACGTGGCCGAACAGGTCAGCCTATCGCCGTCGCCATGCTTGCGCCGCGTCAAACGGCTGGAAGAAGCGGGCGTCATCCGCCAGTACGTGGCCCTGCTGGACCCGGAAAAGATCGGCCTGGGCTTGCTCGCCTATGTGAATGTGCGGCTGGAAAAGCACAGCGACGCCACCGCGCACAGCACGGCGCGCGTGTTGGCGCCCAACCTGGTGACGAATACCTCGCCGCGCGCCGACTTCGCCGTGGCCGTGGCGCATTGGCCGGAAGTGGTGGCGTGCTATGCGATGACGGGCGAAATGGATTATTTATTACGCGTACACGTGGAAGACATGGAGCACTTTTCGCGCTTCATGATGGCCACCCTGTTGCGCCACCCGGCCGTGCTGGACGTCAAATCGAGCTTTGCCTTGCAGCGCATCAAGGATACGACGGCCCTGCCCTTACTGTGACGGCGGTGACGGTGGCTCGGGCTTCTTCTTGCGCCCCGGCAAGCGATCCCACAGTTTGAATGCGGCGCGCGCGTTCGCCTTGAGCGTGTAGTCGAACATGGCAAACTGCTCCTGCACGGCTTCCTGCAGCATGCTGGTCGGGTTCGGCGGCAATAGTTTCAAGTAAGCATCAGCTTCGCCATAGTCGCGCTGGATTTCCATGCCCGCCTTCTTGGCGATATGCATCATCGTCTTGTTGGACGACAAGCAATGCATGTACAGGGTATCGACATCGTTGTTGCGGCAGTGTATCGCCGCCCGCTCGAACAGTTTCGACCCGACGCCCATGCCGCGCATGGATTTCGACACGGACACGCCAAACTCGGCCACCTGCTCCTTGTCCGTGACGACACTTTTCGCCGGCGACTTGTCCTTCGGCGCGAACGCCAGATGCCCCACGCCCACCAGCTTGAACAGGCTGTTGTAGACGCCATAAATCATGTCGCGCGAGAAATCCATCTTCTGCACGTACTGGGCCACGAGTTCATCGGGCAAGGTGCTGCCGAAGCGCAGCAAGCGGTCGCTTTTCTCCAGAGAGAGAAAATGCTTCATCATGCGGCGCCGGTCGCGCTCATGCAACTGCTTGACGAGCACGCTCGGGCGCCCGCCGCCGCTACGGCTGAGCCAGCGGCGAAACGGATTTTGAAACAGCTTGGGTAAGGTCACGACGACTCCTGGGGCGGTGCTGCGGCACGTCAGGCCGATATTGTGCAGTGCAACATTATGGCGCCATTGTAGCCTATTCGCGCCATTCAAGCCTGGACCAGGAATGCTTGCACGGCGGCCACCCGCGCCGCGTGGATGACTTCGGGGATGCGTTTCGGCTCCGTACAACCTTGCGCCAGCGCGCCCGCGTTGACGGCGCGCGCCGCGTCCAGCCCGCCCTGCAAGCGCACCGCTTGCGGGAAATCGCCCGCGACCAGCCCATCGCACGCCACCGCTTGCAGCAGTTGCGCAAAGCGCTGCGGCTTGCGCAAGCCGTCGCAGCGTTCGCACAAGCTCACCACGGCTTCGGCGTGCAACTCCAGCGCACCGTTGATCTGGTCCAGCTCGCGCGCCGCCATGACGGCCAGCTCGCGGCACTCGTTGGGCACGCGCAGGCGCTCGCTCAGTTGTTCAATGGCATCTTTCGGCAGGCGCAGCAGCAGGGCGGCGAAGCGCACGGGCAAGTCAAGGCCTTGCGCGGCCGCATGGTCGATGACCTGCAGCAAGCGCTCGCTGAGCGTGATTTCTGGCACGATGCGCGCCAGCGCGCCGCATTCCTGCAGCACCGTCAGCATGCGCGACGGCCGCGCTTCCATCAATCCTTTCGCCACTTCCTGCCACACGCGTTCGGCCACCAGGGCATCGACTTCGCCGTCCAGCACCATCTGGCGCATCAGTTCCATGGTGGGCGGTGCCACCGTAAAAGTATCGAAACGGGCGGCAAAGCGAGCCAGGCGCAAGATACGCACGGGGTCTTCGCCGAAGGCGTCGGAAACGTGGCGAAACACTTGGTTTTGGATATCCTGAATACCGCCGAACGGGTCGGTCAGGCTGCCGTCCTCGGCTTGCGCGATGGCGTTAATGGTGAGATCGCGCCGCACCAGGTCGTCCTCCAGCGTGACGTCGGGCGCCGCGTGGAAGACAAAGCCCCGGTAGCCGGGCGCCGTCTTGCGTTCCGTGCGGGCCAGCGCGTATTCTTCCTGCGTCTTCGGGTGCAGGAAGACAGGAAAATCCTTGCCGACGGGCCGGAAGCCCTGGCGCAGCATGTCCTCGGGCGTGGCGCCCACGACGACGTGGTCGTGGTCTTTCACGGGCAAGCCCAGCAGTTGGTCGCGCACCGCGCCACCGACCGTGTAAATCTTCATGGTGAACTTCTCTTTAATCGGGTAATTCCGCGTCGTGCTTGGCCGCGACTTCCGTCTCCGCCAGCGCTTCCGTGATCCAGCGCGCCACGGCCGGGTGCGCCTGCACGCGCTCGCAATACGCGTTCAGCGCCGGTGCCAGACTCACGCCATACGTGCGGAAACGCATGACGACGGGGGCAAAATACGCATCGGCGATGGAAAACTCGCCAAACAGGAACTGGTGGTGGCCAAAGCGCGACAAGCACTCTTCCCAGATTTCGCTGATGCGGCCAATGTCCGCCTGCGCGGCGGCCGTGCGGCCCCGTCCCGGCAACTTGGCCTTGATATTCATCGACATATCCGTGCGCAAGCCGGAGAAACCGGAATGCATTTCCGCGCAGATACAGCGCGCCATGGCGCGCGCGGCCACGTCTTGCGGCCACATGTGTTTGTCAGGGAACTGCTCGGCCAGGTATTCGCAGATGGCCAGGCTGTCCCAGATCGTGATCTCGCCCGCCAGCAGCACGGGGACCCGGCCGCAGGCCGAATACTCGGCAATTTTGGTGGCCGTGTCGCTCTGGTCGAGCAGCACGCGCACTTCCTGGAACGGGATGCCGAAGGCCGTCATGGCCACCCACGGGCGCATCGACCAGGACGAGTAATTCTTGTTGCCGATGATGAGGGTCAGGCCCGGCTCGCGCGCGGCGGCCAGGGTTTGCGTCAGGCTGGGATCAAGGATGGTCGTTTGCATGGTCGGCTAGCTTTAGTTGGATGATGGCAAATCGGCAGAAACGGCGCTATTCTTCGGTCCCACGGTGCCCAGGCGCGCCTTCAGCGACTGCGGGCGCTTCTCGAACAGGGCCGCATAATACGTGGCGTTGGCCATCACGTTTTTCACGTAGCCGCGCGTTTCCGTGTACGGAATGATCTCCGCGAAGACGGCGCCTTCCAGCGGGCGCGTCATGGTGGCGCGCCAGATGCGCAAGCGTCCCGGCCCCGCGTTGTAGGCGGCGCTGGCCAGCACTTGCGAACCATCGAGGCCACCGAGCACCATGTTCAGGTAATTCGTGCCCAGCAAGACGTTGGTGCGCACATCGCTCAAGGTTTCCGTAACGAAATCGGTGAGGCCGATCTTCTTGGCGACATAACGGGCCGTCGATGGCATCACCTGCATCAGGCCCGAAGCGCCCACATGCGATTGCGCATCCATGATGAAGCGCGATTCCTGGCGGATCAAGCCATACACCCAGGCTTTGTCCAGGCCCAGGGTTTGCGTGGCCGGGTGCATGACGTCGTCGTGCGGCGTCGGGTAGCGCTGCGTATAGTCCACTTCCAGGCGCGTGCGGTCGGACGTATTGACCATGCGATCGAGCACATTATTCTGGCGCGCAAATTCCGCAGCCGCCAGATGCTGGCGATCCGTCATCGAACGCAATTCCCAGTTCCACTCGCGCGTGCCTTCGAAGCGCAAGCGCATGTTGAAAAATTTCAGCGCCCGCTGCAAGCCCGGATTGGCGGCCATGGCGGCAATTTCCGTGGGGCTGACGGGCTGGCCCGGCGGCGGCAAGACCAGATGATTACCCAGCTCTTCGTTGGCCAGCAAGCCATAGAAATTCGATTGTTCGCTAATCGAGCGGTACAGGGTGTCGGCTTGTGCATTCGGGCGGCCCGGCGTTTCCGCCTGCTGCGCACGCGCCAGCCAGTAGACCCAGGTGGGGTCCGTGCGCAGCGAGGCCGGCATGGCCTGGATGGACGACTTCACCAGGGGCCAGTTGCCTTCGCGCAAGGCAATGCGCGTTTTCCACTGCATCTGCTCCTGGGTCAACGGTGCGCCATTGGATTTTTGCCAATATTCAAACGCTTCCGGCGCCAGCGAATACGATGCCTGCAAGGCCAGGCTGGCCCAGCCGATGGCCTGTTCCTGCGCCGTCAGCTGCGCGCTGGCTTTTTGCAAGGCCACCACACCGAGTTTTAATGTGCTTTTCGCCATGCGGCCGACAGCCACCAGGTACATTTCATGGTCGGCACGGCTAGGTCCAGGTCCCTTGGCCAGCATCAGCGCCGGCAAATCGATGGCTTGCGCCATCTTCGCGTCGGACGCGCCCAGCAGCAGCGCGATGCGGCGCGCCGGGCCCGTGGCGTTGGTCTGGCCCGCCAGGCGGATCTGCGCCCACAGGTCGTTCGTGTCGAACTGGCCATTTTGCGCCAGCACGGAGATCAGGCTGCCGCACGCTTCGCCATAGCCGGGCGGCGAGACGAGCAGGTTGCGCGCTTCGGGCGCCACGTTCTGCCCCTTGGCCGCGCGCGACATCAGCGCATAGCACTTGAGCTGGGTGTCGTCGTCGAGGGCGAATTGCGGGTATTGCTCGTCAAACACGACCCAGTCGCGCTTGCGGCCCAGCTCCAGCAGCCAGTCGTTGCGGAAACGATCGGCGATGGCGCTGCCCTTGTAGCGGTTCAGGTAATCGCGAAATTGCGCCTCGGTCAGCTGTTTGATGCGCGGTTTCAGCCGATAATAGTCAACATACGATGGAATCTGGTAATTCGTCAGGCGCCCCGCATAAAAGTCGGCTTTTTCGGCGTCATCCTTGCGCGCGGCGTCGCGCAGCAGCAGGAAGGCATCGTCCTCGCTGCGCGTGTCGGGTGCGGCAGGAGAGGCGGTGGCGGACACCTGGGCCAGGGCGGCCAGGGGAGACAAGGCCGATGCAACACACAGCATCGTGCCGGCAATCCATTTCAGTGGGGAAATCAATGTACGACTCTCAATCTTAACTTGATGGTGATATGAATAGCGACCCTAGAATAACATGCGATCCGGCTACACGGCCACCCATTGCGCCACAGGATAAGGCCGGCTTGCGCAAGGCCCTGCTGGCGGCCCGCCGCGCCCTGCCCGAGACTACCCGCGCGGGATGGGATGCGGCCATCGCGCAGCGCCTGCTGGACTGGTGCGCACAGGAAAAAGTCGAGGAACTGGGCGTGTACTGGCCCCTGCATGGCGAGCCGGACTTGCACGGCGCGTATGCGCAGCTGGCCGCGCGCGGCGTGCAATTATGCCTGCCGGTGGTGCTGGAAAAGCATGCGCCGCTGGCATTTTCCGCCTGGACGCCCGGTGAAGCGATGGTCAAGGATGGCATGGGCGTAGCCGTGCCGGCCCAGTTGCGCCTGCGCCCGGCGCCCGCCACCCTGCTGGTGCCCTGCCTGGGTTTTAATACGGAACGTTACCGGCTCGGCTATGGCGGCGGCTATTACGACCGCACGCTGGAGCAAACGCCCCGTCCCCGCACCTTGGGCATCGCCTATGCCTGCCTCACGGCACACTTCGCAAGTGGTGAATACGACATCGCCCTCGATCACATCATGACCGAGGGCGATCTGTTCTAACGCATCAGAACGGTTTATTTCACCAGGCGCTGCCACAGTGCGGTAGTGGGCGCCGCCTGGTTCATGCTATAGAAATGCAAGCCTGGCGCGCCGCCTTCCAGCAAGCGCTCGCACAAGCCCGTCACCACGTCCAGGCCGAAAGCCTTGATGGATGCGCTGTCGTCGCCGAAGCTGGCCAGTTTCAGACGCACCCAGCGTGGAATTTCCGCGCCGCACATGTCCGAAAAGCGCATCAATTGCGTGTAGTTCGTGATCGGCATGATGCCAGCCACGATAGGCACGTTGATGCCCATCTTCTGCGTCTGCTCGACAAACTGGAAATACGCGTCGGCATTGTAGAAGTACTGGGTGATGGCCGCATCGGCGCCAGCCTGCACCTTGCGCGCAAACGCCTGCAGGTCGTCCTGCGGCGAACGCGCTTGCGGATGCACTTCCGGATAGGCGGCCACTTCGATATGGAAATGGTCGCCCGTCTCGGCGCGGATGAATTCCACCAGCTCGTTGGCGTAACGAAACTCTCCCGAGGCGCCGTAGCCGCTGGGCAAGTCACCGCGCAAGGCGACGATACGGCTCACGCCCGCCGCCTTGAAGTCGGCCAGCACGGCGCGGATCGATGCGCGCGAACCGCCCACGCAAGACAGATGCGGCGCGGCTTGTTCGCCGGCCGCCAGGATCTCGCGCACGGTATCGAGCGTGCCCTGCTGCGTAGTGCCACCGGCGCCGAAGGTCACCGAGAAATACTTCGGCTGCAATTCAGACAACTTGATACGCGTGGCGCGCAGCTTTTCCGCCCCTTCCGGGGTTTTCGGCGGGAAAAACTCAATACTGAAATTATGCTTTTCCATCGTCATTACTCAAAAGTAAGGTCGACAAGGCCCAGGAAATGATGCTGTACAGAATGGCACCACCCACGGCAGACCAGAAACTGGCGACATGGAAACCATCGATCACCTGCGCCACCAGCCAGAACAGGAAGCCGTTGATGATCAAAATGAACAGGCCCAGCGACAAGAATGTCACGGGCAGGGTCAGCAAGATCAGCAATGGGCGGATCAGCGCATTGACCAGCCCCAGCACGGCAGCGGCCAGCAGCGCGGTCCAGCCGCTGCTCATCGTCACCGAGTGCATCAAATAAGGGACGGCAAACAGGGCTGCCGCATTGATAAACCAAATCAGTAGCAAGCGCATTTCTCTAGCCTGTCAAAAAAGATATTGAGACAGCACAGTGACGGCTGTCTCTAACGATACACCGATCAGTCTTGTTGCCTCAGGAACCGTAGCGAGCGGATGCGCGGCGTGGCCGAGAAGCGCAGCTGTGCTTTAGCACAGTGAGCATCGCCGGCCGCGCCCCGCGCCGCGCAGTAGGTTCATGAGGCAACCATCTTAATAGCGGTAGTGCTCTGGCTTATAGGGGCCTTCTTGACGCACGCCGATGTAGTCGGCTTGCTCTTGCGTCAGTTCCGTCAGCTGCGCATTCAACTTTTTGAGTTGCAAACGGGCGACTTTTTCGTCCAGGTGTTTTGGCAAGGTGTACACGCCGACCGGGTAGTTGGCCGTGTTCGCGTACAGCTCGATCTGGGCGATCGTCTGGTTGGCAAACGACGAGCTCATCACGTACGACGGGTGGCCCGTGCCGCAACCGAGGTTGACCAGGCGGCCTTCGGCCAGCAGGATGATGCGGCGGCCCGACGGGAAGATGATGTGGTCAACTTGCGGCTTGATGTTTTCCCACTCGTATTGCTTCAACGAAGCGACGTCGATTTCATTGTCGAAGTGACCAATGTTGCAGACGATGGCCTGGTCTTTCATGCGCGTCAGGTGATCGTGCGTGAGGATGTGATAGTTGCCGGTGCAGGTGACGAAGATGTCGCCGTGTTCGCAGGCGTAATCCATGGTCACCACGCGGTAGCCTTCCATCGCCGCCTGCAGTGCGCAGATCGGATCGACTTCCGTCACCCACACTTGCGCCGACAGGGCACGCATGGCTTGGGCAGAACCCTTGCCGACGTCACCGTAACCGGCGATGACGGCCACTTTACCGGCGATCATCACGTCGGTGGCGCGCTTGATGCCATCGACCAAGGACTCGCGGCAGCCATACAGGTTGTCGAATTTCGACTTCGTGACGGAATCGTTGACGTTGATCGCAGGGAAAGCCAGCTTGCCTTCCTTGTGCATCTGGTACAGGCGGTGCACGCCGGTGGTGGTTTCTTCCGTCACGCCGAGGATTTCCGGCAGGCGCTTCGAATACCAGGTCGGATCGGCCAGCAAGTGTTGCTTGATCGAGTTGAACATGCAGATTTCTTCTTCCGAACCGGGATTGGCCAGCACCGACAAGTCGGTTTCCGCGCGCACGCCCAGGTGCAGCAGCAGGGTAGCGTCGCCGCCATCGTCGAGGATCATGTTCGAGTAGACAGCCTTGCCGTCCACGTTCGGCCATTCAAAGATGCGGTGCGTGTATTCCCAGTAGTCGTCCAGCGACTCGCCCTTGACGGCGAACACAGGCGTGCCGGCGGCAGCGATGGCGGCGGCAGCGTGATCTTGCGTCGAGTAAATGTTGCACGATGCCCAACGCACTTGCGCGCCCAGTGCTTCCAGGGTCTGGATCAGCACGGCGGTCTGGATGGTCATGTGGATGGAACCGGTGATGCGCGCGCCTTTCAGGGGCTGCGCTGCCGCGAATTCTTCGCGGATGGCCATCAGGCCAGGCATTTCCGTTTCAGCAATCTTGATTTCTTTATTGCCCCATGCGGCCAGAGTGATATCGGCGATGGTGTAGTCGTGTTGCGATTTGAGTACGGCGTTCATCACGCCCTCCTTTCAGTTGAAAAAGGTACGTGAGCGCAGTTGCAGGATATTCCGAGCCTGGCGAATTTCTTCGTCGCAACGCTCCTCGGACACTGCATCATAACATTGGCCATGTGCCGGCGGCAACCATTAGTCAAGTGGGCCGGCCGCCTGGCAGATCCGCGACGCGCGCTGGCGCGCTATGGTTTCTGCGGCGGCCAGTTCTTGCCCTGGCTGAGACAGCTGGCGCGCGCGTCGGCATCCAGACGCCGCATTATTTCATCGGCCAGGTCGCGCAGGATGGGTATCATGTCCGTATCGGCCTTGCTGCCGTCGGTCGGGTAATTCGCGGCGCGCATGGCCCATTTGCAGGTGATCACGGGATCGGGCTTGATATTCGCGCGCCAGGCATCGGGATCCGTGGCGAGAAAACCACTGTCCGCATAGATGGTGAGCACATGCAAGGCCTGGCGTGCCGACATTTGCCCCATCAACTCGGTGAGTTCGGGCCGCATCTGCACCGGCGTTGCCAGCGAGCCATCGGGGAAAATAAATTTGCCGGCCGCCGCCAGGGTCAGCACGGCATGGCCATCGCCCTCTTCTGCCTTGTCCAGCCATTGCCCCACCGTCAGCGTGGCTGGCGCCGCCACCGCCAAGGCAGCGGACAGGCCGAATGTCGCCACCAGAACAACAAGCAGCGAGCGTACGTGCAACACAGTCATGGATTTCCCTAATTGGTTTATTTGCAATGAATTGTAGCGTATCCCTACGGCAATGCCGTTCCGTACGCACTGTCGCGTGCACCCATGAAAAAAAGCGCCCGCGGCCTGCTGGCCGGGGCGCTTCTCATGCAAGCGGGCTAGATTACTTCAGGCCGGCAGCGTCGCGCAGCAGGGCGACCTTGTCGGTGCGTTCCCACGTGAATTCCGGCTCTTCGCGGCCGAAGTGGCCGTAGGCGGCGCTCTTCTGGTAGATCGGGCGCAGCAGGTCGAGCATTTGCACGATGCCTTTTGGACGCAAATCGAAGTGCGCCAGCACCAGCTTGGCGATTTCCGCGTCAGGAATCACGCCCGTGCCTTCCGTGTAGACGGTGATGTTGATCGGCTTGGCCACGCCGATGGCGTAGCTGACCTGCACCTGGCATTGGCGCGCCAGGCCGGCCGCGACGATGTTTTTCGCCACGTAACGGGCCGCGTAGGCTGCCGAACGGTCGACTTTCGATGGGTCCTTGCCCGAAAACGCGCCGCCGCCGTGCGGAGCTGCGCCACCGTAGGTGTCAACGATGATCTTGCGGCCGGTCAAGCCGCAATCGCCTTGCGGACCACCGATGACGAAACGGCCCGTCGGGTTGACGAGGAATTTGGTCTCCGTCAGCCATTCGCGCGGCAGGATCGGCTTAATGATTTCTTCGATGACGGCTTCTTCGATCTGCTTGTGCGAGATTTCCGGCGCATGCTGGGTCGACAGCACGACCGTGTGCACGCCGACGGGGCGGCCATCGACGTAGCGCAGGGTCACTTGCGATTTCGCATCCGGACGCAGCCATGGCAAGCGGCCATCCTTGCGCAGCTGCGACTGGCGCTCGACGAGGCGGTGCGCGTAGTGGATGGCGGCAGGCATCAGCTCGGCCGTTTCATCGCAGGCGTAACCGAACATCAGGCCCTGATCGCCAGCGCCTTGATCCAGGTCAATCCCAGCACCTTCATCGACGCCTTGCGCGATGTCGGGCGACTGCTTGTCGTAGGCCACCAGCACGGCACAACCCTTGTAGTCGATGCCGTATTCCGTGTTGTCGTAACCAATACGTTTGATGGTTTCACGCGCAACTTGAATATAATCCACATTGGCGTAAGTGGTAATCTCGCCAGCCAGCACCACCAGGCCCGTGTTGCACAGGGTTTCGGCAGCCACGCGGGCGGTCGGATCCTGGGCCAGGATGGCGTCAAGGATGGCGTCGGAAATTTGATCGGCAACCTTGTCGGGATGGCCTTCCGAGACGGATTCGGAAGTGAAGAGATAGTCGTTTGACATTGCAAGCTCCTGATTACTATGTGAATGTTCTGTCGCAGTAAAAAGGATATTGCCTGCGACGCTTTAGCGATATTTATATTCCGCTTCGCAAGTTGTCTATTAACTCAGCGGTTACTGCATACGTGGTATTTTACGCTTCTTAAAAAATTTTGGCACGGCAACACGCCATTCCTGGAAACAGCTTATTCATGTTAGTCCCAATTTTCCGCTTTTTATCCCTCTTTCCCCTGCCCGTCCTGCATGGCCTGGGCGCTGCGCTCGGCTGGGTGATTTACGCCATTTCCCCGTCCTACCGGCGCCGCATGCGCGAGAACATGCAGGGTGCGGGGTTTTCGCAACACTTGCACACGGCCGTGGCCGAAGCGGGCAAGAGCGTGCTGGAATTGCCCTTCATCTGGTGCGCACCGCCCGAGCGCGTGGCGCGTCATGCCACCGTGGAAAACTGGGAACTGGTGGAAAGAGCCTTGCAACACGGCCGCGGCATCGTCTTCCTGACGCCGCATTTGGGCTGCTTTGAAATCGTCGCCCAGCAAATCGCCCTGCGCACGCCGCTCACCGTGATGTACCGCCCGCCCAAGCGCGCCGCCCTGAAACCGCTGATCGAAGGGGCGCGCGCGCGCGAAAACCTGATGCTGGCGCCGGCCAACATGTCGGGCGTGCGCATCTTTGCCAAATGCCTGAAAAAAGGCCAGCCCATCGGCCTGCTGCCCGATCAGGTGCCGCAAGAGGGTGAAGGCGTGTGGGCCGATTTCTTCGGCCGTCCCGCCTACACCATGACCCTGCCTGCCAAGCTGGCGCAGATGGGCGGCGCCGAAGTCATCATCACCTACGCCGAACGCCTGCCGGGCGGGCGCGGCTATATCGTGCATTTCGTGCCATTTACCGAATCGCTGGACAGCACTTCTGCCGAGCAGGCGCGCACCATCAATGCCGCCATGGAAGAATTGATCGCGCGCAGCCCGGCGCAATACCTGTGGAGCTACAACCGCTACAAGGTGCCGCGCGGCGCGCCGCCGCCCACGCCGGCCAGCCCCGAAGCGGCCAAGGAGCAGCCATGAGACTGCTGATCGCCTTCATGTGGCTGCTGCACTGGCTGCCCCTGCCCATCCTGGGCCGCTTCGGCGTGGCCGTCGGCAGCCTGTTGTTCATCGCCATGCCCACGCGGCGCGCGATCGCCTTGACGAATCTGCGCTTGTGCATGCCGGAACTGACGGAACAGCAGCGTGTGGCGCTGGCGCGCCAGCATTTCCAGGCGTATTCGCGCAGCGTGTGGGAGCGCAGCATCCTGTGGTGGTCGTCGGAAGCACGCCTGAACCGCCTGATCAAAAAGGTGCCCGCCTTTCCGGGCCAGCAGATCGCGGCCAAGCCCACCATCCTGCTGTGCCCGCACTTCGTCTGCCTCGACGTGGCCGGCGCCGCCACGGCGATGGAAATTTCCGCATCATCGATGTATGTGCAGCAAAAGAACGCCGCCTTCGACCAGGCCCTGCGCGCCGGCCGTTCGCGCTTCAAGCCACCCAAGCTGTTTACGCGCCAGGATGGCATCAAGACGATTCTGCGCGCGCTGCGCGACGGCTTGCCGTATTTCATGCTGCCGGACATGGATTTCGGCGAAAAGGATGCGGAATTCGTGCCCTTCTTCGGCGTGCCCGCCGCCACCCTGACGGCCACGGCGCGCCTGGCGCTGGCCGCCAAGGCGCAAGTGATTCCCGTCATCGCCACCTTTTTGCCCAATTACCAGGGCTGGCAAGTGACGTATTACCCGGCCTGGGACGATTATCCGGGCGACGACATCACGGCCGCCACACGCCGCATGAACGAATTCATCGAAGAGCGCGTGCGCGAAGCGCCGGCCGAGTATTTCTGGACGCATAAACGCTTCAAGACGCGTCCGCAAGGCGAAGCGTCGTTCTATAACCAGCACAAGTGATACGGCAAAACATGAAACTCCAATTTACCAAGATGCATGGCGCCGGCAATGACTTCATCGTCATCGATGCCATCAATCAAGATATCGACTTCACGCCGGCCCAGTGGCAGCGCCTGGCGGACCGCCGTTTCGGCATCGGCGCCGACCAGATCCTGGTGGTGGAAAAGCCGCGCCTGCCCGGCTGCGACTTCCGCTACCGTATCTATAACAACGATGGCGGCGAAGTCGAGCAATGCGGCAACGGCGCGCGCGCCTTCGTCAAGTTCGTCAGCGAAAAAGGCTTGTCAAGCAAGGCGAGCATCCGCGTGGAAACCATGGCCGGCATCATTGCACCGCGCCTGGAGGCGGATGGCAGCATCACGGTCGACATGGGCGCGCCTGTGCTGGAACCGGCACTGGTGCCGTTCGATGCCGCTGGCCTCGCCGGTGTAGCGGAAGGCAGCGACACCTTGTGGCCGCTGGTCCTGGCGCTGCCGGGCCACAGTAGCCCCGTGCTGGTGTCCGTCGTCTCGATGGGCAACCCGCATGCCGTGCAAGTGGTCGAGGATGTCGATGCGCAAGACCTGGAACAATCGGGCCCGCTGATCGAGCACCATCCGCGCTTTCCCCGCCGCGTCAACGCCGGCTACCTGCAGATCGTCGACCGGCATCACGTGAAACTGCGCGTGTATGAACGGGGCGCGGGCGAAACCCTGGCGTGCGGCACGGGCGCCTGCGCCGCTGCCGTGGCCGGCATCCTGCGCGGCCGGCTCGATTCCCCCGTGCGCATCAGCGCGCGCGGCGGCGAACTGTCGATCGCCTGGCAAGGCCCAGGTCATCCCGTCCTGATGACGGGCCCGGCCGTGACCGTGTTCGAAGGCACGATCGAGCTGTAAGCAAATAAACGTCAGGCCGCCAGGAACTGCTGTTCCTGCGCGACACCCAGTTCAGCCAGATAGCACTTCAGGCGGTACAGGCGTTGCCGGTAATTGCCTTCCGGCCCCGTCACGCCGCAATCGACGCGTTCGAACAGGCGCACCACCTGATCGAGCAGCTGGCGCTCCTGCGCCGTGCGGATCAATACCAGGCGCCGCTTGCCGCGCCCATGCGTGGCACTGATATCGATCAACAAACAATGCCCCTGGTCGGCCGCATGCAGATCGAGCAGCAAGGCCTCGGCACGCGACAGGTGAAAGCGGCGCGCCAGCTCCAGCCGCGCCGCCAGCAAAGGGTGGCTCTGGCCCAGCTGGCGCAGTTGTCCATCGGCATGCAGGGCGGCACACTGGCCCCAGTCGCCGGATTCGCCGTGTGGCGCGATCTTCGCCAGCGCCGCCTCCGCTTCACTGCTGCCCTGCGCCTGCGCCTGCAGCAGCCAATAGGCGGCACGCACATCGTTGTTGACATCGTCGCGGCGATTGCGCCAGGCATGCATGCCGCACTCGAGCTGGGCCGGGCCATGTCCCAGGTCGGCGGCACGCTCCAGACAGGAATGGGCTTCGATCACATTGCGCTGGGAAAATTCCGGTTTTGTATAGATGCGCGACAGCACGAACCAGGCTTCGGCCAGGCCCTGCTCGCCCGCCTGCGTCAGCCAGCGCACGGCCCGCTTGAAATTGGCCGCGCCGTTGCGCGTGGCCAGCCGCTGGCCATGCGCATCCATGCGCGCATAGCCGAGTCCCAGCTCCAGCTGCGCCGTGCGGTCGCCGCCATGCGCGGCCAGCTCGCAACATTGCCATCCCTCAGCATCGCCGCCTGGCGCCAGTGCCTGGGCGCAACGCGACAGCAACTGCACCTGCTGCGTATCCAGCGCAATCGTGCGCGCCCCCGCAGCGGCCTGGCGCTGCAACAGCTCGCGCGCCAGCGGCAAGCCTTGCGACAGGAAGCCGGCGTGGTTGCCCTGGCTCCAGGCCTGCTCCAGCCAGGCGTACAGGGGCGTATCGCCATCGAGGGCATGCTTGCCAGCGACGCCGGTATCCGGCACGCAGCTTGCGGACGATCCTTCTTGCATGGATAACAACCATTGCGCGTCGGGCAAGCCGGCGCGCACGGCGGCGTCCAGCGCCACGCGTGCCTTGGCGCGCAAGGTTTCACAACTGCTGGCGGCGTTGCCCAGCACCAGTTGCGCCAGCACCAGGCCCGCCTGCACCAGACCCGCATCGAACGCCTGCGCGTAATACGGAATCAGCGTCCTGGCAGCCGGTTGCGCCACTTCAAACGGCACGTGCGTACCGATCAGCAAGCATGCTTCCTGGCTATCTTCCTGGGCCGCCCGCGCCAGCCAGTGCAAGGCGGTCGGCAAGCTCTGCGGCACACCCTGTCCGAACAGATACAGCCGTCCCAACGCCAGCTGGCAAGCCACATCGCCCGCGCGTGCGCCCTTGATCAATCCTAATGTTTCGCGATTTGCCATCGATTCTCGATATTGAGTCAATGATTCTAATAATAGTGCGTCGTCTCCGGACCCATCAGCGCAGGCCGTCCCTTAGTGTACCGTCCTTGTGTCATAAATCCGCCACAGCCGGCTCAAGAACTTGATTCAACGCAACAATGTTCCGGCCAAAACACGCCAATATGGCAAGGTGCCGCCACCGTGGCGATGGGAGAACGCCGGCTATCGGCGCAGGATCGGCAGAAACCGCGCGTTACAAAAATACAACAGGGCCATGGATTTATGACGCTTTTCACCAATCTTTTCACGCACATTTGACCAATCCCGCACGTCTTGCGCGCCGACGAATTAAGGTTCACTCATCGAAACGCGGTAATTGGCGCATTTCAATCTGCTCGGATCTCGGACGGAACTCACTTTTAATAGGGAATAAGACATGAAAAAATCACTCGTTGCCCTCGCACTCTTCGGCGCCTTTGCCGCAACCGCACAAGCGCAGTCGTCCGTCCAAATCTACGGCACGGTCGATGCTGGCCTGGGCAAAGCGACTGGTTCGACCACCTCTGTCACCAAGCGCGACAACAACAAGCTGGGTTTCAAGGGCACGGAAGATCTGGGCAATGGCTTGAAAGCTATTTTCCAACTGGAAATTCGCTATGAATCCGATACGGGTACGCTGGAAAGCAACTCCCGTCCGCTGTTCCAGGGTCAAAGCCGCGTCGGCCTGCAAGGCAACTTCGGTACCGTACGCCTGGGCCGTGGCCTGACCGCCTTCCAGGAATCGAGCACCGCGTTCGAACCATGGTCGGGTATGCCTACGCCAGCCGGTTTCCAGACCGACATCACGGTCGCCGGTTACACCAGCGATCCGCTGAGTGCGGATGGCAACTCGCGTAACCGCTTCTCGAACGCCGTGTTCTATAACTCGCCAGTCATCAGCGGCTTCCAGTTCAACGCCACCGTGGCCGCCAAGGAAGCCAATAACAATGCCGTCGTCCCAGCGCGTGCGCCGATCAACGCATTCACATTTGCCTCGGGTAACTACGCGGTGGCAGCAAACGTTGCGCCAGCGTCGAATCCGTACTCGATGTCGGCTACCTATACCAACGAACAGTTCGCCGCCATGGCCGCTTACGAGCGCAATGGCCTGCAAGCCAAGCTGTGGTCGGTTGCCGCATCGTTCAATCCGAGCAAGGAATTGAAACTGATGGCGTCGTACCAGCATCAGGATGATGGCAACTTCAAGATCATCAATACAGATACCAAGGCATGGCTGATTGGCGCCAATTACGACGTCGGCCCAGGCAAGATCCGCGCTGGCTATGGCCAGAAAACACCAGATGGCGTCGTCAAGACCAAGCAAGCATCACTGGGCTATGACTACAATCTGTCGAAACGCACCTACCTGTACGCGGATATTTCGAACAAGAAAGCAGCCGTTGCTAACAGCATCAACTACACCGTTGCGAAAAGCGTCAACTACATCGGTCTGGGCGTACACCACAATTTCTAATGCCCCGCACGTCACCCGCCACGGGTGATTGCTGAGCAAGAAATGCAAGGCGGCATGGGTAACCATGCCGCTTTTTTCATGCGCGCGCGGAAAATGCATCGGCGCCCTGCCCTTTGCGCCTATGCCGGCGCACTCTCGGTTAGAATGAAGCGTTCATCCTTCTCTCTTCTGACTATCAATGACCGCCACACTCGATTCCAGCACCGTCGCCCAGTACCTGAGCGAGCATCCGACTTTCTTCGCAGAGCATACCGCGCTGCTCGGCGAGGTCAAGCTGAGCAGCCCGCTGACGGGACGCACCATCTCGCTGCAGGAGCGGCAGATGGAAGTGATGCGTGACAAATACAAGGCGCTGGAACTGCGCATGTCCAAGCTGAGCCGTCTGGCCGAGGAAAATGGCGACATCGCCAGCAAGTTCCACGGCTGGAACCAGGCCATGCTGCAAGTGCGCAGCGATGCGGCCATGCCGCGCGTGCTGGTCGATGCCCTGCAAAGCAATTTCGACGTGCCCTATGTCAGCCTGCGCCTGTGGCAAGTACTGCCGGAACACGCCAATGGCTGGTTCACGGAAGATGTCACGGCCGACGTGCGCATGTTTGCCAACAGCCTGCAAGCGCCGTACTGCGGCAGCAACCGCGATTTCGAAGCCGTGCACTGGTTGCAGGCGGATAAAATCGAATCGACCGTCATGATCGCCCTGCGCGCGCCCGGCACCACAGGCACCTTCGGCTTGCTGGTGCTCGGTTCGCCCGACAGCGAACGCTTTACCTCCAGCATGGGCACGGACTTCCTCGTGCACATCGGCGCCACGGCCAGCGCCGCCCTGGCCGCGCTGCGCGCCGGCTCGCCTGCCTGAGAACCCCGTGGGCGAGACGCGCAGCAAGGCCGAATGGCTGGCCGCCTATCTGGCGCAGCTGGCCACGCAGCGCAAACTCTCACCGCATACGCTGGACGCCTACGGGCGCGACCTGCGCGCCTTGCTGGAACTGAGCGGCAATACGCCCTGGACGGCGCTGGCGCACAACGAAGTGCGCCGCTACACGGCCAAGTTGCATGCCGGCGGCCTCGATCCGCGCTCGATCGCCCGCAAGCTGTCGTCGTGGCGGGGCTTTTTCAACTGGCTCAGTGGCGAAACGTCTCTCGACGCCAACCCCGTCGACGGCATCCGCGCGCCCAAGCGGGCCAAGACCTTGCCCAAAGCCCTGTCGGTGGACGACGCCGTGCGCCTCGTGGCGCCCGCGCAACACCAGCAGGGCGCTGCCGAGCCCGAGCAAGTGTGCAACCGCGCCATGTTCGAGCTGCTGTATTCGAGCGGCTTGCGCGTGTCGGAACTGACCAGCCTGGATACTCACTACTGCAAGGCCGAGGGCGGCCAGCCCGCCTCACTGGGCTGGCTGGACATGGCCAGCTTCGAAGTCATCGTCACGGGCAAGGGCAGCAAGATGCGCAAGGTGCCCGTCGGCAAGGCCGCCCTCGTGGCGCTGGCCAGCTGGCTGGCCGTGCGTCCGCCTGCAAAGGATGGCAGCGCTGCCTTGTTTTTAAGCACGCGCGGCACGCGTATCTCGCCGCGCGTATTGCAGCTGCGCCTGAAGGCGCATGCGCAGGCGACGGACATTCCCGCGAATGTGCACCCGCACGTGCTGCGCCACTCGTTCGCCTCGCACCTACTGCAATCATCGGGCGACTTGCGCGCCGTGCAGGAAATGCTGGGCCATTCCAGCATCACCTCGACCCAGGTCTACACGGCCCTCGATTTCCAGCATCTGGCGCACGTGTATGACCAGGCGCACCCGCGCGCCAAGCTCAAGTAGGCAGCCGCAGCCGTGGGCCAGCCTGATCCATATCAAGCGGGTGGGCGCGCATTTGCAAGCATTTGCAAAATTCCGGCATAATCGTCCGCATTCTTCCGCTTGCGCGGCGGCACCATCGATTACAGCATAGGCATCTCTCATGGCACTGATTCCAACCACCATCCTCACCGGTTTCCTGGGCGCCGGCAAAACCACCTTGCTCAACCGCATACTGCAGGAAGACCATGGCATGCGCATCGCCGTGATCGAGAACGAGTTTGGGCAGGAAAACATCGACAATGAAATCCTGGTGCAGGATAGCAACGAGCACATCATCGAGATGAATAACGGCTGCATCTGCTGCACCGTGCGCGGCGACCTGATCGTGGGCTTGACGGAACTGGCGCGCAAGCGCGACGCCGGCTTGCTGGCATTCGACCGCGTCGTCATCGAAACAACGGGCCTGGCCAATCCCGGCCCCGTGGCGCAAACCTTCTTTGTCGACGAAGAAGTAGGCAGCCACTACATGCTCGACGCCATCATCACGGTGGTCGATGCCCGCCATGCGATGAAACAACTCGATGAATATGAGGAAGCCCAGCGGCAAGTGGGCTTTGCCGACAAGCTGCTGCTGTCGAAAACCGACCTCGTCAGTGAAGACGACGTGGCCACGCTGACGCGCCGTTTGAAGCGCATCAATCCGCGCGCGCCCATCGCCAAGGTCGATTTCGGCCGCGCGCCGCTGGCCGAAGTGCTCGACATCCGCGGTTTCAACCTGAACGAAAAGCTGGAACTGGACCCGGATTTCCTGGCTACCGAAAGCGAGCACGTGCATGATCACGATCATGCGCACGAGCACGCAGATAAGCACGCAGAGGAGCACGAGCACAAGCATGTGCACGAGCACAGCGACGCCTGCGCCACCGATTGCGGCCATGCAGACCACCACCATGCGCAGCACAGCGACGATATCGCCGCCTTTGTTTTCAAAAGCACGCAACCGTTCGACAGCGCCAAGCTCGACGAGTTCCTCGGCGGCCTGGTGCAAGTGTATGGCCCGCGCATGTTGCGCTACAAGGGCGTGCTGCTGATGCAGGGCGCCGAACGCAAAGTCGTCTTCCAGGGCGTGCACCAGCTGATGGGCAGCGACCTGGGTGCCAAATGGGGCGAAAACGAAGTGCGCGGCAGCAAAATGGTGTTTATTGGCAAGAATCTCCCAAAAGACATTTTTATTCGCGGACTCGAACAATGTTTGGTATAAACTAGCCGGGTTTTGCAAAATATCCGTTGCAAAGCAGAAACAAAAGGGAAAGTTAAGCACGCTTTCCCACTGTCCGACACCCGTCTTGCTGGTATAAACCAACAAGTAGCCGTCTCTGATCGGCTAGGCAACAAATCGGGATGGCAATATAAGGCAAAGCGTGCCAAAATCAGCGACGAAAACGGCCCATGTCGTTCGCCTGTCATAAAATGCTGGCAAACTGCCGCTGGCCGCATGCCAGGCATGCAAGCGATCCACCCAACACGCCCGTTGTCGCGCGCATAGCGCGACTGGCATAGAGCGGTAAAAAGTTATCAACATGGCACCATAGCCTGCCGGTAGTCCTGGCTTTCGCCGGCAAGCCAAGGTCGCACGCAGTACAGCGGGACAGCAATGCCAAGCGGAACCTGTACAGTTGCTCGGTATCGCCGCATCAACTGATCAATTTGAAAACTCTGTCGTATCGAAGGTAAGCGAAGTTATGACCAAAACTAATAAATCGACCCCGGCCGCCAGCCAAGACATCCCTCTCATCAGCGAAGACCAAATTCGCGCCATGAGCGAAGATGACTACATGAATCCGGCACAACTGGCATTCTTCAAGGCACGCCTGCAGCAGCTCGAAAAAGACCTGCTGAAAAACGCCGGCGAAACCACGGAACACTTGCGTGAAACCGTGCTGGTCCCGGACCCTGCCGACCGCGCCACCATCGAGGAAGAGCATGCGCTGGAACTGCGCACGCGCGACCGCGAGCGCAAATTGCTGAAGAAAGTGCAGCAATCGATCGCCAGCATCGACGCCGGCGACTATGGCTGGTGCGAAGAAACGGGCGAGCCTATCGGCATCCCGCGCCTGATCGCCCGTCCGACCGCCACCCTGTCGCTGGAAGCCCAGCAACGGCGCGAACTGAAACAAAAGCTGTACGGCGATTGATCGCCCTTCCCCTTGCGCGGCCGCCCTGGCGGCTGCGTGGCAGTAGCAAAAAAAGCACACAACCTGCGTTGCGTGCTTTTTTTTCGCCCTGCGCCGACTACACTGAAGCAGGCACTGCCGCTTGCAATTGCCTTTTCCATCCCCACTTTTGAGCCATGGGCGCGCAGGCACATGACGCTGCACGCATCGGCACGAATCTTTTGAGGTCACTATGGAACAATTTCACGGCACCACCATCCTCTGCGTACGGCGCGGCAAGCAAGTCGCCCTGGGCGGCGACGGCCAGGTCACGCTGGGCAACATCGTCATGAAGGGCACGGCCCGCAAAGTGCGTAAGTTGTATCAGGGCAAAGTCCTGGTCGGCTTTGCCGGCGGCACGGCCGACGCTTTTACCCTGCTCGACCGTTTTGAAGGCAAGCTGGAAAAGCACCAGGGCAATTTGCTGCGCGCCTCCGTCGAACTGGCCAAGGACTGGCGCACCGACCGCGTGCTGCGCCGCCTGGAAGCGATGCTGCTGGTGGCCGACAGCGAATCGACCCTGGTCATCACGGGCAATGGCGACGTGCTGGAACCGGAAGACGGCATCGGCGCCATCGGCTCGGGCGGCACCTATGCCCAGTCCGCCGCCAAGGCGCTGCAGGAAAACACGGACTTGTCGCCGGCCGAAGTGGTCAAGAAATCGCTGACCATCGCCGCCGAGCTGTGCATTTACACGAATATGTCGCACATCATCGAGACCTTGGACTAAGCGTCCCCGAGCAAAGAATGGAAAGCCAACTATGATCATGAACATGACCCCGGCGGAAATCGTCACCGAACTCGACAAACACGTGGTGGGCCAGGCCAAGGCCAAGCGCGCCGTCGCCATCGCCTTGCGCAACCGTTGGCGCCGCCAGCAGGTGGCCGAGCCCCTGCGCCATGAAATCACGCCCAAGAACATCCTCATGATCGGCCCCACGGGCGTCGGCAAGACGGAAATCGCACGCCGCCTGGCCAAGCTGGCCGAGGCGCCATTTATTAAAATCGAAGCGACCAAGTTCACCGAAGTGGGCTATGTGGGCCGCGACGTCGACACCATCATCCGCGACCTGATCGACATCGGCATCAAGCAGACGCGCGCGCTGGAAATGAAGAAAGTGCGCGCACGCGCCGAAGATGCGGCCGAAGACCGCGTCATCGATATCCTCGTGCCGCCGGCACGCGACTTCGGCTTCACGCCGAATACGCCTGCGGCCGTGGACAGCGGCAGCGGCAGCGGCGACAGCACGCGCCAGACCTTCCGCAAGCGCTTGCGCCAGGGCGAGCTCGATGACAAGGAAATCGAGATCGAGCTGGCCGAGGCGGGCCCGCAGATGGAAATCATGGCGCCGCCGGGCATGGAAGAAATGACGGAGCAGATCAAGTCCATGTTCTCGGGCGTGGGCGGGCAGCGCAAGAAGGCGCGCAAGGTCAAGATCCGCGAAGCATTGAAACTGCTGGTCGAGGAAGAGGCGGCCAAGCTGCTCAACGAAGATGAGCTGAAACAGAAGGCCATCCAGAACGTCGAGCAGAACGGCATCGTCTTCCTCGATGAGATCGACAAGATCGCCTCGCGTTCGGAGTCCGGCGGCGCCGACGTCTCGCGCGCCGGCGTGCAGCGCGACCTGCTGCCGCTGGTCGAAGGCACGACCGTCAACACCAAGTACGGCATGATACGCACGGACCACATCCTGTTCATCGCTTCGGGCGCCTTCCACCTGGCTAAGCCGTCGGACCTGATCCCGGAACTGCAGGGGCGTTTCCCGATTCGCGTGGAACTGGAGTCGCTGTCGATTTCGGACTTCGAGCGCATTTTGACCAGCACCGACGCCTGCCTGACGATGCAGTACGAAGCCTTGCTGGCGACGGAAAACCTGACCTTGCAATTCGCCCCGGAAGGCATCACGCGCCTGGCGGAAATCGCCTATGCAGTCAACGAGCGCACGGAAAATATCGGCGCGCGCCGTCTGCACACGGTGATGGAAAAACTGCTGGAAGAAGTGTCGTTTACGGCCAGCGAAGGCAGCAGCACGACGGAAAACCTGCTGGTGATCGATGCCGCGTACGTGAATGAACGCCTGGAAGCGCTGTCGGTCAACGAGGATCTGTCGCGCTACGTGCTGTAATCAGGGAGGGGAAAACCGATGGCAAACAAGGCATTGGCGACGCGGCAGAAAATGCAGTTCCGCGTCGAACCCTCGCAAAAACCGCGCAATCCGGTCGCCACCGCCGCCTTGCAGCGCGCCGCTGGCGCGCACGTGAAAACCGTCTCAAGCCAGCGCCAGCAGGAAAAACGCCTGCTGGCGAAATTGCTGCTGAAGGTAGAAACGGATAAATAAGCCGCCCGCGGACACCCCCATCGGGGCGTCCGCCATCAGGCCACTCTCTGCCGCAGCAGCATCCCCTTAGAAGCGGTAGGACGCGCCCAGCGAAAACATGTCGACCTTGGTCGTTTGCTTGTCGTTGTACTTGACGGGCACGCGGTCCCAGTCAAGGTGCAGCGACCAGTTCTGGTTCAGCGCATATGCGGTGCCGATGCCGTAGATCAGGCCAGCCTTGTTCTTCTTGGCCGAACCGCCGCCCAGATAATCAACCTTGCCCTGCGTGTAGGCCACGCCGGCGCGCCCGCTCAGGGTGAAGGCATCGAACTGGTAGCCGAGCACGCCCTGCACGCCGAGGCCGGAGAATTTGCCGCGACCGGCAACCTTGCCGGCGCCCGTGTCGAAGCCGGACTTGACCTCACCGCCTGTGTACCCCACCAGTTCAACCGAAGGCAGGGCCACGCCGCCCTGAAACGGCAGCGCGTCGAAACTGTAACCCAGGTAGGCCTTGCCATTGCGCTTGCTGCTTTTGTCGCAGTCGGCTTGTCCTGGCAGGCAATCGAGGCCGCTATTGGCGCGAAAGCCATAGCTGGCGCCCGCATAGATGGGGCCCGGTGCAGGCTCGGCAGCGGTGGCATGCAGGGGGGCGATGGTGGCCAGCGCCAGCAGCGCTGCGGGAAAACGGAAAGATGGGAACATGGATAACCTCTACAAGTGGATGGATTGCCTGGTTGTAGCGCGCTGCGCGAGCCACAAGCGGGAGTGTCATCGCTTTTGCCGAAAAGTACTATCACCTTGTGCAAAGTGTCATTAAGGGCTACATTCGGTACCGTCATCCGCCACCAAACTTGTAAAAAAGGATATCTCGTGAGTTCACCTGAACTGGTTTTGCGCGTGCTGCGCACCCAATTGCGTGCCGCCGGCATCACGTACAAGGTATTGGCCGAGCGCATCGCCATGAGCGAATCGAGCGTCAAGCGCATGTTTGGCCAGCACGACATGTCGCTGTCGCGCCTGGCCCTGATCTGCAAGGCCTCGGGCATCGCCATGGAAGATGTGCTGCGCGGCGCGGCCGACATCACGCCGCATGCCGATACGCTCACCCTGGTGCAGGAAAAGTCGCTGGTGGCGCATCCGCGCCTGCTGCTGGTGGCGATCTGCTGCCTCGGTCACTGGAGCCTGGAGCAGGTGGTGGAAACGTATGCGCTGACGCAGGCCGAATGCATCGGCTGCCTGGCCGAGCTGGACCGCCTGGGCTTGATCGAACTCAAGCCGCTGAACCGCTACAGCCTGCGCGTCTCGAACGCCTTCCACTGGCTGGCCGACGGCCCGGTGCAGCAGTACTTCCGCGAACACGTGGTGGCCGATTATTTCAGCGGCCACTTTGACGGCGCCGGCGAAACCCTGATGTGCATTCCGGCGCGCCTGTCGCTGTCGAGCGCGCAAGAACTGGTGCAAAAAATCCGCCAGCTGGCCGAGGAACTGGCGCGGCTGCACCAGAACGACCGGCGCCTCGCGCCCGCCGAGCGCGATGGCTTTACCCTGCTGCTGGGATTTCGCTCATGGGAATTTGCCGCCTTCACGGCCCTGCGCCGCAGCACGGCCCCCGCCGGCTACCAAACGGGCCCCAGGAACAGATAGAAGGTGCTCTCGCCGCCCTTCGATGCGCCCGAGGCCACGTACACGGGGCCGAAACGCGTATCGACGGAGATGAAGGCGCTGCTGGCCTGCGTGAACTTGCTGGCTTTCCAGCGCTCGCTCTGATCGAAGCCGCCGCCCATTTCCAGCGAAAAACCGGCCCGCACGACGCCGCCCAGGGTGCTCGGCAAGGAACCGATGCGGCGCGCCATCACGAAGCGCGCGAAGGCGATACTGCGTCCTCTCACCGAGTCAAATTCCGTGCCGGACAAGCGCAGGAAACCACCGAGATTGAGCGGCGCTTCGTCACGCTGTGAGCGCGCCCATTCGCCATACACGTGACCGGCCCAGTTGCCGCGGCCAAAGGCCTTCAACCCCGTTATGGACGATTGGCCCAGGGCCGCCTCGCCCGCCCCCGTCGTCGTATCGCGCGCCCAGGTGGCCTCAAGCAGGACGCCGCGCGTGGGAAAGCCCGGCGAATCGAGCGTATCGGCGCGGAATCGCACGAACTGCGTGGTACCCAGCGCGCGCGACTCCGGCTGCGTAGGGTCGGCCGGAATCGCCAGCTTGCCCTTGACTTCCGTACGAGAGACGCCGAACTGCAGATCGCCCCAGGTACCGAACTGGCGCCCCAGCACCAGTGCAGCTGTCTGGCCGTTATACGCCAGGCGGGCGCTGCGCCGGCCATTGTCAAACAAATCCATCGCCGACGAAGTGTATTGCAACTGCGGCGCGATATACCACGGGTTGCCGGCGCCCAGCGGCTGCCAGAACTGCACGCCATAGCCGCGCGTATTACCGATCTGCGCCGTGCTGCGCAACTCGCCGCCCCAGCTGTTCAGGTTCGAGCGCGCATGCAGCAGCTTCAGGGCGAAATTATTGCTGTCCCTGAAATCGCTGGCCAGTTCCAGGCCCACGCGCAAGCGGTTGCTGGCCCACGGCGCTTCGACCGCCTTGATGCTGACGGCGCGCTGGTCGCCGGAATCGACCACGTCCGTCTCCACGCGCGCCACGTCGCCGCGGCCATACAGCCTGGCCGCCGCCTTGAGCACATCTTCCTGGCTGACCGCCTGCCCTTCCACCAGGCCCGATTGCACCTGCAGGATGCGCGGATTGATATCGCCTTCGCTCTCCACGGCCAGGCGCGTGAGCGGCAGGGCCACGTCCAGCAAGGCCGGCGCCGCCAAGCGCAGCTGCTCGCGCGCCGCGTACTGTTCCGGTGGCAGGGCCAGCGGCGCCAGGCGGGCGGCCAGCGCCTGCGCCGCCTGTTCGCCGGCGCGCATGGCGCGCGCATAGTTTTCGAAGTCGAGGAAACTGACGCCCGTCAGATCCGGCGCCACCAGGATATCCTGCGGACGCAATTCCTTGAGCGAGCGCTGCACGTTCTGCTCCGTGAGGATCTGCAGCATCTGCTGCGCCACGCCGATGGCGCTGCCCAGGTCTTTTTCCGGCGCCAGCGGCGTGCCCACGTTGACGGCGATGATGATGTCGGCACCCATGGCGCGCGCCATGTCGACGGGCAGGTTGCGCACCAGGCCCCCGTCCACGACCAGGCGGTTATTCACGCGCACGGGGGCAAACACGCCAGGCACGGCCAGCGAGGCGCGCATCGACAGGAACAGCGGCGTGTCGACCAGCTCCACCAGCTCGCCATTGACCAGGTCGGACGCCACCGAGCGGAAGGGCAGCGGCAGCTGGCTGGCGGGGCGGTCGCGCATGCCGGCCGGCAGCAGCCGGTTCAGCGCCATTTCCAGCGCCGCATTGCTGGCCGCAGCCGGCGGCGTGGAAATGCCGTTGCGGCTGATGCCAAACTCGATGCGCGACGGCAGCAATAAATCTTCCTCGCGGCGGCGGAACGCCAGTTCGTCGCGCGGCGGCCGGTCGGCCACCACGCGCGCCCAGTTGGTCTCGCGCGCCATCTTTTCCAGGTCCGCCACGGAAGCGCCGGCCGCATACGCGCCGCCCACCACGCCACCCATGCTGGTGCCGACCACCATGTCGATCGGCACATGCAGCTCCTGCAGCACTTTCAATACGCCGATATGCGCGAGACCACGCGCGCCACCGCCCGACAGCACCAGAGCGATGCGCGGGCGCGCCGCTACGGGCGCAGGAACGGCCAGGGCGGGAGCGGAGGTAGCGGTGGTGGCGGGAACGTCAGCGGCGGCGCCAGCTTGCGGCAAGGCGCACAGCGCCGCCACGCAGCCTGCTGCCAGGACGGCACGGATCGAAAACATGATGACTCCTGTCGCGATGGCGGCACGGCGCCATCAGCATGATGGTAATGGGGTGGTTCCGAAAATCAGCTCAATTCGACGGCGGCGTGCTGGTGGTGCTCACCTGCGGCGGCGGCGGCATCATGGTTGCCGGACGCTGCTGCTCCATCGGCAGCGGCGGCGGTACCAGATTCGTTGCTGGCACAGGGCTGGCAGACACTGGCCCCGGCAAGGCCAGCGCCTTGTCGTCGGCCACCAGGTCGATGCGCTTGCTCACGCCGCCATCGCGCAGCAGCACATGGCGCGCATGCACTTCCAGCACCGTCACGCCGGGCACCACCTCGGCGCCTTCGGGCAGGGCCACGGACGGCTTGCCGTCAGTCGCGATGATGGCCACGCTGCCGCGGCCATTGCCGGCGGCAACCACGCCCTTGAGCTGGTAGTTGCTGGCCGTGGCCACGCTGACCTGGCCGCCGAACAGCGAAGCGCCCGCCTCCACGCTGGCATCCTGCACCACCGGCACGGCGGGTGGATTGATGGGGCGCTGCGGCGCCTTGAACAGCTGCATGGCCCAGTAGGCCAGCGACACGGACAGCGCCACGACGGCGAGCAAACTTGTAAATTGAGGCAAACGCTTCATGGCTTCCTTGAGTTTCTTATCTGACGAGCTGATTGATTTCGATAATCGGCATCAGCACGGCCAGCACGATCAGCAGCACCACCACGCCCATGGCCAGGATCAGGGCCGGTTCCAGCAGGCCCGCGATGGTCAGGGTGCGGCGTTCCAGGTCCTGCTCCTGCGCACTGGCGGCACGTTCCAGCATGGCCGGCAGCTCGCCCGTGATTTCGCCCGCGCGTATCATGTGGATCAGCATGGGCGGAAAATGCTTTTGCGCCGACAGCGCGCGCGCCAGGCTGACGCCCTCGCGCACGGCGCCGCTGGCTTCTTCCACCAGTTCCTGCATCGCCACATTGGTCAAGGTATCGCGGCTGGTGTCGAGTGCGCGCAGGATCGGCACGCCGGAGCCCGTGGTGATGGCCAGGGTGCTGGCGAAACGCGCCGTATTCAGGCTGCGCTCGAACTTGCCGTACAAAGGCGCCGTCAGCAGCCAGGTATGCCAGCGCCGCTTCAAGGCCGGCTGCTGCAGCGCGCGGCGCCAGGCGAACCAGGCGCCAATCAGGACGATGCCCACCACGATGCCATAGTGGCGCACGAAGTCCGACAGCGCCAGCATGATCACCGTCAGCAGCGGCAGCTTCTGCTTGGTATTGGCGAATACCGAAACGATCTGCGGCACCACGTAGGTAAGCAGGAAGATCACGATGGAAAACGCCACCACCGTGACGATGGCCGGATAGGTAAACGCCAGCTTGACCTTCTGCACCAGCGCGTTGCGCCGTTCGATGTAGTCGGCCAGGCGCGACAGCACGCGCGACAAATGGCCGATCTGCTCGCCCGAGGCCACCAGCGCCCGATAAATTTCCGCGAAATCGCGCGGATGGCGTGCCAGCACGTCGGAAAACGCGGCGCCGCCGATCACTTCCGAACGGATCGAAGCGATCAGGTCGCGCAGATACGGCCGCTCGGCCTGTTCCAGCAGCGCGGAAAACGCCTGCTCCAGCGGCAGGCCCGCTTCCAGCAGGCTGGCCAGCTGGCGCGTAAACAGGGCCAGCTCGGTGCTGGACAGGCGCTCGCCGAAGCCGCGCCGCTTGGTGACGCCGGCGGCATCGACCTGCGCGGCGATCGGCTCGACGGCCAGCGGCACCAGGCCTTGCACGCGCAGTTCGGCGCGCGCGGAGCGGGGACTGTCGGCATTGAGCACGCCTTTGCGGGTGGCGCCCTGGGCGTCGACGGCTTCATAACGGAATGCGGGCATGGTGGCGGGCCTAGTCTTTGGTCACGCGCAGCAATTCAGCCTGCGTGGTGGTGCCGTCGCGCAGCCAGCGTTCGCCGTCGTCGCGCATGCTCGTCATGCCGTCCTGCAGGGCAACGGCGCGCACTTCCGCTTCCGAAGCGCGGTTGTGGATCTGCGCGCGGATCTGCTCCGTCGTGCGCAGCAGCTCGTACACACCCACGCGGCCCTGGTAGCCCGTCTGGCCGCACTGCTCGCAGCCGACCGCCTGCCAGTATTGCCCGTCGAAGGTCTTGCAGGAACCGCACAATTTGCGCACCAGCCGCTGCGCCAGCACACCGAGCAAGGACGACGACAGCAGGAACGGCTCGATGCCCATGTCCAGCAAGCGCGTGACGGCTGCCGAGGCGTCGTTCGTGTGCAGGGTCGCCAGCACCAGATGGCCCGTCAAGGATGCCTGCACGGCGATCTGCGCCGTTTCCAGGTCGCGGATCTCGCCGATCATGATCACGTCAGGGTCTTGCCGCAGAATCGCCCGCAGCGCCTTGGCAAAGGTCATGTCGATGCGCGGATTGACCTGCGTCTGGCCCACACCGGCCAGGTCGTACTCGATCGGATCTTCCACCGTCAGGATGTTCGTGGTGGTGGCGTTGAGCATCGACAGCGCCGCGTACAGGGTCGTCGTCTTGCCCGAACCGGTGGGACCGGTGACGAGCACGATGCCGTGCGGCTGCGTGATCAGGCCGTCGAACTGTTTCAACATGGGCGCGCTCATGCCCAGGTGCGGCAGGTCGAGGCGGCCCGCTTCCTTGTCCAGCAAGCGCAACACGGCCCGTTCGCCATGCCCGGTGGGCAAGGTCGAGACGCGCACGTCGACGGGCTTGCCGCCCACGCGCAGGGTGATGCGGCCGTCCTGCGGCAAGCGTTTTTCGGCGATGTCGAGCTGCGCCATGATCTTGATGCGCGAAATGAGCGAACCGTGAATGGCTTTGCGCGGGCGCACCACATCGCGCAGGCTGCCATCGATGCGGAAGCGCACGACGGACGTCTGCTCGAACGGCTCGATGTGGATGTCGGACGCGCCTTCGCGCAGCGCCTGCGTGAGCAGCGCGTTGATCATGCGGATGACGGGCGCGTCGTCGGACGACTCGAGCAAATCCTCGATAGCCGGCACGTCTTGCAGCAGCTTGGTCAAATCCAGGTCGGCATCGAATTCATCGGCCATCTGCGAGGCGTCGCCGCCGCCGCCCGCGTAGGCACTGGCAATGGCCGTATCGAGTTCGCCGCGTGGCAGCACCGTCAACTGGATCTGGCCGAAACGGCGCGATACTTCGGCAATGGCCGCCGGCGCCGTGGATGCGGCCACCAGCACTTCGACCGGGGCGCCATCGACCGCGCCGGGCCGGGCCAGCAAGCCGAAATCGCGCGCGTAGGCGTAGGGAAGCAGATTGCTCATAGCTGTCCCATCACTTCTGTGGCTGTTGCTGCTGCTGGTATTGCTGCAGCAGCGGCTGCGGCGGCGTGGCCGCGTTGGCCGGCGCGCCTGGCGGCGGCGTCGGCGCCGGCGGCACGGGACGCGTCACCATGTTGCCGCCCACCGGCTGGCCATCCTGCAGGGCCGGCAGCACAGGCGTACCCAGGTCTTTCAGCATCAGGTTGCCCGTGGCCGGCACGGCGGCCGTCTCGGCCGAGCGCATGTAGTCGTAGCGGTCGGCCGCCAGGCTGCCGCTCTGCTCCTTGTTGCGCACGATGACGGGGCGCAGGAAGATCATCAGATTGGTTTTCTTGCGCTCGCGCGTCTGGTACTTGAACAGGTTGCCGATCAGGGGAATGTCGCCCAGGCCGCGCACTTTCTCCGCGTTGTCGCCCGTGGTGTCCTCGATCAGGCCACCCAACACGATGATCTGACCATCGTCGGCCAGCACATTGTTTTCGATCACGCGGTTGTTGATGGTGATGCCGCTGACGGCCGACGCGGTGGATTTGTCCACGCTCGACGTCTCGTGATAGATACCCAGCTTGATCGTGCCGCCCTCGGAAATCTGCGGGCGCACCTTCAGGGTCAGGCCCACTTCCTTGCGGTCGATGGTCTGGAACGGGTTCGTATTGGTGCCGGCCGTGCTGGTGTACTGGCCCGTCAGGATAGGCACGTTCTGGCCCACCTTGATGGTCGCCAGTTCATTGTCCAGGGTGATCAGGTTCGGCGTCGACAGGATATTCGCATTGCCGTCCGATTCCAGCGCATGCGCCACGGCGCCCAGACCCAGCGCGCCGTTGATCTGCTTGAAGATGCCCAGGGTCAGGCCGCCCGTCGGCAAGACCTTGCCGCCGCCCGTGGCGATGGCGCCGATGTTGTTGGTGGTGCCGCCGGCGAACGACTGCAAGGCGCCCACGCGGTAGTTGCTGGTGCTGTCGCCCGACAGCCCCAGCCACTGCACGCCGAATTCGGACGCCTTGGCCGACGTCACTTCGACGATCAGCGCCTCGATGTAGACCTGAGCGCGGCGCACGTCGAGCTGGTCGATCACGGCGCGCAGGTTGCGGTAGACGGCTTCGTTGCAGGTCAAAATCAGCGTATTCGTCGACGCATCGGCCTGGATGAAACCGGCCGCGCCGCCGGACGACAGCTGCTGCGGCGCGTTGTTCAGCGAAGCGCCGCCCGTGCTGCCGCTTTGCGTATTGCCGCCCAGGCCAGTGCTGTTCATGCCGCTGTTGTTCTGGCCGATCTGGTTGTTCGTGTTCTGGTTGCCGACGCCCTGCTGCGCCGTGGCGGCCGTGCCGTCCGACGTCACCACCGAGCGCAAGGTCTGCGCCAGCTTGGTGGCGTCCGCATTTTTGAGGTACACCACGTGCACATTGCCCAGCTGCGTGGTGGGCTGGTCCAGCTTCGAGATCAGCGACTTGGCCAGGTTGGCGCGCGCCGCCGACGGCGCGCGCAGCACCAGCGAATTGGTGCGCGGGTCGGCCAGCACGGAGACCTTGCCAGCGTCGGCCCCTGCGGCGGCCCCCGCATTCCCGCCTTCCATCAGTTTATTCACCATCGAGGCCAGGTCGGACGCGATGGCATAGCGCACGGGGATCACGTCCAGGTCCGTCGAGGCGGGCACGTCGAGCGCGGCGATGATCTTCGCCAGGCGCTTGAGGTTATCCGCGTAATCGGTGATCACCAGCGAGTTGTTGCCCGGATTGGCGTTGATCGTGTTGTTCGGCGAAATCAGCGGGCGCAGCACGGCCAGCAGGTTGGCCGACGATTCGTAGTTCAGGTAAAACACCTGGGTAGCGATCTGGTCGCCCTTCACCTGGCTGGCGCCGTTGCCCACCTGGGTCGGCACGGATTGCAGCTTGGCGTCCGCTTCCGGCACCACTTTCGCGTAGCCGTCGCCGGAGACCACCGCATAGCCCTGCAGGCGCAGCGCGGAGGCCAGCAGCCCGAAGGCCTGAGTTTTGCTGATCGATTTTTCCGACACCAGCGTGATCGTGCCCTTGACGCGCGGGTCGATGACGAAATTGATGTTGGTGTAATGGCCCACGGCCTTGATCACCGACTCGATGTCGGCGCCGACGAAATTGAGCGCCGCTTCATCGCCGGGTGCGGCCCAGGCGGATGCCGGCATGCCGGCCACGGAACAGCACAGCAAGGCGGCGGCCGACAGGCGGCGCAGCGAAAAGGAGAAAGTATGGGGGCTCACGGATGGTTTTTTCATTGTCTGAACTCTAAGGCGATGATGTTTTTTTCGCTATTGCTACGGCGCTGTCCCAGCAAATTCAACAAACTCGCCAAGGTCTCTTCATATCCTGCTGCGGCCTGGGCCTGGCCGGAAAACTGCATGCGCCCCTGTTGCAGGCTGCCGCTGCCGTCGAGCAGCAGCGGTCCCTTGATGGAGCGCAAGGTCAACGTCGCCTGCTGCCCCTGCCAATCGAAATCGAGCTCGTAGCTGCCCAGCGGACGCAAGGACGACAGGCGCGACGCCATGTCCGTCATCTGCAAGGTGGTGCGGCCGACGGCGGAAAACTGCCGCTGCTCCAGCGCCAGCTGCAAGGTGCTCCACGACAGGCGCATGCTGCCCGTCGGCGCCACGGTATTGAGCGGTGCACCGAGGCCGCCCAGGCCATCGGCCGGCAGCAGCAGGGCCGCCGGGCTGACCTGCCAGTGCGACCACGAACCGCGCAGGTTCACCGGCTGCGACAGCGCCTGCGGGTTTTGCAGTTCCACGTCCGCCGATCCCCACAGCACCGAGGGCGAAATGCGCCAGCTGAAACGCCCCGGCAGCAGCGGCGTCACGGCGCCATTCGCGCTGGCCGCCCCGCCGATAAAGGCCGAGCCGCGCCACAGGGTACCTTGCGCATCGCCCAAGGTCAAACGTCCGCCCGTCTGCTTTTCCACGATGCCGGCGACCCAGCCGGCCGGGAAAAATACCAGTAGGGTGACGCAGACGCTGACGATGATGGCCAGCAGCCAGCCAAGCAAGCGCCTCATCGTGCCGCGACCGGGCTCTGGTGCAGGGTCAGGCTGGCGTCGACCAGCCCCGCCTTGCCCTGCGCCGTGATCTTCGCGTCCTGCACCGCCACGCGGCCTTCGCGGCGCAAGCCGTCCAGCCACAGCATGACACTGGCAAACGGCACGCCGTTCAGCTGCACGCGCGCGTATTCGCCCGTCAGCGACAGCGACTGTGGCGCCAGGCCGCGCGCTTTCAGCGACGCGTCAATACTGTCACGGCTCATGGGAGCGACCTGCACGGGCGCCTGGCGCGCCAGTTCGCCCGCCTCGCGTGCCAGCGCCTGCAGCTGGGCCGCGTTCTGGCGCAGCTCGGGCAAGCTCTTTTGCAAGGCGATGCGGCCCGTCCAGGCCGGCTCGAAAAACACCGCGTAGACAAGGGCCAGCCCCGCCACCACACCGCCGATGGTCAAGAGCTTGCGCTCCTGCTGCGTGCGCTCGGCCCAGAAGGCCTGCACATTTTGCCGTTGTCCCGCCAGCGCGGCGCGCGCCTGGTTGACTGCTGCACTCATGCTTTTGCTCCCGTGGCCGGCGTGATCTTCCACACGCCCGGCGCCGTTTCATTCAAGGCCAGCTTGCGCGCGGCCAGGCCGTCGCGCACCTGCGCCTGGGCGCTGGCATCGACCATATCCGGTTTCAATGTGACGATCAAGCTGCGCTCGCGGTATTCCAGCGAGGCCACCACGCCGCGCCCGGCCAGCCCGCCCAGCGCCTCGCCCAGCGCCGCGCTCATGCTGGTGAAATCATCCATGCTCGCTTGCCCGCTTTGCAGGCGGGCGGCAGCGATATTGCGCCGCATCTGCTCCGCTTCCAGGCCATACACCGGCGCTTCATTCGGATACGCGGCCTTGAAGGTTTGCTGCATCGAGGTGCGCACGGTGGCGGCCTCGCGCTTCAAGCGCATCCATTCGATATTCATGCCGGCCAGGTTGACGATCACGGCCAGCAGCGCCAGGCGCAGCGGCCAACGCCAGCGGCGCCATTCGGTGGCCGATCCCGTGGCCGTGCCCAGCGCGGGCGCCAGGTCCAGCCCAGCGCCCTTGGCGCCGGCGATCCAGTGCGCCCAATGGTCGCTCTCCAGCGTCACGCCGTCCATGCCGGCAGCGAGCTGCTGATACTGTGCCAGCTCGGCCTGCGCCACGTAGACCGTCAGGGGCACGTCGCCGGCAAACGCACGCGTCGTCAGCAGCGCCTGCTGCGGCTGGGCCGGCAAGACCAGGCCCAAACCCTCTTGCGGCGCCTGGCGCAAGGCCAGTTCCAGGCCGTCGCCGGCCGCCTGCAAGGATGCCGTCACGCTACCCGGCTGCAAGGGCAGGCATAGCTGCGACGGCAGCAGCGCCACCTTGCGCGCCCCCTGCACCAGCAAAGCTTGCATCAGTACCGCGGCCCAGGCGCGCTGCGCCACGGCGACCGTGCGCATGCCGGCAGCATCGGGCGCACCGGCGGCCAGCAGGCAATCCTGAGTGTCACCGAGGATATGTTCTTCCACCAGGCCCGGCAAGGCCGCGCGCAGGCGGGCGCCGGCCAGCGGCGGGGTTTTCAGGCGCAGCAGGGTCACGTCGGCCGCCGCCAGCAGCAAGACCACCTGCTTCGCGCCGGCAATCAGCTGCCCCAGGCTGCCCAGCGGCGCGCTGCCCTGCTGCAACAGGGCGCCACCGTCGCCGGCCAGCACGAAGGAGCAGGCAGGCGCGCTGTCGGTGGACGCCCTGGCCGGGTGACGGATATACAATATTGTCAAAGTGACTCGCTTTCAGGGGTTAATTTTCCCGCAACCAGACCAGGCTGGTGGTGCGCTGCGGATCCGTTTTTCGATTGACAAGCGCCACGGCATCGAGGGCGGCGCGATCCAGCCGCACGCGGATGACGGTGAGGAAGTAGCTGCTCTTCACGTCGACTTCCACGGTAGCAATCAGTTCGGCATTAATATTATTCTGGAAATTTGACTTATCGACAAACTTTTTGCGCGGATTGCTCAAGGTCAGGGCGCTGGCCTCGGACAAGGACATCATCGTCACGGCCGCCAGCACCGCAGCCGGCGCCGTATTCACGTTGACCGCCGTGAGTTCCGGCAAGATGATGACGAAATCGCGCAACTGCTCGATCATCTGCGGCGTGTAGCCGGGCACGGCCAGCAAATCTTCGATCTGCGTGAACGCCACCGGCTCGCTGCTGCCGTCCGATGGGGGCGCAGCGGCGGGCGTCTTGCCATCGCTGCCGCTGTCCATGGCGCGCAGTTTCGGCTTCGCGCGCAGCACGGCATCAGCCGTCGCCTGCGCCAGGCCGCTATCGAGCCGCAGGTTCGACAGCAAACGCTGGTAAGCCAGCACCTGCTTCGGATTGATGCCGCCCGTGGCGGCGACCAGGTTGGTAATATTAAACCGCGCCTGCGCATCGAGCGCGCGGCCCGAGACGGTGGCGTCAAATTTTTCCGTGTCGACCTTTTCGCGGTCGACGTAATCATCGAGCCGCGCTTCCTCGATGGGCGTGGCCCACACGCCGTCCAGCGCAGTCAGCGAGGGATTATCCTGGCGCAGCCAGAAGCGGGCGAAGTCGACCATGCCGCGCATGGCCCACTGCGTCTGCAGGCGCAGGCGCTGGTTTTCCATCGAGCGCACCTGCACTTGCTGCTGCCAGAACAGGCTGGTGACGACGGTAATGGCCAGCGCCGTCAGCAGCAGGGCCGTGATGACGGCCACGCCGCGCTGGCGGCCGGGGCGAATAAACGGCTTCATCCCGGCCCCAACAAGAAGACTTTGGACAGGCCCGCGTCCTGGCCCGGCATTTGCAAGGTCACTTCCAGGCCGACAAAATCCTCTGTTTTTGTACCGGCAAGCATGCTGATCCACTCAGGATTCGGCGTATTTTGGCGCTTTTGACCGCGCATGACCATGCTGTCGACGCCATGCATCAGGGCCACGTCGGCGTTGGATGTATCGGTATCGTCGCGCGCCGCCTGCCACAGGGTGTCGAGCACGGCCAGGTCGCGCGTGCCGTTCGACTCGCGCCGCGTCAGCACGCCGCCGCGTAGACGGTAAGTGACCACTTGCAACTGTTGCGGCTCCTGTTCCGATGCGGCCAGGCGCACCAGGGTCAGGCGGTCATTTTCCGCCGACAGGTTCAGGCGGCCATTCAGCAGGCTGTTGTTCAGCCCGGCGCCGGCCAGGTGGTCGCAATCGCTCTGCATCTGGGCAAACGCCAGCTGCATGCCGCGCGCCTGCTCCAGCTGGCTGGTCAGCACTTCACGCGAACGCATGATGCTGTCCAGGCCGCGCCAGCCCAGCACGGCGACCATGGCCAGGATGCCGATCGCCACGAGCAGCTCGATCAAGGTGAAACCCGCGACGGAAACAGTGCGGCGCGCCATCAGTCGTTAAAGGAAAGTAACACCAAGCGCACGATGCGCCGGGCCGGGTATTGCACGTCGTACACATTCACGCGCACTTGCCGGATGCGGGGATTCGGCGTGGCCACCACTTCCTCCTCGCAGATCAGTTTTAAATCGCCCTGCGGGCAGTCGACCGTGCGCTTGCCCGTCTGCGGGAAGGTTTTCGCCAGGCGCAGGCGCACCAGGTGGTTTTCCGCCGACCAGGTGGCCATCATGGCGCTGCGCAAGCCGTCGCTGTTCTGCGTCAGGCTGCCGACGGCGCGCAGCGAGGCGCCCAGGGCCGTGCCGACGATGACCAGGGCCACCAGGACTTCCAGCAAAGTAAAACCCCACTGCGAGCCGCGCTGGCGGCGTGATCGGGAGAGGCCCATCATTGCTCGACCGTGAAATGGCCGATGCCGTCGGCGCGGATGGCCACGCTGCGCTCGCCGCTGGCCAGGGTCAGCACGAAAGGCTTGTCGACCGGTTCGCGGCCGAAGATGATGCGCAGCGGCTGGGCCACGCTGTTCGACGGCTGCACGCTGAGCAGCATGGGCGTGTTGGCAAACGCGCGTTCGCGCAGCAAATCGTCCTGCGTCACGGGTTGCCACAGCTTTTCATTGAGGACCAGGAAACGGTATTGATTTTCGTCCGCCTCGAACGCCACTTGCCGGCTGCGCACGATGGCTTCATCGCGCGCCAGCTGCAGCAGCAGGGCGATGCGCTCGGCTTCCTTTTGCAGCGCTTGCTGGCCATTCGGCATGGCGTTCAGCGACACCAGGCCCAGGGTCACCCCGATGATGACCATCACCACCAGCAATTCGATCAGCGTGAAGCCGCGCTGGCGCAGACCGGTGGTCATGGCAGGCATGCAATGAAAAACTTACAGTTCCCAGGAGCCGATATCGGCATCGTCGCCGCTACCGCCAGGCTGGCCGTCGGCACCCAGCGAAATCAGGTCGACTTCGCCTTTCACGCCCGGTGACAGGAACTGGTATGGGTTGCCCCAAGGATCCTTCGGCATCTTTTCCAGGTAGCCGCCGGCTTTCCAGCCATTCGCGGCCGGTCCCGTGGTCGGTTTTTCGATCAGCGCATGCAAGCCCTGCTCGGTGGTCGGGTAGCGCTGGTTATCCAGGCGATACAGTTTCAAGGCTTGCATCACGGTGGCGATGTCGACTTTCGCCGCCGCCACTTTCGACTCGCCCGTGCGGGCGATCAGCTTGGGCACCACCAGCGAAGCGAGGATGCCCATGATCACCACCACGACCATGATTTCGATCAAAGTGAAGCCGCGCGCGCGGCGCTGGCGTATCGGATGGTTTGCTGCGTTTTGCATAAGAAAGAGAGAAGAAGGTGAGTAATGAGTGCAGAGTATAAAGCGGAAATATGACAAAGCCTGTCATATGGGGAAAAATTTGTGCGGGGCTATTCAGAGCGGCAAGACCACTACACCGCAAACGGCGCAGCCGGGGTCGCGCGCGACGCGCATGCTGCTCCATTCCATGTGCAAACCGTCGAGCAGCAGCAGGCGCCCGGCCAGCGATTCCCCCACGCCCATGATGAGTTTCAGCGCTTCGGCCGCCTGCATGGCGCCCACCACGCCCACCAGCGGCGCGAACACGCCCATGCTCGAGCACGCCTCGTCCGTGAACTGCTGCTCTTGCGGAAACAGGCAGGAATAACAGGGTTGCGTGCCCGTGCGCGGGTCAAACACGCTCACTTGCCCATCGAAACGGATCACGGCGCCCGACACCAGCGGCACCTTGCCCGCCACGCAGGCGCGGTTGACGGCGTGGCGCGTGGCGAAGTTGTCGGTGCAGTCGAGCACCACCGTGGCGGACAAGACCAGTTCAGCCAGGCGCGCGCCGTCGAGGCGCTCTTGCAAGGCGACGATGTCGATTTCGGGATTGATGCCGGTCAAGGTTTCGCGCGCCGACAGCACTTTCGGCTGGCCCACGCGGGCCGTGGTGTGGGCGATCTGGCGCTGCAGATTGGTCAGGTCGACCGTATCGTCATCGACCAGGGTCAGCTTGCCGACGCCGCTGGCGGCCAGATACATGGCGGCCGGCGAGCCGAGTCCGCCCGCGCCGATCACCAGCACATGCGCATCGAGCAAGGCTTGCTGGCCTTCAATGCCGATCTGATCAAGCAGGATATGGCGCGAATAGCGCAGCAGTTGATTGTCGTTCATGGTTTTACGTCTACTGCAAACCCAGATCAAACCCTGGGGTCGGACCCTCAGGGTCCGACCCCGGCACTTGCATTGGGTTAAGCATCACGGCTTCTGCACTGGAATCTTTTTATCGTCCGCCTTGATGTCGGAAGCAATTTCCGGCTTGGCGCCGATCTTCTCCGCCTTCGGGTCCACCTTGGCCAGCTGCACCGGCAAGCCCTGGAAGTGGTTCAAGGCTTGCTGCAGCTGGAAATCGTCCTTGGCGCCGTATTCGAGCGGCTTGCGCTTTTTCGCCGTGGCGATCAGGCGCTGCTCTTCTTCCAATTGATCCTGCATGCCTTCCATGGTCGGCTTGGCCGCTTCCGGCTTGCCATCGTTGCTGCTTAAGTGTTTTTCCAGGTCCGCCTCGCGCACGCGCAGGCTGTTCCAGCCATCGCCTTCGGCCGTTTCATCGACCAGCAAGTCGGGCACGATGCCGCGCGCCTGGATGGCCCGGCCTTTCGGCGTGTAGTAGCGGGCCGTCGTCAGCTTGACGGCCGTGTCGGCTGTGATCTGGCGCAAGGTTTGCACAGAACCCTTGCCGAACGTTTGCGTGCCGATGACGGTGGCACGCTGGTAATCCTGCAAGGCGCCGGCGACGATTTCCGAGGCGGACGCGGAGCCAGCATTGACCAGCACCACCAGCGGCACGGTTTTCAGTGCGGCCGGCAGCTTGGCCAGCGGGTCGGCCTTGGCGCCCGGCGGCGCATAGAATTCGCGGCGGCCATAAAACACTTGCTTCGACTCCGGCAACTGGCCCTTGGTGGAAACGATCACGGAATTACCCGGAAGAAATGCCGTCGCCACGCCGATGGCACCCGGCACGACGCCACCGGGATCGTTGCGCAAGTCCAGCACCAGGCCCTTGAGCTTGGGATCTTGCGCATACAGCGCGTTGATCTTTTTGACCATGTCATCGACGGTCGGTTCCTGGAACTGGGCGATGCGTAGCCAGGCATAGCCGGGCGCGACCATCTTGGCCTTCACGCTTTGCACGCGGATTTCCTCGCGCACGATGGGGAACACCAGTGGGCGGCTTTCGCCCTTGCGCGACATGGTCAGCACCAGCTTGCTGCCCGGCTGGCCGCGCATCTTCTTGATGACGTCCTCCAGCTGCAAGCCCTTCAGGGGGATATTGTCGAGGCGGGTGATCAGGTCGCCAGCCAGGATGCCGGCCTTGGCGGCCGGGCTGTCCTCGATGGGCGAGACGACTTTCACGTAGCCGTCTTCCATGCTCACTTCGATGCCGATGCCGACAAACTTGCCTTGCACGCTTTCGCGCATTTCCTTGAAGGCATTTTTGTCCAGGTAGACGGAATGCGGGTCCAGCGACGAGACCATGCCGGAAATGGCTTCCGTCAAGAGTTTCTTGTCTTCCACCTTCTCGACATAATCGGACTTGATCAGGCCGAAGACGTCGGACAGCTGGCGCAGCTCGTCGAGCGGCAGCGGGGCATTCGTGATTTTCTGCGCCACGGCCGGGAATTGCAGCGACATGCCGATGCCGGCCAGGACGCCCAGACCGATCAGGCCGATACTTTTGACTTTGATACCCATGTATTCTTCGCAATCTACAAATTCGCTGGGGAACTTAAAACTTCACCCAGGTGGCGGGGTCGAAGGCGCGGCCCTGATGGCGCAATTCAAAGTATAGCCCTGATTCCTCGTTGCCGCCGCTATTGCCCGCGCTAGCAATGGCGTCGCCACCCTTGACGGCATCGCCCACGCGTTTCAGCAAGGATTGGTTATTGCCATAAATACTCATGTACTGGCCGCCATGGTCGACGATGATCAAATTGCCGAAACCGCGCAGCCAGTCGGAAAACACGACCCGGCCGCCAGCGATGGCGTGGATTTCGCTGCCTTCGCCCGTGCGGATGAACACGCCCTTCCAGCTGGGGCCGTCACCGCGCTTGCTGCCGAAGCGGGCGGCGATCTTGCCCGCCACAGGGGCGCGCAACTGCCCTTTCAGGCTGGCAAAGGCGCCGGCCGGCGCGGCCGGGCCCAGGCTTGGGCGTTCCGGCTCCGGTTCCGGCTTCGGCTCTGGTTTCGGCGTTACCTTGGCCACCTGCGGCGGCTCGTCGTCGTCGATCGGTTCCAGTTTCACGGGCGCTGGCGGCGTCTGCGGCTTGATCTTGCCCGATTTGTTTTGTTGTTCTTTCGCCAGGCGTTCGCGTTCGGCCTGCGCCTGGGCGGCCTTGGCGCGCGCGGCCAGCAAGCGTTCGCGTTTTTCCGCGGCGATCTTGGCGTCGGCGGCCGCTTTCGCGGCGGCGCGCTGCTCGGCCAGCAATTGCTGGCGTTTCTTTTCGGCCGCAGCGGCAGCGGCCTGCTCTTCGATCAGTTTCGCCAGCTTGTCGACCAGGCTGCCCATGCGCTGTTCGTCGCGCTCGACATTGCCCACTTCCTTGCGCTGCGCCACCAGGCGCTGCGACAAGCTCGTCAGCAAGGCGGCGCGGCGCGCCTTCTCCTGCACCAGCAGGGCCTTCTGGTCGCGCTCTTCCTGTGCGATTTCTTCCAGTTCATCCTTGGCGTTCTGCACGTCCGCCTGGTTTTTCTCCACCGCCAGCAAGTTGGCGCGCAAGGCCTCCAGCAGGCGCGCCTGCGCCTGCGACACATAGGCCATCAATTGCAAGTCGCGGTTGATGCGGTTCGGATTGTCGCCCGACAAGAGCAGCTTGATGCGGTCTTCGTTGCCGGCGACATATTGTTCACGCAGCAATTTGGACAGCTGCGCTTTTTGTTTTTCGACGGTGACCGTCAGTTGCTGGTGCTCTTGCCCCAGCGCATTGAGTTTCACGCCCGTCGCGCTTTGCTCCTGCGCCAGGTCGCGCAAGGCACGGTTGGCGTTGGAAATGGCCTCTTCCGACTCGGCCAGGGTATCGGCCGCGTCATCCTTGGCAGTTTCCGTGCGGCTGATGTCGCGCTTGAGCGCCGTCAGCTTTTGTTGCAATCCAGCACGTTGTGCTTCCGCGGCCGCTTTCTGCTTGCTGCGTTCGGTGGGCTTGGCACCCTGTGCGGCAGCGCTGGAGAACAGCAGCGCTGCGCACAGCATGGCGCCGGCGCGCCACGCCGGCAGGGGTCGTTCAGCAGAGGGGGCGATGGCTGTGCCGCGGAAGAAAGACAACAAGTTACTTGGCCTTCCCTTGGTTCGCCACGGCCGCTTGCGCTGCCGCAATCGCTGCCGGGTCGCCCAGGTAGTAATGACGGATCGGTTTCAGGTCGGCGTCCAGTTCATACACGAGCGGCTGGCCGTTCGGAATATTCAGGCCGACGATATCGCTGTCGCTGATGCCATCGAGCATCTTGATCAGCGCGCGCAGGCTGTTGCCGTGGGCCGAAATGATGATTTTCTTGCCGGCACGGATGGCCGGGGCGATTTCCTCATCCCAGGACGGCATCACGCGCGCCACGGTGTCTTTCAGGCATTCGGTCAGCGGAATCGACGCTTTCGGCAAGCCGGCGTAGCGCGGATCGTTGAACGAGGCGCGGTCATCGTTCGCTTCCAGCGGCGGCGGCGGCGTGTCGTAGCTGCGGCGCCACACCAATACTTGCTCGTCGCCATACTTGGCGGCCGTCTCCCCCTTGTCCAGGCCTTGCAAGGCGCCGTAGTGGCGCTCGTTCAAGCGCCAGTCGTTCTTGATTGGCAAATACATCATGTCCATCTCGTCGAGCGCCAGCCACAGGGTGCGGATGGCGCGCTTCAGGACGGAAGTGTAGGCCACGTCGAACGTAAAACCTTCCTGCTTGAGGATCTGGCCGGCGGCCCTGGCTTCGTTGACGCCCTTTTCCGTCAGATCGACGTCGGTCCAGCCGGTGAAGCGGTTATCGAGATTCCAGGTGGACTCGCCGTGACGCATGAAAACGATTTTGTACATAGTTCTATCTTCTCAAGGGGTTCAAATCAAAAAAGCAAAACGTAAAAAGACCTCGTCCAGCTTCTATTTTATAATGCGCGGATTGACTTAAACCATTGGACCCTACGTGAAATTCATTATCGACCACATTTTTCTGTTTGCCATCGTCATTATTTCCGGCGGCGCCCTCCTCTGGCCACTGCTGTCGATGCGCGGCAAACGCGCGACCGTGCTGGAAGTCACGCAACTGATCAACCGAGGCAAGACCATCATTGTCGACGTGCGCAGCGCGGAAGAATTCGCCACGGGCCACTTGCCTGACGCAAAAAATATGCCGCTGCCGGAACTGGCAAAACGCCTGGGCGAGCTGGAAAAATTCAAAACACGCCCCATTGTAGTGGTTTGCCAGAAAGGTTCGCGTTCGGCAACGGCCGTCGGCCTGCTGGGCAAAGCCGGTTTCGCTGAGGCAACGAGCCTGGAAGGCGGCATCGACGAATGGAAAAAGCAGGGTTTGCCATTGAAAACCTTGTCGCTGGCGAAGTAAGCCGGCCTTAACTGAAGGAAGCATCATGACCGTACCAGTAATTGTTTACAGCACCGCCGTGTGCCCGTATTGCGTGCGCGCCGAGCGCCTCTTGGAAGCCAAGGGCGTGACCGTGCAAAAGATCCGCGTCGACCTCGACCCGGAAGAGCGCATCAAGATGATGGAACGCACGGGCCGCCGCACGGTGCCGCAGATCTATGTGGGCGAAACCCACGTGGGCGGTTTCGACGATTTGTATGCGCTCGATCAAGCCGGCAAGCTGGACCCCTTGTTAAATGGCACGGCAGCCTGATATAAAGCGGGTTCGAGAAATTGCTTGGTTTTTTGTCGTATTGTTTTGATACAATTGCCCTCGCACCTGATCTGGCCGCGCCTACCCGGCGCGGTTTGAATACCGCAAGCACCATATTTGAACGGTGTGCCGTTCTTGTCCTTTACAACGAAAGCGTTCCATGTCTGACGAAAATCTGCAACCAGTCTTCCAAATCCAACGCGTCTACCTGAAAGACATGTCGCTGGAACAACCAAATTCCCCAGCTATTTTCCTGGAACAAGAAGCACCAGCGATCGAAGTGGCTCTGGACGTGGGCGCTGCGCCTCTGGCCGACGGTATCTTCGAAGCCACCGTGACCATCACCGTGACCGCCAAAGTCGGCGATAAGGTCGCTTTCCTGGTCGAAGGCAAGCAAGCTGGTATCTTCGAAGCACGCAACATTCCTGCCGATCAACTCGATCCGCTGCTGGGAATCGGCTGCCCGAACATCATCTACCCTTACCTGCGCGCCAACATCGCCGACGTGATCACCCGTGCCGGCTTCCCGCCAGTGCACCTGGCCGAGATCAACTTCGAAGTGTTCTACCAACAACGTCTGCAAGCTATTGCTGACGCCGCTGCCGCAGCGCCAGCAGCCAGCGAAACGCACTAAGAACATCTCACCAAACCTGCTGCGCGGCGCGCCTTGCGGTCTGCGATGCTCGCTGTGCCCTGGCACAGCTGCGCTTCTCGGCCACAATGCACTGCCGCTCGCGACGGTTTTGTGAGTGTTCTATACTGCAGGTAAGAAACGGCGGCCTGGCCGCCGTGTTTCGTTAAGGTTCAAAATATCATGTTGAAAAGTGCGCTCTTGAGCAAGTTCCGCTGGATCGCCGGCGCCGTGCTGCTGCTGGCCACCGCCGCCAGTCACGCCGTCGATTTCAAAACGGTGGGAGCAAACCCCGTGATCCTGTACGACGCGCCGTCCGCCAAGGGCGGCAAGCTGTACGTGGCGCCACGCGGCATGCCGCTGGAAGTCGTGCTCAGCTACGGCGAATGGGTCAAGGTACGCGACGCCAGCGGCGAAATGGCCTGGACCGAAGCCAAGGGCCTGTCGGCCAAGCGCAACGTTGTGGCGCGCGCTGCGAACCTCAAGGTTCGCGCCAGCCCCGATGACACCGCCTCCGCCATCATCCTCGTCGACAAGGGCGTGCTGCTGGAAATGAGCGAGCAACCAAGCTCCGGCTGGATTAAAGTGCGCCACAAGGATGGCCAGAGCGGCTACGTCAAGACCAGCGAAGTGTGGGGCTTGTAAGCACCGCGCCCGTCCCCCCTGCCCTGTTGAGGTTGCATGCAAGTTTCTCCTGAAGTCACTCCCGATAGTATTCCCGCCGTCCGCAAGATCACCGTCCTGGGCGCCGGCGCCTGGGGCACGGCCGTGGCCATGGCCCTGGCCGGCCGCCATGACGTGCTGCTGTGGGGCCGCAACGCCGAAGCCATGGCCGCCATGACCGCCAGTGGCGAAAACAGTTATCTGCCCGGTTTCCCTTTACCGCCTCAACTGCGCATCAGCGCCGATTTCGACGCCGCCGTCGCGCATGCCAGCGGCGAACACGGCCTCTTGATCGCCGCCTGCCCCGTGGCGGGCTTGCGGCCGATGCTGCATCAACTGAAAGATCAACTGAAAGACAGAGCCATCGGCAACCTGGTGTGGCTCTGTAAAGGCTTTGAAGGCGGCACGGGCCTGCTGCCGCACCAGATCGTGCAGGAAGTGCTGGGCGACAAGATCCCCGGCGGCGCCCTGTCCGGCCCCTCGTTCGCGCAGGAAGTGGCGCGCGGCTTGCCGTGCGCGCTGACCATCGCCTCGCACAGCGCCGCCTTGCGTGGCGCCGTCGTCTCGGCCTTGCATGGCGGCACCATCCGCGTGTATGCCAGCGACGACCTGGTGGGCGTGGAAGTGGGCGGCGCCGTGAAAAACGTGCTGGCGATCGCCACCGGCGTGGCCGACGGCCTGGGCCTGGGCTTGAATGCGCGCGCCGCGCTGATCACGCGTGGCCTGGCGGAAATCACGCGCCTGGGCACGGCCCTGGGTGGCCAGACGGAAACGTTCATGGGGCTGACGGGCATGGGCGACTTGATTCTCACCTGCACGGGCGACCTGTCGCGCAACCGCCGGGTCGGCCTGGGCCTGGCACAAGGCAAGGCGCTGGCCACCATCGTGGCCGAACTTGGTCATGTGGCCGAAGGCGTGCCGTGCGCCAAGGCCGTGCGCGAACTGGCGCGCCGCATGGGCGTCGACATGCCGATCACCAACGCGGTGGCCGGCGTGCTGTTCGATGGCGATTTGCCGCACGTGATGGTGCAGCAACTGCTGTCTCGCGATCCGCGCGCCGAGGCGGCCTGAGCACGTGTACGTGTAATAACGCCTAACAAAACCGTAGCGAGCGGATGCGAGTTGTGGCTGAGAAGCGGAGCTGTGCTTTAGCACAGTGAGCATCGCAGGCCGCAAATCGCGCCGCGCAGTAGGTTTGGTTAGGTGTTCTTAGCGCCCCGCCTTGGCCATCAAGATCGTCAGCAGCACCAGACTGTCTTCGCGCGCTTCCAGCGCATGCGCCTGGCCGCCGTGCAGATACAGCATCTGCCCCGGCCCCAGCACCTGCTCCCCGCCATGCGCCGTCACCGCCACCTGCCCTTGCAGGCACAGCAGGGTGATTTCACCAAGCACATGATGCTCGGGCATGGTCTTGCCCTTGGGCATGCACATGCGGATCAATTCCAGTTCATCCGTCTTGGCCAGCGCGATGGCGGAAAACTGCGACAGGTCGTCGCCGTCCCTGCGCAGCACCTCGATCACCTGTCCTGAACTTGCGTGCTCCAGTGCCATCATGTGCTCCTTCAGCAATTACTCGGGGACTTCCTCCGGCTCTTTCGCGCCGCGCATCCATTCGACCAGCGGCCATGCGTCCTGCAAGCCTTGCGCCAGGGTCGGCAGCAGTTTTTCCGGTTCGTTGACGGGCAGCGGCACTTCGGTCCAGACAAAAAAGCTTTTCAGCTTGATGAATTCGATATGTTCGGCATCCGCGTCAAACCCCTTGGGCGGGCGCTGCAACTTGCCCTCGTTCTGGATGCTGCCGAAACGGGCTTTCAAACGCTTATTTTTCAGCACTTTGGAAAAACCTGGCGCGTCGTTGACCATGTGTTCGCGCAGCGCCTTCAGGCGGCCTGGTGGCGGCATGTATTCGCCGGCACCGAACAGCAAATTGCCCTGACCATCGATCTGCAGATAATACGTGGGGCCGCCCGCCTTGCTGGGACGGCGCATGTCGTTCGGCGCGATGGCGGCCGAAAAACGCGTTTTATACGGGCTTTTATCGTGCGCGAAACGCACGTCGCGGTTGATGCGGAACATGGCCTTCTTCGGATTGCAGTATTTCACGGCCGGATCGAACTTGCCGAGCTCCGCAATGAGTGACGTCACCAGCGCCAGGAATTCCTCGCGCAGGATGTCGTAGCGGGGCTTGTTCATGACAAACCAGGGACGGTTGTTGTTGTCGCTCAGTTCACGTAAAAATTGGGTCAAATCACGCACATGCATGTGTCAAATTCCGATCAGCAACTATTTGGAAAGCTCTTTCGGGATGGGGCGCTTGCCCACCATCACATCGAGCGCCGCTTCGCGATTCTTGCGCAGCACCGTCATTTTAGCTTTTTCGCCGGGCGGCAGTTGGGCGATCAGGTTCAGCATTTCCGTCGTGTCGCCCACGGGCTTGCCTTGCACCGTCAGCAGGATATCGCCGGGCACGATGCCCGCCTTGTCGGCCGGGCCGTTGCGCACCACGCCGGCGATGATGGCGCCGCTGGAGCGCTGCAAGTTGAAGCTTTGCGCCAGCTCGGGCGTGATGTCCTGCGTTTCCACGCCGATCCAGCCGCGCACCACGTGGCCATCCTTGATGATGGCTTCCATCACCGTCTTGGCCGTCGAGACGGGAATGGCGAAGCCGATGCCGACGGAACCGCCGCTTTGCGAGTAAATCGCCGTATTGATGCCGATCAAGTTGCCGCGCGTATCGACCAGGGCGCCGCCCGAATTGCCGAAGTTGATGGCCGCATCCGTCTGGATGAAGTTTTCAAAGCTGTTGATGTGCAGGTTGTTGCGGCCCAGCGCGGAGATGATGCCCATGGTCACCGTCTGGCCCACGCCGAACGGGTTGCCGATGGCCAGCACCACGTCGCCCACGCGCGCCAGTTCCGACTGGCCCAGCACGATGACGGGCAACTTGTCGAGGTTGATCTTGATCACGGCCAGGTCCGTTTCCGGGTCCAGGCCGACGATCTTGGCGGGCGCCTTGCGGCCATCGGTGAGCACCACTTCGATTTCGTCGGCGCCTTCGACCACATGGTTGTTGGTCAGCACATAGCCTTCATGGCTGACGATGACGCCGGAACCGAGGCTGTTTTTCAAGTCCTCGCCATCCTCAGCGTCCGGGTCGCGCTCGCCGAAGAAACGTTTGAAGAAGGGATCGCGCGCCAGCGGATGGGCGCCGCGCTTGGGTACTTGCAGGGTGAGGATGTTGACGACGGCGGGCATGGCGCGCGCCGCCGCGTCGCGGTAGGAACCGGGCGCCAGGCTGCTCGACGCCGTTTCCACCACGGGCACCGGCTTGGCGGGAGAGCCCAGTTGCTGTACCCGGCTGGCCGGGCGCAGCGCGCCGTACACAAAGTACAGCGCCAACGCGATCGTCACGGTTTGCGCAAACAATAACCAGAATCGTCGCATAGTTCTCAGCCCAGGTCAGCCGGCCGGTGCCGGAACGGCTTATTTTGCCAGATTGTTGCTGTTGCGTGCGTTCTGCTGCAGGGAATCGCGGATTTCACGCAGCAGCACGATGTCTTCCGGCGTGGCCGGTGCCGGTGCTGGCGCGACCGGTTCGCTGCGGCGGGCCTTGTTCATCAGGCGCACCATCTGGAAGATGATGAAGGCAAGAATGATAAAGTTGAGCAAAATGGTCAGAAAGTTACCGTAGGCCAGCACGGCACCCGCCTTTTTCGCTTCCACCAGGGTCATCGTCGTGGCTTGGCCGTTCAGGGGCAGGTAGTAATTGGCGAAATCGAGGCCGCCGAAAATGCGGCCGATGGGCGGCATGATCACGTCTTGCACCAGGGAATCGACAATCTTGCCGAAGGCGCCGCCGATGATGACACCGACCGCCAGATCGACAACGTTGCCTTTCATTGCAAATTCTTTAAATTCTTTCATCATTGCCATGAATTTCTCCTTCGGATAGATATAAAAACATGCCGATCATACTATTGATTCCCAGCGCCACCAACTTGTGGTTGTAGTCAAGACCAATTCGTGCACAGCCGGGCGCATCTAGTTCGAAAGAACTAGCCACCTCCTGCAAAAGTATATAAATTATGGTACAAGCAACGTTTTTATTCTATTCGTTGTTTGCTTCACTTATAATTTGCGGTTGCCAGAAGTGGATTTTTCACTTCCGGATAATCAACAAGAAACTGGCATGGGCTGCGCCATTGGCCGAAGTTCCGCAGGGATGTTGCCACTTTACCGCGCAAAGACGCGGGTTGCGGCAATCAGTGGGAAAGAGCTTCGGCGACGGGTTTTTCGCGGCTGCCACTCATAATAAAGATTCGCATTTTGACTGATTGGGGTTTGCATGAGTAACGAAAAGCAGGTCGATTCAGGCCGTCGCGGCTTGCTCGTCGCCACGTGCGCGGCGGGCAGTGTAGTTGGATTGGCAACCGCGGGAGCCTTGGTAAGCACCTTCCAGCCGTCGGAGCGCGCGAAAGCGGCTGGCGCGCCGGTCGAAGTAGACATCACCACCTTGCAACCCGGCGAAATGCGCACCGTCGAATGGCGCGGCAAGCCGGTCTGGATTCTGAAGCGCACGCCGGAAATGATCGCGTCCCTGAAAAAGACCGATGGCAAAGTCGCCGATGCCAATTCGCAACGCAATCCCGCCGAATTCACGCCTGACTACTGCATGAACGAAGCGCGCTCGATCAAGCCTGAAATTCTCGTCGCCGTCGGCATCTGCACCCATCTGGGCTGCTCCCCTTCCTCGAAATTTGCCCCCGGCCCGCAACCGTCGCTGCCCGATGACTGGGAAGGCGGCTTCCTGTGCCCTTGCCACGGCTCCACCTTCGACATGGCAGGCCGCGTGTTCAAGAACAAGCCGGCGCCGGACAACCTGCAAGTGCCGCGCCATATGTACCTGAGCGACACCAAATTGCTGATAGGTAAAGACGAGAAAGGCGAGGCTTGATCATGGCAGCTTTTAAAGAAACGAAATTCCCGGCAGACGCTCCCGTCGCCGAAAAAGCGCTGGGCTGGGTCGATGACCGCTTTCCCCTGACCAAGCTGTGGAACGACCAATGGGGCAAGTACTACGCCCCGAAAAACTTCAATTTCTGGTACATCTTCGGCTCGCTGGCCATGCTGGTGCTGGTCTTGCAGATCGTCACCGGCATCTTCCTGACCATGCATTACAAACCGGATGCGGCCCTGGCCTTCAATTCCGTCGAGTACATCATGCGCGAAGTACCGTGGGGCTGGCTGGTGCGCTACATGCACTCGACGGGCGCCTCGGCCTTCTTCATCATCGTCTACCTGCACATGACGCGCGCCCTGCTGTACGGCTCCTACCGCAAGCCACGTGAGCTAATCTGGCTGTTCGGTTTCGCCATCTTCCTGTGCCTGATGGCCGAAGCGTTCTTCGGCTACCTGCTGCCATGGGGCCAGATGTCGTACTGGGGCGCCCAAGTGATCGTCAACCTGTTCGGCGCCATCCCGTTCATCGGCCCTGACCTGTCGCTGTGGATCCGCGGCGACTACGTTGTGTCCGACGCGACCCTGAACCGCTTCTTCGCCTTCCACGTGATCGCCATCCCGCTGGTACTGCTGGGCTTGGTTGCAGCGCATTTGATCGCCCTGCATGAAGTCGGTTCGAGCAATCCGGACGGCATCGAAGTGAAGGAAAACCTGGGCGCCGATGGCCACCCGCTCGATTCGATTCCATCGCATCCGTACTACACCGTGCATGACCTGTTCGGCGTATCGATCTTCCTCGTCATTTTCAGCGCCGTCGTGTTCTTCGCGCCGGAAATGGGCGGCTATTTCCTGGAATACAACAACTTCCTGCCCGGCGATTCGCTGAAAACCCCGCTGCACATCGCGCCAACCTGGTACTTCACGCCGTTCTACTCGGTGCTGCGTGCCACCACGGCCGACTTCATGTACGTGCTGATGGGTGTCGTGGCGGCCTACGTGGTGTTCATCTGGCTCAAGTCGCGCCTGTCGACGACCGTCAAGTCGGCCATCGCCGGCATCGCCATCGTCGCCATCATCGGCATGCTGCCGCAGGTGCTGGACGCGAAATTCTGGGGCGTGGTGTTCTTTGGCGGTTCCGTCGTGATCCTGGCCTTCCTGCCATGGCTCGACCATTCGCCCGTGAAATCGATCCGCTACCGTCCGAGCTGGCACAAATATGTGTACGCCATCTTCGGCCTGTCGTTCCTGATCCTCGGCTACCTCGGTACCCAGGCGCCAACGGATACGAAAACCATCGTGTCGCAAGTGTGCACACTGATTTACTTCAGCTTTTTCCTGCTGATGCCATGGTGGAGTGCAATGGGCAAGTTCAAGACCGTGCCGTCGCGTGTGACGTTTCACCCGCACTAAGCCGCTCTCACGCCACGCTCAAAGGACATACATCATATGAAGATTGCAAAAAAACTGCTCGCCATCCTGGCCTTCGTGCCCGCCATGGCTCTCGCCAACGAAGGCGGCTTTCCGCTGGACAAGGCTCCTGACCGCCAGACCAACATGGCAGCGCTGCAGCATGGCGCCAAATTGTTCGTCAATTATTGCCTGAATTGCCACGCCGCCGTGTCAATGCGCTACAACCGCCTGCGCGACCTGGGCTTGACGGAAGACCAGATCAAGCAGAATCTGTTGTTCTCAGGTGATAAAGTCGGCGACTTGATGACGACTAGCCTGGCACCGCAGGACGCCAAGGCCTTCTTTGGCGTCGTACCGCCGGATTTGTCGGTAATTTCGCGCGCGAAATCATCTTCCGCTGGCACTGGCGGCGACTACCTGTATACTTACCTGCGTACGTTCTATAAAGACGACACTCGGCCGACCGGCTGGAACAACATGGTCTTGCCGAATGTTGCCATGCCGCATGTATTGTGGGAATTGCAAGGTGTCCAGACTGCCAAGTTCGTGGAAGAGACGGATCCCCACGAGCCCAGCAAGAAGATCCACAAATTTGCCGGCTTCGAGCAGGTCAAGCCCGGCACGTTGAACAAGATCGAGTATGACAATGCGGTAGCCGACCTGGTCGGCTACATGGAGTGGATGGCCGAACCGGCACAGCAAACACGCAAACGCCTGGGCGTGTGGGTGCTGCTGTTCCTGTCGGTATTTGCTCTGCTGGCATGGCGCCTTAACGCGTCGTTCTGGAAGGAAGTCAAATAAGTGAGGCGCCGGCCATAGGCCGGTTTATGCCTGTTTCTGCATTGTCCGCATGAGTGGACAAGCGACCTGGGGTGAGCCGTTCGCGGCTTCACCCCCTTTGTTTCTAAGGAACTATAAAAAATGATGGTTCTCTATTCGGGTACAACCTGCCCATTTTCGCAACGCTGCCGCCTGGTCCTGTTTGAAAAAGGCATGGACTTCGAAGTGCGCGACGTCGACCTGTTCAACAAGCCGGAAGATATTTCGACCATGAACCCGTATGGCCAAGTGCCTATCCTGGTCGAGCGCGAACTGATCCTGTATGAATCGAACATCATCAACGAGTACATCGATGAGCGCTTCCCGCATCCGCAACTGATGCCGGCCGATCCGCTGATGCGTGCCCGCGCGCGCCTGATGCTGTTCAATTTCGAAAAAGAACTGTTCGTGCACGTGCACGTGCTGGAAAGCGAGCGCGCCAAGAGCAACGACAAGGCCCACGACAAGGCACGCGCGGAAATCCGCGACCGCCTGACGACCCTGGCGCCGCTGTTCCTGAAAAACAAGTACATGCTGGGCGACGAATTCTCGATGCTCGACGTGGCTGTCGCGCCGCTGCTGTGGCGCCTGGACCACTACGGCATCGAACTGTCGAAGACGGCCGCACCGCTGATGAAATACGCCGAACGCATCTTCTCGCGTCCAGCCTATATCGAGGCATTGACCCCTTCCGAAAAGGTCATGCGCCGCTAAAGATAATCCCGGCAGGCCGCGCCTGCCGGGATATCTGCGTCTTTTGAATTACCGGTGCGCCCGCCTCATGCTTGATGGGGGCGCTCCCGCCTCACAGTGTCTACCATGTCTGAAATCTCAACCAAACCTTATATGCTGCGCGCCATCTACGAATGGTGCACCGACAGCGGCTACACGCCTTATCTCGCGGTCAAAGTCGATTCGCGCACCACGGTACCGATGGAATACGTGAAAAAGGGCGAAATCGTGCTCAACATCAGCTTCGGCGCCACCAGCGGCCTGAAGATGGACAACGACGCCGTCCGCTTCCACGCCCGCTTTGGCGGTGTCTCGCGCGAAATCTACGTACCGGTCGACAACGTGATGGCCATCTACGCCAACGAAAACGGCCAGGGCATGGCCTTCGAGCCCGTGCTGGGCAACGATGACCCCGACGCGCAACCGACCGACAGCCCGGCCTCCGCCGACCTGCCACCGCCAGCGCTGGCCCCGGTCTCCAGCGCCCCGACCCTGTCGTCCGTGCCAACCAGTTCCCCCGAACAACGCGACAACGCCACGCCCGGCGACGACGAGCCACCAAAAAAAGGCGGCCGCCCGACCCTGACACGCATTAAATAGCGTATAATTCGCAACGCACAGTTTTTGCCGACTTAGCTCATTTGGTAGAGCAGTTGATTTGTAATCATCAGGTGGCCAGTTCGAAACCGGCAGTCGGCACCAGAATTCAGTAGAAAATCAAAGGGTTACCCGCTTCGGTTGGTAGCCCTTTTTTCTTTTCCCCTGCCTGCGGGACACTCCCAGGCCAATTGACACGCGTCCCGTCCAGATAAGCTTGTGCGCGCATTGCTGCACCGCGCAATGACGTCCAGCACATTTAGGCGCAAGATGAGCACGTGCTTGCGCAAAGCAGGCTCCCGATGTCCGGCTTTCCTACCTGGGGAAACATCATGTCCGCACACACTTACAAGCTCATCGAACTGGTGGGCACATCGACCGAGAGCAGCGATCAGGCGATACGCGATGCTATTGCCAAGGCGGCGCTGACGGTCAAGCATATGGACTGGTATGAAGTGACCGAATCGCGCGGCCATATCGTCGACGGCAAGGTGGCGCACTTCCAGGTCACGCTGAAGGTCGGCTTCCGACTCGAATAGGGTAAGGCGGCAACTCACCGCCGCCCGACCACTGCCCGGCTCTCCAGCCACTCGCGGCCGCCGGCCTCCAGCGCGGCTTGAATCACCTTTTCCGGCAAGCTGTACACGGTCGCCCAGCTGGCGCGGCCATCCTGCGTGTTGGCGGGAAAGCTGTGCGTCTCGATGGGCCAGTGGTACTTGCGTTTCAATGCCTTGACGATGGCGGCCAGGGAGACGCGGCCTTGCAGCGGCTCGGCGCCGGACTGGTCGCGGTTCGACAGCAGCACGGCCAGGACCTGGCCGCGGCCCGTGCGTGCGCCGGGGAAAGTGGGAGTTTTGTTTGCCATGGCCTATTTTACCGGGCGTGGCGCGATGTGCCGCACCTTTGATCTGGCGCAAGCGCCGCACCGGCTTTACGGCCACGATGGGTATTTCGCCAGGCGTGCCAGCGCCCCTCCGGCAGCCTGGGCCACTCATCACGGGGCACAGGAGCCTATCATGCACAGCCTGAACATCCACGCCATGCAATGGCAACCCGTTGCCGATATTTCCGCCGTCGACCCGCTGCTGCCTGCGGATCTGGCCTGCTTCCGCGAACTGCGCGACGTGCTGCAGCGCTATGGCGCACTCGACCGCTTCGGTATTTCCCTGATCCACCGCCATTTCGACATCGCCGACGACGAGGAGCTGATGGAATACACAGATGTGGAGCAACGCACCTTGACGGTCAAACCTGTCAAGAAAAGTGACATCGACTGGCAGCACACGACCATTACCAACTGGAAATTGACAGAAGGCGAGGAAGTGGTGCGCATCGGTTGCGGTTGCGCAAGCAATTCGGGTGGCCACCTGGGCTATCACCGCGGTACCTGAGGTTGGCCGAGGCCGCCCGCAAAGCGGCGTCGGCCTTTCTTACACTTGACCTCTTTCAGTTCAGCCCGCTTTAGGCAAGTACTTGATTCAATAAACTTTTTTTATGTGGCACGCAAGCTGCTTATCTGTGTCTACGAGATGAATCCAGGCATGTCATTCTGGATTCTTTGTCCCCCCGGATTTCCCGACACTGACCACGATAAGAGGCTGCGATGAACGTCAATCACACACGAAGCAAGACCCTGGGCTGGCTGGGCGCACTGGCGGCGGCAAGCCTGCTGGCCAGCGGCCAGGCGCAGGCCGGCGCGTACGGCCTGGCCGTCAATGAGTTGAACAATTTCCGCATCACCACCAGCGCTGGCGCGCTGTCGCTGGCCGGCGCCAACCGCAATGCCAGCGACAGCGCCTTCTTCGAAGGTGGCGTGGCCGTCAATCCGCGCGCCGTCAATACGGGGCCGGCCGCCAACGCCGACGTGCTGCAAGTGTGTTCGGGTGGCGGCTGCAGCGGCTTGCCGCAAAACCACTACGCACCCAGTCCCAGTTCCACCCTGGAATTCGCGCGCGGCGATGCGCACGCCTTCGGCAATATGCTCAATGGCGGCGCCAGCGTGCAAGCCGTGGCGGAAACACAGCGCAACACGGTCGGCGCCGCCACGGCCATGGCCGGCGACACGCTCACCGGCTCCGTCAACCTGACCCTGTCGAGCGCCGGCTTCATCACCTTCAGCTTTATGGGACGGCGCGACTTGCGCACCAGCGTGACGACCTTGGGCGACAAGTCGAACGTGTCGATCATGGATATCTTCAATATCTCCTGCAACAGCGCCAGCCCCGTCGGCTGCCTGTCGAACGCGAATGCCGATGGCGTGATCTTCCAGTTCGCCCCCGACGGCAACCCGAACAATGGTAGCGATATCAACGGCAACCATGGCGCCGGCAGCCTCGACCCGTTCAGCCTGAACTTGACGGCCGGCACGAATGACCCCGCTACCGGGCGCGCCTTCACGAATGGCTTTGCGCTGTTTTCCCTGACCTCGAGTTTCGCCCTGCCCGCCGGCAGCTATACCTTGAACTTTGCCAAGTCCACACGCACCGACATCGTCGTCATCGATCCCCTGGCCGTGCCGGAACCCGGCAGCCTGTTCCTGCTGGGTCTGGGGCTGGCCGCCCTGGCGTTCACGCGCCGCCGCCAGCCGGAATAGACACTGGCATGCCTACAACACGCGGCGCCTTTGCAGACGCCGCGTGTTGTAGACGCCGGCAGAGGCGTTTTACCCCAGCCGTGCCAGTGCCTGGCGCGCCAGTTGCAACTGCTGCAGATAGTAGCGGTGCAGCATGGCGGGGTCACTCAGGTCGCGCCCGAGTACCAGGCGCAGCTCGCTGGCCGGGCAGTCGGCGGCCTGGGTCTGCACCTGCGGCCCAAGCTGGCGGGCCAGCTGGCGCGCCGCCTGCTCTTGCGCGGGCCGGTATTCGACGCGCGTGCGCGCCACCTGGAAGCTGGTTTCATTGGCCAGGCGCACCACCTGCACAGGAGCGCCAGCCAGGCTGCGCGCCAGCGCGGCTGCCATGCCCGGCACACCGTTGCCATTCACAATTTCCAGGCGCGGCTGCGGCGCGGGCGCCGCCGGCATGGGCCGCTCGGGCACTGCGGCGGGTACGCTGCGCACCGCTGCCAGCACGCGCTGCAGCTGGGCCATACCATCGCTCTGCGTGATCTCCACGCGCGCCATGGCGGGCGCATCCGGCACCGGCGCGGGCACAGGCACAAGCTGCGGCGCCGCCGCGCCGCGCAAGACCGCCAGGTCGCGCCGCAAGTCGTGTTCCCGCAAGCTGGCCGCCTGGCGCCGCATGAGGACGGCGCGCTCGTGCTGTCCCAGGCGCTCCAGCACCTGCGCCAGGTGCTGCCAGGCCAGCGCATTGAGCGGATCGAGCAAACACGCCTGTTCCAGCGCGGGCAACGCTTGCGCATCGCGTCCGCTCAGAGAATAGGCATGGCCGAGATTGCTGAACAGATAGGCCTGATGCGGCCGCGCCATGCCCATTTCCTGCGTCAAGGCCAGCCAATGGGCGATCGCCGCGTCGTGTTCGCCCCGCTGCGCATGCAGCACGGCCAGACCGTTGCGCGCGTTCACGTGGCGTGGCGCAAGGCGCAGCGCTTGCTCATAGGCCGCTTGCGCGGCGGGCAAGTCGCCCCGCTCGAAATGCTGGCGCCCCGCCACATAGGCGGCATCGGCGTCAGGCCACGCCGGTACCGGTGCATGGGCCAGTTGCGTGGTACAGGCGGCCAGGCCAAGGCAGGCACAAGCGGCGGCCAGGCGGGAGAGCGTCAAGCGCATGGTAACTCCTTTCAGCGGCTGGCCATGGCCGGCACGAGCACGCGATAGACTTCGATCACGGCCGGCCCCATGAGCACCAGCATCAGGGTGGGAAAGACGCAAAATATCAGCGGGAACAGCAGTTTCAGGGCGATCTTCGCCGCCGCCTCCTCGGCCAGCAGACTGCGCTTGCTGCGCAGGTTTTCCGAATGCACGCGCAGCGAATCGCCCATGCTGGTGCCGAAGCGTTCTGATTGGATCAGCATGGCGACGAGGGTGTCGACATCTTCCACGCCGCTGCGCAGGGCCAGGTTGCGCAGCGCCTTTTCCTTGGAAAAGCCGGCGCGCATTTCCATCAGCACCAGTTGCAATTCCTGCGCCAGCACCATGCTTTTGATGTGGATCTCGCCCGATACCTTGACCAGCGCGCGCTCCAGGCTCAGGCCCGCTTCCACGCACACGGTCAGCAAGTCGAGCGCATCGGGGATATTTTCAAAGATGTCGCGCTGGCGCCGCTTGGCCGTGCTGGCCAGTACCATGTTCGGCAGGTAATAGCCGATGGTGGCGCTGACGCACAGCAGCAACAGCAGCACGCTGCGCAGCTGCGCCGCCATGGCGCTGGCCGCGTACAGCCCCAGCACGGTGGGAAACAGCAGGGCCAGCACGGTTTTCGCCGCAAAGTACAGGGCGGGCGCGCTTGCTTGCCGCCAGCCCGCGTTCATGAAACGCGTGCGCAGCGGCGAGCGCTCCCAGCCCTCTTCCGGCAGCGACAGCTTGCTGAACGGCTGCGCCACGCGCGCCACGCGCTCCACCCAGCCAGAGTCGGCCACCGCATCGCTGGCCGCCGGCGCCGTGGCGCCGAACAGGCGCTGGCGCAGGGCGCCGGGAAAGAAGATCAGCCACGCCAGCAGGGCCAGCGCCACCACCACGACGAAGACAATCACGAGAAACAGCAGTTGCGAAGCGCTCATGCCACCCCCTGTTGTTATATCCTGATACGTATCACATTGCGCATCCAGACCACGCCCAGCGCCACCATGCCGGCCGCGTACCACAGCAACTTGATGCCGCTGGGATCGGTCCACAGCAAGCGGATGTATTGCGGGTTGACCAGCGCCATGACGCCGATCATCACCACCGGCATCAGTCCCAGCACCCAGGCCGACATGCGCCCCTCGGCCGACAGCACGCGCACCTGCCCCAGCAGTTTCAAACGGGCGCGGATGATGCGCGCGATGCTGACCAGCACTTCGGCCAGATTCCCCCCTGATTCGCGCTGCACCAGCACGGCGATGACGAGGTAGCGCAAGTCCGTCAGCGGAATGCGCGCGGCCAGGTTTTGCAGCGCCTCGTTCATCGGCACGCCGTAATTGATCTCTTCGTGCGCCATCTTGAATTCGCCGCTGATCGGCTCATTGAGTTCGTCGCCCACCATCTGCAGCACATTCGAAAACGAGTGCCCGGCGCGCAAGGCGCGGGCCAGGAAATCGGCCGCTTCCGGCAATTGCGCCTCGATCTTTTTCAGCCGCGCCGCACGCGCGCGCAGCACCAACAGGCACGGTCCGCTCACGGCGCTGGCCAGCAGCAGCAAGGCGCCGGGAAAAGGCATGGGCCAGGCCGCCAGCAGCAGCAAGGCCGCCAGCAACAAGGCACCCATGACGCCGATGAATTGCGCCACCGACCAGGACAAGCCCGATTGCAGCAGCAGGTGGTCGAGCTTTGCCGCCTGCGGCACGCGCCGCAGCAAACGCTCCAGTCCGGGCGCACGCGCATAGCGGCGTTGCTTGAGGATGGAGATCCGCTCCCCACCCGCCTCGCCGCGCGCCGCCATCAGCCGCAAGCGCCGGTTGATGCGTCGCGCCGCGCTGCCATGCGTGCCCGACCACCACAGCCAGGCGCCTTCCACCATCAGGATGCAGGCGGCGAACAGCAGCACGGCAAAGCCGTAGAACACCAGGTCCATGATCCCTCTCCCTTACTCGTAAATGCGATCCGGGTCGAACACGCTGTCGGGCACGGGTGCGCCGAACATGCGCAGGCGCTCCGTGAAGCGGGGCCGTACGCCCGTGGCGCAGAAGTGGCCCTGCACCTTGCCCTCGGCATCGACGCCCGTCTGCTCGAAGCGGAAGATTTCATGCATGGCGATGATGTCGCCTTCCATGCCCGTCACCTCCTGCAAGCTGACCAGCTTGCGCGCGCCGTCCGTCAGGCGCGACACCTGCATCACCACCGTCACGGCCGAGCAGATCTGCTGGCGCGTGGCACGCGGCGTCAGGTTCACGTTGGCCATGCCAACCATGTTTTCCAGCCGCGCCAGCGCATCGCGCGCCGTGTTCGAGTGGATGGTCGCCAGCGAACCCTCATGGCCCGTGTTCATCGCCTGCAGCATGTCGAGCGCCTCGGCGCCGCGCACCTCGCCCAGGATGATGCGGTCGGGGCGCATGCGCAGTGCATTGCGCACCAGCGCGCGCTGGCTCACTTCGCCCTTGCCCTCGATATTCGGCGGACGCGTTTCCAGGCGCACCACGTGCGGCTGGCGCAACGCCAGTTCGGCCGCATCCTCGATGGTGACGATGCGCTCGCTGCCGGGAATGAAGCCGGACAGCACGTTGAGCAAGGTCGTCTTGCCGCTGCCCGTGCCGCCCGAGATCAGGATGTTGATCTTGGCCTGGCCCAGCGCCTGCAGCACCTGCACCATGGGCGGCGTCAGGCTCTTGTAGTCGAGCAGGTTGGCTATGGTCAGGGGCTGCACGGCAAAGCGCCGGATCGACAATATCGGGCCATCGACGGCCAGCGGCGGAATGATGGCGTTGACCCTGGAGCCGTCCGGCAGGCGCGCATCGACCATCGGGCTCGATTCATCGACGCGCCGTCCCACGCGCGAGACGATCTTTTCGATGATCTTCATCAGGTGCGCATTGTCGTGGAACGTCACGTCCGTCAGCTGCAGCCGCCCGCCCCGCTCGACATACACCTTGTCGCAGGTATTGACGAGGATGTCGGACACGCTGGCGTCGGCCAGCAAGGGCTCGAGCGGGCCAAAGCCCAGCATCTCGTGCTGGATATCGAGCACCAGGCTATGCCGCTCATGCTGGTTCAGCACGATGCGCTCTTCCTCGATGACGCGCTGCACCAGCAGCGCCAGCTCGTGCTTGAACTGCTCCGCCGTCAGGCGTTTCAGGCGCTCCAGGTCAATACGGTCGAGTATCGTCTGGTGCATGGTCTTTTTCAGTTCCTGGTAAGCGTGCAGCGCCAGCGCGCCTTGTCCATTCGTGGCGGGGCGCACCGTTTCATTTGCCGCCAGGCGTTCGCGTAAAGTCATCTCGGCTCCCATGATGGCCCCCGGCGGGAGCCTTGACATCTATTCCGCTCCTAGGCCTCGCTGCGGCTGAACAGGCGGTCGAACAGGCCGCGGCTTTCCGTCACGCGGCGCGCCGTCACCAGCTCCACCAGCTCGGCCAGGCTGCGCGCCACGGCGCTGGTGCGCGACAGCTGCAGCAGCGGGATGCCCTGGTTGACGGAATCCGTGGCGGCGATGTAATCGTTGGGCACCGTGTGCACCACTTCGGCGCCCAGCGCCTGCTCCAGGTCCGCCAGGCGCAGGCGCCCACCCTTTTCATAGCGGTTGACGATCAGGCGCAGGCGCTCGCCCGGATAGCCGAGCGAGCGGAAAATGTCGAGCAGACGGCGCCCGTCGCGGATGTCGGGCAGGGCCAGCTGCAGCACCGGATAGATGGCGTCGGCGTTGTCGAGCGCGCGCAGCGACAGCGCATCGATCTGGCGCCCCACGTCGAGCACGATGTAGTCGTAGTGCTGGCGCGCCACGGCCAGGATGCGGTCCATGTGCTCGGGCTGCATGTCGACCTTGTGCGCGGGATCGTCGGCCGCCGCCAGCACGCCGAAGTTCGGCGTCACGTGCACCAGGCACGAGGCGAGAAAGGCGCCATCCATGCGCGCGATCTGCGCGCAGATGTCGGACAGCGTCATGGCCGGCTTCTGGTCCGACACGTACAAAGTGGCGTCGCCGAACTGGCCGTGCAGATCGATCAGCAGCACCTTGCAACCGGCCAGGCTGGCTAGCGCGTAGGAAAAGTTCGTCGACAGGAAGGTGGCGCCGCTGCCGCCCTTGCACGAAATAAAGGCCAGCACCTTGCCGTCGCGCATCTGCGTCACGCCGGCCTGGATGTCGACCCGGTCCATCGCCTCGTGAAAGGCCTTGTGCACCAGCGGCAGTTGCAGCACTTCGCGCATGCCGGCGCGCATGGCGCGGATCAGCACATCCTGCTGCTGGCCGCGCGTGAGCAGCATCAGCACGGCCAGCGGATACTGGCGCGCCAGCCGCTCCAGCAAGTCCGCCTCTTCGGCGTCGATGCCGCTGGCGTCGACGATCACCAGCTCGGGCGCTTCGGGCAGCATGCGCTCGACGGCATCGCGCAGGCCGCTGCGCCGCTCCAGCAGACGCAGCACCGGCATGCGGGCCGCACCTTGCGCGGCGATTTCTTCATGCAAGCTGGCGTCGCGGCTAATCATCAAGGCTTTCATCGCACTTCCTCGCTTCTTTCAGGTCAACACAGTCGGCTGCCACCGTCCGGCGGCATTCAGGGACAGAAATTCGGGTTGTCCGGATAGCCCAGCGACTCGGCCACTGCCATGGTGCTCCCGCTGGGCAAACGCACGGCTCCTGCGCCGGAGGGAAACATCATCCCCAGCAGGGGCAGGATGGGCCGGTATGGCACGCGCTCGCAGCGCGCACCATCGCCCGGTACGCACAGGCGCGCGCGCACGAAGCGGATGCAGCTGGCGCCATGCGGATCGTCCTGGCAATTGATGCGGTTGCGTTGCGGACAGCCTGGCATCACCGTCACCGGCACTGCCGCCAGCGCGGCGCCGCCGCTGCTCTCCGACAGATAGTCGATGCGCACATACGCATCGCTGATACCGCCGCCCAAGGGCAAGGCGCCGGGGCCGGTGCGCAGCACGGCGTGTCCCCGCACGGCCTGCAGCGCGGCAGCGTTGCTGAAATCGGTCACGGCGGCGGCGCGCGCGGCGCGGCGCGTGATCTCGTGCACCATATTCCAGACATACACGGCGCGCGCCACTTCGATCATGGCAAAGACAAACAAAAAGAACAGCAGCGCCAGCATGGCGAATTCGACGGCGAAGACGCCGCCCTGGCGCTGCCGCCGCCGGATATGCAGATTAGTTGACATAGCGCAATGTCGCATTCGCACGCAGCGGAATCGGCGCCAGCTGCGGCAGCCATGCACGCGTCAGCTGGGGCAGGATATCGACGGGCATGTCCACGGACACCTTGATACGCACCTGCAGCGGCGCCGTCGGGTAGTTGCCGCAGTTATAGAAATCGTCGGCATAGATGCAATCGAGGCTGACGCTGAGCGCTTTCAGGTGCGGCGCCGTTTCCGCCATCGCATCGAGCACCAGCTGCCGGGCAAAAGCGCTGTGCTGCACGATAGCATCGCCGTTGGCCATCTGCGGCAACGGCAAGGTAGCCAGGTAGCGCGCCGCGTCATGTGCGCCTTTCTGCAAGGCGGTATAGGCGAAGAACGCCCGGCCAAACAGCAGCACGACGGGCAGCAGAGCCATGAAGAACAGCATGATCAGCGCCAGCTCGATGGCCGCCAGGCCATCCTGGCGGATTGATGCGCGGCAAGGCGGCTTCATTGCAGCAGCTCCGCCGGGCCGGCCAGTGCGCCTTCGGGCACCGTGCCGGCAAATTCGGCGCTCAGCACGCCATTGCTGGCCGGCGCCGTCATGTAAAAACGGCCGATGCCCAGCACCTGCGCCAGCACGTCGCTGCCGGCTGGCACGGGGCACGCCAGCAAGGCGATATTGAGCGCGCGCCGCTGCGCCACGCCCATGTTGCCGGTCGGCGCCGTCTGGAATCCCAGCGTCAGGTAAGGCGTGCCGCTGATCGGATAACCGGACTTCGCAACCGGCGGCGCCGGCGTCGCCGGATACAGCTTGGCCCAGTCGCCGGGGGCAAATGGCGGGTAGCCGCCGGCGGGCTTCGTGGCGCTGTACTTCGCCGCCCTGGAGAACGACCACAGCGGGCCGTAGCTGCCAAGCGCGGGCGGGATCGGAGGTGAGTTCGGGTCCGCCACGGACAGCAGCGGATTGCCCGTGCTGAGCGCACTGGGCGCGTCAGGCGCATTCATCATCCACCAGCTCGCTGCCGTATTCGGGAAGGCGCGGATATTCGTGTCGGGCGGCGCCGTGACAGGGTGGCAGCCGCTGCCCGCGTACTGATTGAAACGCGCGTTGAAGGCCGGCCACAGCGCGGCGGGAAAGGGCCGGTGCACGTGCACCTGGGCGCTGCCGACGCGCGGGTACAGCACCGTGCCGCTGCAGACAAACGGCAGCACGCTCGACTCGCTGATCTGCAACGACGATCCCAGTATGCCGGGTTGTCCAAGCGGATTGAGCACGAAATGTTCGGCTGCCGGGCCATGCGGATTGAGCTTCAACAGGTTATACGCCACGCCGCGGCGAAAGCCATATTCCAGCAACTCGACGGCCGGCAGCAGCGCCGCATTCGTACGCGGGCTGGCCGCGCTGGCCGACAGCGCGCAGACAGCCAGCGGCGTCAGGTGCAAGCTGGACCGCCCGGCCACCGCGCGCGCGCCCGTATCGAGCGTACGTAGCGCCGGCGACCAGGCGCCCAGGAACGCCGTCGCCACCTGCCCCAGCGATGGATCATTGGCCTGCGTATCGACGCGCACGAACAGCGCCGTGGAGGCATCGGGCACGGCGCCCGCCGCATGCCACTCGGTGGCGGGCGCATCGGGCGTGCTGGCGAAACGGATGCTGGCGTCCGACAGGATGGCACCCTGCATGCGGCGCCGCCATGCGCTCTTGTCGGCAGCACTGCTCTTGGCCTTCGTCACGGCGTTTGTCAGCCCTTCGGGCGTGCCCACCAGTTCCGCCGCCGCCGCCAACGCCGCGTTGTCGGCCAGGTTCTGCAATTCCGTCTTGCGGCCGATGACCTGCCCCACGTCCAGTGCCAGGCCGATAAAGCCCAGCACCACGATGAGCAGGATGGAAAAGGCGATCAGCATCGCCCCGCGCTGGCGTCTATTTGCCATTGCCGCCTCCCAGCATGAATTGCACGGGCTGCGGCGCCTGGCCGTTCGGTTCAGCAAACGAGGCGCGGTAGCGCTGCATGACGGCGTGCGCGCTGGGGCCATCGAGGCCATCGGCCGGGGTGCGATTGCCGGCGCTGGCCGGATCGCGTACCTGCTGCGCCATGGCCAGGCGCACGGCGTCGCCGAAGCGCCGGTCCAGCTGCGGCGTGCTGCCGTGTGTGCAGGCGGCCAGCTGCAACACCAGCAGCGCCGCCGCCAGGCGCCGCAGCGACATCAAAAGCGAGTTCGGCATGGCATCTCTCCCCGTCTCATTTCAGCTCGAAACCGTTGGCCGCGCGCAGTGGCGACACGGGCGGCGGCGCCAGCGTCCCTTCCATCTTGCCGCCCAACATCAAGTCCGTGCGTGAAGGGGGCGCCAGCTGCGCCGTCGGCAGCACGGCGTCCGCCGGCAAGGGTTTCACCAGGTGCGCGGTAATGACGAACAGCAATTCCGTGCGGTCATGCTGGAAATCCGTGCTGCGAAACAGCGCGCCGAGGATGGGCACTTCGCTGAGCCAGGGCACGCCCGTGATGTTGCTCACCTGGTTGTTCTTGATCAAGCCGCCGATGGCGTAGCTCTGGCCGTCGTACAGCTGTACCGTGGTCGAGGCGCGCCGCGTGGTGATGACGGGCAAGATCGAGCGGCCGCTGATGCCGGCGGCGGAAATGCCCACCCCCTCGCGCGACAGTTCCGACACTTCCGGCGCCACCTTCAAATTGATGCGCCCGCCCGACAGCACGGTGGGCGTGAAGCGCAGGCCGACGCCATACTCGCGCTCTTCCAGCGTGATCTTGTTGTTGTCCTGGCCGACGGGAATGAAGATCTTGCCGCCGGCCAAAAAACTGCCTTCCTGCCCGCTGATCGCCATCACCGTCGGCTCGGCCAGGATGCGCACCAGGCCATCCTGTTTCTGCGCCTCGATGGTCAGCTGCTGGCCATTCGACTTGCGCACGTCGAGCAAGCTATTGGCCTTGCCGCTGAGGAAATTCGACAGCAAGGTGGTGGCCCAGCTGCCGGACGCGAAGCGCAGGGTGGCGCCCACTTCCAGGCGTTCCAGCAGCGACTTCGACACTTCGGCGATCTGCACGGCCAGCATCACCTGCTGCGGCGCACTGACGTCGAGCATATTGATGATGCGGCTGTTCACGCCACCCGCACCGCCGGCCGGCGCCGTGGCCGCCACCGGCAAGGCGGCGCCATCGGCGGGCTTGGGCAACGCCAGCGGGTGCGTAGCGCGGCGCACATACGCGTGCGCCAGATCGACGGCGCGCAGCACGGCGCCCGCATCCTGCACCGTGCCCGACAGCACCAGGGTATCGGCCACGGCTGTCACGCGGATGGCTTTTTCTTCCGGCATCAGGGCCGCCAGGGTCGCTTGCAAGCCGGCCGGGTCCATGCTGACGCTGACGTTCACCACGCTGCACACGCCGCTCTTGCCCTGGATGATCATGTTCGTGCTGCCCACGTCGACGCCCACCACATATAAAGTGTCGGGCGCCACCAGCATGGCTTGCAGTACGGCCGGATTGCCGACGCTGCGCTGTTGCACGGCTTCAGGCAGGCGCAGCATGCTCGACTTGCCCACCTGCAGCTGCAAGTTGCCGGGTGTCGCCGCTTCGCCGCCGCAGCGCGGGCCAGGATCGGCCGCCGCACCGGCAAGCGGCAACAGCAGGCAGCAGAGTGTCAGCAGAGCGCGGTTCATGAGCGTGTCCATGGTTAGCTAAAAACATTCGCGCGACTGGCGCGTCCCGTCGATGACGCCGCTGCACTGGCGCGGCGGCTCCGCCGGCGCCTTCGCCACGCGCACCGGGCGCGGTGCCACGGCCAGCACGGGGGCAGCGGCAGGAGCGGGCTCGGCTTCGTGCGGTCCACCCAGCAGGGTCAGCTTGGTGGCGCCCGCCGTCACGCCCGGTTGCGGGTCGACCTGATTACGCAGCACCAGCGACAAGCTGCCCACGCTGCGCGCCAGGTCCAGGTTTTCCGCCTGTTCCGGCGTCACTTCCAGGGTCACCGCATTGACCACGCGCGGCTTGGTCTCGTCGCGCCCCACTTCCTGCGCCACGGCCAGCACCAGGATGCGTTCGAGCACGATCTTGGAAATGTTGCGGCTTTGCGGAAACGCGCGCTCGCCGGCATCTTGCTGGGTACTCACGATGATGTCGACATAGTTGCCCGGCAAGGCAAAGCCGGCCACGCCGATCACGTCGTTGACGCGCACGGTGATCGCACGCCGCCCTTCCGTGATCAGGGCTGACAGGCCGCCCAGGGTGCCGGCCGGCGCCAGCTTGGCTTCGCTCAGCGGTTCGCCGCGCAGCACGCTGGTTTTCAGCACCCGTCCCGCCAGTTTTGCCGGGTCTTGCAGCGCGCCCTGCGGCAAGCTTTCCGCCGGCCACTCGGCCAGGCGCAGCATCTCGGGCGTCAGGCGCTGGCCCAGGTTGACATCGCTGCCGGCCACGACGATCTTTCCCTTGCCGGCCGGCGTCTGGCGCAGCAGCCAGTGCGAGGCCAGCAACACGGCCAGCAGGCCCAGCACCACAGCCAGACCCATCATCAAGAGGGCGCGCCGGTTTTTCATGCGATACGCTCGCACAGGCTGGCGGCCGGCATGTCGCAGCTGGCAAACAGGCTGCTCCAGGCCTGCTCCAGGGCAGCCACCGTCAGGCGCGCTTCACAGCCGGCAAAGCCGGCAAAGTCGCCTATGCGCGCCAGCAACTCACCAGGATAGCTGGCCAGCAAGGGCCGTCCCTGCGCGCCATGCAGCTGCAGCAGGTGGTTCAGGGCCAGTTCGTCGATGGCCATGCCGGCCAGGCGGCATTGCTGGCGAAACAGGGCGCGATAGGCACTCTCGGCCAGCGGCCCCACCTGCACCTTGTAGCCGATGCGGCGCAGCAAGGCGGCGTCAAACAGCTCGCCCGGCGACACATTCGTGGCCAGCACCAGGGCATTGTCGAATGGCACGCTGATCTGCACGCCGCCGGGCAGGCCCAGCTGGTCGCTGCCCCGTGCCAGCGGCTGCATCAGCCGCGTCAGCAGTTCTTGCGCGCCCAGGCGCTGGCGGCCCAGTTCGTCGATGATCAGCATGCCGTTATTCGCCCGCACATGGGGCGGCGCCTGGTAGCAGCCACCGCTGGCGTCATGGCGCAGCTCCAGCATGCCCGCGTCGAGCTCAGCGCCCACGTGAATCACGGGACGCTGGCACAACACCCAGCGGATATCCGTGCTGCGCCGTTCGAGCGCCTGGCGCGCATGGCTGACATGCTGCGGCGCGGGCGGCAAGTGCTGCGCCGGATCGTACAATTGAATGATGTCCTGGCCGACAACGATGGCGTAGGGCACGGCGACGAGACCGTGCAGCAATTGGCCCAGTTGCAGCGCCAGGGTCGACTTGCCGCTGCCGGGCGGACCGTACAGCAGCAGCGAGCGCCCCGAATGCAGGGCCGCACCCACCACGTCGAGCATGCCCGGCCCCGCATGGGCGCTGCCCAGCACGGCCGCCAGGTCGTCGCTGCCCACGCGCTGTTCCTGTACCAGCCACGACTGGCGCGCCACCATGGCGCGGTACGCCTCCAGGGTGACGGGGGCCGCGCCGATATACGCACAGCGCTCAAGGAAGGCGTTGGCGCGCTGCTTGCCGGCGCCCGTCAGTTGATACTGCACGTCGATCTCGGATTCACCGCGCCAGGCCACTTCGGCCATCTGCTCGGCCACCATGAAATCAAGCACTTCGCGCAAGACATTGATCGACAGGCGCAAGCGCGTCGTCATGGCGGACAAGTGCGTCTTGCCGCTCACAAACATCAGCTTGGCGATCAGTTCAACCACCAGCGGCCGCTCCAGGCCCGTTTCGCGCAAACTCTTCGGCTGCGGCGGCAAGGGCGGCATCAGGTTCGCGTCGGCGGGGCGCGGCGTACTCTCGCTGCTCATAGAATAGTCGACTTCGGTCATCCTGTGTCTCCAAGCCGGTTAAGACTGCATTGAACAGAATTCATTCTAGCCAGCAGGGACTGGCGCCCATTGATTCAGAGCAATGAATAACAATCAGAAATAATGTCGCCCTTGCACCACCAGGCAACCCAGGGCAATGGCCAGTCCGTACGGCATGTTTCCCACGCTGGCACCGCTACCCAGCGCAGCAGGCGCCAGGGGAATGCCGGCCATGCGCGCGATCATCGGCCACAACAGCTGGCGCAGATTGCCCAGGCAGGCGCGCCACTTGCCCTGGTACGTGATCATCAGCACGGCCATCAGGCCGCCCAGCACAAAGGTGGCGAAACAGATCTGCAGCACGGGCCACGGGCCGGCAAAGGCGCCCACCATGGCGATCAACTTGACGTCGCCGGCGGCCATGCCGCGCAGCACATATAAAGGCAGGAATAGGAAGAAACCCGTCGCCATGCCGCCCAGCCACAACGACGGCACGCTTTGCGGCCACAGCCACAGGTGCAAAGCCAGCGCGGCGAGAATGCCGGACAGCACCAAACCATTCGGTATCTTGCGGCGGATCAAATCACTGACGGCGGCCCCCGTCACAAAACACAACAACAGCAGGTCGCACAAGGCAGTTGCAGGCATGGCATACCTCCTGAAAAAAACCCGCCACTGGCCGGCCAGCGGCGGGCACCCGCTTAGGGCGTCAACACCAAGTTAGTCGAAATTTCGGTGAGGACGTTCAGCAGGTTGGTCTTGATCAGCAAGAAACCGGCCGTGATGGCGGTCGCCATCAAGGCCGCAATCAAGCCGTACTCGATTGCCGTAATGCCATCCTCATCCTTGACAAACTGCTGTACTGCCGACAGGAAGGTATGCATGACAAGCTCCCAAAAGTGAATCACAAGTCCCTGGCGCAATCGGGTGTGAAACATTGCCCATTCCTGCTAATATGTTTCCTGCCGTAAATTTCTGCGCCATTGGATTGACTATAAAGCGTCCACGGTTTGGCAAATTGACGCGCCACAAGTTTCCATATGGAAATTATCAAACCTTGTTGAAATGACGACTGACGCAAACAAATGTTGCGATCAGGATTGAAAGTCTTCGTCAAGGCAAGTTTTTTGCAACGCGGTGCATGAATCTCATGTATTTACATGAAATATTGCATACGTTAATTGCCTATTAGGCAAAAAGACATTATCCTGCTTAGCTCTTCTTTGGAAAGGCCTCTCGCCCTGCGGTAAAGAGCGTCATGCCACCAAATAAATCTTGGCTTCTGTAGACGGACGCGAACATGCTCTTGCTTGATGCAATGCTGCTATGACGACACTTGTGTGACTACTTTCCAGAGAACGACAATGGATTCCCTACTGAAACACATGGTGGACATGACCGGGCACCGCGACCACACGATGCTCGACATCTCCGTGATCTCGGCGGTTCAGGAGCTCGCTGCCGCATCGCAGACCCGTGTGCTGGCACTGACCACCGTGCGTGGCCAGGTGTTCGTGCGGTCGCGGGCCATCATCGTGGCAGGCAGCGTGGCCCGCATGGAAGAGCATAACGACCCTACCCTGCCAGGCGAACCGTTGTCCGACTACCCGGCCCTGGCCGCCTGCATCGCGCGCCATGAAGCGAGCGCCGATACCCTGTGCGCCGACGGCCGCCACCTGCTGTGGCTGCCCATCTGGATCGGCGACCAGGTCACCACCTGCCTGGAAATCACCAACCCCACGCCCTACACGGGCGCCACCATCCAGGTGATCGGCGGCATCGTCAGCGTGTACCGCAATTTCCAGAACCTGCTCGACTACAGCGAACGCGATTCGCTCACCGGCTTATTGAATCGCAAGACCTTCGACGACCAACTGGCGAAAATCCTGCACAGCCGCGGCGAACCGGAAGCGGACAAGCCGCTTCCCATCGATGAAGAGCGGCGCCACCATACGGACACGGAACGGCAATGGCTGGCCGTGATCGATGTCGATCATTTCAAATTGGTTAACGATAAGTTTGGCCACCTGTATGGTGATGAGGTGCTGATCCTGATCGCCAATCAGCTGCAATCGTCGTTCCGCTCGCAAGACCGCATCTTCCGCTTCGGCGGCGAGGAATTCGTCGTGCTGTTGCGCTCGATCACCCTGGAAAATGCGCAGAAAATCATCGACCGCTTCCGCACCAATGTCGAAACGCACGACTTCCCGCAAGTGGGCAGAGTCACCGTCAGCGTGGGCTTCGTCAGCATCAACGCCTACGAGGCACCCGTCATCATTCTCGGCCGCGCCGACCAGGCCCTGTACTACGCGAAAAGCCATGGCCGCAACCTGGCTTGCCATTACGACGAGCTGGTAGCCAAGGGCCTGTTAACTACCATCGCCTCGAACGATACGGCGGAGTTCTTCTAGGCATCCGCGAGGGAGAGAAAGCGCATGGGATCGACCTGCCACTTGGCAGCCGACTCATGGCCGACGATCTTGTCGCCGCCGCCGAAGCCTAAGCCGCGCGACAGGTCGACTGTCTCGGGCTTGATGTAGGCATTGCTCTTCGTACTGAAAAACACATTCACCTTCGGCGCCAGCAGATTGCTCTCGTGCGCCTCGATGACGACGGCCAGGCGGCCCGATTCCAGCATGACCATGGTACCCACCGGATAGATCCCCACGCAGCGCATGAAATCCTGCGCGAACACGGGGTTGAAATGGAATTTGCTCCACTCATAAATCTTGCGCAAGGCTTCGGCGGCGGCGACGCCCTTGTGATAGCTGCGGTCGGACGTCAGCGCGTCATACACGTCGACGATGGCGGCCATCTGCGCCAGCTCGCTGATGGCGTCACCGGCCAGCTGGTCCGGGTAGCCGCTGCCGTCGCGCCGCTCATGGTGGTGCAAGGCGATGTCGAGGGGAATGGCGCCCAGCTCGGGCGAGCGGCACAGGATATCGTAGCCATCGCGCGGATGGCGCTTGATCAGGGCAAATTCTTCCGGCGTCAGGGGACCGGGTTTGTTCAGCACGCTATCGGGCACCAGCGCCTTGCCAGTGTCATGCAGCAAGCCGCCCAGGCCGGCCTGGTGCGTGGTGGCGCCATCGACGCCCCGCGAGCGGCAAAACGCCACCATCAGCGCGCACACACTGACGGAGTGCAGGAAGGTGTAGTCGTCCTTGTTCTTGATGCGCAACAAACCGACGAGGGCGCCGGGATTGCGCAGAATCGATTCGGTAATATCTTGCACCGTGTGCTGCACGCGGTCGATCTCGACGGCCTTGCCCAGGCGTACATCGGCCATCACCGTGCGCACCAGGCTCGATGCCTGCCGCCGCACCTGCGTGGCGCGCGCCAGTTCCATGCCCAGCGACACGCGCGTGACCACCTGCGGCGCCGCTGCGGCGATCTGCACCAGTTCGCGTTCCGTCTCGGCCCGCGCCTGCGCCACGGTAGGCGCATCCTGCACATCGAGGCCCTTGCCGCTGTCGATCACCACGTCGTGGATGCCCGCTTGCACGATCTTGCGGATTTCATCGTCGCTGCGCAACAGGAAACGGTTGCGCACGAACGGATGCGTCATCCAGTCGCAGCTGAGGTCGTGGACATACATGCCCACTTTTAATTGAGACGAATCAACTTTCTTGAGCATGCTGTCATCCCACAAGTACGCGTCTGGAGCACCGAAGGCGCTAGAATGAGTATAACAAAATTGTTATTCTGCTGGCCGCGTTCGGCGCTGCGGCGCAACACCCTGTTTTTTCCGATCACCGCACCCTCAACGCACCGCTCTTGGGACCCATGGAACTGCGCCAATTACGTTACTTTGTTGCCATCGTTGACCACGGCTCGCTGTCGCGCGCGGCCCTGGTCCTGCATGTGGCGCAGCCGGCCCTGACGCAGCAGCTGCGCCAGCTGGAAGAAGAACTGGGGGTACAGCTGCTGCACCGCTCGGCCCAGGGCGTGCTCAGCACGGACGCGGGCAAGGTGTTTTACGAACACGCGCAAGCGATCCTGAAACAGGTGGCCGACGCCCGCTCGGCCGTCACGCAAAGCGCCACGCGGCCGTCCGGCAATGTCACCTTGGGCTTGCCGCACAGCATCTCCGGCGCGCTGGCCCTGCCCCTGCTGCTGGCCGCGCGCGAACGCTACCCCGAGATCACCCTGCAACTGACGGAAGAAATCACGGGCAACCTCAATGAACAGCTCAAATCGGGCCGCATCAACCTGGCCGTGCTGTTTGACGATGGCCAGCTGACGCCTTTTGCCTGCAGCCCCCTGGTGGAAGAAGAAATGCGTTTTATCTGCCGCAGCGATTCGCCGTTCACGCCCGCCGGCCATGCCGTGTCGTTCCCGCAAGCGTTGAGCGCCACCCTGATCCTGCCGGGTCTGCAGCATGGTGTGCGCCCGCGCATCGACAGCCGCGCGCGCGAACTGGGCCTGGAGACGGCGAACGTGATCGAGATCAACTCGATCGCCATCCTGAAATCGGCCATCCTGGCCGGCATGGGCGCCACCATCTTGCCGGCCGCCCCCCTGCTGGCCGAACTGGACAGCGGCGCCATGCGCAGCTATGCCATCCACAGCCCCGTGCTGTCGCGCACGGTGGCCCTGTGCGCCTCAAAAAACATTCCCCTGACGAATGCGGGCAACGCCGTGAAAAACCTCGTGCTGCAAGTGGCCGCCGAGCTGTGCGGCAGTGGGCGCTGGGTGGGGGCGCACGTGCTGTAGCGGCCATTACTTTTCCAACAATAATTTCCCAAAAGAAATAAAATAATGATCTTATCCATTTCACCTTCGTCATCATGTCCTTGTTCATCACCTCGCTGCGCGCTCTGGCGGCAGGCGCCGCCCTGCTGCTGATGCCGGGCGCCCAAGCTGCCCGGCCCCAAGCCGAATTTCCCATCCTCGAAGTGCTATTGCTCGATATCGCACAGCCGATTGAAAAGAGCGAAATTGATGTAGCCGTGTTCATCGCTCCGGAAAGCTGCACCCCCAAGATGCATGAAAATACATGGGGGAACATAGTTTCATCGGACAACGATTCCCTCATCCACAGCTGGGCTTGCCGAGCGTACATGGACGCTGCCGTCAATCCAGAGTATCAAGTCGCCTTCATCCCTACGCCGCCTTCCTTCAAACGACCATCTATTCGCGATACCGTGCAAGGGCTGCCTCCCAGCACTACGGGGCGGCGCTATGTGGCCCTGGTGGACTGGACGTTTGCCGATATCATGCCGCCCAAAAACTGCAACTACGGCTGCAACTCTGACCTCATCATGCTCAGCGAAGCGGTCGTGTATGACCGCGTTGCCGACAAACCGGTCTGGCATTCGATCCAGACCAAACATGCATCCATGTCAGAACTCAGCTACACGGAAAAAAACGCAAAATGGCTGGGGCCAGGCCTGGTTTCCGGCACACTGACCAGCGGTCCGGTCATAGACCAGTACGCCCGTGAAGCCGATGGCAAAGGCGTGCGCCGCACAACGGCCCTGAAAACGCCGGACCAGCCGGGGCAAGCGGGCACGGTGCTCAATCCCAAAGCCAATCTGATCATCTTCAACCGCCTGTCACAAGAGACGCTCGACAGCCGGAAATTCGATGACGGCAACCACTTCTATTCGCTAGTCGCCAACCATCTGGACGGCCGCGCCAAAAAAACCTATTACATGAGCCATTCCAGAACCCATGTGGCACTGGAACTGGTGCCCGGCACTTACCAGCTATCGCTGGAAAAAAATCCGATGACCATCGAGATCAAGGAACATGGCTCCCCTGTTTACCTCAGCTTCGGCAAGGGCTTCATGGACAAGCTCAGTGTCAGCGAAATCGATGCGAAGCAGGCGCTGGCCTTGGCGCAAGACTCGCTCAATGCCCTGCTGCCTGAGTTGACGCCATTGGCCTATCCATTGCGCGCACGCAAGCTGCAATGGACGCAGCCCTAAGCGTGCCTTACATGCATGGCCTGTCTTGCGGCGCAAGGCAGGCCATCATTTTTTCTTATACCCCCATCGCCAAAGCGTATTTGCCCCTTCCCCTCGGTCGTTCTACACTGACCACATTAACTATTTTAAATTTAAAATAGTTATGTGCCGCCCACACGCGGCCATCCCGTCTGCACAGTGCGCGCCTTACCGGGTGCGCCCCTTGTACAGCCGCTATCTGAAACACCCTTTTGGAGACAGCCATGTCCGTGACCACGGAAAACGGCTCCGCAGCGTTCGCTAGAAACGCCGGTGCCGCGCCATCTACGCCCCCCGACACTTCCCGTTTGACCAGCGTCAGCCTCGACGACAAATACACCGCCACTTCCGGCGCCATCTTCCTGTCCGGCATCCAGGCCCTCGTGCGCCTGCCCATGATGCAGCGCCTGCGCGACCAGGCCGCTGGCCTCAACACGGCCGGTTTCATCTCCGGCTACCGCGGTTCGCCCCTGGGCGGCCTCGATGAAAACCTGTGGAAAGCCAAGCAGCACCTGGAACAACACCATGTGCAGTTCGTGCCCGGCGTCAACGAGGACCTGGCCGCCACGGCCGTCTGGGGTTCGCAGCAGGTGGACCTGATCGGCCCGGCCAAGTACGACGGCGTGTTCGCCATGTGGTACGGCAAGGGCCCGGGCGTGGACCGCTGCGGCGATGTCTTCAAGCACATGAACCATGCGGGAACCTCGAAATTGGGCGGCGTGCTGCTGGTGGCTGGCGACGACCATGGTGCGTATTCGTCGACCCTGCCACACCAGTCCGACCATTTGTTCTCCGCCTCGATGATCCCGGTCTTGTATCCTTGCAATGTGCAGGAATACCTGGACCTGGGCATACACGGCTGGGCCATGTCGCGCTTTTCCGGCTGCACCGTGGCCTTCAAGGCCCTGGCCGACACGGTCGAATCGTCGGCCTCCATCGATGCCGACCCGTTCCGCGTGGAAGTCAAAATCCCGCAGGATTTCATCATGCCCGAAGGCGGCCTGAACGCGCGCCTGTCGAGCATCCCGCTGGGCCAGCAGGCGCGCAACCAGGAAGCGCTGATGCAGGACTACAAGATCTACGCAGCCCTGGCCTACGCGCGCGAAAACAAGCTCAACCACACCACCATCGACAGCCCGAACGCCAAGCTGGGCATCATCGCTTCCGGCAAGTCCTACCTGGACGTGCTGGAAGCGCTGGAAGAACTGGGCATCGACGAGCAGATGGCGGCCGAGGTCGGCATGCGCCTGTTCAAGGTCGCCATGCCGTGGCCGCTGGAACCGGACAGCGTACGTGAGTTTGCGCAAGGCCTCGATGAAATTCTCGTGGTCGAAGAAAAGCGGCAAATCGTCGAATACCAGCTCAAGGAACAGCTGTACAACTGGCGCGACGACGTGCGTCCACGTGTCATCGGCAAGTTCGACGAAAAAGGCGAATGGGTGGCGCCGCGCGGCGAATGGCTGCTCACCTCGAAGGCAGACTTTTCCGTCTCGCAAGTGGCCAGAGTCATCGCCAGCCGCATCGCGCGCCTGATTTCCGACCCCGTCACCTGCGACCTGATCAAGGCGCGGCTGAGCTTCCTCGACGCCAAGGATGCGGTATTGAAGAAGGCCGTCAACACGCCGTTCCGCCCCGCGTTTTACTGCTCCGGTTGCCCGCACAACACCTCGACCAAGGTGCCGGAAGGCAGCCTGGCCCTGGCCGGCATCGGTTGCCACGTGATGGCCACCTCGATTTACCCGGAAATGAACAAGCTGACCACGCACATGGGTGGCGAAGGCGCGCCGTGGATCGGCCAAGCCGCATTCTCCGAACTGCCGCACGTATTCCAGAACCTGGGCGACGGCACGTATTTCCATTCCGGCTATCTGGCCATCCGCGCCGCGCAGGCGGCCAAGGTCAACATCACCTACAAAATCCTCTACAACGACGCCGTCGCCATGACAGGCGGCCAGCCCGTGGACGGCTTGATTACCGTACCGATGATGGCGCAGCAGGTGGCGGCCGAAGGTATCGCCCGCATCGCGCTGGTGACGGAAGATTTGAGCCGCTACAGCGACCGTTCGAACCTGCCCACCCACCTGACCCTGCACGACCGCAAGGACATGGATGCCGTGCAGCGCGAATTGCGCGAAGTGCAAGGCGTGTCCGTGCTGATCTACGACCAGACCTGCGCGGCCGAAAAGCGCCGGCGCCGCAAAAAAGGCGAGTATCCGGACGTGGCCAAACGCATGGTCATCAACGATGCCGTCTGCGAAGGCTGCGGCGACTGCGGCGTGCAGTCGAACTGCGTCTCGATCCTGCCGAAGGAAACGGAGTTTGGCCGCAAACGCACCATCGACCAATCCTCATGCAACAAGGATTATTCGTGCGCCAAGGGTTTCTGCCCCAGCTTCGTCACCGTCGAAGGCGGCAGCCTGAAAAAAACCAAGACGGGCGCGGGCAAGCCGGGTGAGACGGACAACTTCGGTCCGCTGCCGGAACCTGTATTACCCGCCTGCGACGCACCGTACAACATCCTCATCAACGGCATCGGCGGCACGGGCGTCATCACCGTGGGCGCGCTGATGGGCATGGCAGCCCACCTGGAAGGCAAGGGCGCGTCCGTGCTGGATATGACGGGCATGTCGCAAAAGAACGGTTCCGTCACCTCGCACGTGAAAATCGCCAAGTCCCCTGCGCACATCCGCGCCCAGCGCATCGCCACGGGCGAAGCGGACCTGATTTTAGGCTGCGACATGCTGACGGCCGGCGCGCAGGATGCCGTGTCGAAAATGCGTCCAGGTAGAAGCCTGGCCGTCGTCAACCTGCACGAACAGCCGCCGGGCACGTTTGCGCAGAATGCCGACTGGCAATATCCAACGGCGGAAGTGCGCCAGCTGATCGAGGAATCCGTGGGCGGCGCCGAGGCGGCCGACTTCATCGACGCCACAAAATTGGCTACCGCGCTGATGGGCGAATCCATCGCCGCCAACCTGTTCATGCTCGGTTACGCCTGGCAAAAGGGCCGCATCCCGCTGACGCAAGCGGCCCTGCTGCGCGCCATTGAACTCAATGGCGTGGGCATCGAGTCGAACAAGAAGAGCTTTTTGTGGGGCCGCCGCGCCGCCGTCGACGTGCGCAAGGTGACACAAATCGCCACGCCGTCGCAAGCGATCCTCGTGCAAATGCCGCAAAGCCTCGATAGCGTCATCAAGAAGCGCGTGGAGTTCCTCACCGCGTATCAAAATGCCGCGTATGCGGATGGTTATTCCACCTTGGTGAAACAGGTGCGCGACCGCGAGAATACCCTGGGACTGGGGCAGAAGCTGTCGACCGCCGTGGCCAAGAGCTATTTCAAATTGCTGGCCTACAAGGACGAATATGAAGTGGCGCGCCTGTACACGGATGGCCGTTTCGTGGAGCAATTGCAGCAGCAGTTTGAAGGCAATTTCTCCGTGAAATTCAACCTGGCGCCACCGCTGTTCGCGAAGAAAGATGCGAAAGGGCATTTAGTAAAAGCGGAGTTCGGTTCCTGGATGTGGCGCGCCTTCAAGCTGCTGGCCAAAGCAAAAAGCTTACGCGGCGGCAGCTTCGACGTCTTCGGTTATACGGCCGAGCGCAAGATGGAGCGCGCCCTGATCGTCGAATACCGCGAACTGCTGGCCGGCCTGCTGGTTAGCCTGACGGCGGAGAACCTGGCCACCTGCGTGGAACTGGCGTCCTTGCCCGAAAAAATCCGCGGCTTCGGCCACGTCAAGGAAGCGGCCGTCGCCACGTATCGCCAGGACAAGGCGCGATTGCTGGCGGTGCTGGCAGATGGAAGCAAGCGCGCGGCCTAAGACTCTAAGCTACAGCACTTGATTCACAATGCGCTATGTCGGCAGCAGTACACACTGCCGGCATAGCGCATTTTCGTTCAAGCCTGCACATTTTTTATTACACCAGAAAAACGACAACATCACATTCCTCATAAAAATCAGTCACTTACTATCACATGACCAAGCACTGGGTCACCCGGGCCATCGCGCTGCTTCAGTCAAGCCGCGACCCGGTACCGCATGAGATCAAGGAACTGGATTGGATTGGAAGCTGAGCCTGTCTGGCAATAAAGAGCACCTTATCGAGCATCTGACTGCCTTTGCCAATCCCAATAGGACTCGTGACGGCGGCTTTTCAAGAAATATTAAATTGTTTATATTTTCAATAAAAATAATTTCATTTACGCTATCTAAATCGTCTCATAATTTTTCTCTGAATTTTCCTTTTTCATAAAATCCGATTTTCATTGCCACGAAGACGAAATTCGTGCAAAACTTATTCGTTCATTCTGTACTTCAACAGGAACGAGTACGTTCACGCATTTCTACCCACGTCATAGGAAAAGCAATGGATTTAATCGACCAACTCAGAGCACTTGCCTCCCGAATCGCAGCGACCAAGGATATGATCCAGACGGAGGAAGCCACAAAAAACGCGATGATCATGCCTTTCATCCAGATGTTGGGCTACAACGTATTCGATCCCACGGAAGTGACACCAGAATTAATTGCCGACGTCGGTACAAAAAAGGGAGAAAAAGTCGATTACGCCATTCTCAGTGATGGCAAGCCAATTATTCTCTTCGAATGCAAGAAAAGTGGTGGAGACCTGAGCATCAATCATGCTGGGCAATTGTTCAGATATTTCCATGTCACTGCAGCACGATTCGGTGTGTTGACAAATGGACTTACCTATAAATTCTTCACCGACCTTGAGCAACCCAACAAGATGGACGAAAAACCCTTCTTTGAGTTTAATATTCTGGACTTCAAAGAGCGGGATGTGGATGAACTCAAGAAATTTGCAAAATCCCAATTCGACGTCGATACCATATTGACGACAGCGAACGATCTAAAATATACGCGTGCCATCCAGAATCGCCTGGCAGAATGGACACTCAATCCCTCCGAAGAATTTGTAAAAATACTGTCATCAGATTTACTCGGAGGAAAGCGCTTTACACCCGCTGTCAAAGATCAATTTACCGTCATTACTAAACGGGCATTTGAGCAATTATTGGGGGAGCGCATCAATGATCGCCTCAAGGGTGCAATGACGCCGGAATCATCGCCGGCACAAGAACTGGCGCCAGTCATTCCTCCTGAAGGTGTCGTTGAAAACCCGATCATCACGACACCAGAAGAGATCGAAGGATTGCACATCATCCGCGCGATACTGCGAGGTGTTGTCAGTTCGCGCCGCATTGTCATGCGTGATTCGCAGAGTTACTGTGCAATCTTGTTAGACGACAATAATCGTAAGCCAGTTTGCCGCCTACGCTTCAACAATACTGAAAAACTTGCCATTGGCCTGTTCAATCAAAAGAGGGAAGAGGAAAAGTTCCCAATTGCCAGCCTAGACGATCTGTACACCCATGCAGAACAATTGAAGGCTACCGTCCTGATGCATTTGCCTGCGGAAGATGGCGAGAAAACAGCGTAAGAGATAGCATTAGATGCCGTAGAACCAAGTCCGGGGCGAGTCCCGGACTTGCAACGCATGCTGATTCAATCCGCGCAGCGCCCCACGGTCGCCCCCGGCAACAACACCGGTTGCCAGATTTCCTGCAAGCGTTCCGGCGGCGTGCCGGCCAGCAGGGATTGCAGCATTTCCACCATCTTGGCGCCAGCGCGGCGCAGGTCGGGCTGGTTGATGGTGGTGACGTTGATGCCGATCAAGGTGTCTTCCACATTGCCCCAGACGATGACGGAGATTTCCTTGCCGATCTCGATGCCCGCATCCATCAGGGCGCGCACCACGCCCACGCCGGACAGGTGGTTGTCGACAATGACAGCCGTGGGACGGGGCGAACAGGCCAGCAATTGCTGCATGGCCTGGTAGCCGCTGCGGCGATCAAAAGTATTGTCGAGCAGATAGTGGGGATCGAGCGGCAAAGCCGCTTGCGCCATGCAGCGGATAAAGCTTTCCTTGCGCTCATAGGCAAAATGCAAATCCAGCGGCGCGCTCAGCAGGGCGATGCGCTGGTGGCCATGCGCCGCCAGGAAAGACACGGCCAGGTCAATGCCCGTGTCATTGTCGTAGTCAAAATACGCGTATGGCGCGTCGATGCGCGTGCGGCCATTCGCGACAAAGGGAAACCCCACCTTCGTCAGGTAGGCGATGCGTTCATCGACCACCTTGGTGCGGCCCACCACTAGGCCATCGACCTGGCGCCCGCGCACCATGGTTTCATACGAGGGCTGCTCGTTCTGCGGCGACACGGGGGCGATGATGAGACTCATCTTCGACGCTTCCACGGCGTCCGACATGCCATTCACCACGGAAAGGAAGACGCTGTCGCCCAGATCGCTGGGCAGCAGGGGATAGATCATGCCCAGCACATTGGTACGGCCGACGGCCAGGCTGCGCGCCAGCGGGTTGGGCCGGTAGCCGACTTTCTTGGCGGCGGCCAGGACGATTTCACGGGTGCGGGAATTGACTTCCGGATAGCCGTTCAACGCCCTGCTGACTGTCGTTTTCGACATGCCGAGGGCAATTGCGAGGCTCTTGAGATTCATGTGTTAACTACCTGTCTGTATGGCAAAAAAAACCAACTCTGACCGTCAATTATAGCCCAGAGCGCCAAGCAGGCCGCGCATTACCGTGCGCCGCCATGGTAGAAAAACAACAACATATTGACTATTTAAAAAGCAATGTTTTAAATGTGACCAGTGCTGCCCTCTTCGCAGCGGGGCATCGGCCATGGCAGACAGTCAAGGCCAAGTGACGGAAGCGTGCACTCACTTTGAGCATCGCGTCGCCAGCTTCGGCATGCCAGTTCGGCAACACGGGGCGCGCACGATAAAATTATCAAGAAAACATAATTAGCTGGAACTATGCGAGAATTTGTCCTACTCTTGATTCAGGTGAAGATTACCTGCAGACATGTCGCGCCCCCCCGGCCTGCATTCTTCCTCTTCTGCGCACGCCTGGACATACTTTCAAAGGTGAACAATGTGGTCACGCTAACGTCCGTCAACAATCTGCAAGCCTCGCTGGCCACGGCGCAACGCCGGGTCGAGCAAGGCCAGAACCAGGTACAGCGCGACAAGGAGCAACTGGCGCAAAGCCGCCAGTCGCTGGCGCGGGAACAGGAGTCGCTGAGCCAGACGCAGCGCAGCAGCCAGCAAGCCCAGGCCGATGCCCCTGCCGCCGTGAAGGCGCCGCAACTGGATCAGGCGATCAAGCTGGCCGTGCCGCAGCAGGCGCTCCCCTCCACGCCGAAAAGCACGCCCCAGCTGAACAGCTATGGCCAGACCCTGGGCCGCCTGATCAACGTGACGGCCTGAACCAGCTTTACCTGGCCATTTCCTCTTCCAGCATCGCCAGCCACCATTTATTCCCCTTCTGCGGTTGCGTCAGGTCGACCGTCTCGCCCATCTGCGGTGTGGCCAGGTGCACACCCTGCTTGGCCGCCAGCCCCGTGATGCGGTCGAACGGTTCATGCCAGGCGTGCAGCCCCAGGTCAAAGGTACCGTTATGCACGGGCATCAGCCACTTGCCGCGCAAGTCCAGGTGAGCCTGCAGGGTCTGTTCCGGCTGCATGTGCACGTCCGGCCACAGCTTGTCGTAGGCGCCCGTCTCGATCATGGTCACGTCAAACGGGCCGTACTTGTCGCCGATCTGCTTGAAACCGCCGAAATAGCCGGAGTCGCCGCTGAAAAACACGCGCACGTCCGGTGCGTCGATGACCCACGACGCCCACAGGGTTTGGTTGCCATCAAACAAGCCGCGCCCGGAGAAATGCTGCGAGGGCGTGGCGACGAGTTTCACGCCGGCAATCGTGGTGCCCTGCCACCAGTCGAATTGCCGCACCTTGGCGGCCGGCACTCCCCAGGCAACCAGGGTGTCACCCACGCCCAGCGGCGCAACAAAATGTTCGGTCTTGGCGGCCAGTTGCAGCACGGCGGCATGGTCGAGGTGGTCGTAATGGTCATGCGACAGGATGACGGCCTTGATCGGCGGCAAGTCGGCGATGCTGATGGGCGGCTGGTGAAAACGTTTTGGTCCCGCCCATTGCACCGGCGAGGCGCGCTCGGAAAACACGGGATCGGTGAGGAAGAATTCGTTGTTCAGTTTCAGCAGCAGGGTCGAGTGACCGAGGCGAAACAGGCTGTTGTCGGGCGCGGCCAGCAACTGCGCCTGGCTCAAGGCTTGCACGGGTACGGCAGCGGCCGGCACCGTGCTGTCGGGCTTATCAAAGAGAAATGTCCACATCAGCTTCAGCGTTGCTGCCGTGCCCAGCTTGTGCATCTGCACGGGATTGCGGAACTTGCCGTCCTGGTGTTGTGGCGATTCAGTCGGCGTGACAGGCGCGGCGCGCAAAGTGCAAGAACTCATGATGATCAGGACTCCCAAGAATAAGATGCGGTGCATATGCGATCCGGTCAATAAAACACAAGGATTAAATTACACTACACAGTGTAGTTCCTATTTCGAGCAAAGTAAACCAGGAGGTGTAAAATATTGTTTTCAAAGGAGATTTCCCGCCATGGCCGCACCGCAACGCCTCACCGACCGCAAGCGCGTCGCCATCGTCGATGCCGCCATCGCCGAGTTCCGCGAGCACGGTTTTGACGCGACCAGCATGGACAGGATCGCCGCCACGGCCGCCGTTTCCAAGCGCACCGTGTACAACCATTTCCCCAGCAAGGATGAACTGTTCGCGGAAATCCTGCGGCGCATGTGGGAAAGCAGCGTGGCCCAGCCCGCCGTGCCCTATCTTGCGGACCAGCCGCTGCGCCCGCAGGTGCTGGCCCTGGTCGAGCAGAAAATGGGTTTGCTGTGCGACCCGGCATTCATCGACCTGGCGCGCGTGATCTTTGGCGAAACCATCCACTCGCCCGCGCGCGCGCAAGCGATGGTGGCGCGCCTGAATGAAAAGGAAACGGGCCTGTATCTGTGGATCCGCGCGGCGCAGCAAGATGGGCGCATCAAGGCGGGCGAGACGGTGGAAGTGGCGCACCTGCTGATGTCGCCCTTAAAAACCTTTGCATTCTGGCCACAGATCACCCTAGGTGAGCCTCTGCTGGGCCCGGCACGCCGGCGCGAAGTGGCGGAACTGGCCGTCGATATCTTCCTGTGCTACTACGGCGTGGCAAAACAGACGGCATAAACGGGCGGCAAATGGGCAGAGATGGTCTGCCAATGCTCGCCCTCGTCGCTCGAATACCAGGCGCCGCCCGTCGTTGACGCCATCAGCAAGCTGCGCCCATCGTCGGCCAGCGCCAGCCCATGGCGGTAGATGAGGTCGTAGCAATGCTGCTGCGGCAATCCGGCGCGCAACACCTGAAACGTCTTGCCACCATCGCGCGTGCGCGTCACGGCCAGCGCGCCGTCCTGCGGTATGCGCAGCACGTCCGCCTGCGCGGGCACGAACCAGGCCGTGTCGCCATCGCGCGGATGCACGGCCACGGCAAAGCCGAAATGCGACAGCGGCGCCGTCGTCACTTCCTGCCAGTGCCAGCCGGCGTCCTGCGAGCGCCAGATGCCGTTATGGTGCTGACACCACAGCGCCTCGGGCGTTCCCGCGCTGCGCACGATGCGGTGCGGGTCTTGCACGGCTTCGTTTTCATCGAGCTCGGGCGGCATGTAGTCGGCGCGCATGCCCGTCGCGCTCAAGGCCCAGCTGGCGCCGCCATCGAGCGTTTGCCAGACGCCGCCGCAGGATACGCCGACCAGCACCTTGCTGCTGTCGCGCGGATCGACGCAAATGCTGTGGATGCCGGGCACGTCGTAGCCGCCGCCAAACCACTGCGCCCGCTGCGGCACGTGCCACAAGGACTCGACCAGCTGCCAGCTGTCGCCGCAGTCGGCGGAACGGAACAGACCGCCAGGCAGGGTGCCCGCCCACAGCACGCCGGGCTGGTCCGCGCCACCGGCCGCCAGCGACCAGATCTGCCGCAAGGTCCAGTCCACCGTATCGCTGCTGTCTTCCGGCTTGGCGGGATAGGCGGGCACGGCGATCTCTTGCCATGTGGAACTGCCCCTGTCCAGGCGGTGCAGCTTGGCGCCGAAGTGGCCCAGGTTCAGGGCCGCGTACAGGGTGCCGTCACGCCCATCGTGCAGCAGCATGGAGACGGGGTCGCCGGCAAACTGCACCAGCGCCAGCTGCCAGGCGCCGGCCGCATCGACATCGAACTGGAACAGCCCCTTGCGGGTGCCGAGATACGCGCGTTGCGGAACTGCTGTCATGGCGTCAACCTCCTGAAAGTGCCTGCAAGATATACACCTGGCTGTCGGGCCGCAAGACGTCGTCCAGCACGCGCCGCTCGCGGCAGCGGGCGCCATCGATGAAGATCACCACGTTGGGGCGCAACGCGCCCTGCTCGTCAAGCACGTAGCCACGCAGGCGCGGCTGCTGCGCAAACGCGGCATTGAGAGCGGCGCGCAGGCGTGGCGCGGCCACGTCCACGGTGGGGACGGCCAGGAAACGTGCCAGTTGCCGGGTAAAATGCAGATGCGCCATGCTGCCCTTCGACGTCGTCGGCCTCGACTCATTCTAGTCCGCTGTGCGGCCAATACAATTAAAATAGCGGCAAGCACACAAGGAGGCCAGGCATGACGATTACCCCGGAAGAACTAGCGGTGCTGATGCAGGAAGTGGAAGTGGCCGATCCCATCGATTTTGCCGACCTGCCTTTCGACGAGCAGGAATTGCGCGGCCTGATCGCCAACCACCTGTGCGAGATGGCCGATGCGATGGAAAGTTTCAGCCCGGAAGACCGCAACCTGGCCCTGCTGGCAGTGGCGGCCAAGCTGGTGCTGGAAAACCTGGTGCTGCACGTGCAACTGCTGCGCCGCCATGGCTTGCCCGTCAGCGACAGCGTGGATGCGCTGCTGCAGCGGCTGAAGGGCGGCAAGCCCTGACAGCCTGCCGCAGCAGCACCCTCGTTTACTGCAAGTTGATGGCCGTCACGCGCGACATGCCGTTGCCGTTGTCGCTCACCGAACGGATGTAGAGCACGCCATTGCGCGACAATGCCAGCGTGCCGGCAATCCGGAAACTCCAGACGGTTTTTTGGCTGGCCAGGTCCAGCGCGTACGTACCCTTCTGGCCAGCAATAAACAGCAGCTTGTTGGTGACGATCAGGTCGCCTCCAAAGCGCTCTTCCTTGACCGCCGACAGGGGCCAGCTCCACAGCACGGCACCCGTCGCCAGGCTGCGCGCTTCGAGCGACGCCGTGGCGTGATTGCCCGCATACAACACGCCCTGCGCCACCACGGGCTGCGTGGTGAACTGGCCATTGACGCTCCAGCGCACTTGGCGGCTATCCGTGTCGACCAGGGTCAGGCTGTTGTCAACGGGAAAACTAGTGGGAAGACGCTGGTTCAACAGCAGTACGCTGTGCGCATCGGCCAGCACGGGTGCCTGATACAGGCTGGACCGGCTCAATCCAGTCACCACCTTTCCCGGCACGGCCACGCTCCATTGCTGCGCGCCATCGGCACGATTGAACGCGCTCAAGGTACCCGCCGTATTGCTGTACACCGTAGTGGCATTCACGGCCGGCGTCCACTCGTCGACATTGCCCAACTTCGACAATCCCAGGCTGGCGGACCACAGATTGCGGGCCGTCGTGGCCTCCGCGCTGATCACATCGTTATTGCCGCCGACATAGACGCTTGCGCCAGCCAGCGTCGGAGCGGTCAGCGGTGACGTCCCCGTCAGGATGCCGTTCGTCTGCGGCTGCGTGGCAGTGGCCAGCTTGACGCCGCTCACGGCGTCAAACGTATGGACGCTGGCCAAGCCCGCCATCGCCAGGCGCGTGCCCGACACGCCAGGCGCGCTCAGTGCGCCATCGAGCGTCTGCGGCGTGCGCCATTGCACGCTGCTGTCGTGCTCGGACAGGGCCATCAAGGTATTGGTATAGATGATTTTCTTCGCATCCTGGCTATCCGCCGCGGATTGCTCCAGCGAGAAATAGACGAGGCCATTCGCGGCCACTGGCGGACTCACACGATAAGTTTTTTCTCCGCCAGCGTATTCCCACGTCCAGCGGCGCGAAAATTTGCCCGCATCGAGATCGACGGGCACCAGACCCGTGTGTGCCGCATTGCCATTCGTGCCTTCCCAGTCCACCGCACCCGGCAACGCGCCCAGGGCCGGCATATTGCCCTTGAGCGGCGCCACCACCACCTGGTATGGGATGCTTTCGGGCAAATTTCTGTATTCGAATTCGAACAAATTCAGGGGAGACAGCGTAATCCGTCCCGTGTAGGTGCCAGGCGCCAGGCCAGGCACGGGCTTGAAGGTGATGCGCCAGCTGTTGTCCGATAGTTTCTGATGATCCGATAGCTGGAAAACAGTCACACCGTTCGCGTCGGTGGCGCTCCACAGTGGACGCTCGGCCAAATCGCTGCGCACCACCACGTTCACGTCGGTACAGGCTTCACCCGGCGCCATGTTGCAGTTGCTGCTCACTTCAGACAGGTGCAGCACGCGGCGCTCTTCCGGCCCGAAGACTCCGCCCCCTCCGCCACAACTGGCGATGAATGGCAACGCCAGCATCAGGGCAGGTAACGCGGCGGCGCGGTACGATCCTTGCATCGTTATAGTCATGTATCTTCCATGTTCTGGCTTTCCCATCCGCCACCATGGCAAGATGCAAAACCCATCGAATCTTTTAACATGAAAAAATGTGAAAAATATCACACATTGTCACCAGTGCAAGGCAACATCAAGTGCGGCGCACGGCCCGCGCCTGCAAGGTGAGATCGCTTTCTGCCACGGCCACGCAGGGCAGGATGTAGCCGTCGAGCCGTTCATCGGGGCTGATGCCGGGCCAGTCCACCGTGTAGCGTATCTTTCCTTCGGGCATGTGGCAGATGCACGTGCGGCAAGTGCCGTTGCGGCAGGAACTGAGCAGGCGGATGCCGGCCAGCTCTGCGGCGGCCAGCACGGTGGTGCCCGCGTCGGCCGGGAATTGCCAGTCTTGCGGAAGGATGGTGATGGTAAAGGAGCGCATGCCCCAGTGTAACAGTCAGCTTGCCAAGGTCGTCCACTGCGCGCCAGCCGCATGGCTGCGCAACACGGCCTCGGCAAAGGCCAGGCCCGCCACGCCGTCAAACACCGTCGGCAGCCAGCTGGCTTCCTCGGGCACGGGCAAGCCAGCCTGCAGGGCGCGGATGGCCAGGGCCGCATCCAGGTACAGCTGCGCGAACGCTTCCAGATAACCTTCCGGATGGCCGGCCGGCACGCGCGTGGCGTGGCGCGCGGCCGCACTGTCGACCCGGCCCGGGCGCAGCAGTTGGCGGTTGCCGCCCTGCGGCGTACACCACAGCGCATTTGGTTGTTCCTGGTCAAAGTCCAGCTGAGCCTTGCTGCCGAACAAGCGCAGGCGCACCGTGTTTTCGCAGCCTGTCGCCACCTGGCTGGCCCACAGGGTTCCTTTGGCCCCATTGGCGTAGCGCAGCATCACCTGCACGTGATCGTCCAGAGTGCGGTGCGGAACAAAGGTCGACAATTCCGCCAGCACGGCATGCGGCGTGAGTCCGCTGACGAACTGCGCCAGGTGGTACGCGTGCAAGCCCACGTCGAGCAGGGTGCCGCCGGGACCGGCCTTGTGCGGGTCGTTATGCCAGTTGCCCTCGTTCATGCCGCCGGCCGCGATCGCATCGGCCAGCCAGTCTTGCGAATACTCCACTTGCACGAGGCGCAGCTCGCCGATCTCGCCCGCCTCGACCATGGCCCTGGCGTGGCGCAGCAACGGATAGCCGCTGTAGGTATGCGTGAGCGCAAACAGCAGGTTTTTCTGTTGCGCCAGCGCCGCCAGCGCCTGGCCCTCCGCCAGAGATATGCCCAGCGGCTTGTCGCAGATCACGTGGATGCCCGCTTCCAGGAACGCCGTGGCGACGGGTGCGTGTAAATGGTTCGGCGTGACGATGGCCACCGCTTCGATGCCGTCCGCACGCGCGGCCTCCGCCTGCGCCATGGCGCGGTAGTCGCTGTAGCAGCGCTCCGGCGCCAGATGCAGCGCGGCACCGCTCTCTCTCGCGCGCTGCGGGCCGGACGACAGGGCGCCCGCCACCAGTTCATACTGGTCGTCGATGCGCGCCGCGATGCGGTGCACGGCGCCGATGAATGCGCCCTGCCCGCCCCCTACCATGCCCAGCCGTAAGCGTCGCTGCATGTCGTCTCCTTATTTCAAGCCAAGCAAGTGATGGATTTGATCCTGGTCCACCGCGCTGCCGGCGAAATCGTCGAACGCGCGTTCGGCCACGTGAATGATGTGCTCGCGGATGAAACGCGCCCCTTCGGCCGCCCCATCCTCCGGGTGCTTCAGACAGCATTCCCATTCCAGCACGGCCCAGCCTGGAAAGTCGTACTGCGCCAGCTTGGAAAAAATCGCCTTGAAATCGATCTGCCCATCGCCCAGCGAGCGGAAGCGCCCGGCCCGGTCTTGCCAGTCGCCATAGCCGCCATACACGCCCTGGCGCCCATTCGGCCGGAATTCCGCATCTTTCACATGAAACGCCTTGATGCGCGCATGGTAAATGTCGATGAAGGCCAGGTAATCGAGCTGCTGCAGCACGAAGTGGCTGGGGTCGTACAAGATGGACGCGCGCGGGTGATCGCTGACGGCGGCCAGGAAGCGCTCGAAGGTCACGCCATCGTGCAAATCCTCGCCCGGATGCAGTTCATAGCAGAGGTCCACGCCGGCCGCATCAAACGCGTCGAGGATGGGCAGCCAACGTTTCGCCAGTTCCGCAAACGCCGTCTCCACCAGTCCGGCGGGGCGCTGCGGCCACGGATACAGGTAGGGCCAGGCCAGCGCGCCGGAAAACGTCACGTGCGCCGTGAGACCCAGGCGCTGCGAGGCGCTGGCCGCCCACAGCAATTGCTGCGTGGCCCAGACCGTGCGGGCAGCCGAGTCGCCACGCACGTGCTCGGGCGCAAAGCCGTCGAACAGCGCGTCGTAGGCCGGATGCACGGCGATCAGCTGGCCCTGCAAATGCGTCGACAATTCCGTCACCTGCAAGCCGTGGCGCTCCAGCAGGGTTTTCACATCGTCGCAGTACTGCTGGCTATTGGCCGCTTGTTCCAGATCGAACAATCGCGGCGCCGTGGGCAGCTGCAAGCCCTTGTAGCCCAGTCCGGCCGCCCACTGCGCCAGGTGCTCGAGCGAGTCGAATGGCGGCTCGTCGCCGAGAAACTGGGCCAGGAAAATGGCCGGGCCCTGGATGGTTTTCATATCGATGTCCTGTTAACCCAAACCGAAATCCGGGGTCAGACCTTAAGGTCTGACCCCAGCCCTTGTTTTGGGGTGTCGTTAAAAAGGCGAGTTCGGAAAGTAAAACTGCTTGGCATTCTCGCGCGTGATCAGCACCGACGGGATGATGGTGTTGGCCGGCAATTTATCACCTTTCAGGCGCGCTTCCGTCGTCAGCTTGATGGCGTCGTACATGAACTTCGGCGAGTACGACACGTCGGCCACGATCAGCGGATCGGAACCGTCCATGATCTTTTTTACGGCGCCCTTCGCGCCCGCGCCGCCGAACACTTGCTTGATGTCCGTGCGCTTGGCTTGCGCGATGGCCTTTTGCACGCCGATGGCCATGTCGTCATCGGCGGCCCAGACGGCGTCGATATGCTTGAAGCGGGTCAGATAATCCTGCATGACCTTGAAGGCATCGTCGCGGTTCCAGTTGCCATACTTGGCATCCAGGACCTTGATCTCGGGATGGCCTTTCATCACGGCACTGAATGCATCGTAGCGCTCGTTATCGAGGGTGGTCGGCATGCCGCGCAGCACGACAATATTGCCCTTGCCATTCAAACTTTTCGCCAGGTACTCGGCCGGCAGCTTGCCAAACGCCGTATTGTCACCCGCAATGTAGGCATCCTGCGACTGCGTGTTCGTCAAGCCACGGTCCACCACCGTCACGTACACGCCCTTGTTTTTCACCTGCGCCACGGGCTGCGTCAGCGAAGCCGACTCGATGGGGAAAATCACCAGGGTGTTGATCTTGTTCACCGTCAACATGTCCTGCAACTGGTTCGCCTGCTCGGGCGCCGTGGCGGCCGTCTTGACGATGATTTTCAGTCCCGGATGGGCTTTCTCCAGCTCCGCCTTGGCCTGGTTCGCCCACCACACGATGCCGGACGTAAAACTGTGCGTGGCCGTGGGTATGGCGACGCCCACCACCAGCTTGTCTGCGGCCTGCGCACTCGGCAGCGCCCACGCCTGCATCACCAGCACTGCCATCCCTGCTACCCCTGCTACCCGTCTAAAGCTCTTCATGCTGCTCTCCTCCAAGGTTGTGGGCGCCCGTTGGCTGCCCTTTCAGAACGCCGCTGTGTTTTTATTTGCGGCCTCGCTGCAGGAAGGCGACGGCGATGATCACCACGCCTTGCACTGCGGCATTCAGGTAGACACTGATGATGCTGGTCAAATTCAGGATATTGCTGATCACGGACAACAAAATGGCGCCGATCACGGTGCCGACGATGCGCCCTTCTCCCCCTTTGAGGGCCGTGCCGCCCACGACGACGGCGGCGATCGCTTCGAGTTCCCACAGCAAGCCCGTCGTCGGCGTGGCCGAGCCCAGGCGCGGCACGTACAGCACGGTGGCGATGCCCACGCAGACGCCCAGCAGCATGTAAGTGGCGATCTTGACTCTGTCGACGTTGATGGCCGCATAGCGCGCCACTTGCTCGTTGGAACCAATCGCCTGCACGTGGCGGCCAAAGGTGGTGCGATTGAGAATGATGGCGCCGGCCGCCGCAACGATCAGGAAAATCCAGATCGGGATCGGCGCGCCCAGCACGCTCGTGTAATACACGGGGCTGTACAGCTCGGACAGGGTGGCATCCAGCGTCAGGGCGCCGCCGTCGGCCAGGTACGTCAAGACAGCGCGGAAGATGCCCAGGGTGCCCAGGGTGACGATGAACGGTTCGATATTGCCCTTGCTAATGAGCAAGCCATGCATCAGGCCGAATCCGGCGCCCAGGATCAAGGCCATGGCGATGCCCAGCACCAGCATGGTGATGGGCGCCAGGTCGCCGCCTGCGCCTTGCGCCAGCGCATTCATGAAATAGATCATGCAGCCGGCGATCAGCGCCGCCATCGAGCCCACCGATAAATCGATGCCGCCGGAGATGATGACGAAGGTCATGCCCACGGCGATGATGCCGATGAAGGCCGTGCGCGTGAGCACGTTCATCAGGTTGTCCAAGGTGGCGAAGTCGCCGTTGAGCAAGGTGCCCGCGATGCACAGCGATAACAAGCCCAGCACGGGGCCAAAGCCCTTGATGCGCGCGCCCAGCTTGGCGACGGTGGATACTTCAGTAGTGTCAGTGCGTGCCGGTTGCATGGGCAATCAACTCCTCTTCGGTCAGGTGGTCAGCAGACAGGGTGGCTTGCAAGGTGCCGGCGCGCATCACGGCCACGCGGTGGCACAGGCCGATCAATTCGATCAGTTCGGACGAGATCACGATCACGGCGCGCCCTTCGGCGGCCAGGCGGTGGATCAAAAAGTAAATGTCGCGCTTGGCGCCCACGTCCACGCCACGGCTGGGCTCGTCGAGCACGACGACACGCGGGTCCGAATGCAGGTATTTCGCCAGCGCCAGCTTTTGCTGATTGCCGCCCGACAGCATGCGCGCGCGGCTGTCGAGGTCGCCCGTGCGGATATTGAAGTCAAGCACGGCCCTGGCCAGCGCCGCCTTCTCCGCCTTGACATCGAGCCACGGCCGCGCATAGCGCTGCAGCGTCATCATAGTGAGGTTTTCGCGTAAACCCAGGTTCACGTGCAAGCCCTTGCCCTTGCGGTCTTCGCTCAAATACGTCATGCCGTGCTGCATGGCTTGCCTGGGGGTACGAATATCCACCGGCTGGCCATTGATCTCGATCGTGCCCGCGCTGCGCGGGCGCAAGCCCAGCAGTGCCTCGAACGATTCCGTGCGCCCCGCGCCCACCAGTCCCGCAAAGCCCAGCACTTCCCCGGCGCGCACCTCGAAGGACAAGTCTTTCGACCAGCCGGGCACGCACAGGCCATCGACCTTCAGCAGGATCGGCGCATCCGGCGCGAGTGGCACTTTCGCCGGGAACATGTCGGACAATTCGCGCCCCACCATCAGGTTCGCCATCTGCTGGCGCGTGAGGCTGGCCGTCGGTTCGCGCGTGACGAAACGCCCGTCGCGCATGACGATGACTTCATCCGTATTGCGCTCCACCTCGTCGAGCTTGTGGGAAATGTAGAGGATGGTGACACCATCGCTTTTCAGCTGCGCCATCACGGCGAACAGGCGCTGGGTTTCGGACGACGTCAGGGTGGCAGTCGGTTCATCCATGATCAGGAAGCGGGCGCGGCGCGACAGGGCCTTGGCGATTTCCACCAGTTGCTTTTCAGCCACGATCAGGTCGCGTATTTTCGTCTCGGGCGACACCTCCAGGCCCACCTGTTTCAAATAGCGCGACGCTTCTTCGCGCATGGCGGCCTCGTCGAGCAGCCAGCCGCGCGTTTTCTCATGGCCCAGGAACATGTTTTGCGCCACCGTCAGGTGCTCGGCCAGGTTGAATTCCTGGTGGATCAGCACGATACCGGCAGACTCCGCCGCGCGCGAACTGCTGAAATGCCGGGGCTGGCCATCAATCAGCAGTTGCCCTTCGCTCACGCTCTCGTAGCCGGCGAGGATTTTCATCAGGGTCGACTTGCCGGCGCCGTTTTCGCCCAGCAAACCATACACGCGCCCGGGCGACAAGGTAAAACTGACGCCATGCAAGACGCGCACGGGGCCGAAATCCTTGCAAACCCCCTCGAAACCGACGGCAACGCTCACTATGCACTCCCTCGCAAAATTAATCGGTGTTGCAGCAGCACGCCAGGCACGCTGGCCGCCGGGTTGGCCAGCCGCTGCAGCAATAAACGCGCCGCCGTCTCGCCCAGCTCGCGCATCGGTTGCGCGATGGTGGTCAATCCGGGGGCGATCTGCGCGGCGATGGCGATATCGTCGAAGCCAATCACGGCCACGTCTTCCGGCACGCGTTTCCCCAACTGGCGCAGCGCGCTCAAGACGCCGATGGCCAGGGTGTCGGAGACGGCAAAGATGGCCGTCGGCGCGTCTGGCTGGGCCATCATCTGCAAAGTGGCGGCCGTGCCCGCTTCATAGTCGAGGCTTTGCACCGTGTGCACCCACTGCGGCTGCACGGGCAGGCCGGCGGCCGCCAGGGTATCCAGGTAACCTTGCTGGCGTTGCCGCGCGTACAGATAGCGTTCATCGGAGTTGATCAGGCCGATGCGCGTATGGCCGCGCGACAGCAGATGTGCGACGGCGTCGGAGGCGGCGCGGTGGTTGTCGATGCCGACATAGGGCACGGCCACGGCGGGGTCGAATTCGCAGCAGGCCACCCACGGCAGGCTGACGGATTCATGCGACAGCGCATGCTGCACCGTGTCCGGGTCGAGGCAGATGGCGCCATCGGCGCGGTGCATGCGCAGCAAGTCGAAATAGGAGCGCTCGCGGCCCGCATCGGCGCCCGTGTCGCACAGCAGCACGAAATAGCCGTGCTCGCGCGCCACCGTGTCGATGCCGCGCACGATCTGCGCATAGAAAGGATTGCCCACGTCGGGCACCATGGTCAGCAGCATGCGGCTCTCGGCCGTGCGCAAGCTGCGCGCCAGGTGGTTCATGCGGTAGCCCAGCGCCGCCACGGAAGCGAGCACCTTGTCGCGCGTGGGCGCCCGCACCCCAACCTGCTCGTTCATCACACGCGAGACGGTGGCCACCGACACCCCCGCATGCGCGGCGACGGCGCTGATGGAGACGGTTTCTGTCGGCAAAGAAGACGGGATGGCTGGCGGCATGGTGCTTTTCATATAAATGTAATCGATTACATTTATAGGCCAGTCGCGCGCGCGATGCAAACATTATCGATGCTGCGGTGCGCAAAAGATGTGCAAAAAACGGCCCGGCACGGGCCGTTGGACGCTGCTATTTCTGGGGCTGCCAGGCGCTCTGCTGCACGGCAAAACCACCGTCTCGCAGAGAAGAGATAACTTACTTCATCATCGCGCAAAACGTTTCGGGATTGCCGTCAAGAATGACGCCGCTGGGCCAACGGTGGCTGCGCTGCTGGGCGCGCAGCAAGGACGCGGCCAGGGCCGAGTCGCCATCGACGGCGTAGACGAAGACGGGCATGTTCAGGCCAGCGGCGTCGCTGAGTAAATTCGGATTGGCGTCGAGGCTGCGCGCGTCCACGTGCACGCCGGCGGGCATGCCGATCTGCTGCTGCACGCGCTGCAGCCACGGTTTGTCGAGCTTGGGCGGACGGGCATTTTTCGCGATATAGCGGCTGACCCGGTTCGCGCCGACCGCCTGTGCATTGCGCGCGTCAAACACGAGTAAACCCAGATAACCCTGCGGATCGGCGCGGCGCGCGCACGCCAGGTTGTTCGGCACGCCCGAGGTCAGGAACCAGTTGCCATGCTTGATGTTTGCACGCAATTGCCCCACCAGAGTGGCGATGGGCGCGCACGACGACACGACATCCTTGATTTCCGCGTTCAGGGTCTTGTTCGGGAAAGCCGTCGCCAGGCCGGCGATATCGCTAACGAAGGGCGGCGTTTCCGCCGTCTGCACGCCGCGGTTCTTCATGCTGGCGGCGCGCCAGTCATCGGCCGTCAGTTGCTTCACGGTGCGGGGCGAGCCCGTATCGACGACTCTGCCCGTCAGCAGATCGTGGTGCACCACCCAGCTGCCGTCGCCCAGCAGTTGCAAATCCGTCTCGACGCCGTCCCAGGTGCCGAAATACGTGTTGCGCAGGGCGCTCAGCGAGTTTTCCGGCGCATTGCCGGCGCCACGGTGGGCGTGCACCTTCATGCCCAGGCAGTCGGCCTGGACAGCCGTGCTGGCCATGCAGAGCAGCAAGGCCAGGGCGGCCGCCTTATTTTTGTCCCGGATGATAACCATAATGAATTCCCTGCAAAACATTGATGCGGATCGCTTCGTTGACGGGGTAGCTATAGCCCTGCCCCACCGCCACGACGTGCGTGATATTGGCCAGGATGGCCTTGCCGGCGAGATTCCAGCGCGTGCTGTCGGGCTCGCCCTGGCGCGTCCAGTCCAGCATTTGCCGGAACAAGTCGCTGCGCGTGACGTTGTTGTCGAGCACCGACAAGATGCCCCAGGTGCCCGCAAAGGCCGTCGCCAGCACGCCCGTGGCGATCCAGGCGGAACGGCGACTCAGCTGTCCATCGGCACCCGCCTGCTCGCCCCGGCGCATGGCCAGCAGCAATAATACGACGGTGGCGATCAAGTACAGCAATTTGGAAAAGTGGCCGATGGCACCCAGCAGCGAGAAAAACAGGGCCACGGGCGGTACGATGGCGGCGCGCGCCGCTTCCTTGCCTTCATGGAAGAACCTGCCTCCCGCTTCAAAATCCGTGCGGCTGGCGCGGTATTCCACCAGTTTTTCCGCCGTCTGGCGATCCAGGAACTGGTCGAACAGACGCCCGAACTCGGCAGGACTCGCATACGATGCCTGCACCGTGGCACTGGCCGGCAGTTTCAACGCTTCGCGCAATTCTGCCTGCACGCCGGGGCGCGCGACAAAGGCGGTAAACGGCAAGCCAGGCGGGATGCGCTCGCCGCGCACGGTAACGCCCTTGCTGGCCGCCTCGGCAGTGTAGCGGCGCTTGACGGCGGCGCGGAAGCCCTGCTCATCGTCGGTACGCCAGTTGGCGGGCACGGGCACTTTCTTGCGCACATTGTTGACGACGGCTGCCTGGCGCCGCATCGGCACCGAGTGCGGTTGCCAGCCACGCCGCGACAGGCTGCTCACATACTCCTGCCACGAGGATTGCTGCTTGGCACGCAAGCCAGCATCGCTATCGGGGATGATGCCCGCATACAGTTCCCACTTGCCGGCCAGCTCGCGCATGGCTTCCTGATATTTGTCATAGTAACCGGACGGGCCGCCCGCCACCTGGCGCACGTTGGCGCGCACCAGCTGCTCCTTGGCCGGCCCCATGCGCTCGTCAAGATGCCGCACGGACACGGCCAGGAAGGGGAACAGGGCCAGGAAGGACTTGCCTTCCGGCTTGGCGAACAGGGTGGGATCGTCGACCAGGCCTTGCAGCTGCAAGCTGCCGCCTACCAGCGAGCGCTGCAACAAGGTGGTATTGAAGGCCATGCGGCGAAATTCCGCGTCGCGCGTATTGACCAGCACATTCACTGTGGTTTTCAGCACGCCGAAGACGACGCCGGCCGTCACCAGGCAGCAAACGATGATCTTTGTCCAGCTGGGCCCGCTGCCATTGTTCTTCAGCCGGCGGCGCCACATCAGTTGCAACACCACCAGCGCGGCGGCGATGCCCGACAGGCTGCGGCCATAGAATTCCACCCCTTCCACGTCTTCCGGCTTGACGTTGCCGCCCACCACGTCGAGCAAGCGGGCATTGAAGCCCAGCTCGAAACACAAATACATAATCGTCAGGGCGATCAGGATCAAGGTCTGCCGGATTTGCAGACTGCGTAAACTCGCGGCCATCTTACTTCCTCAAGTCGATGACGACGGGCTTGATTTCTTCCGTCTGGAAACTCATGGCGGCCGGCACGCGCGAGGCGCTGTCGGCGGCACGTGCGGCTGGCGCCGCCGCTGCCGGGGCGCTTGGCACGGTGCGGGCGGGCGCAGGCGCTTCCTGCGCCACCTGGCGGCGGTTCCGGCTGGTGGTGCGCGTGGCGGGCTTCGCGGCTGGCGCCGGTGCGGCGGCCGGCGCGGCGGGGATCACGCGCCCGCTGTCGCTGCCAGGCATGGTGGCGATGACGGGACCCGTGGCGCGCAAGGCGTCGTCGGCAAACGGCTGGGCGCGCGTATCGACGCCGGGCGGCACGGCCACGCTGGCGTTGAGCAGGCGGTTGTCCGTGTAGATCATGCGCGACAGGCGGTTGTAGTTGGGAAAGTCGATATTCAGCGATTTCGCGTCCGCCGCCAGCTCCACGCGGGGGCGGTCCTTGCAATTGCCGACCGTCCACTGCAGCACGTCCGTGCCCTGGAAGGCCAGCACTTCATAACGGTAGGCGCAGCCGCGCTCCTGCGTTTCCACGATCACCACGGTGCGCTCGCCCACATTTTCCACCCTCGCCACGCGGGCTGTGATGGCGTTGGCCAGCGGCACGACGCGAAACGCCTGCGACAGCTTGATCGAATACTTGCCTTGCGGGTCCTTGCGCAAGGTGCCTTCCGTGCCGTCGCGCAGGCGGAAGGTGGAAATCGGCGTGCCGAACAGCTCGGCAGTATCGAGGCCCACCATCACGCCGCCACGGCCGTTCGGCGTCATGGAGCAGCCCGTCAACAGGACGCCAACTGCCACGCCAGCGATCAATGTGCGCCAGTGCGCGGATGCAAAATTCTTATACGTTGTCATGCTGGATAACTTTCTCTTATTTCACAATTCAGGGATTGATCACGGCCAGGGGATTGCCCGGTCCCGGTGGCGGCAAGATTTTCTGGCGGTCGCGCGATAACAGGGTGAAGGCGCCCAGGGTGTCCGGTCCGGCAACGATTTCCAGCTGCTCGCGCTGCAGCCAGGTGCGGATTTCCGCTTCTGTTGCCTCGGCGCGGAACAGCACGCGCGTGCGCACGCCCGTCTCGACGCCGCTGCCGCCATTACGGAATTCCGCATTGCCGACCACGGCCTGATCTTTCGGCAGGAACAGCCACGCCGATTGCACCAGCATCACACTGGCGGCCACGGCCGTGACGAGCTTCAGCCAGCGGTTCGCATTCGCAGCCCTGACTGGCTTAGCTACCGGTGCCAGAGCATCGGCCGGGGCGATCTGCAACTGCTGCAGCCCCTGGCGCAGCAATTGCCGGTAGGCCACGCGGCCATCCTTGCCCAGTTCGCTCGACAAAGGCGTGCCCGTCAGCGCATAGTCGTCGCCGGGCAGGGCCACGCGGGCGATCACGCCGGGCGCCGCCGTGGCGGCATTGGCGCGGCCATGCGTTTCCAGCCAGCGCGCCGCCTGCAGGCGCTCCTGACTGAACACGCCCAGGCAGGCGCCCAAGTCCGTCACGGCCAGGGTCACGGGCATGTCGCACAGCACCAGCCCCGCGCGGGGGTCGGCGGGCGCGTCGCGCTGCTCGACCACCAGGCCGCAGGCATCCGCATACGCCGTGTCGGGCGTGACGAGCCAGCCGCGCCAGCGCTGCCGCGAGCTGTCCCAGGCATCGAGCAGCACGGCGCCAAAGCCGGGACAGCGCGCCAGCAAGTGGATCTGTCCGCCCGCGATGGGCCGCGCGGCCAGCGGCGCGGCGTCGCTGCGGCGCGCAAAGCGTTGCATTAAGTGTTCCGGCACGGCAATGCCGCGCCAGTCGGGGGTATCGCCGCTCACCTCCGCGTCCAGCAAGTCGGCGGACGATGGGGGCGATGGCAGGCGCGCGGCAACGATGGCCAGCGAGGGCGTCAATGCAGTCATGCCGGTGGCCTTTCATCAGGGTTCGGGGAGGTGGCTATCGGGTCCAGCTGCAGGGATAACGCGGCCAGGCACAAGATATCCAAAACTATTTGCGCCGCCTGCATATCGCGCGCGGTCAGGGCATCGCCCACGCGCAGCTTGAGCAGGCTCAAGACCCAGCTGCCCAGCAGAGTAGAACGGTGGGCCGCTTCGACGATCTGGCGCCCGGCGCTGTCCGCGTCACCCTTCTGCCGGTGCACCAGGCCCAGCTTGCCGCCGTGATAATGCGCGGAGGCGATCTGCTCGGCCAGTTCCTTGACGGGCATGCCGCCGCAGCCGCAATGGCGCAGCAGCAAGATCAAGTCACGCGGCAAGGTGGCGATAAAAACGTCGGCCGCCTCGCGTACTTTCTGCGGCGTCAGCTGGTAGTCGCGCAGCGGTTCGGCATAGGCGTCGGGCGCGCGCAGCTCGCAGCCCTCTTGCGCATCGGCATCTTCGTCATCACGCTGCTTGCGCAGCTGGTCGATGATGAAGCGCTTGAAGTACAGGAACAAAGCACCGACGTGGTGGGGCGCCGCGTCGCTGTCGCTGTGCAGGACTTTTTCAATGAAAAACTGGTGGCGCAAATCCGCCAGGGAATCACCGAGCGACGCCGCCTCGCGCGGGCGGCACGGGGTCAGCGCGGCGACGACGCGCTGGTAAAACTCACCCAGTTCGCCTTGTGTCAGCTGATGGCGGCGGGTCCAGAAAGCATGAATCCGTTCAAATTGTTCCGATTGCACAGCCGGTCCGATCGTGTGTTGGGGCGGCACGCGCCACTGGCCGGCGGCGATGCGCACAGGCAAACAAGCAATGCGCTGGCCAGACAAGAGAAACTTGTCAGTAAGGTAAAATGCATTTAAGCAATTTTCTCATATCACAGTAAAAATCGCTAACTTTTGTTACTTTCACGACAATTCCCGAGACGCCCATGCATCGCCTGATTCCCCTGTTCTTGAGCCTGTTCTTTTTGCTGGGCAGCAACATCGCGCACGCCGCCGTGCCAGCGCCTGTGCCAGCGGCTCCCGGCAAGCGCATCGCCTTGGTAATCGGCAACGCGGCGTATCCGCAGCCGCTATTGAATCCCGTGAACGATGCGCGCGCCATGGCCGAGCGCTTGCGCCGCCTGGGCTTTGAAGTACTGTTGCGCACGGACATCACTGCGGCGCAGTTGCAAAAGGCGTCGGCCGAGTTTTCCACGCAGGCGCGCGGCGCCGATATCGCCCTGGTGTTTTACGCGGGCCACGGCGCGCAGGCGGGCGAAGCCAATTACGTGCTGCCGCTGGGTGCCAACATGAATGCGCTCAGCGCTGCCGCCATCGCCGCGCAGGGCGTGTCCGTCTCCAGCCTGGCGGGCGATCTGCAGCGCACGGGCGCGCGCGGCGCCGTGCTGATCCTCGACGCTTGCCGCCAGGAATATACGCGCGGCGGTGCAATGGTGCCCGTGCCCGGCGGCAGCAATGCGGTCAGCCACGGTTTTGCCGACACGCAAGCGCCACGCGGCGTGGTGATCGCCTATTCGGCGGGACCGGGCGCCCTGGCGCGCGATTTCTGGTCGCCCGATTCGCGCAACAGCCCGTATACCAGCGCCCTGCTCGACGCGCTCGATGCGCCGGGCTTGCCGATGGGCGACGTCTTCTCGCAAGTGGCGGCGCGGGTCGCCGCCATGACGCACGACGTGCAAAAGCCGCGCGTCTCGTTCGGCGAAACGTCGGCGCGCCTGGTGCTGAACATGGGCAGCGGCAAGGGCATCAGCCAGCCGGCGCCGGGCGTGCTGGCTTCCGGCAACAACGGTATGCGCGCCCCTGTCCCGGCGCCAGCGCCACCGGCCACCGTCACCGCCTCCGGCGCGAAAGTGTGGCCAGGCAACGTACTGCAAGACATCAACTATGAAATCCGCATGCAGATCGCGGCGCGACCGTTTCCCCGCCAGCAGCTGGAAAAGCGCGCACGCGGCGGAGATCTGGTGGCGCTGACGGCCCTCGGCTACGGCATCGGCGGCGGCGATGCTGGCATCAAACAGCCGAAGGCGGGCATGCAGTGGCTGGAAAAGGCGGCCGCCAAGGATTTCCCGATTGCCCAGACCTATCTGGCCGAATTGCTGATGGTCAAGGGCGACCCCGCCTCATTAAAACGCGCCGGCGTGCTGCTGGACGCTGCCTCCCAGGCGGGCTATACGGCTGCGCACGCCTACAAATTCGACCTGGCGCGGCGCACGGGCGCGCCGCCGCAGGATGCGGCCCGCCATTTGCAGGACGCCTTCATGGGCTTGATGAAGGATTACCAGGGCGCCGCCAAGGACGTTTTACAGCCGCCAAAAAAATAGTTTCAAATAATTTTGGATTTCCCTGAACTGCCCCCGTTATCCGTGGGTACATGCAATACAGCATGACAGTGACCAGGGAAATCCCATGCAAGCATCCAGCCCAGCAGCAACTATTACCACCGGCCAACGGGGCCGCATTCTCGCCTACCAATCGAGCGGACAAGGTTCCGTCAGCGTGGCCGGCATTCAACATGCCTTCGACGTGGCCACGCACTGGCGCTCGGACGTGGCGCCCGCCATCAACGCCGTCGTCGACGTGCGCTTCGATGACGCCGGCAGCCTCGCCACGGTCAGCGCCGTGGCAACGCAGCAACTGGCACAGGAAGAGATGGCCGGCGCGGCCAAGCTGGCGCGCGACAAGGGCCAGCAACTGTGGGGCCAGGCCGTCTCGGCGCTGGGCATCAAGGTGCTGGCGACTCTTGGCGTGCTGATCGCCGGCGCCTTTATCTTCAACACCATCGGCATCCGCCTGTTCGCCTCCGTCTCGCGCACCTATTGGCAGCTGCTGGGCCTGTCCGCCGACAGCCTGGAAAGCTTTGCCCGCGATGGCGGCGGTGGTTTTACCTCCGCACAATTTTTCTTCCTGCTGGCCATTGCCGCCTGCTGCGCCACCATGGCCAGCAACCACCCGAAAGCGGCGCTGGGCAAGTGCGCGCCGCTGCTGTTTGTCGTCATCCACAGCAGTTTGCTGTTCATCAAAATCAAGGGCGCCGTCAGCGATGCGGGCAACGCCATGGGCGGCATCATGGGTACCCGCGCGGCCCGCATGGCCGAGCAGATGGCCAGCGAAATGCTGGGGCAAGTGTGGCAAGGCTTGTCGTTCGGCATCGGCTTTTACCTGGTGCTGGCGTCTTCCATCGTCCTGGCCGCGTACGGCGTCGGCGAATACAAACGTAAAACCATCGGCTAAGTCACCTCACACATTCACTCAAGGAAATATCATGAACCGTACCCTCCCCGCCCTGCTCGCCATCGCCGTGATCCTGTCCGCCTGCGGCAAGACCGACACCGCCACACCGGCCGCCTCCGCCCCCGTCGCCGCGAATGTCGCCGACATGGCTGCCAAGGCGCAAGTGAAGGCGGCGGCCGCCAGCCTGCCACAAGCGGACCCGGCCACGCCAAGCGCCAGCTATATCGACATCACCAGCGGTAACCAATTGATGTACAGCTACATCGCCCTGTCCGGCGTGCCGCCCGACTATGCGGCCGTGGCGCAGCGCATCTCGCGCGAATATGCGGGCAGCAACGACGCCTTCCGCAAGCAGGAAGTGCTCGACGCGCTGAAACCGCAGATCGACGCCAAGGTCAGCGAAGCGAAAACCAAACGCTACCTGCGCTACCAGATCAATGGCCAGGGCGCGCTGTCGCCGTACGCCATGGACAAGGCCGCCTTCCCCGCCAAGTTCGCCGACGCGGGCACGTATTACTACATGTACGACAACGGCGACTACAAGCTGGCGTTCACGAATGGCGACGGCTACTCGCTGCTGAAAGTGGATCAGGAGGCGGCCCGCAAGATCGAGGCGGCGCGCAGCGGCTACAAGGACTTCGCCATCATCGTGTATGCCTACGCCCAGGAAGCGGACATGGCCAGCAACCAGGTCAAGGCGCAGATCGTCAAGGTGGCGATCAAGCTGAACGGGGAAGAAATTCCCGTCAGCCAGGCGCTGTAGAACAGCCTCGGTTACACTGTTCGCCACATTGCATCGGGATAGTGACATGGGCGAACAGACACTGGCGGAACAACAGCTGGCCAAGGGCCGGCAACTGCAGCAGCAAGGCAAGCTGATCGAGGCGATCAACGCTTACCAGGCGGCGTATAAACAGGACCCGGCCCTGGCCGAAGCGCAGCATTTCCAGGGCCTGGCCATGCTGGAACTGGGCCAGGGCACCATCGGCCTGGGCCTGTTAAAACTGTCGCTCAAGCAACAGCCCGACAACGCCCTGTTCCACTACAACCTCGGCAACGTGCTGCGCGGTACAGACAACGAAGCGGCGCTGGCCAGCTACGCCACGGCGGCGCGGCTGGCGCCGCACGAGCACGATTTCGCCATCAGTCACGCGGAATTGCTGCTGGGAAAACAGCGGCTGGCGGACACCATCGCCGAACTGGAACGGGCCCACGCCCTGCGCCCGCAGCGCTGGCAAACCCTGCAGGGCCTGGCCGAGCTGTACTACCGCACGGGACAGCAGGCACTGGCGCTGGAGCGTTACGCGCAAGCCCTGGCGCTGCACCCGGCGCTGGCGCACACGTGCCGCATCGGCTTTGCCAGCCCGCAAGCGGAACAGACAGAAACGCTGACACCGCTCGACGTCGCGCCATCGCTGCAGGACTTCCTGCGCGAAACGGATTTGCACATCCTCGACGATTTCCTGCCCGACCCCACCGCCTGGCGCGCCCAGGCGCTGACTCTGCCATTCGAGCAGCAGCGCTATGCGGGACAGAACTATCCGGGCAGCCAGACGGCGGGCCAGCCCAGCCAGGCCATCATGGAGCGCATCGCCACGGCGCTGGGCCGCCCCATCCGTTTCATTTCGCCCGACAATGGCTCGTATCGCCTCAGCTATGCGGACGCCATGGCACGCACGGATATCCACGTGGATAACGAGACGGGCAACAATTTCAATTTCTATGCGGGCGTGCTGTATCTGAATCCGCCCGAGCAGTGCCAGGGCGGCACCACGTTCTGGCGCCACCAGCCCAGCGGCTGGTACCGGCGCTTGCCCGAGGCGGACGTAAAAGCGGGCGGCTACGCCAGCTTCAAGGATTTTCAGAAACGCTGGCTGCCGAACAGTAAAGTGCAGAAATTCAACGACTTACAGGAACAGCGCGACAGTTGGCAAGCCCTGCTGGAAGTGCCGATGCGCCACAACCGATTGATCGTGTACAAGGGCCACTACTTTCACTCGATCAGCAATGTGTTTGGCGACACGCCGGAGAATGGGCGATTGGTGCAGCTGTTCTTTTTTGAAGTGCCCGATTGAGCATGCTGCGCGGGTATTGTCGGATTACGCCCTGCGGGCTAATCCGACCTACCTGTCACCGTGCCATGTGTAGGTCGGATTAGCGGAACGCGTAATCCGACACAGCCACCACCGCGTCGTGTCAATACATATCCGCCGCCGTGGCGCGTACCGCTTTCAACAGCATATCCGCCCCCGGCGACAGCAGATGATCCTGCTGGCGGATGATGCCGAAGGCATCCATCTTGCATGGAAGCTCGATGGGCAGGATGCTCAGCACGTTCAACGATTCGTAGTAATGCGCCACTTCCGTCGGCATCACGTGCAGGGAATCCGTTTGCTGCAGCAAGGACGTGATCAGCAGCAAGGCGGTGGTGTCGACCACGTCGACGGGCGGTTCCAGACTGGCGCGGCGGAACATCATGTCGAAGCGGTGGCGCAGGATGCTGCCTTGCGGCGGCAAGATCCACGGCTGGCCCGCCAGGTCTTTCAATTGCAGATTCTTGCGAGACAGCAGCGGGTGGCCATTGCGCGCCACGGCGCTGGCCGGCTCTTCCGTCAACTCCTCGTAGATGAGGCCGGCGCTGCTTTCCTTTTCCAGGATGCGCCCGATCATGAAATCGAGGGTGCCGTGCTGCAGCATGTCCATCAGGGTGTTGCTGTGCTCCAGGTGCACGCCGATGCGCATCAGCGGCGCCTGCTGCTTGATGCGGGCAATCGCGCGCGGCAGCAAGGCCATGGCCGGCGTCATGATGACGCCCACCTCCACCTGGCCCGTCAAGCCCGACTTCAGGGCGACGATGTCGTCATGCGCCAGCGACAGGCTCGTCAGGGCCATGCGCGCATGGCGTATCATCGTTTCGCCGTAGATGGTCGGCTCCATGCCGCGCGGCAACCTGTCGAACAGGCGCACGTCGAGCATCTCTTCCAGGTCCTTGATTTGCTTGGACGCGGCCGGCTGCGTCATGTGCAACTCTTCCGCCGCGCGGTGGATGTTGCGCTGCTCGTCAAGGGCGATCAACAGCAGCAATTGCCGCGTCTTCAGGCGGGCTCGCAAGAACCAGTTGGGGTTGAGGGTATCCATGAATAAATCATATCATGATCGATATCAGTTTTAACTCAATATCGATATTCCAGATATCGGTGTGTCTCCTTTTTGAGCGTCGTCAAACTGCGTTCACAATGCCTTGCAGGCGGCGCTGGGATTGGCTGCCGGGCCAGCCGTTTGATGGATGAATTCGATCGTGCCGTCCGGCTTGTATTTCAGCTCTTCCACAGCCACGGAGCGCCGGTATTCTCCGCCGCCGGGCAACTTGTCGTTGTGATAGAAGATGTAGGACTTGCCGTTAAATTCGATGATGGCCTGGTGGATGGTTTTCACCACGGCATTCTTGTCCATGATGGCGCCGCGGAAATGCCAGGGGCCCGTGGGCGTGGGGCCTGTCGAGTACGCCGTTTCTTCGGGGAAGTTGCGCGAGTACGACAGGTAATACGTGCCCGCATGCTGGTGCATATACGCCGCTTCCGTGAACGCATCCATGCCGAAGGTCAATATCGGGCCATCGAGCTCCGTCATGTTGGCTTTCAGCTTGGCGTATTTCAAGACCGTGTTGCCCCAGTAAATGTAGGCCTGGCCATCCGTATCGATGAAAACAGCCGGGTCGATGTCGTCCCACGGGATCGCCGTCTGTTTCGTCATGTCGTTCGTGATCAGGGCGCTGCCGCGCGCGTCGACGAACGGCCCCGTCGGGCTGTCGGAGACGGCCACGCCGATGGCCTTGCCGGCGATGGTTTTATGGTCGACGGTCGAGTAAAAATAATATTTGCTGCCGCGCTTGACGATGTCGCCGGCCCAGGCATCCTTGCCGGCCCAGGCAAACGTGGAAAAGCGCACGGGCGAGCCGTGGTCCGTCCAGTTGGCCATGTCGCACGAGGAATACACGCGCCACTCGTTCATCCGATAGTCCGTGTCGGTAGCGCCCGCTTCATCGTGGCCGACGTACAGGTAGACCCTGCCATTGTCGACCAGCGCGGCCGGATCGCCCGTGTAGATGTTTTTCACGATGGGATTGGCCGCCGGCGCGTTGACTGCAATACAGGCGAGCGCCACCGCCATGCCGATGGCTGCGGCACGTTTATTCTGCTTCAACATAAAAGTTAACTCCCGTTGGTATTTTTCTGGCCCATGGCCATCAGTCTTTGCACGACGCAAAAGACGAACAGCAAGCCGCCGATGACGATCTTGGTCCACCACGAGCTGAGCGTGCCGTCGAAGGCGATCAGGGTTTGGATGGTACCGAGCACCAGCACGCCGGACAAAGCACCGGCCACATAGCCGTAGCCGCCGCTGAGCAGGGTGCCGCCGATGACGACGGCGGCTATCGCGTCCAGTTCCGTGCCTTGCGCATGCAAGCCATAGCCGGACAGCATGTAGAACGCAAACAGCACACCACCCAGTGACGCACAGAATCCGCTGAAGGCGTAAATGAAGACCTTGGTGCGGCCCACGGGCAGCCCCATCATCAGGGCCGACTGTTCATTGCCGCCGATCGCATACACGGCGCGGCCGAACGGCGTGGCGTGCGCCAGCCAGATGGCCAAAAGCAAGGTCGCCACGGCGATCACCACGCCGGGCGAAACGAAGCCGCCCAGGAAACCCAGCTGGGTCTGCGACATGGCCACGAACAGCGGGTCGGTGATGGTGATGGAATTGATGCTGATCAAGTAGCACAGCCCCCGCGCCAGAAACATGCCAGCCAGGGTGACGATGAAGGGCTGCAACTTGAAATAATGGATCAGTGCGCCCATGCCGGCGCCAAACACGCTGCCCAGCGCCAGCACGGTGGCGATCACCAGCAGCGGCGACCAGTGCGCCACGTTGAGCAGCCAGGCGGCGATCATGGTCGACAGGGCCAGCACGGACCCGACCGACAAATCGATGCCGCCGGAAACAATCACGAAAGTCATGCCGACGGCGATCACCAGCAAAAAGGCGTTATCGATCAACAGGTTAAAGATCACCTGCGTCGACAGCAGGCCCGGGTAGGCGGCGCCGCCCAGGCCCAGCATCACCACCAGCAGCAAGACCGTGACGAGCGAAGTGAAATACGGGGTGTGCAGCAAGCCCTTCATGCTTTTCTCCGATGCAGTAATTGCTTGAACTCCGACGATTGCGACAGGCAGACGAGGAAGACGACGACCGACTTGACGACCATGTTCACTTCCGGCGGCACGCCCAGCGAATAGATCGTGTAGGTCAGGGTCTGGATGATGAGCGCGCCGATCATGCTGCCCACGAGGCTGAACTTGCCGCCGGCCAGGGACGTGCCGCCCAGGGTCACGGCCAGGATGGCGTCCAGTTCCAGCATCAGGCCCGCATTGTTCGCGTCCGCGCTCTTGATGTTCGAGCTGATCATCAACCCCGACAGGCTAGCGCAGGCGGCGCAAAACACGTAGACGAAAAAGATCAATGTCGCCGTCTTGATGCCGGCCAGGCGCGCGGCGACAGGGTTGATGCCGACGGCCTGGATGAACAGGCCCAGCGCCGTTTTGCGCATCAGCACGGCCGTGATGATGAAGACCGCCGCCACGAGGAACAGCGAGAACGGCAAGCCGAACAGGTAGCCGCTGCCGATGAAGAAGTACGGCTGGTAGTAGACGGTGACGATCTGCCCATCCGTCAACAGTTGCGCCAGGCCGCGTCCCGCCACCATCAATATCAAGGTCGCGACGATGGGCTGCAAGCCGAGACCGGCCACCAGCACGCCATTCCAGGCGCCGCACAGCAGCGCCGCGCCCAGGGCGGCGGCCAGGGCCCAGCCCATGGGGATGTTGCTCACGTAGGTCGGCACGCCGTTGTCCATCACCATGGTGCCGCCGATCAACATGGCGGCCACGGTGCCGGACAGGGCCACGACGGCGCCCACGGAAATGTCGATGCCGCGCGTGGCAATTACCAGGGTCATGCCCAGCGCGGCCAGCATCAGCGGCGCGGCGCGGTTGACGATGTCGATCACGCTGCCGTACAGATGGCCATCGCGAATTTCCAGATGGAAAAAGCCGGGGATGGCGAAGAAATCGACCAGCAACAGCAGAAACAGCGCGGCCAGGGGCCGGCTCAGGGGATGGTGTAAAACAGTATGCAAGGCGGACGTACCCGTAGTGGAAGCCGTACGCGCCAGTGGCGCGCTCGATGGCGTGGATAAACTCATGTGGCGTCTCCGGCAATCACTTGCAGCACGGAACTGTCATCAAGCTCGCCGCGCGCATAGTCGCCGCAGGCCTTGCGGTCGCGCATGACCACAATACGGTCGCTGCAGCGCAGCACTTCCGGCAGCTCGGACGAGATGAACAAAATAGCCATGCCCTTGCGGCACAGTTTGCTCACATAACTCATGATTTCCTGCTTGGCGCGCACGTCGATGCCGCGCGTCGGTTCGTCCAGGATCAGCATGGCGGGCGAGGTCACCAGCCAGCGCGCCAGCAAGGCTTTCTGCTGGTTGCCACCCGACAGGCTGCCAATCGGCGTTTCGATGCTGGCCGTCTTGATACCGAGCGCCTTGACGTACTCGTCGGCCAGCGCCTGCTGGCGTTTGAACGGGATGGCGCGCAGCAAGCCCGTGCGGGCTTGCAAGGCCAGGATGATGTTTTCGCGCACGGACAGCGACAAAATCGCCCCCTCGTGCTTGCGGTCTTCCGAGCAAAAGCCGATGTCACGGGCAATCGCGTCGCGCGGCACGCTGAAGTGGCGCGGCTTGCCCTGCATGGTGATGCTGCCGGAATCGGCCTTGTCGGCGCCAAACAGCAAGCGCGCCAGCTCCGTGCGGCCCGAACCGAGCAAACCGGCCAGGCCCAGCAATTCCCCCTGGCGGATGTGGAAATCCATGGGCAGCAAGGCGCCCTTGCGGCCCAGTCCGGTGGCTTCCAGCACGGCGGGACCGAAACTGGCCGCGCCCGCTTCTTGCGCCAGATCAAGCTCTTGCGCCACGGTGTCGGCCGCCACGCCGATCATCTTGTTCACCAGCGCCAGGCGCGACAGCTCGCTGCACGCATATTCTCCCTCGCGCTCGCCATTGCGCATGACGGTGATGCGATCGGAGATGGCGTAGGTCTGGTCGAGAAAGTGGGTGACGAACAGAATCGCCATACCCTGCTCGCGCAAACGGCGCAGCACGGAAAACAGCAGATTGACTTCCGCCTCATCGAGGCTGGACGTGGGTTCGTCGAGGATCAGCACGCGGGCCGAAATGTTCAGCGCGCGCGAAATGGCCACCATTTGCTGGATGGCCAGCGGAAAGCTGGACAGTTGCGCCGTGACATCGATATCGATCTGCAATTGCTGCAGCAAGGCACGCGCCTGTTGCTGCATGGCACGCCAGTCGATGATGCCAAAGCGGCGCGGGTAGCGGCCGATAAAAATGTTTTCCGCCACCGACAGGTTCGGACACAGATTGACTTCCTGGTACACGGTGCTGATGCCCAGCGCCTGCGCGTCCGAGGTGGACGCGGGGGCGATGGCTTTGCCATCGAGCAAAATCTGGCCGCTGTCGGGCGTGTAGACGCCCGTCAGCACCTTGATCAGCGTCGATTTCCCCGCGCCGTTTTGCCCCATCAGCGTGTGCACTTCGCCCGGATACAGGCGCAGGGCAACGTCGCTGAGGGCTTTGACGCCGGGGAAGGCTTTACTGATGCCGCGCAACTCCAGCAGGGGAGCTGGCGCGGCCATGTGATGCGCTTGCGTCTTCATCATGCGGCAAGCTTAGTACTTACGGTTCGGAAATTCCTTGGCGGCCACCTCGGCAGGGAACACGCCTTCCACCGTCGTGATGCGCGCCGGCACGGGCTTGCCGGCCACCACATCGCGGGCGATGGACATCAGTTGCGGGCCCAGCAGCGGGCTGCATTCCACGGTGACGTTCAGCTTGCCGGCGATCATGGCCTCGAACGCGCCTTTCACGCCATCGATGGAGATGATGATGATGTCCTTGCCCGGCTTCATGCCCGCTTCTTCGATGGCCTGGATGGCGCCGATGGCCATGTCGTCATTGTGCGCGTACAGCACGTTGATCTTCTTGCCTTCGGCCTTGAGGAACGCTTCCATCACTTCCTTGCCCTTGGCGCGCGTAAAGTCGCCCGTTTGCGAACGGATGATCTTCATCTTCGGATTCTTGCCGATGACTTCCTGGAAGCCTTCCTTGCGGTCGATGGCCGGCGCGGAACCGACCGTGCCCTGCAGTTCGACGATATTCAAGGTGGCATCCGGGGTTTTCTTGGCGTGCTCGAGCAGCCATTGACCAGCGCGGCGGCCCTCTTCCACGAAGTCGGAACCGATGAAGGTGACGTACAGTGATTTATCGGCCACGTTGACGGCGCGGTCCGTCAAGATGACGGGAATCTTGGCGGCCTTGGCTTCGCGCAAGACGGTATCCCAGCCCGATTCCACCACGGGCGAGAAGGCGATCACGTCAACTTTTTGCGCGATGAACGAGCGCAGCGCCTTGACCTGGTTTTCCTGCTTTTGCTGCGCATCGGCAAATTTCAGGGTGACGCCATCTTTCTTGGCGGCCTCCTTGATGGAGACGGTATTGGCGGTGCGCCATTCGCTCTCGGCGCCTACCTGCGAAAAGCCCATGACGAGGGGCTTGGCGGCAAAGGCGGAAGAAGTAGCGGACAGTGCCAACAACATGGCGCTGGCGAGGAGGGTGCGGCGTGTCAATTTCATTCTTGTCTCCAGTTTTTTTTGGAATACCATCATAGCCGGATGCCGGATGGGCGGTTTTTTATGAACCCATGGTAGGAGAAAGCAACATAGCCATCCAATCAATTCTTTTTCGCTTGCGATACCGATTTGCGTATCACCGGATGGTCGCCTAGCTTCCTGCCTCCCGTCAGCGCAGCAGGCGCAGCCCGTACAGGCCGCCCGCCACGGAATCCTTGCCGGCGACAAATTTCACGCGCAATTTGCCGTTAGCGGCTTTGACCAGCTCGGCAGGCAAGGCCACATCCACCGTATGCAGCTCTTGCGGCGCATCGGCCGCCACGGCGATGGTCTCGACCTTGACGCCGTTGATCAAGACGTCGAAGACACGCCCCGCGTCCAGGGTGGACAGGGTCAGGCGCAGTATCGCCGCTGCACCTTGCGGGTCGCTCAGTTCATAGCTGAACCAGCCCGTGGCATGGCGCCAGTGCCTGCCCTTGTTGACGCCGTTTTCTCCCCCCTCGGCCTGGAAGTTGTGGTCGGACTCGGGCTGCTGTTGCCCTGGCGCCACCTGGTCGATGGTCTGCGCATCGAGCGCCAGGCGTTGCGCTTCCGCCTGCCGGGTGGATTCCTGCAGCTGCGCCAGCCTGGCGGGCGTGGATACGGGCCAGTACAGCATGTAGCGAGAGTCATGCAGACGGAAGAACGGGATCAGTTTTATCTTCGCCGCATCCTTGCTCTGGATCAGCCCGGGCGCCGTGAACGTCAGCGGCTGGCCTTTCACGGGGCGGATTCTCCGCATGAAATCCTTCTCATCGCTGACGAACAGCGGCGACGATTCCAGCGGACAGACTTGCCCCTGGGCGATATGGCCCATGCGCGAATCGTCGGCAAAATAGTTCAGTTGTTCATTCGCGAATGGCTGCGTCTTGGCGGCCAGCACGATGGGGCCATGCAGCACGGCATAGTAATTCGACTGGTCCGGCATCTGCTCCAGGCGCGTCGTCATCGGCAGGGTCACGTCGACGCTATCGCCCGCTTTCCAGGCGCGCGTGATCGTCACGTATTCGCCGGGCGCGCCGTTCACGCGCATGGCCTTGCCGTTGAGCTTCAGGCGCAGCTTGCCTTTGGCTACCCACTGCGGGTAGCGGATCTTCATGCTGAACGTCTTATTTCCCTGCACGGTGATGCGCGTCGTGTCCTGATCGGGGAATTGCGTGCTCTGGATAATCCTGACGCCCTGCTCTTTCCAATCGAGCGTGGATGCCATGAACAGGTTCACGTACAGGGCGTCGCCTTCATGCGCGTAGATGAACTCGCCATATTTGGCCTGGCTTTCGATGCCGGAACCCACGCAGCACCACATGCCCTTGTCCACCTGCGAATACACGCGGTAGTGATTCGGGCGCATGGGCGTGAAATACACAAAACCGCCCGTGCCGGGGCGCTGCGACGACAGGATATGGTTGTACAGCGCGCGCTCGTAGTAATCCGCGTAGCGCACCTGTTCATCGCGGCGAAACAGTTGCCCGGTGAGCTTGAGCATATTGTAGGTATTGCACGTTTCAGGCCCTTCGACCTCTTCCACCATAGAGGAAAAGTCGTGCTCGTCGTGGAAATGTTCCTTGACGCTATTGCCGCCGATGGCCACCGTGCGCTTGTCATGCACGGTTTGCCAAAAGAATTGCGCCGCCTGCTGCCAGTCGCGCCGGCCCGTCAATGCACCGATACGCTCGAAGCCGATCACTTTCGGGATTTGCGTATTCGCATGCAGGCCCGTCAGCTTGTCCTGCTGCTGCGCCAGAGGCTGCAGGATGGCCTGGTGCGAAAAGCGCACGGCCAGGTCCATGTATTTCTGCTCGCCCGTCATGGCGTAGACGTCGGCCAGCACTTCATTCATGCCGCCGTGCTCGGCGCGCAGCATCGCCTGCATCTGTACATCGCTCAAGGACCCCGACAGTTTCACGGCCCAGTCCGACAGCTCGATCAACATGGTTTTCGCTTCAAGATTGCCAGCGTACTGGTAGGCGTCGCGCAAGCCGGCGAACACCTTGTGCAGGTTGTACCACGGCACCCAACGACCATTGACGGAGAAAGTGTCGGCCTGCAAGTTTCCTTTGGCGATCGCCTGCCAGGCGGCATTGCCGTCGGGGATGCCGCCCAGGTAGCCATTACCATTGGCGTCCTGGCATTTCTTCAATTCCGCCAGCAGGTAGTCGAGGCGTTCGCGCGCCTGCGCGTCGCCCGTGGACGCCACCATCAGGGCCAGCGCGGACAGGTAATGCCCGCCCATGTGGCCATCGAGCCCCGTCGACTCCCAGTTGCCATAGCTGGGCCGGATCTGCGGCAAGCCCGCTTCGCGGCGAAATGGCGCCAGCAATTTGTCCGGTTCGAAGGCCAGCAAATAATGCAAGTCCGTCGTTTGCGCATCGAGGAACGGTCCCGCTTTCAAGCGTACGGACGAGAGGGGAAACAGTTCAGCCGCAGGGAGTAGCGGCGTGACAAGACCGCCGGCGGCCAGCGCCAGCGTCAACAAGGTCTTTTTCATGGCGCGCCCTCAGGGTTTGGCGGCCGGCAGCTCGCGGCTTTGATAGCGGTTCAAGTCGCGTGCATCGACTTGCGGCCAGCCCTCCTTGTCCCACGTCATGGGCAGGATCTTGAGCTTCTGCAAATAATTGTCCGCCGTCTCATACGCATGCAGCACCAGGTAATCCTTGCCGTCAAACGTGTAGGCGCTATTGTGGCCCAGGCCTTGCCAATCCTTGTCGCCCTGCAGCACCACGGTGCCGCCGCCCTGCGCCATGTCGCGCCCGTTCTTGTCCAGGTACGGGCCTGTCACACTTTTAGAACGCCCCACTGCCAGGTGATAGGTGCTTTTTTCCTTCTGGCAGCACAAGCCCCAGGAAACGAAGAGGAAGTAATCCTTGCCGTGCTGGAAGATGAACGGCGCCTCGATTTCCTCGGGCGCGGGCTTGAATTCGCCCGCGCGTGGCGGCAGCGGTGCCCGGCGCGCCAGCGAGTGCCACTCTTGCGGTTCCGCAATACGGGTCCAGTCGGGCGTCAGTTTGACCAGCTTGATGCCGTTCCAGAACGAGCCGAACGACATCCATGGAGTACCGGCCGCATCGGTGATGATGTTCGAATCGATGGCGTTCCACTCGTCGCGCTCGGGCACCGATTGCAGCAACATGCCCTGGTCGACCCAGCGGTAGTCGGGCGAGCGGGGATTCAAGGTGGTATTGACGGTCACGCCGATGCCGGACGTGTTCTTGCCGAAGCCGGAGACCGAGTAGTACAAGTAATATTTGCCGTCATGCAATTGCACGTCGGGCGCCCAGATATGGTCGTCAAACGATGGCGCGGCCGTTTTGGCCCACGTGGGCTGGCCCGCGAAGACGCGCCCTTCCGGTTGCCAGTCGAGCATATTTTTCGAACTGTAAAAGGTGATGCCGGGGCCCGTGCTGTACAGATAATACGTATCGCCTTCCTTCGCCATCACAGGGTCGTGCACGCTCACTTGCGCGGCATGGCAGGACAGCGCCAGCAAGGTGGCGGTAACAGCGGCCAGGCCGCGCTTGAGCGTTTGCATCATTGTTTTCCTTTGACTTTGACTTGTTAGTTGCCCGTGCGGGCGCCCCACAGCGACACGCCATCGGCGGACTGCACCGTGAACGTGACGACAAAGGCGCCGGCATTGCCATTCCACTGGCGCGACAGCACGCCATGGAACAGGCCGCCGGACACCAGGGTAATGGCGATCAGATTGTTGCCCTGGTGTATCCACCTCCCCACCTGCGCGCCCGTGATGGTGCCGTCCGCCAGCAAATTGATGGATTGCGACAGCTTGAGCACCGTGGAAATATCCTTGCCATGATTGACCAATTGATAGCTGCCCGCCACGTCCGCTGCCACCACTTGCGCCGCCAGCGGCGTGGCGCTGCGACTCAATGGCACATAACGGAATGGCGCCGCCACCAGCCAGCCATCGCCATTCATGAACAATTCGTGCACGCGGATCTCGTGCAACTCGCCCGTATTCGGGAAGCGCGTATGGAAGATCAGGAAATACTGCTGCGTGGCGGCATCGTATACCGCCGAATTGTGTCCTGGCGACACATATCCCAGTGGCGTGCCCGTCTCGCCAGCGGCCAGCGCGAATTGATGGTTGCCCATCAGCTTCTGGCCAAAAGGCGCGATGCTGGCGTCGTCGAACAGGGGCAAGGCGGGATTGGACTTGACCTGGCGCATATCGTTGCCCTTGCCATCCACGTACGGGCCGTCCGGCGCGCGCGAACGGGCCACGCGCATATTGTAGGCACCGTTGGCATCCAGGCCGCCAAACGACGTAAACAGGTAGTAATACTGCGTTTGCGGGCTGTACAGCACGTAGGCGCCCTCGATGCGGCTATGGTTGCCGCCGATCACGTGCTTGCCATAGCCCTGCCCCGCGACAGGCAAGCCCGTGGCCGGGTCCATGGCGAGGATGAAGATGCCGCCCGAATACGAGCCGTAGATCATCCACAGCTTGCCGGCAGCGTCGCGGAAGGTGTTCGGGTCGACCACGTTCGGTTGCGTCAGCGCATCGTAGATAGTCACGCCATCCTCGCTGATCTGGCCCCACATGCCCGATTTCAGGAAAATCTTCTGATTGACATATGGGCCTTCCACTTTGTCCGCCAGGGCCAGGCCCATGGCGGAACGGGGCGAATCGCCCTTGCAGCTGTTGTAGTACATGGCGAACTTGCCATTGTCGAGCGCGATCACGTCGGGCGCCCACAGGCCCGTCACTTGCGTCCAGGCAAAGGTGTCAGCCAGGCTGGTGACGACATTGTTGAACAGGGGGTTGCTGGCATTGACGCCGTCGGCCATCTTCGTCCAGTTCATCAAGTCGGTGGATTTGGCGGCCGCCAGGTGCGAGCCGAACACATAATAGGTGCCGGCCACCTTGATCACGGACGGGTCGTGCACGGAGACATTGCTAAAAATGATGGCGCCTTGTACTGGTGGAACGACAGCGGGAGGGACGACCGGCGGCACCACGGGCGGCGTGACGGAGACGACAGGCGCGCTATCGGACGAACCACCGCCACAGGCGGCCAGGGCCATGGCGCTACCCAGCGCCAGCACAGCTTCTCTTCTGTTCATGGAATACTTTCTCTACAACGTGCAGCACGATGCGGCTGGCCGGCGCAGGAAAGCTCCCGCACCGGCACAGAGTAGACAGCAGGAAGCCAGGCGTTTATTCGACGGCGACCACCACCACGGCCTTGGCCGGGATAGACACGGTCAGCTTGCCGCCTTGCGCCTTGGCATTGAACGCCACCGGCTGCACGGCTTGCGGTTGCGCAAAGCTGTTGACGGCATCCATCTTGCCGGCGGTCAGTACGCGGCCCGTGATGCTGGCCACTTGCTTGCCGGCCAGCGCCACATTGACGTCGACGGCCTTGTGCGGGTTCGTGTTGACCAGCGACAAATATACCTTGCCGTCCCTGGCGCGCGCGGCCGAGGCACTCACTTCCGGAATGCTGACCTTGCCCAGGCTGTACTTGCCATTGCCACTGATGGCGACCGGCAAGGTCGTGGCATCCTGGAACGGCACGTACATTTCAAACGCATGATACGTGGGCGTCAGGAAATAGCTATCCTTGTCCGTGATGATCATGGCCTGCAGCACGTTGACCATTTGCGCGATATTCGTCATGCGCACGCGGTCCGCGTGTTGGTGGAAAATATTGAAGTTCAGAGCCGCGACCAGGGCATCGCGCAAGCTGTTTTGCTGGAACAAGAAACCCGTATTGGTGCCCGGCTCGACGTCGTACCAGGTGCCCCATTCATCGACGTACAAGCCCGTCTTTTTCGAGGGATCGTTCTTGTCGATGGCGGCGAGATTGTTCTTGATCAAGCTATCGATGCGCAAGGTGCGGCTCAGCGTGGAAATCCATTCATTTTCACCAAAGCCCGTGGCCGCGCCCTTCTTTTCCCAGATACCGGTCGGCACCGTGTAGTAGTGGAAACTGATGGCGTCCATCATGTTCGGCTTGATCTCGCGGCTCAGGGTGCTGGACCAGCTGATGTCGTCGTCATTGCCGCCGCTGGCGATGAATTTCGGGCGCGCGCTTTCCGGCGTCTTCATGAAGGTGTGATAGTGCTTGTACAGGTCGGCGTAGTATTGCGGACGCATATTGCCGCCGCAACCCCAGGCTTCATTGCCGATGCCAAAGTAATCGACTTTATACGGCTGCGCGCGGCCATTCTTGCGGCGCAGCTCAGCCAGGGTCGACTTGCTGTCCGAGGTCATGTATTCGAGCCACTCGGACATTTCCTGCGGCGTGCCGGAACCGAGGTTGCCGTTGATATAGGTCTGTGCGCCCAGCAGCTCGGCCAGGTCGAAGAATTCATGCGTGCCGACGGCGTTCGACTCTTCCACGCCACCCCAGTTGGTGTTGACCTTGGTCGGGCGCTTCTCGCGCGCGCCGATGCCATCCTTCCAGTGGTATTCATCGGCAAAGCAGCCGCCCGGCCAGCGCACCAACGGTACATGCAACTGTTTCAGCGCGCCCAGCACGTCATTGCGCCAGCCCTTGGTGTTGGGAATGCTGGACTCCGGTCCCACCCACATGCCTTCGTAAATACCGGTCCCCAGATGCTCGGCGAACTGGCCGTAGACGTTCTTGTTGATCACGGGACCTGGCCTGGCCGCGTCGATGGTGACATTGACGGGCGCGGCAAAGGCGCTGCCGACGGCCATGGCCAGGCTAAGGGCCACGATGCTGGTGTTGATGAATTTCATGCTGTCTCCTGTTGTTTTAATTGAAAATGGCTACAAAGCCGCCATGCGGCTTGATCGTGATGACGGCCTTGCCGGCCGAAATTTCCTGCTGGCTGAATGCGCGTTCGCCGGCGCCGTCCGTGATCAGGGCGCCACGCTTGCCTTCGAGAAAGGACAAGTCCACGGTGAAGGTTTGCGCCGTGACCTGGGCGTTGATGCCGGCCACATACCAGCGCTCGCCAGACTGGCGCGCCAGCATCAGGTAGCGGCCGGGCACACCATCGATGAAGCGGCTGTCATCCCAGCTGCGCGGCAGTTCCTGCAGGAAGGTTTTGACATACGGGGGCACGCTGGCCATGCCGGCGGGAATCTCGGCAAAGTTCTGCACGCCCGACAAAAACAGCACGGGCAGCGCCAGTTCGAAACCGTTGCGCGTGGCACGGCGGATGTTGGGCACGTCGCCAAACACCATGGGCGTGAAATCCATGGGGTCGAACAAATTGCGGGCGAACGGCAGCATGGCCGCGTGCGCGGGCATGGCGTCCTGGTCGCGCTGCTCGAAGGTGGTGAATTCCAGTCCCTTAACGGCCTCGGCCGTCATCAGATTCGGGTAGGTACGGGCCCAGCCCCGTGGCAAGGTAGCGCCGTGGAAATTGACCAGCAAGCCGTGTCTGGCCGCATCATTCAGGATGCCCAAATAATAGGCAATCATCGACTGGCCGTCGCCGGCAAAGAAGTCCACCTTGATGCCCTTGATACCCATGGCCGCCAGGCGCGAAAATTCGTGTTCGCGCTGTGCATGGGTCAGCAGCTTGCCTTTCGGCGTGTACTCGGTCTTGTTCCAGCTACCCGACGAGTTGTACCAGAGGAACAGGCCCACGTCTTTCGCGGCCGCATAGCTGGCCAGCTCGGCAATTTTCTCGTAGCCGATCTTGCGGTCCCAGTCCGCATCGACGAGTACATAGTTCCAGCGCATGTCCGCCGCGTAATCGATGAAATCTTTCTGCACGCCATACACGGTGGCGTCATCCTTCAGCAAGCCCCAGCTCCAGGCAGCGTGGCCGGGCAGCACCTTGGCCGTATCGAAGGCGATGGCGGGCGCGGCCAGGTCCGTGCCCAGGGTCGAGTCCATGATGGTGGCCAGGCTGCCGATGGCCAACACCCGCCATGGCGAGCGCAAGCCCGTGGCCGCCTGTGCCAGCAAGGCGCCGCCAGGTGCCACTTCGGCCGCCATCGGCGTGCCGATGCGGTAGATGCCCCCTTTCGAGGCCGCCTGCAGGCGCGAGGCGTGGAAACTGCCATCCATGCCCGCTTCCGTCAGCGCCACCCAGGTCTCGCCCGCCTTGAACAGGGCCGGGAAGACCCAGCCGGCCGCCAGCGGCGATGGCGTGCCGACGGCAATATCCATACGGTAATGTTCTTCGTAGGCGGGATTGGTGTTCATCCAGCCCGTCTGCGCCACCTGCATCGGCTGCAGCCACGCCCGCGTGCTGGGCGCAAAGGCAAACGACGTGCTTTCCTGCAGCATTGTCCCGGCCGAGCTGGGCACCTGGCCCAGCACGTAACGGAAAGCCACGCCATCGTTGGAGACGCGAAACACCACGTCCATAGCTTGCCCCCGCGCATTGTGCACCGTGAACGTCTGTTCATTGGCCGCGTAATCGATGACCTGGCGCTTGCCGGTGGCCATCGTGTAGCGCTCGGCAACAGAAGTGATGGGAGACGCCGCGCCCAGGCTCAGTTTCTTCGACAGGTTCAGGCCGCCAAATTCCAGGCCCAAAGTTGATGGCAGGATCACGGGCGCGCCGCCGCGCGAGATGCTGTAGTGGATGCTGCCAGCTGGGCCAGGCGCGACCTTGACCTGCAGGGTACCGTCAGGACTCTGCAGCCCTTGCGCATCAGCAAAGGTGGCAAAAACAAGGGCGACGCTGCAAACAAGAGGTTTCATCTTCAATGTCCGGATGTGGCGATGCCTCTCCTGCCGCGGGGTTGGGGCGGCATGAGGGGTGCTTCAAGATCGGAGGTGCCGGTCAATGCCGGCGCGAATAAACGGCGCGGGGGTGCTTACACCCAGCCTGCATCCACGATGAACTCTTGACTGGAGCACATCGCGCCATCGTCCGATGCGAGGAACAGCACCATGGCGGCGATGTCCTGTGGCATCAGCTTGCTTGGCAAGCATTGGCTTTTCTTGATTTCCACTTCCGCCGCGTCGTCGACCCACAGCTCGATCTGGCGCTGTGTCATGACCCAGCCCGGCGTGACCGTGTTGACGCGGATATTGTGGGCGCCATAATCGCGCGCCAGGCCCCGCGTCAGGCCCACGACGGCCGCCTTGGTGGTGGCGTAGACGGGGTAGCCGCCCGACTTCATGTGCCAGGAAATCGAGCTGACGTTGATGATGGAACCGCCGCCCCTGCGCTTCATGCCCTCGAAGACGGCCTGGCACGTAAAGAACATGGGACGTTGATTGATCGCAATACGCTCGTTCCAGTATTCCAGGGTCACGTCCTGCGCCTGGTGGCGCTGGTCGTTGGCAGCATTGTTGACGAGGATATCGAAGTCGCCCAGCGTCTGCGCCAGTTCCGCCATGACGGCTTGCAGCGATGCAATATCCGTGATGTCGCAATGGCGGAACAGTGGCGCCGTCAGACCCGCTTCGGCCAGGCGGCGGCACAAGGCCTCGCTCGCTTCCACGGCAATGTCGACAAACGCCACCAGCGCGCCCTGGGCGGCAAACTCCGCCACCAAAGATTCGCCGATGCCGCTGCCGCCACCCGTGATGAACACGCGCTTGCCCTGCAAGCTGCCATATTTCGCCAATTGCTTCATTTTGTCTCCACCTGTGTATTTTTATTTTTACCAATAAAACCGTAGCGAGCGGCAACGAGTTGTGGCCGAGACGCGGAACTGTGCGAATGCACAGTGAGCATCACAGGCCGCAAATCGCGCCGCACAGTAGGTTTTAGAGTTTACCGAGCACGCCATCGTGACGGCGCCATATCCCCAGCGGATTATCGTCGCGCAGCGATGCCGGCAGCAAGTCCTGCGGCAGATTCTGATACGACACGGGGCGCAGGAAGCGGTTGATGGCCGCCGTGCCAACCGAGGTGCTGCGGCCGTCCGAGGTGGCCGGGAACGGGCCGCCGTGCACCATGGCCGTCGACACTTCCACGCCGGTCGGAAAACCGTTGGCCAGGATGCGGCCTACGCGGCGTTCCAGCACGGGCAGCAAACGGCGCGCATCGTTCAGGTCGCCGGCATCCATCTGCAGGGTGGCCGTCAGCTGGCCTTCCAGGCTTTCCGTGATCGCCAGCAATTGATCCATGTCGCGGCACGCCACCAGCAGCGAGGCGGGACCGAAGACTTCGTCGCGCAGATCGTGCTTGCCCAGGAAAGCCTCGCCCGAAGTGACGAACAGGGCGGCGGCGCCCTTGCCTTCCTCGCCAGCGTTTTGCACCAGCGGCGTCACATCGGCGTGCTGCGCCAGGGCGGCCACGCCTTTCGCATAGCTGCTGGCGATGCCGGCCGTCAGCATGGTGGCGGCCGGTGCCGGTGTCAGCGCTGCGGCGGCAGCGGCGGCAAAGGCCGTAAAGTCAGCACCTTCCAGGCCCAGCACGAGGCCGGGATTGGTGCAGAACTGGCCCACGCCCATCGTCAGCGAAGCGGCAAAGCCGCTGGCAATGGCTGCGCCACGGGCGGCCAAGGCTTGCGGCAGCACGAACACGGGGTTGATGCTGCTCATTTCAGCATATACGGGGATCGGCTGCGCACGCTCCGCCGCCACCTTCATCAGGGCGATGCCGCCCGAACGCGAACCCGTAAAGCCGACAGCCTGGATGGCCGGATGGGCCACCAGCGCCTGGCCAATGCCATTGCCCGTGCCTGTCAGCAAGGCGAATACGCCGGCCGGCAGCTGGCAAATCTCGATGGCTTTGACAATCGCGCGCGCCACCAGCTCGGAGGTGCCAGGGTGGGCCGAGTGGGCTTTCAGCACGACAGGGCAGCCGGCCGCCAGGGCCGAGGCCGTATCGCCGCCAGCCACCGAGAAGGCCAGCGGGAAGTTACTGGCCGCAAACACGGCGACGGGGCCCAGGCCGATCATGCGCAAGCGCAAGTCAGGACGCGGCGGCGTGCGCTCGGGCAAAGCCGAATCGATGCGCGCATCGGTCCACGATCCTTCGCGCAGCAAGCCGGCGAACAGTTTTAACTGCCCCACCGTGCGGCCCCGCTCGCCTTCCAGGCGCGCGCGCGGCAAGCCGCTTTCCGTCATGGCGCGCACGATCAAGTCGTCGCCCAATTCCAGAATTTGCGCGGCGATGGTGTCGAGAAAATCGGCGCGCTGCGCATCGCTGGTGGCGCGGAAGGGGTCGAACGCGGCCTGTGCCAGGCGGCATGCCTCGTCGATTTGCGCTACGTCAACCATGTGGAAGGCAGGCGCGATATGCGCGCGCGCGGCCGGGTCCCACGCTTCGAAGGAGCCGCCATTGCCCTTGACGGCGACGCCGCCGATCAATGCATCACCGGTGATATTGAAACTCATAATGTGCTCACTTTCGCAAATTCGGTTGGGAAGACGTCGAGGCGGTTGCGCAGGGCGGGGCCAAAGGCCGGCGCCTCGATTTCAAAGGTTTCGCCCGGCGCCACGCTCACGCCATCGGCAAAGCTTAACGTCGCTGTGCCGAAGAAGTGCACGTGCACGTCGCCAGGGCGCTTGAACAGCGGATACTTGAAGTGATGGTGTTCCAGGTTGGCTATCGTGTGCGACATATTGTCTTCGCCGCTGACAAAGGCCTTTTCCCAGCGCACCTTGCCGGCCGCATCGAGCACGCGCGAAGCGCCATCGATGTGCGCGGGCAATTCGCCCACCAGCAGGGCCGGTCCCACGCTGCACATGCGCAGCTTCGAATGGGCCAGGTACAGATAGTTCTGGCGTTCCGTCACGTGGTCCGAGAATTCATTGCCGATGGCGTAGCCGACTCTATACGGCTGGCCATCGTCGCCGATCACGTACAGGCCGGCGATTTCCGGCTCTTCGCCGCCATCGAGGGCAAAGTCCGGCATGCGCAGCGGCTGGCCGCCGGCGCGCACGATGGAGCCGTCGCCCTTGTAAAACCACTCGGGCTGGGCACCGGCCGTGCCAGCGGCAGGCTTGCCGCCTTCCACACCCAGGCGGAACATTTTCATCGAGTCGCTCAAGGAATCGGCATCGCCGCCGATCTTCTTGTGCATGGCGTCGCGCGCACCGGCGCTGCCCAGGTGGGTCAGGCCCGTGCCCGTCACGTAGCAGTGCGCTTCGTCCGCATGGTCGAGCGGAGGCAACACACGCCCGGCAGCGGCCACGTCCGCATAGGAATGCGTGGTGTTGCCGACGGTGGCGTTGACCAGCTCCGCCAGATTGATACGCTTGCGGATGGCGTCTTGCGCCAGCGCATACGTCGTGTTGTAGCCTTCGATGACGCGGATGACGTCATCTTGCAGCAGGCCGACGAGGCGGCCGCCATGTTCATTCATAAATTGCAGCAACAGCATAATGGTCTCCGCTTAATGTGAGTGGCGCGGCACGGCGGAACCGCGATTGCCGACCAGGAAGTCGAAATCGCAGCCTTCGTCGGCCTGCAACACGTGTTCGATGTATAGCTGCTGGTAGCCGCTCTTCGGTCCGGGCGCGCTGCCCAGTTCGCGCTTCGCCAGGCGCTCGGCAATTTCCGCGTCGCTGATGTCGATGTTCAGGCTGCCGGCGTGGCAATCGAGAGCGATCATGTCGCCATCGCGCACGATGCCCAGCGGGCCGCCCGCCATGGCTTCCGGCGCCACGTGCAGCACGACGGTGCCGTAGGCGGTGCCGCTCATGCGCGCATCCGAGATGCGCACCATGTCGGTGATGCCTTGCGCCAGCAGTTTCGGCGGCAAGCCCATGTTGCCCACTTCGGCCATGCCCGGATAGCCTTTCGGGCCGCAGTTCTTCATCACCAGCACGGAATCGGCGTCGACATCGAGGTCTGGATCGAGGATGCGCGATTTGTAATGTTCAAAGTCTTCGAAGACGACGGCCTTGCCACGGTGCTGCATCAGATGCGGCGAGGCGGCCGACGGCTTCAGCACGGCGCCGCGTGGCGCCAGGTTGCCGCGCAACACGCAAATGCCGCCATCGGCCAGCAGCGGGTTGTCCAGGGTGCGCACCACTTCATCGTTGTAGATCGGCGCTTCGACGCAGTTGTCCCAGATCGACTTGCCGTTGACGGTCAGCGCATTCTTGTGCGGCAACAAATCGCCCTCGCCCAGGCGGCGTATCACGGCCGGCAAGCCGCCCGCGTAGTAAAACTCTTCCATCAGGAAGCGGCCCGACGGCAGCAAGTCGACGATGGTCGGCGTGCCACGTCCCACCTTGGTCCAGTCTTCCAGCTCCAGCGGCACGCCGATGCGCCCGGCAATCGCCTTCAGATGGATCACGGCATTGGTGGAGCCGCCGATGGCCGCGTTGACCTTGATGGCGTTTTCAAACGCCTCGCGCGTCAGCACTTTCGACAGGCGCAGGTCTTCGTGCACCATTTCGACGATGCGGATGCCCGACATATGCGCCAGCACGTAGCGGCGCGAATCGACGGCGGGGATGGCCGCGTTGTGCGGCAAGGACGTGCCCAGCGCTTCAGCCATGCTGGCCATCGTCGAGGCCGTTCCCATGGTGTTGCAGGTGCCGGCCGAGCGCGACATGCCCGATTCGGCCGACATGAACTGGTGCAAGGTGATGGAACCGGCCTTCATCTGCTCGTGCAACTGCCACACGGCGGTGCCGGAACCGATATCCTTGCCGTTGAGTTTTCCGTTCAGCATGGGGCCACCGCTGACGACGATGGTGGGAATGTCGACACTGGCCGCCCCCATCAGCAGCGCTGGCGTGGTCTTGTCGCAGCCGACCAGCAGCACGACGGCGTCCATCGGGTTGCCGCGGATCGATTCTTCCACGTCCATCGAGGCCAGGTTGCGCGTCAGCATGGCGGTGGGGCGCAGATTCGATTCGCCGTTCGAGAAGACGGGGAATTCCACGGGGAAACCACCCGCCTCCAGGATGCCGCGCTTGACGTGTTCGGCCAGCTGGCGGAAATGCGCGTTGCACGGGGTCAGTTCGGACCAGGTATTGCAGATGCCGATGATGGGCTTGCCGTGAAATTCGTGGTCAGGTATGCCCTGGTTTTTCATCCAGCTGCGGTACATGAAGCCATTCTTGTCCTGCGAGCCGAACCACTCGGCCGAGCGCAGGGCCACCTTCTTTTTTGTCTCAGACATGCCATTCTCCTGGTTGTGCCATGCCGGATCTAAGGTCGTCGGCCCGGGCAGCGATGTTGGAATACTAAAGAATCCTGCCATGCCTTTCCAATCAATTTTTAATGCGTTCCGATATCGAAAACGGTATCAGCATGCGCCAATGAAAACGCCCTGCGGGCGCATGGCGGCAGGGCGTGGGCTGTTTTGGCCGGGGTGCCTACTCGGCAGAAAAGCGGTACACGGTGTACGTCTGATACACCTGACCCGGGCGCAAGATGGTGCTCGGAAAGTGGGACTGGTTCGGCGAATCCGGGAAATGCTGGGTTTCCAGGCATAGCGCGCTGCGGTAACTGTGGGCGCGCAGCTTGCCGTGCTGGCTGCCGTCGAGGAAATTGCCCGAATAGAACTGAATGCCCGGCTCCTGCGTGTACACCTGCATCACCCTGCCCGATTGCGGCTCGCGCACCATGGCGGCCAGCGTCAGCGCCTGGCCTGGCTGTTGATTCAGCACAAAGTTATGGTCGTAACCGCGCCCGATGCGCAGCTGTTCATGCGGCACATCGATGCTGTCGCCGATGACGGTACTCTGGCGCAAGTCGAACGGCGTGCCCGCCACGTCCGCCAGCTCGCCCGTGGGTATCGATCCCGCATCGACGGGCAGGTAGCGGTCCGCGTTGATCGTTACCTCGTGGCCAAGGATAGTGCCCTGCCCCGCCAGATTGAAATAGCTGTGGTTGGTCAGGTTGATCGGCGTGGCCTGGTCCGTCACGGCGTGGTAGCGCAGGCTCAGCGCGTTGTCGTTGTCCAGTTCATAGGTCAGCGTCACGTCGAGCTTGCCCGGGTAGCCATCTTCGCCGTCCGGGCTGCTGCGCGTGAACGTGACACCTACAGCATCGTCCCTGGTGAACGGCGCGGCCTGCCACATGACCTGGTGAAAGCCCTGGTTTCCACCATGCAAGTGATTCGGCGCATTGTTGACGGCCAGCTGGTAATCCTTGCCGTCCAGACTGAAACGCCCCTGGGCGATGCGGTTGCCGAAGCGCCCGATGACGGCGCCCAGGAACGCGCTATTGGCCAGATACGGTTCGATGCGCTCGAAACCCAGCACCACATCGGCAAAGTTGCCGTCGCGGTCAGGTACGTGAATTTCGCTGATGATGGCGCCAAAGTCCAGCACCTTCACTTGCATGCCCTGGCGGTTCGTCAGGGTAAACACGCTCACGTGCTGGCCGTCGGGCAGGATGCCGAACGGCGCTTGCGTCACTGAAACAGAATCAACTGGGGTCATGGCGTCGGGTCCGGAACGTTACAGGGTCGATGAGCGGCCAAACACGGGCATGCCTTGCGCATCCCAGCGCAGAGGCTTGACAAACGTGTGGCGGTCCGGGTTCCACAGCGGGTCGCCAACGATTTCCGTGTACGTGCGGGCATGGTACACCAGCAACACGCCGTCGCCATCCTCGGCCGTGGTAAAACTGTTGTGGCCAGGGCCGTAGATGCCGTGCTCGTAGCAGGTGGCAAATACGGGCTCGGGCGACTTCGTCCACGCCGCCGGATCGAGCAAGTCGGCGGACTCGTCGGCCCACAGCAAGCCCATGGCGTAGTTTTCATCGGTGGCGCTGGCCGAGTAACTGATGAAGATCTTGCCGTTGCGTTTCAGCACGGACGGTCCCTCGTTGACCCAGAAGCCGCGGATTTCCCAGTCGAACTCCGGTTTGCTCAGCATCACGGGCGGGCCGGCCAGCTGCCACGGCGTGGCCATCGGTGCGATGTACAGGTTCGAATTGCCCTCGATGGCGACATCCTTCTGCGCCCACAGGTAGTACAGCACGCCATTGTGCTCGAACGTGGTGGCGTCCAGGCAGAAGGTGTCGATGCCCGTGTCGATCTGTCCCATGAATTCCCACTCGCCTTCCAGTGGATTGGCGTTGGTATTGCGGATCGCGTACATGCGGTGCTGGAACAGTTGATCTTTGATTTCGCGGCTCGGCGCGGCGGCGAAATACACATACCAGGCGCCCTGGTTGAAGTGCAGCTCGGGTGCCCACACCAGCTCGCTGTACGGCCCCGTTTCCGGCTTGTGCCACACGTCGACCGTTGGCGCGTCCGCCAGGCCGGCGATGCTGTCGGCGCGGCGCAGTTCGATGCGGTCGTACTGGGGCACGGAGGCCGTAAAGTAATAATAGCCGTCGCTGTGGCGGTAGATATGCGGGTCGGCGCGTTGTTCGATCAGCGGGGTCAGGACTTCAGCCATGTTGTTTACTCCAAATAATTAGTCTCAGGCGGCTACATAGCCGCGCTTGTGCATTTCGGTTTTCACGCCCGTGTAATAGCTGTCGCTGATGCGGTACTTGAACATCAGCAAGCCCATCAGCAAGTGGAAGAAGCCGGGGATGATCGACAGCATCAGGGCGATGCCGTTCAGGGCGAATTGTGTTTGCTCATGGTTGGGCTGGTAGTCGAAGTAGGACAGCAGCATGCCGACCAAAAAGCCCGCCACAGCCATGCCGGCTTTCTGGCAGACGGAGATGCCGCCAAAGGCGAAACCGGAGACGCGCTTGCCCGTTTTGACTTGACCATAATCGATGGTTTCGGCAATCGCCGACCAGAACACGGGCGCGTGCAAGTCCACCACAAAGGAGAGCAGGAAATACAGGGCGAAAGCCAGCACGGTGTCGCTCGGCTTCACAAAAAAGTAAATAGCCAGGCTGATCAGCGCGACGCCGATTTGCGAGTAGCGGAACAGCTTGACCTTGCAATAAAACTTGGTGATCCAGGTCGAGGCGATCATGGCCAGGATGGCCGCCACCACGCCCGTGGTCAGAAAGGCGGCCACCGTTTCCGTGCTGCCGCCCAGATAGTATTTCGCATAATAAATAGCGACGGAGCCGCGCACCACGTAGCCGACCGTGCCCGTGACGCACACGCCGCACAGCACCAGCCACTGGTCGTTCTGCAGCAGCACCTTCATTTGTTCCAGCAGCGATTGTTTTTCCACCACGTGCACGACCCGCTCGGTGGTGGTGAAATAGCAGAACAGGAACAGGGCCACGCCCATCACCGCCATCACGGCCATGGCCGCCTGGTAGCCGACGGCCGGGTTGCCGCCGCCCCAGCGCTGCGACAGGATCGGCACGACGATGGTCACCATGAAGGCGCCGATCTTGGCAAAGAACAGGCGGTAGCCATTGGCCGACAGGCGCTCGTGCGGGTCGCTGGTCAGGCCGCTGATCAGCGAGATGTAGGGGATGCCCACACCGGCCGTCATGATGGTCATCAGGATATACGTCGAATACGCCCAGATCAATTTGGCGTCATAGCCCCATTCCGGCGTGGTGAACACAAAAAACACGCTGACGCCGAACGGCACGGCCAGCCACAGAAGATACGGGCGGTAGCGGCCCGAGGCAAAGCTGTAGCGGTCGGTGATCTGCCCCATGACGAGGTCGGCGATGGCACCCACCACTTTGACGGCCACGAACAGCAGGGCCAGGTCCGTGGTTTTCAAGCCATAGATATCGGTATAGAAAAAGGTGATGATCAACATCATTGACGAGATGACGACATTGAGCGCCATGTCGCCCGCGCCGAAGCCGACCTTTTCAACGGTGGATAATTTTTGCGTCTCCATGCTTTGCGTCCATTCTTTTGATGATGAATCGTGTCTGACTGCCTAACTGCAACGCAAGGGGCGCTGCCGGCCGAAACCTTGGCAACGCCCTTGATGTTTACTGTGCGACTAACTTACATTTTCCAGCGCAGGGATAAACCGACTGTCCTGTCATAACGGCGCGTATCGCGCGGATACACGCCTGCCTCGTTCCAGTAATCCTTGAACTTGGTATCGAGCAAGTTATTCCCGTCCAGGGTCACGGTGAACTGCTCATTGATCTTGTATGACAGCGATCCGTCAAGCTGGGCCGTCGGCGCCACTTTCAAGTCCAGACCGGGGCCGCCCTGGTTGTAGCTGTCGATGAATTTCGAGCGCCAGTTGTAAGCCAGGCGGCCCGACCACGCATCTTTTTCGTACAGCAGCACCAGGTTGTAGGCATAGCGCGACACGCCCGTGATGGCATGGCTGCCCGTCTCGTCGTCGGTGGTGCCGCTCATGTAGGTGCCGTTCGCTTGCAAGCCCAGGCCGCTCAACAGGCCCGGCAAGCCGTCATAAAACTGCTGGTAGCCAATTTCCAGGCCCTGCAGCTTGCCGGCGGCCGTGTTGTACGGGCGGTCCACGTCGTAGGTCTTGCCGGCGATGGTTTCGCTGGCAATGCGTTGCTGGATATAGCCGTCGAACTTGTGGTGGAACACGGTGGCCGTCACGGAACCGGCCGGCGCGAAATACCATTCCAGTGCGGCGTCAACATTGTCACCCGTCACTGGCTTCAGGTTTGGGTTGCCACCCGCGCCCGTCGCCTTCACCGTTTCCGTCGAGTTGACCAGGGCCACGCCCGGGTTCAGCTGTGCAAAGCCAGGGCGGCTGATGGTGCGGCCCGCGGCGAAGCGGCCCACCAGGTCGGCGCGCAGCTTGATTTTCAGGGCCACGCTGGGCAGCACGTCGGTGCTGGCCGTGTCGCTGATGACGGGCGTGTAGACGCCGTCTTGCGAACTATTGCCTTGCAGGCTTTGTTCGGTGCGCACGACGCGCACGCCCACAGTGCCATCGACTGGGTAGGCGCCCAGCTTGAAGGCGATCTTCGCCTTGGTATAGATGGAATACGTCTTTTCCGTATCCTTGAAGAACGAGCCCGGATCCATGGCGCGCGCCGCGCTGCTGCCCGTGACGGCTTGGCGGATCGTGCCCGTGTTATTGAGCAGGAAACTCGCGCACGGCGTGTACCACTGCTTCAAGCCATAGTCGGGACCACCGCTGGACATCGGTTCCGACAGGCAATTGAGGCCGGGAATCGACGTCACGCTCTGGCGATTGAACGGAAACGCTGCGCCGGACACGTCCGGTGCTTCCGCATTGCCCTCGAAGCTCTTGATCGATTCGGCTTCGCGTTTGACGCCGCGCACACCGATGCTGATTTCCTTGAAGAAGCCGCCGGCACTCGGCGTGTACGCCAGGTCGGCGCGCAGGTCGTTCGAACTGCCTTGATCCCGGCCATAGCGGTCGAAAAAGCCCTTCAGATGGTAGTTCGACGGGTCTTGCAAATCGATGCCCGTGTAGTCGACGTGCAAGGTGCCGTTCTGGTTGGTATTGATGCTGGCGTTCGGCACGACGGTAATCGCATCGAGAATCGGGTTGCGCCAGGTATAGCTGCTTTTGGTGCTGGCCACTTCCGACGTGAAACGCCATTCCGGGTTGATATCCCACAAGCCGCCCACGGCAAACTGATGCGTCTTCGTCTGGTTCTTGTTCGCTTGCGTCGACATGATGGTGTTGACGTTTTTGGAGGTCAGCGTTTGCAGCTGGTTGCTGCCGGCAATCTTGGTGGCCGAGACGGGCGTGCCCCACCATGGCAAGCCGACGAAGTAGTCGGATTCGGCGTTGAGCAGGAAGCGCGTGGCCATGCCTTCGGCGTACAGTTCAACGTCGGCGTTCGGACGCCATTGCAGCACGGCATTGGCGGTGCTGCGGCGGCGGTCGCCCTTGATCGGCAACAAGCCCACCTGGTCCGGCCCCGTCAAACCCGGCGACAGGAAACTTTTGTCCACGGGGGCCGTACTGAACGCGCGTTCTTCATGGTAACGGTGCTGCTGCTGCGACAAGCCCAGCAGCGCGCCCACTTCGCCGATGCCCGTCTTCCAGCGGTTAGCCACCATGCCGCTGATGTTCGGGTCGGTGGCTTTCGATTTGTCGCTGTAGACGGCGCGCGTGTTGACGCTGGCGGTGAATTCCTTGAAGTCGAACGGGCGATTCGTGCGCACGTCGATGATGCCGGCCACGCCGCCTTCGACCTGATCCGCGCCCTGCGATTTGTACACGTCCACGCGCTGCAGCATGGTGGCGGGAATGTCGGCCAGGTTGACGTAGCGGCCCGTGGTGGTGAACAGTTCCCGGCCGTTGAGCAGGGTCGTGACATCGCGCAAGCCGCGGATCATGACAGCGCTCGCTTCGCCCGAATCACGGCGGATCTGGATGCCGGAAATGCGCGCCAGGGTCTCGGCCACGTTGTTGTCGGGGAATTTGCCGATATCGTCCGCGACGATGGAATCGATGACCTGGTCCGAGCGCATCTTGATCTGCTGCGAATTTTGCGCCGAGCGGCGCACGCCGCTGACGGTCACGACAGACACTTCCGCAGCAGGGTCGACACTGGCGTCGGCCGCCACCGCGTCCTGCGCCCATACCGAAGCCGTGCTCAGCAGGCCGATACCGGCCAATGCCGCAACGGCTGCCTTCAAGGTGAATGGACGAGGGAAAGTGGCCGCGAGCGGGCCGGTGGCGTGGCGCATCATGAATCTCCAGATATTGTATTGATATTGTTGTACCGCTTGCATGTCGTGCGCATGCTCGGCGTTTATCTTAGGGGCTGGACGATAATCTCTCCAATCAATTTTTCCACTGTTTCGATATCAATTTTGATATCGGTGGTGGAGAGACTTTGAAGGTTGTAAAGTGACAACGGCAGGGGCGTCGTGGGCATTTTCGGGAGAAACTTCCCATAAAAACGGCAGCATGGCCATCCCTGTGGAATCGCGCCGCAGGCGTTGTGGCGATGGTTAACGTCGATCGGCACGCATTGACATGCCTGTCGCACTTGTTGATAATGACAATCATTCTCAGGCAGCCAACCAAGCGGGCATCTTTGCCCTGCCAGTGCCCTGCCTGGCAACAGTCACTGGCGCACCTCGGGTTCTTTGAGTCGATAGCTTGCCGCCAACAGTGCCATTTCCTCGCGGCCATGGCGTCTGCGTTGCAATCCTCAGTGCGGCCATGGCATTCCCACCCTCAGTCTGAAGGACATCCAGTGAAGTTATTCAAAAGCATGCCGTTGCCTTATCATCCCCTGTACGCCGCCCTGATGGCTGCCCTGGCGGCGCCATCCGCCGTGGCGCAGCTGGCGGTGGACGGCAGCGGGACGGACGGCCAGATGCAGGCCGTGGTGGTGTCCGCCTCGCGTTCGAATATCGCGGCAGACAAGGCGCCGCAAACCGTGGTCATCATTGGCAAGGCGGAAATCGCGCGCCAGATGGCCATTTCCGGTAATTCCTCGGATGTTTTGAGCAGCGTGCTGCCGTCCTACACGCCCAGCCGCGGCAAGATGAATGGCTCGGGCGAAACCTTGCGCGGACGCACACCGCTGATCCTCGTCGACGGCGTGCCGCAATCGAACCCCATGCGCCCCACGGGACGCGAAGCCCATACCATCGATTTTTCCATGGTCGAGCGCATCGAAGTGATCCAGGGCGCGAATGCCATCAATGGCCTGGGCGCCACGGGCGGCACCATCAACATCATCACGCGGCGTCCTGAAAAAGGCAGCTTCAACCAGCACATCGACATCCAGGCGACAGCGCCGACAGCGCAAACGGGCTCCGATGTGATGAATTACAAGACCAGCTACCGCCTGGATGGACGCACGGACAAGCTGGAATACCTGCTGGCCGCCTCGTACGAAGACCAGGGGCTGTATCTGGATGGCAAGGGCCGCCCTATCGGCAGCGACAATACGCAGGGCGACCTGATGGATTCGCGCACGTATGACGTGCTCGCCAAACTGGGCTATGTCATCGATGACAACCAGCGTCTGCAACTGTCGCTCAACCGCTACAAGATCAAGTCGAAGGCCGGCTACCTGGTCGTCGCCGGCGACCGCGCCACGGGCTTGCCCAGCGTGTCGGTAAAAGGCGAGCCGCCAGGCATTGCACCGTGGAACGATGTCTGGACTTCCAGCCTCAGCTACAGCCACGCCAACCTGGCCGGCATGGAACTGTCGGCCATGGTCTTCAACCAGGAATTCGAAGGCTTGTTTGGTGCGGACAATTCGGCCACCTTCCAGGACGCCAGCATCGCGCCCGTCGGCAAGCTGTACGACCAGTCGCGCGCCGTCGCCTCCAAGTACGGCAGCAAGGTCGGCCTGAGCCGCTCGGACTTGCTCGATGGCCGCTTGAAACTGACGGTAGGCTTCGACACCCTGTTCGACAAGGGCAAGCAAGACTTGTACGCGACGGGACGCACCTATGTGCCCGAGTCCGAATACCGCAACCTGTCGCTGTTCCTGCAGGGCGAATACAAGCTGACGGGCCAGCTCACGCTGCACGCGGGCGTGCGCAAGGAAAATGCCGACCTGCAAATCGACAGCTACCAGACCCTGGCCCAGTACAAACGCGTCAAGGTGACGGGCGGCAAGCTGAAATTCAATGAAACCCTGGTCAACGCCGGCCTCGTCTACACCCCGCTGCAAGACATCACCGTGTTCGGCAGCTACTCCGAAGGCTTCGGCATGCCCGATATCGGCAGGGTATTGCGCTCGATCAATACGCCGGGACAAAGCATTGCCAACATGCACAACCTGGAACCGATACTCACGAAGAGCATCGAGGTCGGTACCCGCGTGCGCAAGGGCGCGTGGGATGCGGACGCCAGCTATTTCCGCTCCGATTCGGATTTCGGCACGCGCATCGTACCCATCAATGGCGCCTTCATGATGGCGCGTGAAAAAACCCGCATCGAAGGCGTGGAAGCGAGCGTCGGCCTGCGCCTGAACGCGGCCCAGCGCGCCAAGCTCGCCTATTCCTACACCAAGGGCCGCTATGACAGCGACGAGAACGGCAGCCTGGACGCGCGCCTCGACGGCTTGAACGTGGCGCCCAACCGCCTGATCGCCACCTGGTCGGCCGACTGGAACGCCCAGCTGAAAACCTTCGTGCAAGCACAGCACGCCTTCCGCCAGTCGTTCGACGACGCGGCCAAGGATTTCAGCGGCTACACGCTGGTCGATGCCACGGCCAGCTACCGCCTGCCCAAGGGCGAGCTGCGCCTGGCGGTGGCCAACCTGTTCGACCGCGACTACATCACGTATTACTCGCAAAGCGCGCTGGTCGAACCCAAACGCTACTTCGCCGGACGGGGACGCACCTTGTCGCTTGGCTACTCGCTGCGCTTCTAAGCGGCACGCATGACGACGCGCGCGCGCTCCAGAGTCGCCAGCATCGCCGCCCCGGCCCGCATGCTGCTGCGCGTGACGGGCGCCGTGGCGGGCGGCTACGCCATCACGGCGCTGGGCGTGACGGCGGCCGGCGCCGTGCTGGCGCGCCTGGGCATGGCCCGTTCGGAGGCCGTGGTGCTGGCGGCGATGCTGGGCTTTGTCGTGTATTTGCTGCTGTTGCTGTGGGGCTTTAGCGTGCCGTCACTGGCACGCCTGTGGCTGCGCCTGGGCGCCAGCGCCGCGGTGCTGGCCATCCTGATTTATCTGATCACCTAGGAAGCGGCCGCATGGAACGCACGTTTGGCAAATCCATGGTCTGGCTGCACAGCTGGGCCGGCGTCATCCTGGGCAGCGTGCTGTTCGCCATTTTCTGGATGGGCACCCTGAGCGTCTTCGACGCCGAAATCGACCGCTGGATGATGCCGCAAACGCGGCTGGCGCCCGCCACGCAGCCACTCTCCCTCGACCGCATTGCCCGCACCGTGCTGCCTGCCGTGCCGGCCGGCGCCAGCCAGTGGCGCGTCGACCTGCCCACGCCACGCGAACCGACCTTGGGGTTTTCCTATCGCCTCGGCAAAAACAGCGTGGCGCACCAGCTCGATCCCGCCGGCCATGCCTTTATCCCTGACCAGGGAACGGCAGGGGGATCGGGCTTTATCTTTCCGTTTCACTACAGCCTGCACCTGACATGGCTGGACCTGGGCAAATGGCTGGTGGGACTGGCAGCGATGGCGATGCTGGTGCTGCTCGTTTCCGGCGTCGTCATCCACAAGAAAATCGTCGCGCAATTCTTCACGTTTCGCCCCCGCAAGCGGCTGCAGCGCAGCGCGCTGGACCTGCATAACCTGAGCGGCCTGGCGGCGCTGCCGTTTCATTTCCTGATCACCTTGTCCGGATTGATCATTTTCATCACGATCTACTTTCCGCAGGCGCACGAAGCCACGTATGGCAGCGGCGAACAGGCCAAGGGCGCCTTCATGGCGCAAGCGTATGGCCGCTTCAAACGCCCCAAAACGGGACAGCCCGGCACGCTGGCGTCGATCGACGCCATGGCCAGGCTGGCCGAACGCGAATGGCATGGCGGACAGCCGTATTTCATGCGCGTCTGGCACCCGGGCGACGCCAACAGCTACGTCGAGCTGCGCCGTTCGTATACGGGCGATATCACGATGAACCTGGACCAATTGTATTTTGACGCCGGCACGGGCGCGCTGCTGCAGCGTTTCCAGGCCGCGCCCGTGATGACGGCGCAGCGTGTCATGTCCGGCCTGCATTTCATCCGCTTCAACCACTGGACCTTGCGCTGGCTGTACTTCCTGGGCGGCCTCTCCGGCTGCCTGCTGATCGCCACAGGCTACCTGTTCTGGCTGGAGGGACGCCGCGCGCGGCACGCCAGGCAAGGGCTACACGGCGTGCGCGTGGTGGAGGGACTGGCCATCGGCAGCGTGACGGGCATCATGCTGGCCACGCTGGCCTTCTTCGTTGCCAACCGCCTGTTGCCGCTCGACGCCGCCATGGCCGGCATGCCGCGTGCCAGCCTGGAAATGGCAGCTTTCTACGTGGTCTGGGTGGCCGCCTTCCTGCACGCCTGGCTGCGCGCTGGCCGTGCCTGGCGCGAACAGGCCTGGCTGATCGCCGCCATGGCGCTGCTGGCTGTACTGCTGAACTGGCTGACCACGGGCGACCATCCGCTCCACGCGCTGGCCACGGGCCAGCATGCCGTGGCCGGCATGGATCTGCTGCTACTGGCGACGGCCGTGCTGGCCGCAGCCAGCGCACGCCGCCTGGGCCGCAAAGCGGGGAAAGGCTCGCATGCTTGAACTGTTACTGAGCTGCGCTGCCGCAGCAGGCATCTACCTGGCATTTGCCTTGCTTGCACTATCACAAGAAGAACATTGGGCAGCGAGCGTCGGCACGCAGCCCGCCCCGCCATCGGCCCGGCTGCGCCGCCGCTGGCGCTACGCGGCCGGCACCACCCTGGCACTGGCCGGCGCACTGTGTGTGGCGGGTCACGGCAGCGGCTTTGGCCTGTTGCTATGGGTACTGATGATGGGCGCCGGCATCATGGCCGTGGCCTTCACGCTCAGCTGGAAGCCCCATTGGCTGCGCGGCATCGCGCAAGGCGCAGGCAAATTCGCACCACGCTGAGACCAGCGATGCGGCTAAACCAATAGAAGAAACAACGCGAGGAAAATCTTGGTGCGGCTGGCGGGGATCGAACCCACGACCCTTGGCTTCGGAGGCCAATACTCTATCCACTGAGCTACAGCCGCGTAGGGGGAATTTCTGAAGTGATGCGAAGGATACCGTTTTTCTTTACCTACGTCTACGGAAACTGTCGTATCGCTGGCAATTGCATGTCGCTGCTCAATTTTTGTGCCTATAATTGTGGGTTTCACAAAGGTTTACATCCAAGCATGTAAAAATGCTACCTTACACGGCCATCAGTTTCAAATCTGGACTAAGGACATCATGAGCGACGCACATAACGAACAACAATCAGCGATCAAAACGCCTAAGCAATTGCTTGCCGCCGTAGCTGGCTTCTTCCTCGTCACCGTCATCGGCATCATCTTGCTGGTGCAGTTCGTCACGGCGCAAAAACTGACGGGTGCAGGGACGGAAAGCCAGTCGCCGGAAGCCATTGCCGAGCGCCTGAGCCCCGTGGCCAACGCCGGCTTTACCTTCAAGGATGCCAGCGGTCCGAAGGTGCTGCAAGGCGGCGAAGCCGTGTACACGGCCACCTGCGTGGCATGCCATGGCGCCGGCGTGGCCGGTGCACCGAAGTTTGGCGATGCGGGCAGCTGGTCGGCCCGTCTGGCCCAGGGCTACGATACGGTCCTGAAGCACGCCATCGAAGGCTTGCGCGCGATGCCGGCCAAGGGCGGCAATCCTGACCTCGACGATGTAGAAGTGGCGCGCGCCGTGGTCTACATGGCCAACGCTTCGGGCGGCAAGTTCAAGGAACCGGAAGTGCCGGCACCGGCCGCAGCCGCTGACGGCGCTGGCGCACCAGCGGAAGAAGCCAAGAAATAAGCGCGATGCCGCTTCAGGCGGCGCGTTGAAGCGGCTCCCAAAGGCTGCCGCAGATGTGAAAAAGCCGCCCGGTTCAACTGAACCGGGCGGCTTTTTTAATGTCCGTGCGCGGCGCGCTACAGCTTGAATGCGCCGATGATCTGTTCGAGCTTGGCCGTCTGCTCCTGCATCGAATGGGCTGCCGCTGCCGCCTGCTCCACCAGCGCGGCATTTTGCTGGGTGGTGTCGTCGAGCTGAACGATGGCCTGGTTGACCTGGCCGATGCCCGTTTCCTGCTCCTGGCTGGCCAGCAGGATCTCGCCGATGATGTTGGCAACCTTGTCGGTGCCGGCGACGATCTCGTGCATGGTGGCGCCAGCCTGGTCGACCAGCTTGGTACCGGCGTTGACGTTGTGCACCGATTCAACGATCAGCGCGCCGATCTCCTTGGCCGCCGTGGCCGAGCGGTGCGCCAGGTTGCGTACCTCGGAAGCCACCACGGCAAAGCCGCGGCCCTGTTCGCCGGCCCGGGCCGCCTCGACGGCCGCGTTCAACGCCAGGATGTTGGTCTGGAACGCAATCCCGTCGATGACGCTGATAATGTCGGCAATCTTCTTCGACGAGTGTTCGATCGCACCCATCGTTTCGACCACCTGCGTCACCACCGCGCCGCCCCGCGCCGCCACCTTCGAGGCGTCCAGCGCCAGCCGGTTGGCTTCCTGGCCGCTGCTGACGTTCTGCCTGACGGTGCCGGTCAACTCCTCCATCGACGCGGCGGTCTGCTCGAGCGCGCTGGCCTGGCTTTCGGTACGGGCCGACAGATCCTGGTTGCCGCTGGCGATTTCACGCGAAGCGAGCGCGATCGACGCCGTGCTGGTGCCGATTTCGCGCATCATCTGCTGCAGCCGTTCGATGAAGGCGTTGAAGCTGCCGGCCACATCGTTGAACTCGCTGCCACCGCCGCCTGGCAGGCGCCGCGTCAGGTCGGCGTCGCCAGCCGACAGCGCGTCGATATTGCTCTTGAGTACGCCCAGGCGTCCCATGAACAGGCGGATGCTGCCGATGAACATGGCCAGCAGCAGCAGGGCGATGGGGATCTGCACCATGCCCAGCTTGCTCAAGATGCGGTCGCTTTGCTCGGTCAGCTGACTGGTCGGCAAACCGGTCGCCAGCACCCACGGACTGCCCGGTATCGCCTTCAGAAACAGCGTGTGGGGCGTGCCGTCGCTGCGATACTCCGATTCGGCCACGCCCTGCGCATCGAGCTTGGGCAGCAGGCGGCCGATTTCCGCTACCATCGGCGAACTGGACGCCAGATCCTCGACTTTCTTGAGTACGATCTCGTCCTTGATATACGTACTGTTGCTGATGATCTTGCCGTCGCGCTCCACGATCAGGATCTGGCCGTGGATCGTTTTCTCCATGTCGGCCACCAGGCGGTTGAAAAAACCCAGCGTGACATCGATGGTCGATACGCCGTACAACTCGTTGTCCTTGTAGATCGGCATGGCACAGTTGGTGCGCGGCTGCGCACTGGCGTCGTCCTTGTAAGCCTTGGCCCAGTCGCAATGGCCCTTGGCAGACTTGAGCCCGCCCAGATACCAGCTCTGCTCGAAGTACTTCAACGACTCCGGCGAGTTCCAGTGGGTGTTGACGACCAGTTTGTTGGACGCATCGCGGGCGAAAAAGGTGCTGAACTTGTCGCGCTCGGGATCGCGCTTTTTCGGCAGCGGCCAGATGCCGCCGCCAAACACATTCGGATCGGAATACTGGTCGACCAGCCCCGGCAGCAGGACGTCGATCGCGGCGCTGTCCATCAGCGCCACCGTCTGGGTGATGCTGCGCTGCTGCGCCTCCACCTGTCGCAACTGCTCGGTAATCCTGGTGGAAATTTTGCTGACATCAAAACCGACCACCATGCCCTCGGTGCGTTTCAAATCCGGCGTGACGAAAAAATGGATGACGGCCAGGGTCATGACCAGCAGCACCACAAAAACAAGACTGAACAGGGTGATAAAACGGGCTTGGCTCGTACGAAATATGTCTCTCACAATGTTTCCTTTTTGATGACACACGGGGCGCTACACAGGTTTATTATTGTTTTCATCCAGATATAGGCGCTTCAAACTTCGTTGTCAACGAGCAAGGAAAATCACCGGCGACGCACGCAACACTTCGCTGTATACGGCTGGCACGCAAGCAAAAAAAAATGCCGCCCGGCGCGAACCGGGCGGCATTGCTAAGTAACCCCCAATAAATTATTGTGATTTCTGACTTCCATAACCGGCGCTCTGCGGCGTTGCCCGCTGCTAGCAGTGCTCGCACTGCGTCGCAGCGGGCGCCTTGCATAGCATCCGGTTCTGTTCGTCATAAATTAACAATAATTTCCTGAGGATTACTTAGCGTATTTCTGTCCAGCCGAAAAAATGGTTTACCACATGATGACGCGGTCTTTCGGTGGCAGATACATCTTGTCGCCCGGTTTCACGTCGAAGGCCTGGTAGAAGCCGGGCTGGTTGCGCATGGTGCCGTTGGCGCGGAACTGGCCTGGTGAGTGCGGGTCCGTTTTCAGCAAGACCAGTTGCTGCGCTTCACGCATCTTCATGCGCCAGACCTGGGCAAAGCCCGCGTAGAAACGCTGTTCGCCGGTGAAACCGTCGATGACGGGGGCTTGCTTGCCATTCAGCGACAATTTGTACGCTTTATACGCGATCGCCACGCCGGAATTGTCGGCGATGTTTTCGCCCAGGGTCAGTTCGCCGTTGACGAAGTGGCCCTTGACGGGGCTGAAGCTGTTGTACTGCGCCACCAGCTGCTTGGTTTTCTTGGCGAAGTTTTTATGGTCGGCCTTGGTCCACCAGTCGCGCAGGTTGCCGTCGCCGTCGTACTGGGCGCCCTGGTCATCGAAACCGTGGCTGATTTCATGGCCGATCACGCCGCCGATGGCGCCATAGTTGACGGCGTCGTCCGCCTTGGCGTCGAAGAACGGCGCTTGCAGGATGGCGGCTGGGAAGACGATTTCGTTCAGTTCCGGGTTGTAATAGGCGTTCACGGTCTGCGGCGTCATGCCCCACTCGTCGCGGTCGATAGGCTGGCCCAGCTTATTCAATTCGCGGTTGTAGTTGAGCAAGTGCGAACGCTGGATGTTGCCAACCAGGTCGTCCGGCGCCACCGTCAGGCCCGAGTAATCGCGCCATTTGTTCGGATAGCCGATCTTGGTGGTGAACTTGGCCAGTTTAATTTGCGCCTGTTTCTTGGTGACGGGGCTCATCCAGTCGAGCTTGTCGATGCTTTGCTGGTAGGCCGTCATCAGGTTTTTCACCAGCGCTTCCATGCGCACCTTGCGCTCGGCGGGGAAATATTGCTCCACGTACAGCTGGCCCACGGCTTCGCCCAGCGCGCCTTCGACGGCGCCCACGCCACGCTTCCAGCGCGGACGCATTTCCGTCACGCCCGTCAGGGTGGTGCCGTAAAACGCGAAGTTTTCATCGACATACGCTTTCGGCAGGTAACCGGCATTGGCGTGCAGCAAGTGCCACTGGAAGTACGCTTTCCACGTCGCCAGCGGCGTCTTGTTGGCGATCTCTGCAAAACCTTTCAGGTAGCTGGGCTGGCTGACGATCACATAGCTGACCTTGCCGGCGATGCCCGTGTCCTTCAGGTAGCGGGCCCAGTCGTAGCCTGGCGCCATGGCGGCCAGTTTCGCCAGCTCCACCTTGTTATAGGTCTTGACGGGATCGCGGTTCTGCACATTGCTCCATTGCGCCTTGGCCAAGTCCGTTTCCAACGCCACAATGGCTTTCGCATTCGCGGCCGCATTCGCGTCGCCGGCCAGGCTGAGCATTTTTTCCACGTGGGCCAGGTATTTGGCACGCGTATCGGCCTTGCCCGCTTCCAGGTAGTAATCGCGGTCAGGCAAGCCCAGGCCGCTTTGCACGATGTCGGCCACGTATTTGGTGGAATCCTTGGCGTCCTGATGGATGGCGAAGTCGTACGGCGAGGTCACGCCCAGCTTGCTGAAGTGGGCGATGACGGCAGGCAACTCCGCCTTGTCCTGCAGCGCGGCGATCTTCGCCAGCTCCGCGTTCAAGGGCGTCAGGCCCAGGCTTTCCAGCTTGGCTTCATCCATGAAACTGTTATAAAAATCACCGATTTTCTGGGCATTCGAGCCGGCCGCGCGGGCCTTGTCGGCGCTAGCGCCTTCGACGATGCCGCGCAGCTGCGTTTGCGTATCGTCGGCCAGCTTGGCAAAGCTGCCCCAGCTCGACTTGTCGGCAGGGATCACGGTTTCCGCCAGCCATTTGCCATTCAGGTGCTGGAACAGGTCGTCCTGCGCGCGCACGGCAGGATCGACGTACTCGACGGCGATGCCGGACGTCAGCGCGGCGGCCGCGACGGCCGTGGCGGGAGCAGCAGCGGCTTTCTTGGCCGTATCAGCGGCGCCAGCCATGCCGGACACGCCAGCCAGCAAACTCAGGGTCAATGCACTTAACAAATAACGATTCACGGTTGTCCTCTATATTATATTGTGTGGAATATAAGGGTCAGAAGGCCCAGGGCTTCTGGCCCGGTTTTTGACTGTAGCATACCGGCTGAAATGACAGAAAAAACTTTGTCATGAATACAAAAAAGACCACGCAAGTGGTCCTTTTTGTTGTGACAAGATAACGTTTACATGACGTAGATCGGCTTAGCCCGGAGGGCGTAAGCCGACAACATGGTGAGCGCCATCGGTATGTCGGATGACACTTACCAGATGATCACGCGGTTTTCCGGCGCCACATACATCTTGTCGCCCGGTTTCACGCCAAACGCTTCATAGAAGCCAGGCTGGTTGACCATGGTGCCATTCGCGCGGTACTGGCCCGGCGAATGCGGGTCGGTCTTGATCTGCACGATTTGCTGCGCTTCGCGCATCTTGCTGCGCCATACCTGGCCAAAGCCCATGTAGAAGCGCTGGTCGCCCGTCAAGCCATCGAGCACGGGCGCCGGCTTGCCGCCCAGCGAGATCTTGTAGGCTTTATAGGCGATCGCCACGCCCGAGTTGTCGGCGATGTTCTCGCCCAGGGTCAGCGCGCCATTGACGTGGTAGCCAGGCAATGGGCTGTAGCCATCGTACTGCTTGGTCAGCGCATCGGCCTTGGCGGCGAAGTTCTTGCGGTCAGCCGGGGTCCACCAGTCGCGCAGATTGCCGTCGCCATCGGACTGGCTGCCCTTGTCATCGAAGCCGTGGCTGATTTCATGGCCGATGACGGCGCCGATGGCGCCATAGTTGACGGCGTCGTCCGCGTTGGCGTCGAAGAACGGCGGCTGCAGGATGGAGGCGGGGAAGACGATTTCATTCATCGTCGAGCTGTAATAGGCGTTCACCGTCTGCGGCGTCATGCCCCACTCTTCGCGGTCGATCGGTTTGCCCAGCTTGGCCACCTGGCGCGCGGAGCTGAAATTGGCAGCGCGCATCATGTTGCCCACCAGGTCGCCCTGGACGATTTGCAGCTTCGTGTAATCGCGCCATTTGTTCGGATACGCGATCTTCGGCGTGAACTTGGCCAGCTTGGCTTGCGCTTCTTTCTTGGTGTCAAGGCTCATCCAGTCCAGCGTGTCGATGCTGTCCTTGTAGGCGGCCAGCACGTTTTTCACCAGTTCCTGCATGTGCGCCTTGCGCTCTGCAGGGAAATATTGCGCGACATACAGTTTGCCAACGGCTTCGCCCAGCACGCCTTCGACGGCGCCCACGCCACGCTTCCAGCGCGGCTGGTTTTCCGTCACGCCGCTGAGTACCGTGCCGTAGAAGGCAAAGCTTTCGTCGACGAAGTTTTTCGACAGGTAGCTGGCATAGCTGCGCAGCAACTGCCATTCGAAGTACGCTTTCAGGGTGTCCAGGTCGGTGCTAGCCAGCACCTTGTTGTAGCCGGCCAGGTAGCTCGGCTGGTTGACGATGACGTAATCGACCTTGTTGGCAATGCCCAGGGCAGCCAGGCCGGACTTCAGGTCGTAGCCGGGGGTCAGGTCATTGAGCTTGTTGATGTCGGTCTTGTTGTAGCGTTTCACGGGATCGCGGTTCTCGACCTTGGTCCATTGCGCTTCGGCCAGCGATGTTTCCAGGGCCACCACCGCCTTGGCGCGCGCGGCGGCGTTCTTGTCGCCCGCCATGGCCAGCATCTTTTCCACGTGTGCCTGGTATTTCTCTTTGACGCCAGCCTGCTTGGCTTCCAGGTAGTAATCGCGGTCTGGCATGCCCAGGCCGCTTTGGCTCACGTAGGCGGCATATTTCGTTGAGGCACGCGCATCCTGGCCCACATACACGGCGTACGGGGTCGACACGCCCGTCTGGCTCAGGTGGGCGATCAGGGCGGGCACGCCCTTCTTGTCGCGCAGCGAGCGGATGCGGTTCAGTTCGCCGGCCAGCGGCTTCGTGCCCAGTGCATCGAGCTTGGCTTCATCCATGTAGCTGGCGTACAGGTCGCTGATTTTCTGCGCTTCGGAACCGGCCTTCTTGTGCTTGTCCTGTTGCGTCGCTTCGATGATGCCGCGCAACTGTGGCGTGGTGTCATCGCGCAGCTTGGCGAACGAACCCCAGCTCGACTTGTCGGCAGGAATCTCGGCCGTGGCCAGCCACTTGCCATTCAAATGGGTGAAAAAGTCGTCCTGCACGCGCACGGCAGGGTCGATGTACTGCACGTCGATGCCGGAAACGACGCCAGCGGCGGCACGCGCGGAAGGTGCGACACTGGGTACCACGGTCGGGGCGGCCACGGCGGATACGGGTTCGGCGGCATGGGCAAACGCAGCCAGCAGGGTCAGGGTCAGACTGCTCAAGAGATAGCGATTCACGGATTGTCCTTATGGGGCATGTCAAAAAGACCGGGCATATAGCTGCGGGCGGATAGCCCGCCGCGCCAGGCGCTGCAGGAATGTAGCACGCGAGCATGCCCTTTGACCATCTTTGCCCCTCAGTTGCCGGGCAACGTCATGCCGGCGCCGCCGCTACCCATGCTCACGCCCGCGCCGCCCATGCCTCCCTTGCCGCCCTTGCGCCCGCCGTGTTCGCCAGCGGGCGCGCCGCGCGATTCACTGCGGGGCGCGGCGGCGTCCATCACGCGCGCCATCTGCCCGGCGATGAACTGGGCCACCATCTGGCGCTGCTGCTCGTCCAGGGCATCGTTGACGCTCAGCCACCATTCGCGTAGCTGCTTTTCTTCGGCCAGGCTCTGCGTGCTTTCCGTGTCCAGGCCCGCGAGCAAGTCGCGCAACTCCAGCCGGGGCGCCTGCAAGCCCTGCGTCACGCCCGCTTGCAGGCGTTCGCGGCGCGCCTTGCGTTCGCGCAAGAGTTGACGGGTTTTTCCTTCCACCTGCTGCCACAAGGTGGTTTGATTCGCATTGAGTTTCAATTCCGTCCTGAAGTCGGACGCCATCGGCAACAAGTCTTCCAGGCGCATCTCGGCAATCGGCACGGCCGAGGCCGTCACGGCGGTGGTGCCCAGCAGGAAAGCCAGGCCGAGGCGGCGCAAGGCGGGGGAAAAGATCAGCGAGGTCATGGGGGCTCCGGATAAAAAAAAGCCTGCGTCCGCAGACGCAGGCAAAACCACTTCGGGTCGAGAATGCGAGTCCACTATAGGGCCGCCGCACACGCTTTTTTTCGACTCTTACAAATGCTTACTCCCCTCAAGAGTAACTATACATCGCATACAAAGCCGCAACATATGGCAAGCTGACAGCCCCGTTTTCGCGCGTAGACTGGGGCGAGGTACGCTTTTTCCACGGCCGGCCCACGCCGGCAGAGATTCAGGTCTATACTTTCAGGAAAGCGCCGCTCCACGGGGACTGGCGCTTGTGCAAGACACGCTAGCTGCAAAGGTGCAATGATGGGCAAACTCAAAAATACCGGCTTGATCGGCCTGGGCGTGGTGGCCGGCGTCGCCGTGTCGCTGCAATTTTCGGCCATGGCGCAAAAGACCGTCGAGCCGCCCCTGCCGCTGGAAGAGTTGCGCCAGCTGGCCGATGTGTTTGGCCTGATCAAGTCCGATTACGTCGAGCCGGTGGAAGACAAAAAATTGCTGGAAGACGCCATTTCCGGCATGGTCGCCTCGCTCGACCCCCATTCCGCCTACCTCGACAAGAAAGCCTACGCCGAGCTGCGCGAAGGCTCCGAAGGCAAGTTCGTCGGCCTGGGCATTGAAATTGGCCTGAGCGAAGACGGCTACATCAAGATCGTCTCGCCCATCGAGGATTCACCCGCCTACCGCGCCGGCATCAAGGCCGGCGATTTGATTACTCGCCTCGACGGCCAGCCCGTGAAAGGCGTCAGCCTGGACGACAACGTCAAGCGCATGCGCGGCGAACCGGGCACCAAGGTGTCGCTGACCATTGCCCGCAAGGATGAACCGCAGCCGCTGGCCTTCACCATCACGCGCGAGGAAATCCATCAAAAGAGCGTGAAAGCGAAGATGGTCGAACCGGGCTACGCCTGGCTGCGCGTGTCGCAATTCCAGGAACCGACCGTCGACGACATGGCCGCGCAGATCACGGCGCTGTACCAGCAAGATCCAAACATCAAGGGCATGGTGCTGGACCTGCGCAACGATCCGGGCGGCGTGCTGCAAGGCGCCATCGGCGTCTCGGCTGCCTTCCTGCCGAAGGACGCGGCGATTGTCTCGACCAACGGCCAGTTGCCGGACTCGAAACAGGTGTTCTATGGCCGCGCCGAATACTATACCTTCCGCGCGGAAGGCGATGCGCTGGCGAAATTGCCGGCCGCTATCAAGAAAGTGCCGCTGGTGGTGCTGGTCAACACGGGTTCGGCCTCGGCCTCGGAAATCGTCGCCGGTGCCCTGCAGGATTACCAGCGCGCCACCATCATCGGCACGCCAACCTTCGGCAAGGGTTCCGTGCAAACCATCCGCCAGCTGACGGCCGACACGGCCGTCAAACTGACGACGGCCCGCTACTACACGCCGAAAGGCCGCTCGATCCAGGCCAAGGGCATCGTGCCCGACCTGCTGGTCGATGAAAATGCGGACGGCGACGGCCTGAACGGCTTGCGCATCCGCGAAGCGGACCTGACCAAGCACCTGAGCAACGACCGTGACCAGGAAAGTGCTAAAGCTGCCCCCGTCAACGACGAGATGGAAGAGCAATTGCGCATCATTGCCCTGGAAAAGACCCGCAAGCCGCTGGAATTTGGCAGCAAGGACGATTTTCAATTGCACCAGGCGCTGAACCACCTGAAGGGTTTACCAGTCCAGCTGGCCAAGGCCGAACCGGTGGTGGTGCAGGCCGACGTCAAGAAAGAACAGAAGAAGTAAGCAACATCGCCAGCAGCACAGCGGGGGGCGCAATGCCCCCCGGTAAGCCGTCCACGCGACAAAAATCAATCTTCCGCCACACTTCCCCCTCCCCCGCAACACGAAACTCTCTACAGTCGAGCCCGTTTGTGTAAAATTTGCTTCACTTATCGGCAGCGCGCCGATTGCCAAATTTGAAAGTTTAACCATGAAACAAGTCGTCATCAGCGGTACCGGACTGTACACGCCGCCATTTTCGATCTCCAACGAAGAGCTGGTCATCTGCTTCAATGCTTACGCGGAAAAGTTCAATGCCGATCACGCCGACGCGATCGCCGCAGGCACGGTGACGGCGCTGGAGCTGTCGAGCGTGGCCTTCATCGAAAAGGCGTCCGGCATCAAGTCGCGCTTCGTGATGGAAAAGGAAGGCATCCTCGATCCGGCGCGCATGGTCTCGCGCATCCCGGAACGGGGCGATGACGAACTGTCCTTGCAGGCGGAAATGGCGGTCGCCGCCGCGCGCGATGCGCTGACGCGCGCCGGCCGCACGCCGGCCGACATCGACATGGTGCTGGTGGCGTGCAGCAATATGCAGCGCGCCTATCCCGCCATGGCGGTGGAAGTGCAGGATGCGCTGGGCATCGACGGGTATGGTTTTGACATGAACGTGGCGTGTTCGTCCGCCACCTTCGGCATCCAGCAAGCCGTGGCCGCCGTGCAAAGCGGCCAGGCGCGCGCCGTGCTGGTCTTGAATCCCGAAATCACCAGCGGCCACCTGAACTGGCGCGACCGCGACAGCCATTTCATTTTCGGCGACGCCTGCACCGCCATCATCGTCGAAGCCAAGGACACGGCCGTCTCTACGCACCAGTTCGAGATCATCGGCACGGAACTCAAAACGCGCTTCTCTAACGCCATCCGCAACAATTTCGGCTTCCTCAACCGTTTTGACGAGTCCGGCGTGGGCAAAGCCGACAAATTGTTCCGCCAGCAAGGCCGCAAAGTCTTCAAGGAAGTGTGCCCGATGGCGGCCGAGATGATCAAGGCGACCCTGGCCAAGGCCGGCGTGGAAGTGGCGCAAGTCTCCCGCTACTGGCTGCACCAGGCCAACCTGAACATGAACCTGCTGATCGCGCGCCTGATCCTGGGCCGCGACGCCGAAGCCAACGAAGCGCCCGTGATCCTCGACACCTACGCCAACACTTCATCGGCCGGTTCCATCATTGCCTTCCATAAATATCAGGATGATATGGCGGCGGGCGACATGGGCGTCATCTGCTCGTTCGGCGCCGGCTATTCCATCGGCTGCGTGGTCGTGCGCAAGGTGTAAGCATTGGGAGCGGGATGCGCCTGATTGCCTCAATTAGACGCAGATCGCAGTCGATGGCATGTGTTCGGTGCCACCTGGACGAAGATATAGCGCAAATTTTTTGTAAAAAAAGCGGCAGGAAAATTCCAGCCGCAGCTTTGTTGCGTTTATACTCGATCGCTGAACACCCTCTTTTTCCATCCGCACGTCCCCATAAGGAACCCACCACGCATGCCCCATGACATCAGTCTGATCACCACCATCGCTGCAGCCCTCGGGTTCGGCCTCATCTTCGGCTTCATCGCCGCGCGCCTGAAACTGCCGGCATTGGTCGGCTATCTGGCCGCCGGCATCATCATCGGACCGGCCACGCCCGGTTTTGTGGCGAATGCGGAAATTGCGGGGCAATTGGCGGAGATCGGGGTGATGCTGATGATGTTCGGTGTCGGCCTGCACTTTTCCATCGACGATTTGTGGGACGTGCGCAAGATTGCGCTGCCCGGCGCCATCTTGCAGATCGGCGTCGCCACGGCGATGGGCATGGGCCTGGCCCACTGGTGGGGCTGGACCCTCGGTGGCGGACTGGTCTTTGGCTTGGCCCTGTCCGTGGCCAGTACCGTGGTGCTGCTGCGCGCGCTGGAAGAACGGGGCATCCTCGACTCGCTCAATGGCCGCATCGCCGTCGGCTGGCTGGTGGTGGAAGACCTCGTCACGGTATTGGTGCTGGTGCTGCTGCCGGCGTTCGCCGGTGTGCTCGGTGGCAAGGTCGCGCCGGATGCCGAGGCCACCAGCCTGTGGCAAACCCTGGCCGTGACCCTGGGACAAGTGGCCGGTTTCATCATCTTCATGCTGGTGGTGGGCCGCAAGCTGTTCCCGTGGATTTTGTGGCAAGTGGCGCGCACCGGTTCGCGCGAACTGTTTACCCTGTGCGTGATCGCCGCCGCCGTTGGCATCGCCTACGCTTCCACCAAGCTGTTCGGCGTGTCGTTCGCGCTGGGCGCCTTCTTCGCCGGCATGGTGCTGCGCGAATCCGAACTGAGCCACCGCGCCGCGGAAGAGTCCCTGCCCCTGCGCGACGCGTTTGCCGTGCTGTTCTTCGTTTCCGTCGGCATGCTGTTCGAGCCGAATATCCTCATCGACAAGCCGCTGCAGGTGCTGGCCGTGTGCGCCATCATTATCTTCGGCAAGTCGATCGCCGCCTTTTTACTGGTGATGGCCCTGCGCTATCCGCCGAAAACCGCCATCATCGTCTCGGCCAGCTTGGCGCAGATCGGCGAATTCTCGTTCATCCTGGCGGCCTTGGGCCTCTCCCTGGGCCTGATGCCGCAGGAAGGGCAAAGCCTGATCCTGGCCGGCGCCATCCTGTCCATCGCCCTCAACCCGCTCGTGTTCAGCATGGCCAAGCCGCTGCTGCGCGTGATCGGCAACAGCGATTTTGCGCGCAAGTTCGAACGCACCACCGACCCGCTGGCCGAGCTGCCGATGACAGTGCCGCAGGAAAAGCTGTCGGGCCAGATCGTGCTGGTCGGCTATGGCCGCGTGGGCCGGCGCATCGCCGCCGCCCTGATGGAGCGGGGCATCCACTTTGTCGTGGCCGAGGAAAACCGCGAAATCGTCGACCAGCTGCGCAAGCAGGGCATTCCGGCCGTGGCCGGCAATGCGGGCGAACCGGCGGTATTGATCCAGGCGCACATCACGCACGCCACCATGCTCGTCATCGCCACGCCGGACACCTTCCACGTGCGCGCCATGATCGAGACGGCGCGCGCGCTGAACCCCGCCATCCTGACGGTGGTGCGCACGCACAGCGAGGAAGAGGCGGAATTGCTGCGCGCGGAAAACGCGGGCAAGGTCTTCATTGGCGAGCACGAGCTGGCCAATGGCATGGCCGAGCACGTGCTGCAGAGTTTTGAGGCGGCCAGCAAGGGCCACGGCGCGCATTAAGCCAGCACCCTTTCCGTCCTGCAAGCCAAGCCTGCCCGCTTCCCAGCCGGCAGGCTTTCTTTTTACAGGCTGGCGGCCAGCTCCGCGCCTTCCCGTATGGCCCGCTTGGCATCGAGTTCCGCCGCCAGCGCGGCACCGCCGATTTTATGGAAGCGCGGGCCGCCCGCCTGTAAGGGCTTGCCATCCTTGTCGACTGGCGGCATGAGTTCCGTCAAACTGTCCTGGCCCGCGCAGATGACCACGTTGTCCACCGCCAGCAGGCGCTGCTCGCCGCCCACGGTGATGTGCAAGCCCTGCGCGTCGATCTTGTCGTAGCTTACGCCGGCCAGCATGGCCACGCCATTGCGCGCCAGGGCCGCGCGGTGTACCCAGCCCGAGGTCTTGCCCAGGCCCGCGCCCACTTTCGATGTCTTGCGCTGCAACAGGAAAATCTGCCGCACGGGCGCAGGCGCCACGGGGGCCACCAGGCCGCCACCGGTGGCCGCATTCAAGTCCACGCCCCACTCGCCCGCCCAGGTCGCCACGGATTGCGGCAGCGGGTGCGCCGGGTCGTGCAGCAGATATTCCCCCACGTCGAAGCCGATGCCGCCCGCGCCGATGATGGCCACGCGCGCGCCGACGGGTTTCTTGGCTTGCAGCACATCCAGATACGACAGCACTTTCGGATGCTCGATGCCGGGAATGGCCGGCAGGCGCATCTTGATGCCGGTGGCGACGATGACGTCGTCATAGCCGCCGGCCAGCAATTGCTCGCGCGTCACGCGCTGCCCCAGGCGCAGCTTGACTTCCAGCAGCGCCAGCCGGCGGGCAAAGTAGCGGATGGTTTCCGTAAATTCTTCCTTGCCCGGTATCTGCATGGCCACCTTGAACTGGCCGCCCACGCTGTCGCTGCTGTCGAACAGGGTCACTGCGTGCCCGCATTCGGCGGCCACGCAGGCGGCCGACAGGCCGGCCGGCCCGGCGCCGACGACGGCCACCCGGCGCGGCACGGCCTTTTTCGCGTACACGAGTTCCGTTTCATGGCAGGCGCGCGGGTTGACCAGACAGCTGGCGCGCTTGTTGGCAAAGGTGTGGTCCAGACACGCCTGGTTGCAGCCGATGCAGGTGTTGATTTCGTCGGCGCGGCCTGAAGCGGCCTTGGCGACAAAGTCAGGGTCGGCCAGGAAGGGGCGCGCCATCGACACCAGGTCGCAGTCGCCGCGTTCCAGGATGGCGTTCGCTTCGTGCGGCATGTTGATGCGGTTCGAGGCCACCACGGGAATGGTGACTTCGCGGCGCAGCCGGCCCGCCACGCTGGCAAAGGCGGCGCGCGGCACGGAGGTGACGATGGTGGGCACCCTTGCCTCATGCCAGCCGAAGCCCGTATTGAGAATGGTCACGCCGGCCTGCTCCAGCGCCTTGGCGACCGTCACCACGTCATCCCAGGTATTGCCGCCCTCGACCAGGTCGAGCAGGGAATGGCGGTACATGATGATGAAGTTGGGGCCGACGGCGGCGCGGATGCGGCGCACGATCTCCACCGGCAGGCGCATGCGGTTCTCGATCGTGCCGCCCCAGCGGTCCTGGCGCAGATTCGTGCGCGCGCACAGGAACTGGTTCAATAAATAGCCTTCGCTGCCCATCACTTCGATGCCGTCGTAGCCCGCCTTTTGCGCCAGGCGCGCGCAGCGCACGTAGTCGCAGATGGTGCGCTCGATGCCCCGCTCGCTCAGGGGACGGGGGCGGAAGGGCGAGATCGGCGATTTTTTCGCCGATGCCGAGACGACGAACGGCTGATAGCCATAGCGGCCCGCATGCAGGATCTGCATGACGATCTTGCCACCCTCCTCGTGCACGGCGCGCGTCACCTTGCGGTGGTTCGGCACGTCGCCGAGGAAATTCAAAGTGCCGCCGAACGGCAGCAACCAGCCCTGGCGGTTTGGCGAGATACCGCCCGTGACGATCAGACCCACGCCACCGCGTGCCCGCTCGCGGTAAAACGCGGCCAGCTTGCCATAATGATAAAAACGGTCTTCCAGGCCCGTATGCATGGACCCCATGATGACGCGGTTGCGCAAAGAGGTAAAACCCAGGTCGAGCGGGGCCAGCAGATGGGGATAGGCAGTCATGGTCAGTCCGATAGATGGTGGTATGCAGGCCGTACGGTAACAAGCATTGCTGGCCAGCGCAGCGACTTTCTCTAGACCGGGAGTTCTAAATCGACGGGCGCGCCCGCCGGCGATGGGTACAGCTTGTGCCGGGCGCTACTTTCCCGTAGGCTAGGTGGCATGACGCGACTCTTCCTCTGCCTGCTGATGCTGTGCGCCGTCCCCGCTACCGCGCTGGCACAGGCGATACGCATGGACAAGCTGAAGGTCGAGGTCAAGCGCATCGAGGTCGACGGGCAGCGCATGTATGAAGTCGATGCCAGCGGCAGCGTGCAGGCGCCGCCGGCGTCCGTGTGGAAAACCTTGACGACCTACGAGCGCATGCATGAATTCGTGCCCGACCTCAGTTCCTGCCGCGTGCTGTCGCGCAACGGCAATGAAATCATCATCGAACAGCAGGGCATGGCGCGCTTCCTGTTCATGAACCACCCCATTCACCTGGTAGTGCGGGCCACGGAAACGCCGTTTACGGCCATCGATATCGCCCTCATTTCGGGCGACATGCGGCATTACGAATCGCGCTGGAATTTGTATCCCATCCCCGAGACGGGCGGCACACGCATCGTCTTTTCCAGCCGGCTGATGCCGGGCTTCTATGTGCCCGGCATGCTGGGCACGACCATGATACGCGGCGATATCGAGCGCATGATGGCGGCTGTGCTGGCTCGCATCGACAGCCAGCACGCCGATAAATCCGGATAACTCCGGCGCAGTTACGCCAGATACGTGTCGCGGTCGCGGATTTCCGCAAAGTTTTCCAGGCTGCCCAGTTTGACTGTGACGGGATTCAGGCTGGCCTGCGGCTGCATCGAGCGCCAGGCGAACAGCCATTCCTGCTCGGGCGCTTCGGCGCGCGTCTTGGTGAAGGTAGCGCCCAGGGCCGCGCGCTGGCCGTATTCGACGACGCCGTCGATGCCGGCCCAGCTGGGCAAAGTGCGCTGCACGGCGCGGTGCAGGCGTTCGCCGAATTCTTCCGTATTATGGATGATCAAACAGGCGTCAGCCGGGGCGAACAGGTCGAACAGGTGCTGGTCCCATACTTGCGAAAAGCTGAGGGTCAGGCAATTGCCCGCTGGTATCAGACGGAACTGGCCCAGGCTCAGCGCCAGCTCGAGTTCGCTGCGCTGGCCGTAGCGGTGCAGGGTGGGGGGACGTTTGTAATCGTGCATGCTGGACTCGTTCTTCAATAGTAGGGTAAAACCGGCGCGGCCGCTTAACGGGGCGGGCGGATATGGCGCCGGATGCGCTGGGCCCTGGCTGCCAGGTAAATTTCGCGCAGTAAGTAAATAAAACAGCCGATCAGGCAAATCACGGCCAGCACAAAGAAGGCCGCGATGTATTTGTCCAGCGTCAGGTTCATAATATCGCCCAGAAACAGCATGGCGATGATGACGCAGACGAAAAAACCGCAGGCCGTGCTGAGCGAAATCGAATAATTGATCAGATGGGTACGCGTATAGAGCGTATCTAACTCATCCATGTAGAAATCGTTGTAACCGATGTCCAGCCGGTCTTCCAGCACGCGCGTGCGGTCGATGATGCGGCCGAGGCGGTTGGTCAGCACGACCAGCATGGTGCCGATGCCGGTCAGCAGGAAAACCGGCGCAATCGCCAGCTGGATGATATGGCCGATGTCGCCGATCTGTATGTTCATGGGTAAAAAAAGGTAAGGTCGCACTGCCGCCCGCGGAAGGCGGCGGCACAGGCGCTAGTGTAGCAGGTGGCGCACGCCGGCTGGCCGCTTTGCCAACCGACGTGTTGTAACGTCATGCGAAGCCGCGCCCCGGGACGAAGCGCTCGGTGGCGCGCACCAGCGCCGAAGCGATGCCGTGCTCGAGCGCGCCATGGCCCGCGTCCGGTATCATCTCCAGCTGCGCGCCGGGCCAGGCCTGCTGCAGGCGATAGGCCGACAGCGGCGGGCAGATGGCGTCGTAGCGTCCCTGCACGATGACGGCTGGCAAGTGCGCGATGCGCCCCATGTTGCGGATCAGCTGGTCTTCCTCGAAGAAACCGAGATTGGCCATGTAATGCGATTCGAGCCTGCCCACGCCCAGATCCAGCGCATCGTTCGGCGCATCTTCCGGCTGCGGCATCAGGTACACGCGGCGCCCCTCGAAGCGGCTCCAGGCGCGCGCGGCAGGCCAGTACACGGCAGGATCGCTGCTGAGGATGCGTTGCACGTAGGCGGCCAGCAAGTCACCCCGCTCCTCTGGCGGAATCGGCGCGGCAAATTCTGCGTACAGTTCCGGATAGAACCAGCGTACGCCTTCGATGAACCAGTCGATTTCCGCCTGCGTGCACAAAAAGATGCCGCGCAGCACGAAACCGAGGCAAGCTGCCGGATGCGCCTGGCCATACGCCAGCGCCAGGGTCGAACCCCAGGAGCCGCCAAACACCAGCCATTGATCGATGCCGAACTGGGCGCGCAGCACTTCGATATCGTCGATCAGCAACTGCGTCGTGTTGTTGCGCCATTCGCCCAGCGGCGTGGACTTGCCGGCGCCGCGCTGGTCGAACAGGATCACGCGGTAGCGCTGCGGATCGAAGAAGCGGCGGTGCTGCGGCGACAGGCCCGCGCCGGGGCCGCCATGCAGGAACAGCACGGGAATGCCATCGGGATTGCCGCACTCTTCCCAATAAATGGTGTGCAGGTCATCGACCGCCAGCATGCCGTGCCGGTTCGGCGTCAGGGCGGGAAACAGGGGCGACAGGGAATCGGGCATGGCGAGCGGTCCTTGGAATGGCGGTCAGGGCGCCAGGCACGATTCCTGGCAACTGTCCCAATTATAGTGTGCCCCCGGCGCCTCAGGCCAGCAGCAAGGGCAGGCGGTTCGACGACTTGATTTCGCGCATCGACAGGCTGGACTGGATTTCCGCCACGCCGGGCAGGCGGCGCAACACCGTCGAGACGAATTCGCCATACGCTTCCAGGTCGCGCGCCACCACTTGCAGGAAATAATCGGCTTCGCCCGCCACATTGTGGCACGACAATATCTCGGGAATCGTCGCGATGGCTTGCTCGAACTGCGACGGCTGCTCGCCGCCATGGTTGGCAAACACGACCCGTACAAATGCCACCAGGCCGATGCCCAGCTTCTTGCGGTTGAGCAAAGCCTGGTAGCCGGTGATAAAACCTTCCTCTTCCAGGCGGCGCAGGCGGCGCCAGACGGGGGTTTCACTGAGCTTCAAGCGCTCGGCCAGGCGCGCGTTGGACAGCCTTCCTTCATCCTGCAACAGCCTGAGTATTTGCAAATCGGTGGCGTCGAGGCTAACTTCTGAAATTTTCATCTATTTTTTGTTTTTATAGGAGTGGAATCTACCCGAATACTAGGGCATGCCGGGCAGGAAAAGCAAGCACATTTCATCGCGACAAGAACATAATGGGGCCCGGCGAGCATGCGGCAAACTGCCGTTGCTCCCGCCCTTATTTTTTGCCTGTGACCGAGCTGCGCCATGTCCGATTCTACCTTCCTGATGTACCTGCTGGCACTGGCCGGCGCCTTTTTATTACCGGGCCCCGACATGGCGCTGGTGCTGGCGACGGGCGCCGCGCGCGGCGTGGCCACGGCGCTGGTGACGGCGCTGGGCATTGCCGGGGCGCGCGCCGTGCACGTGGCGCTGTCGGGCGCGGGCCTGGCGGCGCTGATGGTGACGCATCCGCAAGCCTTGCAGTGGGTCAAATGGGCGGGCGCCGCGTATCTGCTGTACCTGGCGCTGCGCCTGCTGCAGTCGGCCCTGTCGACAAGAACGGCACAGGAAGAAGCCGCCCCCGCCACGGCGCACGGCGCCCGCGCCAGCCTGGTGCGCGGCTTCCTGACGAATCTGCTCAATCCGAAGGCACTGCTGTTTTGCAGCATGTTCCTGCCGCAATTCGTCGTCGGCAGCGAGCAGGTCGGCATGCAATACCTGCGTCTGGGCGCCGTCCTGGTGCTGGTGGGCTTGCTGTTCGATGCCCTGTACGCCGTACTGGCCGCACGCCTGGCGCGCCGCCTGCGCGGTAAACCTTCGCCTTACGGCAAGTTCGTGCTGCCCACCGTCTTCGTGCTGCTGGCCGGGCGGCTGGTGCTGGGCTGAACTTCAGGCGCAAGCGTCGCCCCGCCGGCAAAAAAGGCGGGGTAGTCGTGCAACAGGCTACGCTCCAAATCGTTGACCTTGCGAAATTGCCGCAGCGACGGCGCCATGACCCGGCCCGCATCCCAGCTGCGCCAGGCGTTCGGCGCATCGAATTGCGCCAGCAAGGCGTCGCCCAGGTCCTGGTACACGGCCGCCATGTGCGGCTTCGCCTGCAGTACTTGCAGATACAGCGCGGTCGCTTCGGGCCATTGCCCCAGCTTGGCACGCAAATTCCCCTCGAACAAGGCCAGTACGGGCTGGTCCAGCCCCGTTTGCTTCCTGGATGCCTGCACGGTGGCCAGCGCGGCCGCGATGCCTGCCTGGTCCTTGGCCAGCAGCCCCCGCGTCAAGTCGTGGATGGGCTCGCACTCCTGCATGGCCAGTTGCTGCTGGGGCGTGAGTTTTTCCACCAGCGCCCCCGTGGAAAAATGATCTTCCAGCATGCTCAGGAAGGCGTCAAAGGGTTTCTCTTCCGCAAACAGACGCTCCGCTTCGGCCCGCAGCGCTGGATGCGCCTGAGGTCCCAGCGGCGGCAGCCGCGCCGCCTGCGCCAGCACTCTTTCAAGCGGGGAGGCATCGGCCGCCAGCGGGCGTGGCCGGTAGGCGGCCAGGGAATACGTGGCCGGCGCATCCATGACAAGCCGGCTGATACGGAAATGGCGCGTGACCTTGCCGCCCACCTCCTGGTAGTGCAAGGTGAATGCGGCGGGAATGCGCTTGCCGCCGGCCAGCATTTTCAATACCAGCGGGTGGCCGCCCCAGGTGTAGCGCAAGTACTGGGCAAACGCCACGGCATCGTCGCCGCTGACGGGGCTGCCGGCTATTCCCAGGCGCAGCAGGGGCTGCTCATCGAGCGACCACAGTACGGCGCCGTCGAGCACCTGGGGCAGCAGCGCATTGCGCCGCCTGGCCGCCGGCACGGACAGCGATTGCTCCTCGTACACGAGCGGCGTGACGTGGGCTTGCAAGCCGCCAGCCTGGAGCGCGCCGGCCATGCCCTTGCGGTGTCCTATCTCGAAACGGCGAAAACCCGCCACGTCGAACAACGAATACGTGTCGTAGGTGGAGGCCGCCGTATCGATGACGTGGCGGCGGCGCGTGGCAAAGTCGAGCACGGACAAGCTCTTGCCATCACGCACGCTGATGAAATGTTCGCCCAGCACCACATCGCTGTCCTGCGTATCGCGCGCGGGCAGGCTGGTTTTCACGCCGGGCTTGTTGACGCGCTCGGTAGTCACCGTGACGTGGAACGCGACGCTGGCCTGGGCCGCGCTGGCGCCCAGGAACAGGATGACGGCCACGCTGGCGCGGCGCAAGGCAGGAACAAGGGTCATGGGGAGTGATGCGATGAAGAAATGCTGATTCTAAGGCAAAGCACGCGCTTGTCCCGTTTTGCTCGCCAGCCTAAAAAAAAAGACAGCCGCAGCTGTCTCTCTGTTTTACCTCAACAACGATTACGACATGTGCTGGCCGCCGTTGATCGAAATATTCGCGCCCGTGACGAACGCGGCTTCATCAGAAGCCAGGTAGGCCACCAGGCCAGCCACTTCTTCCGGCTTGCCCAGGCGCGCCATCGGAATTTGCGGGATGATTTTGCTGTCGAGCACTTCCTGCGGAATTGCCATGACCATCTTGGTGCCGATGTAGCCTGGCGAAATGGTGTTGACGGTGACGTTCTTGCGCGCCACTTCCAGCGCCAGCGACTTGGTGAAACCGTGCATGCCGGCTTTCGCAGCCGAATAGTTGGTCTGGCCGAAAGCGCCCTTCTGGCCGTTCACGGACGAGATATTGATGATGCGGCCCCAGCCGCGTTCCACCATGCCATCGCAGACAGGCTTGGTCATGTTGAAAACGGAGTCGAGGTTGGTGCCCATCACGGCATCCCAGTTCGGCTTGTCCATCTTCTTGAACGTCATGTCGCGCGTGATGCCGGCGTTATTCACCAGCACGTCGACAGGACCGATGTCCTTTTCCACGGCAGCCACGCAGGCAGCGGCCGAATCGTAGTCGGCCACGTCGCACGGATACGCCTTGAAGTCATAGCCCATGTCCTTGGTCGTCGCCAGCCAGTCCGCGACCTTCTGATTGCCTGGAGAATAGGTCGTGACCACGCGATAGCCGAGCGCCGCCAGCTTGAAACAGACTGCTTCGCCCAGACCACCCATGCCACCAGTTACCAATGCAACTCTTGCCATTTTTCATCCCCTCAGTGTCGTTCTGTCGCTAAAAAGTTAATCATTTGCTTAAAACTATCCACATACGCCGTGTAACGGCAGCCGACCGCATCGAACCAGGCCGCCGCACACTGCGCGCGACGGCCCGGGTTCGGTGCTAGCGATTAATCCCGCTCGATGGCTAAAGCTACTCCCATGCCGCCGCCAATGCACAGCGCCGCCAGGCCTTTCTTGGCGTCGCGGCGGATCATTTCGTGGATCAGGGTGACCAGGATGCGCGCACCGGAGGCGCCGATCGGGTGGCCGATGGCAATCGCGCCGCCGTTCACGTTGATCTTGCTGGTATCCCAGCCCATTTCCTTGTTGACGGCAATCGCTTGCGCGGCAAACGCTTCGTTGATTTCCATCAAGTCCAGCTCTTCATGCGTCCAGCCGGCTTTTTTCAGGCACAGACGCGAAGCGGAGACAGGGCCCATGCCCATGACGGCCGGGTCCAGGCCCGACGAGGCGTACGCCTTGATGCGTGCCAGCGGCTTCAAGCCCAGTTCTTTCGCTTGCGCAGCGGACATCATGATGACGGCGGCGGCACCATCGTTCAGGCCGGAAGCATTGCCGGCGGTGACGGTACCGTCCTTGGCGAACGCAGGGCGCAGGCCGGTCAGCGATTCCAGGGTCGAGCCGGGCTTGATGTATTCGTCGCTGTCGAAGACCACGGTGCCTTTTTTGTTGGCGATTTCCAGCGGCAGGATTTCATCCTTGAACTTGCCCGCTTTTTGCGCCGCTTCCGCCTTCAGTTGCGACTGCAGCGCGAATTCATCCTGCTCCGCGCGCGTCACTTCGTATTTCTTGGCGACATTTTCCGCCGTGATGCCCATGTGGTACTGGTTGTACACGTCCCACAGGCCGTCGACGATCATGGTGTCGACCATCTTGAAGTCGCCCATGCGGAAACCGTCGCGCGAGCCGTTCATCGCGTGCGGCGAGGCGCTCATGTTTTCCTGGCCACCGGCGATGATGATGTTGGCGTCGCCACATTTGATCGCTTGCGCCGCCAGGTGTGTAGCCTTCAGGCCGCTGCCGCATACCTTGTTGATGGTGAATGCCGGGATGGAGCTGGGCAGGCCAGCCTTGATGACAGCCTGGCGCGCGGCGTTCTGGCCGACGGCAGCCGTCAGCACCTGGCCCAGGATCGCTTCGCCGATCAGGTTCGGGTCGATGCCGGTTTGTGCCAGCAAGCCCTTGATTACATGCGCGCCCAGTTCGGACGCAGGAATCTTGGCCAGACTGCCACCGAATTTGCCGACTGCGGTACGGCCGGCGGCCACGATTACGACATCATCCATTTATTTCTCCGATATGCAGGCCACGAGGGCCAAGGTGAAGGTGTTAATACAATCCAATGAATCCGGGAAGACACAGCAAGCTGTGTTTCATTCTAGCGTGGCATACGCCACAGTTCCAGCGCCACACCGCAGGCGGCAGCGATGGCGGCCTGCCCTGCAGTGGCGGCGGGCGGCCTGGCGCGGCGGATAGCCGCTGCCGGGCCACAACGCGCCTACGCTTGACGAGCGGGACGCGTGTTTTTATTTTTATCATACCCTTCATCGGCGCCGCCGAAAGTGGTTTTTAGAAAATTATTGAAGGGAATAATCAGGGGCACGGGCGTTTGCTTTACCACCTGCACCAGCTCGCCAAATTTTTGACGCGATGCAGCAAACTCACCCTTTGTCACAGTGTCGAATTTCTCCTGGGTTTCCTGAGCAACATCCTTTGCCTGGCGGCCATATGCACCGATGCGTTCGATGGCCAGTTGCGACTGCGTGCGCGACAGTTCCAGCAGCGCTTGCGTATCCTTCGCGGACAGCAGCTGATTGCCCGCCACCGTAGCGGCCGCCAGCGCCGCGCGGGCTGCATCGAGCTGCAAGTCCAGCACGCTGGCGCCGCTCTCGACGGCGGCCTGGGCATACGCTTGCGCGCTGATCAATTGTGCTTCCACCACGGCCTTGCCGGCCAGTGCCCATTGCTCGGAAAATGAAAACATCGTGTTCCTCCCCAAAGAGTAGGCAGCGCCATGTTGCGCCGCACAGTGCTCAACTGTAAGCGGTGGTTCATTGCTAAACCTTGATATTTATCAAGCTTTGCTGTTGGTTTGTTTCCAACTCAACGTTGATCAGGACAACAACTTGATACCGTCAAGCGAGGCCGCGCACTGCTCGCGTATCACGCTGACGAAATCGCGCACATACGCCTTGTCCTGCAACTGCTCCGGCACGGACACGTACAAGTCGCTCCACAGGCCGTGCTCGCCCACCGGGCGCGCCACCACATAATCGTAATCGACATAATTCTTGATGGCCCAGTTCGGCAAGGCGGCGATGCCGCGCCGGCTCGCCACCAGTTGCAGCACGGCCACCGTCAGTTCCGCCGTGCGGCGTTCAAACTGGATGCCGGCCGGCTTCAGCACTTCACGGATCAGATCGATGCGCTCTTCCGGCACGGGATAGGTGATCAGGGTCTCGCCCGTAAAGTCGGCCGCCACCAGCCGGCGCTGCGCCTGCAGCCGGTGCTTCTGCGCCATCACCACCAGCATTTCAAAGCGGAATAGGGGAAACACGGTGAAGTCGGGGCCGTAAGGCGAGCCGATCACGAGATCGGCCTCGCCCGAGCGCAGCAAGTCCGCCGGTTCGCTGTGAAAGCCCGATACCAGGTCGATCTCCACTTCCGGCCAGCGCTGGCGGAACGCATCCATCACCGGCATCAGCCAGTCGAAGCAGGTATGGCATTCAAGCGCCACGCGCAGCTGCCCCTTGTCGCCCTGCGACAGGCGCGCCACGTCGCGCTCGGCCAGCTCGATCTCGGGCAGCAGCTTGTCGGCCAGCTCCAGCAGCCGGCTGCCCGTGGCCGTAAACGCGATCGGCATCGACTTGCGCTCGAACAAGGGCGCCTTGTAGCGCTCTTCCAGCAAGCGGATCTGGTGCGACAGCGCCGACTGGGTCAAATTGAGCAACTGCGCGGCGCGTACCAGGCTGCCGGAGGAACGCAAGGCACTCAGGGTGCGCAGGTGGCGGATTTCTAGCATTGGGGAAATGGATTCTGTGCGTGAATTATTTTCATGTTATTCGGCAAAATGTTTCGTTTTGATTATAGATCAAGTTGCCGCACACTCTAGCGCATTCACATTAAATCTCGATGACATCATGACCATTCGTACCCACATCCTTGGCTTTCCCCGTATCGGCGCCGCGCGTGAATTGAAACTGGCACTGGAAAGCCATTGGCGTGGCGAGATGTCCGAGGCCGCCCTGGAAGCGACGGGCCAGCAACTGCGCGCACGCCACTGGGCGCAGCAGCGCGACGCCGGGCTCGCTTACGTCACCGTGGGCGACTTCGCCTTTTACGACCAGGTGGCCAGCCATATCCAGCTGCTGGGCTGCGAACCGGCGCGTTTCAACTTTACGCCGGAGCAATCACCGCTGGCGCGCTATTTCACCATGGCGCGCGGTGAAGCAACGCATGCGCAACACGCGGACTGCGGCCATGCACACGCCGCAGGCACTGCCGCGCTGGAAATGACCAAGTGGTTTGACACCAATTACCACTATCTGGTGCCCGAATTGTCGCCGCAGACGCAATTTTCGCTGGCTTGCGAGCGCCTGCTGGCGGAAGTGGCCGAGGCGCAGGCGCTGGGCCACCAGGTCAAGGCGGCCCTGATCGGCCCCCTCACCTTCCTCTGGCTGGGCAAGGAAAAGACGCCGGGCGAGTCTGGCTTCCATCGTCTGGCCCTGCTGGAACAATTGCTGCCCGTGTACGGCGCCCTGCTCGACCGCCTGAAACAGCAAGGCGTGACCTGGGTGCAGCTCGACGAACCGATTTTGGGCCTGGACTTGCCCAACGCCTGGCGCAGCGCTTTTGAAAGCACCTACTGGCAGCTGAACCAGGTGGGCGTGAATATCTTGCTGGCCACCTATTTCTCGCCGCTGGAAGAAAACCTCAGCCTGACCTGCCGCCTGCCCGTGGCCGGCCTGCACGTGGACGGCATCCGCGCGCCGCATGAGCTGATCAGCGTGACGGACTGGCTGCCCGCGCATAAAGTCTTGTCGATCGGCATCGTCGACGGGCGCAACATCTGGCGCACCGACCTCGACGCGGCCCTGGCCGTGCTGCAGCCGCTGGCAGCCAAGCGCAACGGCCAGCTGTGGCTGGCGCCGTCGTGCTCGCTGCTGCACGTGCCGTTCAGCCTGGAAGCGGAAACGGAGCTCGACGGGGAAATCAAGAGCTGGCTGGCGTTTGCCACGGAAAAGCTGGCGGAACTGGCCCTGCTCAAGGGGGCACTGGAAGGCCGGTCCGACGCCGCCGCGCTGGCCGCATTGGCCATTTCTCGCCTGGCCATCGCCGGGCGGCGCGCCAGCCCCCGCGTGCAGCGTGCCTCGGTCACACAGCGCCTGCAAACGCTCACGCCCACCGTCGACCGCCGCGATTCCAGCTTCCCGCTGCGCCAGGCCGTGCAGCGCGCGCGTTTTCAGCTGCCCGACTTCCCGACGACGACCATCGGCTCCTTCCCGCAGACGGCGGCCATCCGCGCCGCGCGCGCCAGCCATCAACGGGGCGAACTGGCCAGCGCCGAGTATGAAAACCAGATGCGCACCGAAATTGCCCACGCCGTGGGGCGCCAGGAAGCGCTGGGTCTGGACGTGCTGGTGCATGGCGAAGCGGAACGCAACGACATGGTCGAGTACTTCGGCGAACAACTGGACGGGTTCGCCTTCACGCGCCTGGGCTGGGTGCAATCGTACGGCTCGCGCTGTGTGAAACCGCCCGTCATCTACGGCGACGTGCAGCGCCCGGCCGCCATGACCGTCGCATGGACGGTGCACGCGCAAAGCCTGACGCATAAACCCATGAAGGGCATGCTGACGGGTCCCGTCACGCTCTTGCAATGGTCGTTCGTGCGCGACGACCAGCCGCGCGCCAGCACGGCGCTGCAGCTGGCCCTGGCCATCCGCGACGAGGTACAAGACCTGGAAACGGCCGGCATCGGCATCATCCAGATCGACGAACCGGCCATCCGCGAAGGCTTGCCGCTGCGCCGCGGCCAGTGGGACGCCTACCTGGACTGGGCCACGCGCGCCTTCCGCATCGCCGCGTCCGTGGTCAGCGACACGACGCAGATCCACACGCACATGTGTTATGCCGAGTTCAACGACATCCTGCCGCAGATCGCCGCCATGGATGCCGACGTCATCACCTTGGAGACGAGCCGCTCGGACATGGAGTTGCTGACGGGCTTGGGCCAGTTCCAGTATCAGAACGAAATCGGCCCTGGCGTGTACGACATCCATTCGCCGCGCGTCCCCACGACCGTCGATATGGTGAAATTGCTGCAAAAAGCCAGTGCCATCATTCCACCAGCCAATTTATGGGTGAATCCGGACTGCGGCTTGAAGACGCGGGGCTGGGCGGAAACGGAAGCGGCTTTAAAAAATATGGTCGCGGCGGCTCAGCAGATGCGGGCAGCTTGATGCCATAGGCGTACTCAAGCCGCATTCTCGGCTGCGCTCGGGACGGCGCAGCGGTTTTCCGGGGCGCCGCCCTTGTTTTTTGACAAGAAGTCACTGTTGCCCTGCGGAATAGCACGCGCCAGGCCCCTGATGCTGATTTTTTTGCAGTAGAATGCAAGAAATTTACTGCTCCCATTGTTGCCGTACGGAACATCTGGCCTGCCGCAGTTTCACTTTGATAAATGTTTATGTCCAAAAGCCCGTCGCAGAAGCCTATCGAAATCAAGATTTCCACCGTCGTTGCTGTCTCCGCCATTATGCATAGCGCCGATACGCAGGCACTCGATGCCGCCTTGCGCGACATGACGGGAGGCGTGGCGGACTTTTTCGAAGATGACCTGGCCGTGCTGGATGTGGCCGACTTGCCGCCTGGCGGCATGCCCGTCGATTGGGCTTCGCTGGTGGCCCTGCTGAAAAAATACCGCTTGAATGCCGTGGCCGTGCGCAATGCGCCGGCCGAGATGCAGGACGCCATCCTGGCGCAAGGCTTGAGCCTCGATAGCGGCAAGACGCGCGACGATGCGCCGCCCAAGGATACGCCCACGGCGGCCGCCCAGGCGGGCGCCGAAGCGCAAGTGATGGTGATCGACACGCCTGTGCGTGCGGGCCAGCGCATTTATGCGCGCGGCTGCGACCTGATCATCACCGCCGTGGTGAACAATGGCGCCGAAATCATCGCCGACGGCAGCATCCATGTGTATTCCTCGCTGTATGGCCGCGCGCTGGCCGGCGCCTCGGGCAATGCCCAGGCGCGCATTTTCGCGCTGGCCATGGAGCCTGAACTGGTGTCGATCGCCGGCGTGTACCGCACGTTCGAGGATGGTTTCCCGGCGGAAATGGCACGCGGACCCGCGCAAATTCGTTTGGCTGGAGACAGAATCGATATACACTCTGTCAATCCGGTCACTCCCGTGAACCGCTCTTAAGCTGCACAATTCAAGAGATATCTGAAAAGGATTATTTGTGGCAAGAATTATTGTTGTGACGTCCGGCAAGGGCGGTGTCGGCAAGACGACCTCTAGCGCCAGTTTTTCCACTGGCCTGGCCATGCGCGGCCACAAGACAGCCGTGCTCGATTTCGACGTGGGCCTGCGCAACCTCGACCTGATCATGGGTTGCGAGCGCCGCGTCGTCTACGACCTGATCAATGTGATCAACAAGGAAGCCACGCTGAACCAGGCCCTGATCAAGGACAAGCACTGCGACAACCTGTTCATCCTGCCCGCGTCGCAAACGCGCGACAAGGATGCCTTGTCGGAAGAAGGCGTGGAACGCGTGTTGAACGACCTGATCAACATGGGTTTCGAGTTCATCATCTGCGATTCGCCGGCCGGCATCGAGCATGGCGCGCTGATGGCGCTGACGTTTGCCGACGAAGCCATCATCGTGACCAACCCGGAAGTGTCGTCGGTGCGCGATTCGGACCGCATCCTCGGCATCCTGCAAGCCAAGTCGCGCCGCGCGCAGACGGGCGGCGAACCGGTCAAGGAACATTTGCTGATCACCCGTTACTCGCCGAAACGCGTGGAATCGGATGAAATGCTGTCCTACCAGGACGTGCAGGAAATCCTGCGCATCCCGCTGGTGGGCATCATTCCGGAATCGGAACAAGTGCTGGCCGCCTCGAACCAGGGCAACCCGGCCATCCATTTCAAGGGCACGGACGTGGCGCAAGCCTATGAAGACGTGGTCTCGCGTTTCCTCGGCGAAGAGGTCGAGTTGCGCTTTACCAACTATGAAAAGCCTGGATTACTCCAGCGCATTTTTGGGGCGAAGTGATATGGCCTTGCTTTCTTTCCTGTTCCCCCCCAAGCCGAAGACGGCCACCGCCGCCAAGGAACGCCTGCAGATCATCATCGCCCGCGAACGCAGCGGCCGCGGTGGTCCGGACTTCCTGCCCGCCCTGCACAAGGAATTGATCGCCGTCATTTCCAAGTACACCAAGGTCAATGCCGACGACATCAAGATCTCGCTGGACCGCCAGGGCAACCTGGAGGTGCTCGACGTCAACGTGGTGCTGCCGGACGCTTAAGGTCTTTAATCCGGCCTGACCGTGAGCAATTCCTGCGCCACCGCGGCGCAGGCATTCACGTGCTGGTTGCCGATCTGGCGGAACACGGCGTAGCCGATGGCTGCCGCCACCACCTGCCCGGCGAACGGCACGAAGCGCGCCACCTGCTTGGTGGCAATCTTGACGCCACTGCGCTTGAGCAGCTGGAGGATCAGTTCGCGCGACACCAGCTTCCCCACCAGCATGCCGCCCATGCCCACCGCCGCGCGGTAAGCCATCAGCTTGAACTGCGGGTTGAGGCGCTCGATCTGCTCGGGCGTCAGGCCGAATTCGTGGTTGATATCGTTGATCAGCATGGAAAACAGGCCGACATCCGACATCAGGTCGATGCCGGGAATGGGAATGGCCGAGGCGCCCGCCGACATCACGGCACGCCGCTGCACCAGGCGCCGGCAGCGCTCGCGCACTTGCTCGATTTCGACACGACTGGCCGGTATCAGGGTCCAATCGGTACTGCTCTTGTCTGTCATTGCCGTTTCTCCGCGGTGAGGGTAGATGAACAAGTGTAACGTAAAGGATCTGCCCGCCGATTTCACTGGACACAGTTGCAATCTCTGTTATATTTCACTTGAGCATTCCTTAACATTACGATAAGCAGAGCGGAACGTCTGTTTGTTGCTACACATTCCAGCCCATTATGCGAATTGCCGTACTCGATAGCGACCATAGTCAGGCAGAGCTGATCTGCCAGGTGCTCACCGCCGCCGGCCACGCTTGCCACGAGTTTCAAAGTGGCAAGGAAATGCTGGGGCAATTGCGCAAGGACAGTTGCGACATGCTCATCCTCGACTGGCATGTGAGCGATCTGGACGGTGCCGAAGTATTGCGCCGTGCCCGGGAAAAACTGGCGCCGAAGGCGCCCGTGTTGTTTATGACCAACAGCTCGGGCGAAGATGATGTGGTGGCCGGCATGACGGCCGGCGCCGACGACTACATGATCAAGCCCTTGCGGCGCAGCGAACTGACTTTGCGCACCCAGGCGCTGCTGCGCGTCGCCTACCCGGCGCAGAATGGGGCCGAGTACTTGCAATTTGGTCATTACACGTTTGAAACCCGCCCCAGCCGCCTGCTGAAGGATGGCGAAGTGCTGGACGTGACGCACAAGGAATTCGCCCTGGCGCTGCTGTTTTTCCGCAACATGGGCCGTCCCCTGTCGCGCGCCTACATCCATGAAGCCGTGTGGCAGCGCGACACGGCCCTGCCCTCGCGCACCATGGATACCCACGTCTCGCGCGTGCGCAACAAGCTGCAGCTGAAACCGGAACACGGCTACCGCCTCGTGCCCGTCTACAGTTATGGCTATCGCCTGGAAAAACTGGGCGGGTGACGCCCACGCATCCGGACGAAAACAGGCGAACTGCTCAAAGAGCGGGCACAAGGCGTTATAATGTCGGCATAAGAATTCCCAACAGCCCTGAAATGCAACTGCTCGCCGTCGGCCTCAACCATACCACCGCCCCAGTGTCGCTCCGCGAACAGCTGGCGTTTGCGCCTGAGCATCTGGGTTCGGCGGTAATGGCGGCGCGTACCTGGTTCCAGCGCATCGACCTGCGCGACAACGACGAAGCGGCCATACTCTCGACGTGCAACCGCACCGAGCTGTATGCGGCCAGCCATGTGCCGAACCCGCTTGACGCGGGCGCGCATTTCCTGGCCGACTACCACAAGCTCAACTACAGCGAGCTGCGCCCCCACTTATATATGCTGCCGCAGCACGATGCCGTGCGCCACACCTTCCGCGTCGCCTCCGGGCTGGACTCGATGGTGCTGGGCGAAACGCAGATCCTGGGGCAGATCAAGGACGCCATCCGCACGGCCGACGAGGCGGGCGGCCTGGGCACGTATCTGCACCAGTTGTTCCAGCGCAGTTTTTCCGTCGCCAAGGAAGTGCGCAGCAGCACCGAAATCGGCGCCCACAGCGTTTCCATGGCGGCCGCCGCCGTGCGCCTGTCGCAGCGCATCTTCGACAAGATCGCCGAGCAGAACGTGCTGTTCATCGGCGCCGGCGAAATGATTGAATTGTGTGCCACGCACTTTGCCGCGCAAAATCCGAAAAGCATCACGATTGCCAACCGCACCATGGAACGGGGCGAGGAACTGGCGCACCGTTTCAACGGCAAGGCTATCCGCCTGGCGGACTTGCCAGAAATGCTGCACCAGTTCGACATCGTCATCTCGTGCACGGCATCATCGTTACCGCTGCTGGGCCTGGGCCTGGTCGAGCGCGCCATCAAGGCGCGCCGCCACAAACCCATGTTCATGGTCGACCTGGCCGTGCCGCGCGACATCGAATCGGAAGTGGGCCGCCTGAACGATGTCTTCCTGTACACGGTCGACGACCTGGGCAAGGTCGTGCAGACGGGCCTGGAAAGCCGGCAAGCGGCCGTGGCGCAAGCAGAGACCATCATCGAGACGCGCGTGCAATCGTTCATGAGCTGGGTCGACGACCGCGCCATGGTGCCCGTCATCCAGCATTTGCATGAAAACAGCGAAGCGCTGCGCCTAATGGAAGTGGAACGGGCGCGCAAGATGCTGGCCAAGGGCGCCGACATCGACGCCGTGCTCGAAGCGCTGTCGAAAGGCTTGACGGCCAAGTTCCTGCACGGTCCGCAGCAGGCGCTGCACCATGCGCAAGGCGACGAGCGCAAGCAGCTGGTCACCCTGCTGCCAAAATTGTTCCGTCCCCGCCGTTAGCGCAGCCCCGCTGGCCGCCCGCGCGGCCGCCCCCTGCCCGCCTGCCGGGCGTGCCGGACCAGCACCATCCCTACACTCTTTTACCGCGAATCGCTATGAAACCATCCATGCTGGGCAAACTCGATCAACTGGCGAACCGCCTGGTCGAACTCGACGAACTGTTGATGCACCCGGACGCCACGTCGAACATGGACAGCTACCGCAAGATGACGCGCGAGCACGCCGAACTGGGCCCGCTGGTGGCCCTGTACCATTCCTACCAGGAAGCGGGCAACGATATTGCGACGGCGCAAGAGATGCTGGGCGACCCGGACATGAAGGAATTCGCGCAGGAAGAAATCGAGGCGGCGAAAGCCACCATGGCGCGCCTGGAACGCGAATTGCAAACCATGCTGCTGCCGAAGGATGTCAATGACGAGCGCAATATCTTCCTGGAAATTCGTGCCGGCACGGGCGGCGATGAATCGGCCCTGTTCGCCGGCGACCTGCTGCGCATGTACTCGCGCTTTGCCGAGCGCAACCGCTGGCAAGTCGAGCTGGTGTCGTCGTCCGACTCCGACCTGGGCGGCTACCGCGAAGTGATCGTGCGCGTGGTCGGCAATGGTGCGTATTCGAAGCTGAAATTCGAGTCGGGCGGCCACCGCGTGCAGCGCGTGCCGGCCACGGAAACGCAGGGCCGCATCCATACGTCGGCCTGCACGGTGGCCGTGATGCCCGAGGCCGATGAAGTGGAAGACGTCAACATCAACCCGGCCGACCTGCGCATCGACACCTACCGCGCCTCGGGTGCGGGCGGCCAGCACATCAACAAGACCGATTCGGCCGTGCGCATTACCCACTTGCCGACCGGTATCGTGGTGGAATGCCAGGATGACCGCAGCCAGCACAAGAACAAGGCGCAAGCCATGAAAGTGCTGGCCGCGCGCATCAAGGATGTGCAGCTGCGCGAGCAGCAGTCGAAAGAAGCGGCCACGCGCAAGAGCCTGATCGGCTCGGGCGACCGCAGCGAGCGCATCCGCACCTATAACTTCCCGCAAGGCCGCCTGACGGACCACCGCATCAATTTGACCTTGTATAAGCTGGACTTCATCATGGATGGGGATTTGACGGATTTGACGAATGCGCTGGCGGCTGAACACCAGGCGGAGCTGCTGGCCGCGCTGGGCGATTAAAAAGCGTCCATGGCGGCGTTGCATCGCCTGGCCGTACATTCGTACTGCCTGCGGCGATGCGCCTTGCCCTGAACACTTTTTAAAGCGCCCAGCCAGATCAAGGGTTTAAGTAGCGGCTAAGCAATAAAAATCCGGCCTTGTGCGAAAATGGCCAGCTCGATTCCATCCACCTCACCGTGTCGCCCATGAAAAATTCACGCACCGTCCTCCTGTTGATCGCCGCCCTGTGTTTCCTGATGCTGGGCGTGGCCATGTATTTGCAGCATGCCATGAACATGGCACCGTGCCCGCTGTGCGTGATCCAGCGCTACCTGTTCCTCGCCATCGGCATCGCCTGCCTGGCTGGCGCGGCCGCCAACCGACCGAAAATCGGCGCCGGCATCGGTATATTGGCGGCCTTGGGCGGCCTGGGCGTGGGCGCCAAGCATTTGTACGTACTGGCCCATCCCGGCTTCTCGTGCGGCATCGATCCGGTGGAAACGGCGCTGAACAAGATCTTCACGGCCGAACTCATGCCCTTCATGTTTGAATCGTATGGCGCCTGCGAAAACGCCGGCGAGCCGTTTTTCGGCCTGTCGATCCCGCAATGGGCGTTCATCTGGTTCGCCATCTTCGCCATCGGCCTGCTGTGGACCTTGCTGCGCCGTCAGAAATAATTGAAAGTACCATGCCAGAAACACTGATCCCCGCCGGCAGCACTGTCGGCGCCCTGCAAATCCGTCCGCTGCTCGACCCGCTCGACAACCGCATCCTGCTGGGCCACGCGCTGGGCTTGTCGCGCGTCTCGCTGATCACGCAATCGGAGCGCGTGCTCACTTCGCATGAAGCCGAACGCCTGTCAGGCTTGCTGGCGCGCCGCCTGCAAGGCGAGCCGATCGCCTATATCGTCGGCCAACGCGAATTCTTCGGTCTGCCGTTCGAAGTCAACGACGCCGTGCTGATCCCCCGCCCCGACACGGAAGTGCTGGTGGAACTGGCGCTCGAGCGCCTGCCACCGGGCGGACGGGTGCTCGACATGGGCACGGGCAGCGGCGCCATCGCCGTCGCGCTGGCGTACACGCGGCCCGACGCCGTCGTCACGGCCCTGGACGTCAGCAGCACGGCGCTGGCCGTGGCGCGCCGCAACGCCAGCGCCAACGGCGTCAACATCACCTTCATGGCCAGCGACTGGTTCGAAGCGCTGGGCACGGAAAAATTCGACCTGATTGTCTCGAATCCCCCCTACATCGCCAGCGGCGACCGCCACCTGGCCGAAGGCGATTTGCGCTTCGAACCGGCCGGTGCGCTGACCGACCACGCCGATGGCCTGTCGGCACTGCGCACCATCGTCGCCGGCGCCGCGCGCCACCTGGCGTCGGGCGCCTGGCTGCTGATGGAACACGGCTATGACCAGGCGGCATCCGTGCGCGGCTTGCTGGCCGACGCCGGCTACAGCAAAGTGCAGAGCTGGCGCGACCTGGCCGGCATCGAGCGCGTCAGCGGCGCCCGCCTGGGCTGACCCATCCACGTGCGCGGGGCTTGATCCGGCAACGCGCCAGATGCTCCGCAGTTTGTTAAAATATCAAGCGAATTCCTGACCGAAGCGCCGCCCCTCTTGCCTGGGGCGGACGCTGGCGACGCGGCGTTTTTTGGGCCGGCGCCGACGCATTTGCCAAAATTCGGTTAATCTCAGCACAAATTATTTATATGCTGCACAAGAAAGGAAGCTCAAATTGCCCAACCTGTTGACTCGCCGCCTGGCATTGCTGACCGAAGATGCCAACCGCGCGCTGCTGGGCGGCTTGCGCGGCATCGAGCGTGAAACCCTGCGCGTCGACCCTGCCGGCCATCTGGCTTCCACGCCCCACCCCGCGGCCCTGGGCTCGGCGCTGACGCACCCTGAAATCACCACCGACTACGCCGAAGCGCTGCTCGAATTCATCACCCCGGCTGAAAGCGACATCGCCACGACATTAAGCAAGCTGGATACCGTACACCGCTACGCCTACAGCCGCCTCGGTGACGAGTTGCTGTGGAGCCAGTCGATGCCGTGCCAGTTGCCGCCCGAAGCGCAGATCGAGATCGCCAACTACGGCAGCTCGAACATGGGCATGCTCAAGCACGTCTACCGGCGCGGCCTGGCCTTGCGCTACGGCAAGGCCATGCAATGCATCGCCGGCATCCATTACAACTATTCGCTCGACGAACAGCTGTGGCAAGTGCTCGCCAGCAACCCGGACACCAGCGCCAGCCCGACGCAGGCAGCTGCCTCGCCGAAAGACGTGCAGTCGGAAAGCTATCTGGCGACGATCCGCAATTTCCGCCGCTACAGCTGGCTGCTGATGTATCTGTTCGGCGCCTCGCCGGCGCTGTCGGCCGGTTTCCTGCGCGGCCGCGCGCACAAGCTCGACACCTTGTCCGACGACACCCTGTTCCTGCCGTACGCCACCAGCTTGCGCATGAGCGACCTCGGCTACCAGAACGACGCCCAGTCGGGCCTGCGCCCGCACGAAAACAGCCTGGAAGACTACGTCAGCGCCCTCACGCACGCCGTCAACGACCCGTATCCGCCGTATGCGGCGCTGGGTACAAAGAAGGATGGCGAGTGGATTCAATTGTCCACCAACGTGCTGCAGATCGAAAATGAATACTATTCGACCATCCGTCCGAAACGCGTGATCCGCACGGGCGAGCGCCCCATCCAGGCCCTGTGCCTGCGCGGCGTGCAATACATCGAAGTGCGCTGCATGGATGTCGACCCGTTCGAACCGGTCGGCATCAGCCTGGAAACGGGCCGCTTCCTCGACGCGTTTTTGCTGTTCTGCGCGCTCGACGACAGTGCGCCCATCTCGGCCGAGCAAAGCGCCTGCTACACGCACAATTTTGCGCGCACCGTCAAGGAAGGCCGCACGCCGGGCCTGACCCTGCGCCGCGACGGCGCAGACATCACCCTGCAGGCCTGGGGCGAAGAACTGCTGGCGCGCATCGCCCCCGTGGCGGCCTTGCTCGACGCGCGCATTGGCGGCACGGCGCATGCGGACAGCCTGGCGGCGCAAGCCGTCAAACTGGCCAACCCGGACACGACGCCATCGGCAAAGGTATTGGCCGAGCTGCGCGCCAATGGCGGCTCGTTTGCCACCTTCGGCCTGCGCCAGAGCGAACGCCACGCCGCCTACTTCCGCGCGCAGCCGACAAGCGAGGAACAAAGCGCGTATTTCGACGCGATGGCCGCCAGCTCGCTGGCCGAGCAGCGCGCCATGGAAGCGGCGCCCGCCGGCAGCTTCGACGATTTCGTCGCCGCCTACCGCGCCAGCACCCTGTGTTCGCACACCTGACCTTGCACAAAACGTCCCGATGCTGACCTTCTACAATGAATTGCACAGCCAGCACCGGGGCCGCTTCGAAATGTTTCGCGGCACCATGGTGCCCTGCTTCGAGACGCCCGAACGGGCCGACATGGTGGTGGCCGAACTGGGACGGCGCAACCTGGGCCGCATCGTCACGCCGCACGGTGTACCGCTGACGTCGCTCGAACGCATCCACACGCCCCGTTACCTGCACTTCCTGCGCCACGCCTGGCACGACTGGCTGGCGCTCGACCCGGACAATGCCAACAAGGATGCCTTGCCATCCGTGTGGCCCGTGCGCACCTTGCGCAGCGATATCGAACCGGACGACTTCACGGCCAAGCTGGGCCTGTATTCGATGGACAATGGCACGCCGCTGACAGCCGGCACGTGGACGGCGGCCAAGACGGGCGCCGACTGCGCCGTCAACGCGGCCCACGCGCTGCGCCTGGGAGAACGGGCCACGTTCGCCCTGACGCGCCCGCCGGGCCACCATGCGGGCAGCGATTTCTTTGGCGGCTACTGTTTTCTGAACAACGCGGCCCTGGCCGCGCAGCATCTGCTCGACGACGGCGCCCGCAAGGTCGCCATCCTCGACATCGATTACCACCACGGCAACGGCACGCAGAGCATTTTCTATGCGCGCAACGACGTGCTGTTCGCCTCCATCCACGCCGATCCGCGCAGCGAATACCCGTTTTACCTGGGGCACGCCGATGAAACGGGCAGCGGCGCGGGGCTGGGCTACAACGTCAACCTGCCGCTGCCTGCCGGCAGCACCACGGCCAGCTGGTTCGCCGCGCTGGAAACGGCTTGCCTGCGCATCAAGATGTACGCGCCCGACGCGCTGGTGGTATCGCTCGGTGTAGACACCTTCGTCGGCGACCCGCTGTCGTACTTCGCCCTGCAAAGCGGCGACTACCTGCGCGTGGGCGAACGCCTCGCCCATCTGAACCTGCCCACCGCCTTCATCCTCGAAGGAGGCTATGCGGTGAAGGAGCTCGGTATCAATGTCGTCAATGTGCTTGAAGGTTTTGAGACGGCGGAGTGAGGCGGCGCTGCTGTCGGCTTACGCCCTCGCGGGCCTCGGCGGCCCCGCTAAGCCGACCTACCCGACACTCACATATTCCGGAACAGCGCCATGAAAGGCTGGCTCACGGCCAGGGTTTCCGGCCGCGTTTTCAGGCGCAATACACCGCGTCCCACCTCGTCGCGTGTGACCGCCGCCACCATCTTCATGTTGACGATGGTGGAGCGGTGAATCTGCTTGAAAATCGCCGGATCGAGCACGTCGAGCAGTTCGCGTATCGGCTTGCGCAGCAGCGCCTCGCCGTCCGCCGTCATGACGGCCGTGTACTTGGTGTCGGACTGAAAATAGGCGATATCTTCCACCATGATCAGGCGCGTGTCCTTGCCGCTGCTGGCCGTCAGCCACACCAGCGGCGGCGACTTGGCCGCCGCCGGCAAGGCGCGGCTCAATTGCTGCAGCAGGCCGGCCAGCGCGCCGTCACCCGCCTGGGCCTTGCCGGCCCGCACCTGCAGGCGCTGCAAGGTCGCTTGCAGGCGCTCACGGGCGATGGGTTTCAATAAGTAATCGACGGCGCCGTTGTCGAAGGCATCGATCGCGTACTGGTCGTAGGCGGTGACGAACACCACCTGGGTGGCGGGACTGGCTTCGAGCGCGCCAGCCGCCACTTCCAGCCCCGTCAAACCCGGCATGCGGATATCCAGGAAGGCGACGTCGGGTCGCAGGGTGGCGATGGCGTCGAGCGCCGTGCCGCCGTCGTCGCAGGCGGCGACGATGCGCAGTGTCGGCCACTCTTCGGTCAGCAGGGCCACCAGCGCATCGCGCAGCAGGGTTTCATCTTCGGCGATGACGCAGGTCATGCCGCTCAAGGTTTCATCCATACGACACTCCTTGCGCCGTGCTGTCAGGCACCGTGATGGTGGCCGTCACACCATCGGGGAAATTGGCGACGATGGCAAACGCGGCGGCATTGCCGTAGGTCAGGCGCAGGCGTTCGCGCACATTGCGTAAACCAATGCCCGTGCCGGCGCCATCGTCGCTGAAACCCTTGCCGTCGTCGGCCACCGTGACGATCACCGTGCCATCGCCGCTGCGCGCCATGATCCAGATGGTGCCGCCGCCGCTCTTCGGCTCCAGGCCATGCTTGATGGCGTTTTCCACCAGGGTTTGCAGCATCATCGGCGGCAGCTCTGCCTGGCGCAGGTATTGCGGTACCTCAATCTGCAGGTTCAGGCGCGCGCCCATGCGGATTTTCAGGATATCGAGGTAGGCGCGTGCCCGTTCCAGCTCCGTGCCCAGGGTCGACATGGCTTGCTCCGTGCGCGGCAGCGAGTGGCGCAGGTACAAAATTAGGTTGCCCAGCATCTCGTCGGCGCGCACGGGGTCGCTGCGTGTGAGCAGCTGCGCGCTGGCCAGGGTGTTGTACAGGAAGTGCGGCTCGACCTGCGCGTGCAACAGGCTCAGCTTGGCCACCGTGAGTTCCTTTTCCGTCACCGTCTGGCGCGCCTCGGCCTGCTCGCCGCGCCGGCGCTGCGCCACGCGGCGCGTCATCGCCCGCGTCACCGCTTCCGCGTTTTCCAGGTTGCTGCCATGGTCGACGAGGAACCAGTCGGTCCAGGCATTGCGCGCCGGTTCGCAGATCAGGGTCACGCTGCCCGCCTCGCCATTTGGCGTGACGGTGGCGAGGATCTGGTTCGGCCGCGGCTCCAGAAAACCCAGCAGGCGCATGCGGGGCAAGCCCGTGTGCGTGTACGGCGCCGCGCGGCGCACTCTAGCCTGCACCTGCAGGCTGTCGCGCGCGCTTTCGACCACTTCGCTGCCCGGCAGTTCGCGGATGGCCGCGTCGATCATGTCGAACGCCTCGCCCGCCTCGAACGGGATCTCGATCTGGCGCCGCTGGCGGCTCGACAGGGTGCCGGCATTGACGGCGCCGGCAATCAGGCGCACGCGCCGCACGTGCGAAAACGCATTCGTGATGACGGCGCCGGCCAGCAGCGCCCCGACGATGACAAAGAAGCCCTCCGTATTCCCGAAGATATAGCGCAGAAAATTCTCGACCAGAATCGCCGTAGCAATAATGTAAGTGAGCATCGTGGCCAAGGTGATGCGCAGGATAAAGAAGAGGCTAGTCATGATTTTTTCCTTGGGGTTTGAAGTGGGCCCAGCATAACCATCGCCCCCGGCGACGGTGGCCATTATGCGACGGAAGGGCAATACTGGCGACAAAGGCAAGAAAATAAAGCACAAATATGCGTCGCCTGAAAATAAAATCGCTTGCAATTAAATAGTGCGCGATATATATTGAGCACATGGACGCCGGCAATCGCTTCTGCAGACGGGCATCCTGGGGCAGCAGCCCATGAAACAAGTAGCACACTATTTAGTCGTTAACTATTTAATTTACTCAAGGAAACCATCATGTCGATCAAACAAGTCCTGTACCGCGCGCAAGCCACCGCCACCGGAGGCCGCGAAGGCCGTGCCGTGTCGTCCGACAATGTGCTGGACGTCAAGCTGACCACGCCGAAAGAACTGGGCGGCAATGGCGCTGTGGGCACCAATCCGGAACAACTGTTCGCCGCCGGCTACTCGGCCTGCTTCATCGGCGCCATGAAATTCGTCGGCGGCCGCGACAAGATCGCCTTGCCGGCAGACCTGTCCATCGAAGGCAAGGTCGGCATCGGCGCCATCGACACGGGCTTCGGTATCGAAGTGGAACTGACAATTTCGCTGCCGGGCATGGAGCGCGCCGCCGCCGAAGCGCTGGTCGCCGCCGCCCACATCGTGTGTCCTTACTCGAACGCCACGCGCGGCAACATCGACGTCACCCTGACGATCGTCTGAGCACACCTGGCATAAGCTGCTGCGCATCGCGCTTTGCCATCAAAACCGCACTGCCATGAAGGCAGCGCGGTTTTTTTTGGCTATGTCACCGTCAGATGTGGGAATTCTCCCAGCGTTGCTTTCAATAACGTTTCTGCTGACCGGATGCGCCTGGCGTCGAGTATCCAGCGCCATCCCAGGTAGTTCGGCAGGTAGCGCGTCGCCACGCCGTGAAAGGGCCGTAGCCATTCGCGCAAGCGGCTGTGATACGCATTGACGTTCTGCACATGCGCGGCGCCCCGCACACGGATGCCAGCGCGCAAGTTGACGGCCGCGTGGCTGATGCCCGCTTCCCTCGCAAAAGCCCGGTAAGCGGCATGGCCGTCGCTTACCAGCAGGATATCCTGGTCGATGACAGGCAACAAACAGCGGTGCAGCTGCGCCTTGGTCAGCGCGCCTTTGCCCGTGACGAAATCGAGGGTCTGCCCTGTGCGGTCGCGCGCTACCAAAATGCAAACTTGCTCGTTCGATATGCCGCGCTTACGGGCATGGCCGCCCCGGCGGCGGGCTGGACGCGTCATCTGTCTGGATCCCTTTTCCGATTCCAGCAGATAGCACTCGTCGGCCTCGGCGATGCCATGCAGGCCCTGCGGCCGGTCCGTCTTGGCGACGCGGAGAAAACGGTGCCGCCAGCGAAACGTGGTGTTGCGGTGCAGTCCCAGCTGCTGAGCGGCCTGGCGTACCGAGGCGGAGTCGAGCAGGCAATCGGCATAGGCGAGCCACAGCGCCTTGTGGCGCAACCTGGCCAGCGGCGTGCCCGTCAAGGCATTGAAGGTGCGCCCGCAGGATACGCAGCGGTAGCGCTGCAGGCCGTGCGCATGGCCATGCCGGTGCAGGTGATTCGAGTGGCAGGCGGGACAGGCCAATCGCGGCCGCGCCACGCTTTCCAGCAATGCGATGGTCGCGTCGTGTGGGGCGTTGCCACACAGCAGGGCTATGCCTTGCTGCCGCTGGCGTCGGTTCAACTGAGCAAACTGCGCAATAAAGCCGGTCCATTCGGCTGGCTGCATGATCTGCTCCCTGTGTGGTGGGTATGCAGAGTCAGACAGCACCGCCAAGGGAAGATTCCGGCATTTCCCCTATTTGCCGAGGACAGAGCCTTTTTTTTCACGTGTACCTTTAGAATGGCGCTCTTTTCCTGATTTTTCCGGAGTACGCATGATCGCCTGGCAATGGAACACGTTCGACGAACTCGGCCCCCACGCTTTGTACCAGGTGCTGGCCTTGCGCCAGCGCGTGTTCGTCATCGAACAGCAGTGTATTTACCCGGACCTCGATGGCCATGACCAGCAAGCCATGCACTTGCTGGGCTGGCAAACGGTCGATGGCCAGCGCCGGCTGGCCGCGTATCTGCGCGTGCTGGCGCCGGGCGCCAAATACGTGGAAATGTCGCTGGGCCGCGTGCTGACGGCGCCCGAGGCGCGCAGCACGGGCGCCGGCAAGCGGCTGCTGGCGGAAGGCATCGCACGCGCCGAACGCCAGCACCCTGGCCACGCCATCCGCATCGGTGCGCAGCAGTACCTGCAGCGCTTCTACCAGTCGTTCGGTTTTGTCACCGTCAGCGCGCCCTACGACGAAGACGGCATACAGCACATCGACATGCTGCGCGCGGCGCAGGCGGCAGCATGACGACGGCCCTCATTTCCTGGAGCGGCGGCAAGGATTCCTGCCTGGCCCTGTGGCGCGCGCGCAACGCCGGCATGCGCGTGCCGCTGCTGATCACGGCCATGGATGAAGATGGCCGCAAATCGCGCTCGCACGGCGTGCCGCCTGAATTGCTCGAAGCGCAGGCAGCCAGCCTGGGTGCGCGCCTGCAGCGCTATCACGCCAGCTGGGCCAGCTACGAGGAACAATTCATCGCCATGCTGCGCGCGGCGAAAGACGAGGGCATAGCTCACGCCCTGTTTGGCGACATCGATCTGCAGCCGCACCGCGACTGGGAAGAAAAAGTCTGCGCTGCGGCCGGCCTGACCGCCCATCTGCCCCTGTGGGGCGAAGCGCGGCGCGCGCTGGTCGACGAATTTCTCGCCGCCGGCTTCAAGGCCATCGTCGTGTGCATCAATGGCCGGCACCTGCCACGCGAGTTTTGCGGGCGCGAGTTCGACGCTTCCTTCCTCGCCGACCTGCCGCCCGGTGTCGACGCCTGCGGCGAAAACGGCGAATTCCACACCTTCGTCTACGACGGTCCCGCCTTCAGCGCCCCGGTGGCGCTGCGCCGCACGCAGGTGCTGCAATATGACGCGCCAGCCGATCTGGGCGGCGCCACGTATTACTTCCAGGAACTGGCGCCAGCCTGACAGAGACAGAGCCCGCAAAGCAAAAAGGGCGATTCCGTGGAATCGCCCTTGGTATTGCCAGCCCTGCGCGGGCTTACTTTTTCGACACGTTTACAAGCTTGACTTCAAACAACAAGCCCGCGTAGCCGGGAATCGCCGTTGGCTTGCCCGCCTTGCCATAAGCGAGGTCATACGGAATGGACAGGATGCGGGTGCCGCCCACCTTCATGTCGACCAAGCCGCGGTCCCATCCCAGGATCACGAGACCCTTGCCCAGCTGGAAAGGCAAAGCCGGGCCAGACATGTTTGTCTCGAACTGCTTGCCCTTGTTGTCCGGCTTGCTCGCGTCATACAACCAGCCCGTGTAGAGCACATCCAGGGTATCGCCCGCCTCCGCTGTCAGGCCGGTGCCGACCACCACGTCGGAGAAGGTGAGTTTCGGCACCTGCGTATTCGGGTCGAGCACGACCGGCTTTTCCGTGTTTGCGGCGGCGCCGCAGGCGGTCAGGGCCACTGCACAAGCGAGCGTGGCGATCAATTGAAATACCGATTTCATGGTTTCCCTTTAAATATTGGTGTGTGACTGGGGCCCGTACGGTGCGGACCGGTACGGGCTGGAGTTTAACAGGTGTCGCCGGGCCTATTTGTAAGCAGACGTAAGCACGACGCTGAATGGTGCGCCGATGCAACGCTGCCAAAATGGCCACAATATCTAGATTTCCACCTGCGTGCCCAGTTCGATCACCCGGTTGCTCGGGATCTGATAGTAGTCGGCCGCCGTACGCGCATTGCGCGACATGGTGACGAACAGGTGCTCGCGCCATGGCATCATGCCGGCCCCCGGCGTCGAGATGATGGTCTGGCGCGCGATGAAGAACGACGTTTCCATCATCTCGAAATCGAGTCCCTGCTCGGCGCATTGCGCCAGCGCCGCCGGAATGTCCGGTTCATCCTTGAAGCCGTAATGCACATTCACCTGGTAGCACTGGTGGCCCAGCTCCACCACGCGCACGCGCTCGGATGGCAACACCCACGGCTCTTCATGCATGAAGACGGTGAGGAAAATGACGCGCTCATGCAGCACCTTGTTGTGCAGCAAGTTATGCAGCAGCGCATGCGGCACGCCATCCGTTTCGCCGCGCAGGAAGATGGCCGTGCCGGGCACGCGCAGCGGCGGCGCGATGAACAGCGACGAGAGGAATTCGTTGAGCGGGATCGCGTGCTTTTCCAGGTTCTGGAACACCAGTTGGCGGCCCCGTTTCCAGGTCAGCATGATGATGAACAGTACGGCGCCCAGCAACAGCGGGAACCAGCCGCCGTGGAACAGTTTCAGGGAACTGGCCGCGAACAGGTTCACATCGATGATCAGGAAGAAGCCCGTGGCGGCCCAGCACAGCAGCAAATTCATCTTCCAGCGGTAGCGGATGACGAAGAAGGTCAGGATCGTGGTGGCCAGCATGGTGGCGGTGACGGCGATGCCGTAGGCAGCGGCCAGCTTTTCCGACGAACCAAAACCGACGACGGCCATCAGCACGACGGCCAGCTGCAGCCAGTTCACGGCAGGAATGTAAATCTGGCCGATTTCGCTTTCCGACGTGTGGCGCACTCGCATGCGCGGCAAGAAGCCCAGCGCGATGGCTTGCTTGGTCATCGAAAAGGTGCCGGAAATGGTCGCCTGCGAAGCGATCACGGTGGCCATGGTCGACAAAATCACCAGCGGATACACGCTCCAGGCGCCCAGCTGCTGGTAGAACGGATTGGAAATGGCTTCCGGGTGCGCCAGCAGCAGCCCGCCCTGGCCCAGGTAGTTCAGCGCCAGCGCGGGAAAGGCGATCAGGAACCAGGCCATGCGGATCGGCTTCTTGCCGAAGTGGCCCATGTCGGCGTACAGCGCCTCGGCGCCCGTCAGTGCCAGCACCACGGCGCCCAGCGACAGGAAGGCGATGCGGCCATTGTCGAGCAGGAAAGCCACCGCGTGCAGCGGATTGACGGCGGCCAGGATGCCTGGCGACTTGATGATGTTGAGCACGCCCATAACGGCGAGCGCGACAAACCATATCAGCATGATGGGAGCGAAGAAGCGGCCGATGCCGGCCGTACCGTGCGACTGCACCGAATACAGCGCCACCAGCACGGCGATCGTCAGCCACACCACATACGGGCTGAAGGCGGGCGTCGCCACTTCCAGGCCTTCGATGGCCGACAGCACCGAAATGGCCGGCGTGATCACGCTGTCGCCATAGAACAGGGTGGCGCCAAACACGCCGATCACCATCAGCGGCACATGCCAGCGCGACGACTTGCTGACGGACGACAGCACCAGCGCCATCAGGGCCATGATGCCGCCCTCGCCGCGGTTGTCGGCACGCAGCACCAGGGTCACGTACTTCAGCGAGACGATCAGGGTCAGGCCCCAGAAGATCAGCGAGACGATGCCCAGCAGGTTGTTATGCGTGACAGACAGGCCGTGGGCCGGGTCGAATACCGTTTTGAGGGTGTATAGCGGACTGGTGCCGATATCGCCATAGACGATGCCGACGGCAGCCAGTGTCAAGCCGACCAGGCCGCTTTTTTTGTGTTCCGACGTCAAGATTGCACCCGTTTTTGTTTTGTTGCATCGCACAATATGATAGGTATTAGCAAATAGCAAGAGTATTTTTGCATGGTTCCGCAGCTGCCCCAAAGTCGTGGTTTTGTACCGCTCCGCCTTGCTGCGCGGGCTTGCGGCCATTGATTTGTTGCCATTCTACGCCTCGCCAGCGGCGCCGGGCAGCCCCCGATGTTTTCAGCCATAATGACAGACTGTCTACTCTCCAGCGAGCCCCATCATGAATCCAGGCATGTTGTACGCCTCCCTCGCCTTCCTGTGCTGGGGCCTGTTTCCCCTGTATTTCCATGCCATCGGCGAGATCGCACCACAGGAAATCCTGGCGCACCGCATGGTCTGGTCTCTGTTGTTTCTAGGCATCGTGCTGACCGTACGCCGCCAGTGGAGCTGGCTGGGCAGCCTGAAAGCGCAGCCCAGGGTCGTGGCCAGCTTCGTCGCCAGCGCGTTTTTGCTGTCCGCCAACTGGTTCATCTATATCTGGGCCGTCAACAATGGCCACGTGGTCGACGCCAGCCTCGGCTACTTTATTACGCCCCTGATCAATGTCATGCTGGGCTTTATGCTGCTGCACGAGCGCTTGCGCCGCCTGCAGTGGCTGGCCATCGGCCTGGCCGCCTGCGGCGTGGCCTGGCTCACCTGGCAGGCGGGGCAAGTGCCGTGGATCGCCCTGCTGCTGGCGGCCACCTTCGGCGGCTATGGCTTGCTGCGCAAGACGGCCGCGCTCGGTGCGCTGGAAGGCCTGTCATTCGAAACCTTGATTTTGTTTCCCCTGGCGCTGGCCTACATGCTGTGGCTGGCCTGGCACGGCCAGAGCGGCTTCGTCAATACAGATTCCACCGCCACGCGCGCGCTGCTGCTGGCGTCCGGCCCCATCACGGCCATTCCCCTGCTGCTGTTTGCCGCCGGCGCGCGCCGCCTGCCGCTGGCCGTACTGGGCTTATTACAATACATCGCCCCCACGGGCCAGCTGCTGATCGGCGTGTGGGTTTTCCACGAATCGTTCACCCAAGAGCGCATGCTGGGCTTCCTCGTCATCTGGACGGCGCTGGGCCTGTATGCGGCCGAGGGGCTGTGGAACAGCCGCCGCGCGCGCGCCATCGCCTAGCCTAGCCTTGCCCTTGCGGCCGTTTCCGCAGCGCGCAGCGCTGGCCGGAAGCGGGCGTTTACCGTATCCTGTCCGTCTTTGTATATCACCCGAGATTTCTAATGGCAAATTACGTCTACACCATGAATCGCGTGGGCAAAATCGTCCCGCCCAAGCGCCAGATTCTGAAAGATATTTCCCTCTCCTTCTTCCCAGGCGCGAAGATCGGCGTGCTGGGCCTGAACGGCTCCGGCAAATCGACCCTGCTGAAAATCATGGCTGGCATCGACACCGACATCCAGGGCGAAGCCGTGCCGATGCCGGGCCTGAACATCGGCTACCTGCCGCAGGAACCGCAGCTGGACCCGGAAAAAACCGTGCGCCAGGAAGTCGAATCGGGCCTGGGCGAAGTATTTGAAGCGCAAGCCAAGCTGGAAGCCGTGTACGCCGCGTATGCCGAGGAAGACGCCGATTTCGACGCGCTGGCCACGGAACAGGCGCGCCTGGAAGCGATCATCTCGACTTCCGACGGCGGCAATTTGAATTTGCAGCTGGAAATGGCCGCCGACGCGCTGCGCCTGCCGCCATGGGATGCCAGCATCGGCGTGCTGTCCGGCGGTGAAAAGCGCCGCGTGGCGCTGTGCAAGCTGCTGCTGTCCAAGCCCGACATGCTGCTGCTCGACGAGCCGACCAACCATCTGGATGCGGAATCGGTCGACTGGCTGGAACAATTCCTGCTGCGCTTCCCTGGCACCGTGGTGGCCATCACCCATGACCGCTACTTCCTCGACAACGCGGCCGAGTGGATCCTGGAGCTTGACCGCGGCAGCGGCATTCCATGGAAGGGTAACTACTCGACCTGGCTGGAGCAGAAGCAAGCCCGCCTGAAACAGGAAGAATCGACGGAATCGGCGCGCCAGAAGGCGCTGCAGAAGGAATTGGAATGGTCGCGCCAGAACCCGAAAGCGCGCCAGGCCAAGTCGAAAGCCCGCCTGGCCCGCTTCAACGAGCTGTCCGAGCACGAGTACCAGAAACGCAACGAAACGCAGGAAATCTTCATTCCCGTGGCCGAACGCCTGGGCAATGACGTCATCGAGTTCAAGAACGTGTCGAAAGCGTTCGGCGACCGTTTGCTGATCGATAACCTGAGTTTTACCGTGCCGCCAGGCGCCATCGTCGGCATCATCGGCCCTAACGGCGCCGGTAAGTCGACCCTGTTCAAGATGATTACCGGCAAGGAACAGCCGGACAGCGGCGAAGTGGCCATCGGCCAGACGGCGCGCGTGTCCATCGTCGACCAGAATCGCGGCGACTCGCTGTCGGACAGCAAGACCGTCTTCCAGGACGTGTGCGGCGGCGCCGACATGTTGACGGTTGGCCGCTTCGAAATGCCGTCGCGCGCCTACCTTGGCCGCTTCAACTTCAAGGGCGGCGACCAGCAAAAAATCGTCGGCAATCTGTCCGGCGGTGAACGTGGCCGTCTGCACCTGGCAAAAACCCTGCTGATGGGCGGCAACGTCCTGCTGCTCGATGAACCGTCGAACGATCTGGACGTGGAAACCCTGCGCGCGCTGGAAGACGCCTTGCTGGAATTTGCCGGCAGCGTGATGGTCATCTCGCATGATCGCTGGTTCCTCGACCGTATCGCCACGCACATCCTGGCATTCGAAGGCGATTCGCAGGTCACCTTCTTTGACGGCAACTATCAGGAATACGAAGCCGACAAGAAGAAACGCCTCGGTGACGAAGGCGCGAAACCAAAACGTATCCGCTACAAACCGCTCAGCGTATAAATCGGTTGCAGCAATACAAAAAGGCAGTTACCTCGCGGTAACTGCCTTTTTTTTCAGCACTTTTCTAAGCAATTAGAAATTGTAGCGCGCGCCCAGGGCCAGGCCGGTAGCCTTGCGGCCCTGGTCGGCACTCTTGCCGAAGTGTTCCACTTCCGCCGTCAGCGAGACTTTCTCGTTGATCGCGTACTGGGCACCGACGGAAGCGTACACGCCCGTCTTGTCGTTGCCGCTGATGCCGGTCGACAGGCCCGTGCCGCTCAGGCTATTCTTGACCTTGGCCACACCGAGCTTGCCGAACACGCCGACTTTCTCGCTCACCGGCATGCTGGCCTTGCCGGCCAGGTAGTAGCCGTGCGAATCGCTTTTCACGGAACCGTTGCCGGCGCCGGTGACATAGCTGTAATCCTTGCTGCCGAAATCGGCATAGCCGCCCTCGACCGCCCAGGTTTTATCGAAATCGTAACCGGCGAAGACCTTGGCGCCCGCCTTGTAGCCGCTGTGATTATCGGCGCTGGTGGCGCCAGGAATATCGAAGTTATAACGGTTGCCCGTGACGCCGGCACCCACATAGGCGCCTTCGGCGTGCGCGGCGCTCATGCCGGTCAGTGCAGTAGTCGTAGCGATCATTGCAAACAGGATTTTCTTTTTCATCATGTTCTCTCTCTCAAATAGTTGACGTGCCTGGATTCGCAGTTCAGCGAAGTGCGATGACTACACAATAACAGCCGAAAAAAGCTACGTCTTTCTCCATTCCGTAAGAACTGTGACAAGATGTAAGCGGACATTTCAAACTGACAATGACCATAAAATGCGCACCGTTGAGCGAACTTAAGATAGACTTAAGAGAAATTTGAATTTCAGACGAACAGGAGAAGTGCATGCACAAACGCCAGTTTCTCGCGGCCGGCGTGGCCGCTGCGGCCCTGCCCGCCATCGCCCTGGCGGCGCCCGCCAGCCTGCGCGGTCCGGCCTTGCTGACCATCACGGGCAGCATAGCCAAACCCAACCGGGGTCCGTTCGACGCCGTGCGCGACCAGATGATGCACAAGCAGAAAATCAGTTTTGAGCGGGCGCGGGCATTCGACTTTGCGGCGCTGGGGAACTTGCCGGCACACACCATCCACCCCACCCTGGAATACGATGGCAAGGCGCATGCCCTGCGCGGGCCGCTGCTGGTCGATGTCTTGAGGGCGGCGGGCGCCCCGGAGGGAGATGATGTGCGCCTGCTGCTGCGCGCCGTGGATGGCTATGCGGCGGCGCTGACCATGGCGCAAGTGCGCGCGCAGCGTTTTATGGTCGCCACCCACCTCGACGGGCAGGCGATGGCGCTGGGCGGCCTGGGACCGCTATGGGCGATCCATGATGCCGACCGCATCGCGGCCGTGGCGGCACTGCCCCTGGCCGAGCGTTTCGCCAGTTGCCCGTGGGCGCTGTATCACATCGGTGTGGAGGCGGGTTGAGCTGACTTGCAACGTCAGACAAAATCGTAGCGAGCGGCAGTGATTTGTGGTCGAGAAGCATAGCCGTGCTTGAGCACGGTGAGCATCGCCGGCCGCAAAGCGCGACGCGCAGCAGGTTTTGATAGGCGTTTAGGCGTAGGCTTCCGCCATCGACATGACCCTTGGTGCGATGGTGATGCCGTGCTCCTCGAACAGGACCGTGATGGCCGCCAGGTTGAGTGTGCACTCCTCGGTTTTCCAGCCCTTGAAGATATCCGTGCCATCCTTCTGGAAATGTAAATCCAGCACCTTGCCCCCATCCTTGTGCAAGTAGGGGGAACTATAGGTGTTCTCGTAGCCGAGCACCTTCAATTGTCCCAGCAAGGCATGCGGTGGATGATCGGGATCGGTGGCGAGGAAAATGCCAAAAGTCTTGCCCGGTGGTTTGGCGGCGATGTCGACTTCATAAATGCCGGGGGCCTTGCTGACAGACGTACTCTTTAAAAATAACATACTACACTCCCTGCGCGTGGTGTCCTGCGCCGAAAACGGACGGCAAGACATGGGCGGTGCGCAATGATTCCCATCGTCAAATCTTATTGCTAATTTGCATCTTTGTCGACAAATCGGCACTTTTATTTGGTAAGTCGTGGTTATCTTGTCGCGGATACCAGCGTAAATTGTCAATAAAGCCAGTTATCATTGCGCCAATACCCGCCCTGCTGCATACTTTTGGATTGCGTCACGATTGCCTTCCCGCCTGCCACTTTCACGTCTCCATGCGCCTTCTGTCGATCAAGTACCGCCTGCTCATCCTCCTGACCCTGATCCTGGGGGCGGGCTTCATGGCCACCAGCCTGGCCAGCTACCTGGCCTCGCGCCAGGCCATCGAGCATGGCATCGCCGACCAGACCTTGCCGCTGACGGGCGACAACATTTACTCGGAAATCCAGAAGGACATGCTGCGCCCCGTCTTCATCTCCTCGCTGATGGCGCACGACACCTTCGTGCGTGACTGGATACTCGCTGGCGAAAGCAACCCGGCGCAGATCGTGCGCTACCTGGCCGAGGTCAAGAAGAAATACGGCGCCATCACCAGCTTTCTCGTCTCGGACAAGAGCAGCAAATATTATTATGCTGAAGGCACGCTGAAATCCGTCAGCCCGGAAGCGACGCGCGACCTCTGGTACTACCGCGTGCGCGCCATGGACAGCACCGATTATGAAACCAATGTCGACGTGGACATGGCCAACCGCGACAGCATGACCATCTTCATCAACCACCGCGTTTATGATTACGATGGCCAGTTCATCGGCGCCACGGGCATCGGCCTGACCCTGGACACCATGAGCCACATCATCGACCGCTACCAGGCGCGCTTCCACCGCAACATCTACTTTGTCGACGGCGCCGGCGCCCTGGTATTGGCGGGCAAGACCATGCGCGAGGGTCGCGGCAACATCCGCAATTTGCCCGGCGTAAGCAGCATTGCCGAGCAGATCATCAACCACCAGAGCGCACCGACGCACCTGTCGTACCAGCTGGGCCGTGCGCAAATCCTCGTCAACTCGCGTTTCATTCCCGAGCTGGGCTGGTATCTGGTGGTCGAGCAGAATGTCAGCGACGAAGTCAAGTCGCTGCAGGGCGTGTTCATCCTGAATCTGGCCATCAGCTTTGGCGTCACCCTGCTGGTATTGCTGCTGACCCTGTTGACGGTGAACCGCTACCAGCGCCGCATCGAACGCATCGCCTCGACGGATGCGCTGACGGGCTTGCTGAACCGCCAATCGCTGGAATTGCTGTTCCAGCGCGCCATGCTCTTGTCCAAGCGCAACGAGCAACCGATGTCGGCCATCCTGTTCGACATCGATTTCTTCAAGCGCGTCAACGATACCCACGGCCACCTGTGGGGCGACAAGGTCATCCGTGGCGTGGCGGACGTGGCGCGCGCCACCGTGCGCGAAAGCGACGTCATCACGCGCTGGGGCGGCGAGGAATACCTGGTGCTGCTGAATAACTGCAGCCTGGCGCAGGCGCTGGACGTGGCGGAAAACCTGCGCGCCGCCGTCGAGCAGCACGATTTCGGTCTGCCCGCGCCGCAGCTACCCGTGACGATCAGCCTGGGCGTGGCCGAGTACCGGCGCGACGAAAGCGAATCGGCCTTCTTTTCGCGCGCCGACAGCGCCCTGTACCAGGCCAAGCATCACGGCCGTAACGGCGTGCACGCCGCCTGATTCATCCCCCGCGCTTGCGCCTGGCCAGATCTTGCGTGGGCGCCACCAGCGCCCGGTACAACTCGCCCGTGGCGGCATCCCAGCTTTGCACCGCCTGCTGCTGGCGTTGCACGGTGGCCGCATCGCCGCGTGCGATGGGGCCGGACAGCGCGGGCGCGGCGCCCAGGCGGAACACATTGGCCACCGCTTCCGTCACCAAAGGCTGGGCCAGCTCGCGCGCCACCGGCTCGGCAATGCCGGCCGCCTGGTAGGCGCGCAGGGCGGCGTCGAGCACCGTCACCAGGTAATTGCTGGCAAACACGGCAGCGGCGTGATACAGGGTCTTGGCGGCCGGGTCGATGGGCACGGGCCGCGCGCCGATGGCATTCAAGGCCGGCGTGAGGAAGGCCATTGCCAGCGGATCGCCTTCGACGCCGCAAAACGTGCCGTCAAAGGTGGCGGCCACCTGCTGCGGGTCGGCAAAGCTGCGGATCGGGTGGGCGCTGGCGACAAAAGCACCGGCCTGCGTGGCGGCCAGCAGCACGTTCGAGGCCAGCGCGCCGCTGCAGTGGAACACGATGGCGCCCGCCTGGCGTCCCTCGGCCACCAGCGCCGCGCAGGCCGGGACGATCTGGTCGTCGGAGACGGCCAGCAGGGTGACATCGGCGCGCCGCAAGGCCGCATAGCTGGCGACGGGGGTACCGGCGCCCATGAAATCGACGGCCGCCTGCGCCGAGGCGATCGAGCGCGTCAGCACGTCCTGCACCGCGATCCCGTCCACGCCGGCGAACAAACGGCCCAGCACGCGGCCCACATGGCCGGCGCCGATGATATTCAGGGTGACTTGCATGGCTGCCTAGAAGCTGGAACCGGGCTGGCGCAAAAATTCCACTTCTTCCGGCGTGGAAGGCCGGCCGAGCATGGCGTTACGGTGGGGGAAGCGGCCGAAGCGGGCGATCACTTCCTGGTGCCGCTGCGCATAATCGAGCATGCCATCAAAACCGGGCTGCGCCTGCGACAGCAGCTGGAACAATTCGACGGCGCGCGCCTGCATGGCCAGGTCTTCCGCATGTTCGAACGGCAGGTAGGCGAAGGCGCGCAGCATCGGTGGCAGCAGCTGGTCCTGCCCCGCTTGCGTCAAGGCGACGGCCAGCGCCAGCGCCTGGGCGTCGCCGGCAAAGGCGCGCGGCGTGCCCCGATACACATTGCGCGTCAACTGATCGAGCACGATGAGGCGCGCCAGCGCGCCGTGCGGCGTCGCGTCCCACGCGCGCAAGCCGCCCTCGATGGCGGCATCGATCAGCGTGCCGAAACGCGCGCGTATGTGTGCGTCAAAGGCGTCATCCTTGCGGAACCATGCCACGCGCGACTGGCCGTAGTCAGGGTTATCCGGCGGCAGGAACCAGAAATCGAGTACGTCTTGGGCCTGTGCATCCATGTCCATCCTTTTCAGTTGCGTGCGTGCGACAGCTGGAAGCCGGCGATGCCTTCGAAGGCGGCCAGTTCAGCCGACATGGCCGACAGGCTGGCGCCCGTGTTCTTGCCATGCGCTATGGCGACAAAGCGCCATTCCTGCATGCCGTCGGTGCTGCCGATGGTCAGCGAGCCGCCGGCGATGTCGTAGCCGCGCTTGGCAGCCATGCGCCGCAGCGCATCTTCGCGCGGAACAAACCCTTGCTTGAAGCGCATGGTGATGGCCACTGCGTGGCGCGACGGCAGCCAGTTCTCCAATTTTGACAGAAAAATCATCGCCATCGCGCACATGAAGGCCAGGCCCATGGCCGACAGATAAAAGCCGATGCCGACCATGATGCCGATCACGGACGATGCCCAGATCGAAGCGGCCGTCGTCAAGCCGCTGATATTGAAGCCTTCGCGCATGATGACGCCGGCGCCGAGGAAACCCACGCCCGTGACGATACCCTGGATGATACGCGTCGGGTCGCTGCCGACGATGGTGCCATGGCCGCCATACCAGAACTCCGGATAGCCGCCCAGCACCGTCAGCGCGGCCGAAGCCATGCAAACCAGGCCATACGTGCGCATGCCGGCGGCGCGCCCGTGATACGAGCGCTCATAGCCCACCAGCAAGCCCAGCAGCAACGCGCCAAGCAGGTTCAGCAGAATCACGCCATTCGTTGCCAGCTCGGCCGGCGACCAATAGGCGCGCAGGAAGTCAATGGTCGGCATCTAGGGCTTTTTCGTCAGCTGCTTTTCAAACGCCACATCGAGCTTGCTGACGCGGCGCGCTTTTTGCGGTCCCAGGCCATTCACGAAGGCGACAAAGGCATCGAGTTCCAGCGGCGGGCAAAGGGGCGGCAAGCCCGGGCCTTCGGTCAGGAAAAACAGTTCATCGCCCGTGCGCGCCATCGTATAGAGGCGGTGGCCGGTGCGTTCCTTGAGCCGCTCGATGGCGGACGTGGCGCGGGTCGAACGCATCAGATGGCTCCCGTGCGCTGTTCCAGCCACGCCAGCGCAGGCGCATCGGCCGGCGCAGCCAACAGCGGCGCGAGGCGCGCACGCACGGTGGCGTGGTAATCGTTGAGCCAGGCCGCCTCGTCGTCGCGCAACAGCGAGCGCTCGACGCAGCGCGTATCGATCGGGCACAGGGTCAGGGTTTCGAAGCGCAGGAATTCCCCGAACTGCGTCGTCCCTGCGGGAACGTTCAATACCAGATTCTCGATACGGATGCCCCACTGGCCAGGGCGATAAATGCCCGGTTCGATGGAGGTGATCATGCCGATCTCCATGGCCGTCTGCGGCTCCGGCATGGCCGACTGCGAAATCGATTGCGGGCCTTCATGGACATTCAGGAAAAAGCCCACGCCGTGGCCCGTGCCATGGCCAAAGTCGATACCCTCGGCCCACAACGGTGCGCGGGCAATCGCATCGAGCATGGGCGACTTCACGCCGCGCGGGAACTGCGCGCGCGACAGGGCGATCATGCTGCGCAAGACCAGCGTGAAATCGCGCCTGTGCTCAGCCGTGATCGTGCCGACGGGGACCACGCGCGTGATATCCGTGGTGCCGCCCAGGTACTGGCCGCCCGAATCGATCAGCAGCAAGCCGTCGCCTTCGATGGTGGCCTCGCTGCCCGCATGGGCGTGATAATGCATGATCGCGCCGTGTGCGTTGAAGCCGGCGATGGTGCCGAAACTGGGGCTGACAAAATGCGCACGGCGCGCGCGGCATGCCGTCAGGTGTTCGTCAACGCCGATTTCCGTCAAGGGCGCGCGCTGCGGATCGGCCAGGGTGCTGTCTAACCAGCTGAAAAATTCGCACAGCGCGGCGCCATCTTGCTGCATGGCGGCGCGCACGTGCGCCGCTTCGCTCTCCGACTTGCGCGACTTGGCCAGGGTGCTCGGATTGATCGATTCGACCACCCGCACGCCCTCGGCCACGGCCTGGCGCGTGCCGAACGTGATGCGGCGCGGGTCCAGCAGCAAGGTGGCGCCGGCCGGCAGCGCGGCCAGCGCGGCCGCAGTACGGTCATACGCGGCCACGTCCACGCCTTCGCTTTCCAGGGTAGCGCGCAGGGCGGCGGGCAGCTTGCCGTCGGCGACGAACAGAGTGGCGCGCTCGGGGCCCACCAGCGCATGCGCGAGGAAGACGGGGTTGTAACTGACGTCGGCGCCGCGCAGGTTGAACAGCCAGGCGATATCGTCGAGGGTGGAAATGACGTGGTGGCTGGCGCCGTGCGCCGCCATGCTGGCGCGCAGGGACGCCAGTTTTTCAATACGCGACAGCGATGGATACGCCGCCGCGTGTTCAACCACTGGCGCGGCAGGCATGGCCGGGCGCTCTGGCCAGACGGCTTGCAGCACATCGGTATCGGTGCGCAGGGTCACTTGCTCGCCCAGCGCCTGCTGCAGCAGGCGCGCATTGGCCAGGCCCAGTACGGCGCCATCGACGGCTACCGTCTGCCCCGGCTGCATGGTCTCGCCCAGCCAGTCGATATACAGCACGCTGGCGCCGGACGGGATTTTTTTCAGGACGATGCCGCTGCCGGACAGTTCGTCTTCCGCCTGCTCCCAGTAGCGGCCATCGGTCCACACGCCGGCAAAATCCTGCGTCACGACCAGGGTGCCGACCGATCCCGTAAAGCCCGACAGCCACTCGCGGCCCTGCCAGCGCGCCGGCAGGTACTCGGACAAATGCGGGTCGGCCGAGGGCACGATGCAGGCGTCGATGTGCTGCGCGCGCATGGCGCTGCGCAGTTGCGACAAACGGGAGGCGGGAGTGGATTGGTCAGGTGTCTGCATGGGGCCGAAAAGAGCGGTGCTGGGAAGCGCCTATGATACCGCGATTAGCCCGGCTAAGGCACTGCGCGCCCGCAACGCCTTTTCCGCCGGTTTCAGGTTGCGTTCGAGTTTTTTCCTGATGCCCGCGTGGCGCACCTGGTCCAGCGCTGCGCGCAGGGCTTGCACGCTGGCCTGCGTGGGGATGGTTTCCACGCCATGGCCCAGGGCCATGGCCAGCGATTGCGACGGCGCGCTGTTGGCCGTGCCCGGCGCCACGCACGCTTGCGGCAGCAAGGTGGCGATGACGGGCGCGAACCAGCAGTCATCGCGATAGGAAGCCACCCGCGCGGCACGCGCCAGGATGCCGGTATCGGCCGTGGCGAAGGCCGCATCGGCCACATACGGCAACTGGCCGGCATGGATGGCTTCGAGGTGGCGCGCCGCCTCTTCCAGGATACGGCGTGAAAAATCGGCATACGCCGCATCGTCGGCCAGCACCTGCGCGGGGTCCGTATCGCCGATGTCGTCGCGGCTCCAGTGAGCGCTGTGCGGCGAGCTGGCCAGCGCCAGCAGCGAGGCGTCGCGCAGCTGCGGCAGCAAGGCCAGTTCGTGCAGGGTAATCGGCATGGGCAGCAAGACATGGCGTGCCTGCATGGCAGCATCGAGCCGCGCCAGCGCCTTGGCGCCGGCCAGGCGCGCCTGCAGGAACGCTTGATAGTGCTGCTCCGTCAGGTGCCGCACGTCGTCCATCGAAGCATCATTCGCCATCATCGGCCTCGTAGCGGCGCAAGCCTTCCAGGTCCAGCACGCGGATGCCGCCATAGTCGAGGCGCAGCAAGCCCTTTTTTTCCAGCACCTGCAGAGCCTGATTGGCGCGCTGGCGCGAAGAGCCCGACAGCAGGCCGATCTCTTCCTGCGACAGCTGCACCAGCGTATCGACGCCAGGGTACAGGTGCGAGTTGAACATCGAGGCCAGGCAGCGCGCCACGCGCGTGTTCAGGTCGAGCAGGCGCTCGTTTTCCACCATGCCGATGAACTGGCCCAGGCGCTCATTGAGCTGCATCAGCAAGAACCGCGTAAAGGGCAGACTCGTTTCCAGCAGCCAGTGAAAGGTGGCGCCGGGCAGACGCGCCACGCGCGTGTCGCGCAGCGCCATGGTGTCGTATTTGCGGATTTCCCTTTTCAGCAGCGAGCCTTCGCCAAACCAGCTGCCGGGCGGCACGCCGATGAAGGTCATGGCCTTGCCGGAGGCGGAAAAATTATTCATCTTGACCATACCGCTGATAACGCCGATCCAGTTGTCCACCGGCTCGCCCTTGCGGCAGACAAAGCCGCCTTTCGGCACGAAGGTTTCAAACACGTCCGCCTCGACGCGGGCCATTTGCACGGGATCGAGCAGCTGCGCCCAGTTGGCCGCGCGCACGGCATCCTTCAAACTGATATCAGGGTAGGTCATTGTGCGATGCACCATCGAAAAGTGGGTAAATGTCCCCGAAAAGACAACTCGGCAAACTAACGCAAGCTACTATCATTGCACAAACGCCTTATACATAAAAACACAGAGCGCCATCCAACGAGGTGGAGCCTGAGACAAGCAACAGGGAGACACTGGTGCAAACGACTACCACAGCAACGATGCCGACTTTTCCGCGGCGCTTATTGCAACACGGGACAGTACGATCCGACAAGCCCGCCTTTCGCGAAAAACACCTGGGCATCTGGCAAACCTGGACCTGGTCCCAGGTCAACGAGGAGGTGCGCGCCCTGGCCTGCGGCCTGGCCGCCATCGGCTTCCAGCGCGGCATGAACCTGGCCATCATCGGCGACAACCGTCCCCGCCTGTACTGGGCCATGCTGGCCGCGCAAAGCCTGGGCGGCGTGCCTGTGCCACTGTATCAAGACGCGCCGGCCGCCGACATGGCCTATGTGCTGCAGGATGCGGAAATTCGCTACGCCATCGTCGAAGACCAGGAGCAGGTCGACAAGCTGCTCGAACTCAAGGCCCTGTATCCGCACATCGCCCACATCGCCTACGACGATGAACGGGGCATGCGCCATTACCGCCAGCCGGAGCTGATGTCCTTTGCCGCCCTGCAGGTGCTGGGCCGGGCCTACGACCGCGAGCATCCGGGCTTCTTCGACGCTGCCGTGGCAGCGGGCCAAGGTAGCGACTCGGCCGTCATCCTGTACACCTCGGGCACCACGGGCAAGCCGAAGGGCGTGTGCCAGAGCCACACGGCGCTGCTGGCGGCCGGCGAAGGCGGCGTGGCCTTCGACAAGCTCACCGACGACGAAGACATCCTGTCCTACCTGCCCATGGCGTGGGTAGGCGACTGCCTGTTCTCGCTGGCGCAGGCGATGGTGGCCGGCTTCACCGTCAATTGCCCCGAATCGGGCGACACGGTGATGATCGACATGCGCGAAATCGGCCCCACCTGCTACTTTGCACCGCCGCGCGTGTTCGAAAACATGCTCACCAGCGTGATGATACGCATGGAAGACGCGAGCAGCATCAAGCGCCACATGTTCAGCCATTTCATGGACGTGGCCAAGCGCTGCGGCGCGCAGATCCTGGATGGCAAGCCCGTGTCGCTGGCGGATCGCCTCAGCTACAAGCTGGGCGAGCTGCTGGTCTACGGTCCCCTGAAAAACGTGCTGGGACTGTCGCGCGTGCGCGTCGCCTACACGGCCGGCGCCGCCATCGGCCCCGACCTGTTCCGCTTCTACCGTTCCATCGGCGTCAACCTCAAGCAATTGTACGGTTCCACCGAAACCTGCGCCTATGTGTGTCTGCAGCCGGACGGCAATATCAAGTTCGACAGCGTGGGCCTGCCCGCACCGGGCGTGGAAGTCAAACTGGCGGCCAATGGCGAAGTGCTGGTGAAGTCACCGGCCACCATGAGCGGCTACTTCAAGCGTCCCGAAGCCACCGCCGAAGTGATCGATGCCGACGGCTACTTTCATACGGGCGACGCGGGCGTGTTCGATAGCGAAGGCCACTTGAAAATCATCGACCGCGCAGCCGATGTCGGCAAGCTGACGTGCGGCGCCATCTTCGCGCCCAACTACATCGAGAACAAGCTCAAGTTTTTCCCCTTCATCAAGGAAGTGGTGGCCTTCGGCCATGCGCGCGACCAGGTGTGCGCCTTCATCAATATCGATATCGAAGCGGTGGGCAACTGGTCGGAGCGGCGCGGCATCGCGTATGCCGGCTACACCGACCTGGCGGGGCGCGCCGAAACCTACGGCTTGATCCGCGACTGCATCGAGCAGGTCAACGCGGAACTGGCGACCGATCCGCTGATGGACCGCACGCAGATCCACCGCTTCCTGGTGCTGCACAAGGAACTCGACCCGGATGACGACGAACTGACGCGCACGCGCAAGGTGCGCCGCAAATTCATCGCCGAGAAGTACGCGGTGCTCATTTCCGCCCTGTATGAGGGCAAGGCAACGCAATACATCGAGACCCAGGTGAAATTCGAGGATGGCCGCACCGGTTCGACCAGCGCCGACCTGCAGATCTGGGACAGCAAAACGTATCGGCCCCAGGGCCTGGCCGCATGATGGAGCACAGCACGATGCAAATGAACGAACCCGACGCCCATTTCGGCACGGCCCGCAAGACCGGCCCCGTGATCCTCGACCTGAAGAACATCTCGCTGTCGTTCGGCGGCGTAAAAGCGCTGACCGACATCTCATTCGACGTCAAGCAGCATGAAATCCGCGCCATCATCGGCCCGAACGGCGCCGGCAAGAGCTCGATGCTGAACGTGATCAATGGCGTGTACCGGCCGCAGCAGGGCGAGATCATCTACCGGGGCGAACACCGGCGCGGCATGGATTGCTACGCGGCCGCCAAGTCCGGCATCGCGCGCACCTTCCAGAACATCGCCCTGTTCAAAGGCATGACGGTGCTGGACAACATCATGACGGGGCGCAACCTGAAGATGAAGTCGAATTTCCTGCTGCAAGCCCTGTACTGGGGCCCGGCGCGGCGCGAGGAAATCGAGCACCGCAAGAAAGCCGAGGAGATCATCGACTTCCTGGAAATCCAGGCCATCCGCAAGACGCCCGTGGGGCGCCTGCCCTATGGTTTGCAAAAGCGCGTGGAACTGGGCCGCGCACTGGTGGCCGAACCGGAAATTTTGCTGCTCGATGAACCCATGGCCGGCATGAACGTGGAAGAAAAGCAGGACATGTGCCGCTTCATCCTCGACGTCAACGACCAGCTGGGCACGACCATCGTGCTGATCGAGCACGACATGGGCGTGGTGATGGATATCTCCGACCGCGTGGTGGTACTCGACTACGGCAAGAAGATCGGCGACGGCACGCCCGACGAGGTGCGCAGCAACCAGGATGTCATCAACGCGTATTTGGGTGTCGCGCACTAGCACCAGACAAGGGATAGCAATGAATATCAATTTTTTCTTTGAAGTGCTGATCGGCGGCCTGCTGTCAGGCGTCATGTACGCACTGGTGGCGATCGGTTTCGTGCTGATCTACAAGGCCTCGGGCGTGTTCAATTTTGCGCAGGGAGCGATGGTGTTTTTCGCCGCCCTCACCTGCGTCGGCATCATGGACAAGTTCGGCCTGTCGCTGTGGCTGGCCATCCCGCTGACGATGCTCACCATGATAGCTCTGGGCATGGCGATTGAAAGGGTGGTCTTGCGACCGCTCGTCAACCAGCCGGAAATCACGCTCTTCATGGCCACCATCGGCCTGACCTTTTTCATCGAAGGCCTGGCGCAGCTGATGTGGGGCTCGCAAGTGCACAAGCTGGACCTGCCCATCGAAGACGTACCGATGCAGTTCCTGATGGACCGCTTCGACATCAACATCTCGCAGTTCGACCTGATGGCGGCCGGCATCTGCGCGCTGCTGGTGATCTGCCTGGCCCTGCTGTTTTCGAAAACCAAGGTGGGCCGTGCCCTGCGCGCCGTCGCCGACGACCACCAGGCGGCGCTGGCGGTGGGCATCCCGCTGCAGCGCATCTGGGCCGTGGTGTGGGGCGTGGCGGGCCTGGTGGCCATGGTGGCCGGCCTGCTGTGGGGCGCGCGCAACGGGGTGCAGTTCGCCCTCACCTTCATCGCCCTCAAAGCCTTGCCGGTGCTGATACTCGGCGGCTTCACTTCCGTGCCGGGCGCCATCGTCGGTGGCCTGATCATCGGCGCCTCGGAAAAGCTGGCCGAAGTCTACCTCGGCCCCATGGTGGGCGGCGGCATCGAAGGCTGGTTCCCGTATGTGCTGGCCCTGCTGTTCCTGCTGGTGCGCCCGGAGGGCCTGTTCGGCGAGAAGATCATCCGGCGAATATAAGGCCCCAAGAGCATCGTAGGTCGGATTAGCCGAAGGCGTAATCCGACAAACACCCCAACAGCCAGTAAAGGACACGCCATGATTTACCGTGAAGCAGGACAATTCAAGACCAGCTACCAGGCTGACAACCAGATTTTCCCGATCCGCCAGGACCGCCTGGCGCTGACGGCCACGCTGCTTGTCGCCGTCTTCCTGCTGCCGTATTTTGCCTCGCCCTACATGCTGTCGGCGATCCTGATTCCCTTCCTGATCTTCGCACTGGCAGCGCTGGGTCTGAACATATTGACCGGTTACGCAGGCCAGTTGTCGCTGGGTACGGCCGCCTTCATGGCCGTGGGCGCCTTTGCCTCGTATAACTTCATGGCCCGCCTGCCAGGCTTGCCGCTGCTGGTGTCGTTCATCCTCGGCGGCCTGTGTGCGGCCATGGTGGGCATCGCCTTCGGCCTGCCCTCCCTGCGCATCCGCGGCTTTTACCTGGCCGCCTCCACCCTGGCGACGCAATTTTTTGTCGTCTGGTGCCTGACCAAGATCCCGTACCTGACCAACTACAGCTCCTCGGGCGTGATCACGGTACAGAAAATGACCATCCTCGGCTACCAGTTCGATACGCCGCAAAGCAAATACCTGCTGGTACTGGCCATCGTCGCCGGCATGGCGCTGCTGGCCAAGAACATGATCCGCTCCAACGTGGGCCGCTCGTGGATGGCCGTGCGCGACATGGACATGGCGGCCGAAGTGATCGGTTTCAGACTGATGCGCACCAAGCTGCTGGCGTTTGCCGTCAGCTCGTTCTACTGCGGCGTGGCCGGCGCGCTGTATGCGTATGCCTACCTGGGCACGGTGGAGCCGGAAGCGTACAACCTGGACCTGTCCTTCCGCATCCTGTTCATGATCATCATCGGCGGCGTCGGCTCCATTCTCGGTTCCTTCCTCGGCGCGGCCTTCATCGTGCTGCTGCCCGTCTTCCTGAACACCATCGCGCACGGCCTGGCATTGCCGACCAGCGTGGCCTCGAACCTGGAACTGATGGTGTTCGGCGCGCTGATCATTTTCTTCCTGATCGTCGAACCACACGGCCTGGCCAGGCTGTGGCAGATCGCGAAGGAGAAACTGCGCCTGTGGCCTTTCCCGCACTAGGAATTTGTACCTTGCAGTCTGATGTCGGTTGACTTGAAATCAAATAAAACAAGAGGAGACACACAATGAAACACATCAAATCGCTCATGCTGGCCGCCGCCATCGCCAGTGCCGCACTCACCATGGCCGGTAGCGCCCAGGCGCAGGACAAGGAACAGTACATCGCCCTGCCCTCCTACCGCGTGGGTCCCTACGCGGCCGGCGGCTCCGGTTTCTACGGCGGTGCCATCGACTACTTCAACCTGGTCAACCAGGCCGGCGGCGTGAATGGCGTCAAGATCAGCTGGGAAGAATGCGAAACCGAATACAACCCGTCGCGTGGCGTCGAATGCTATGAGCGCCTGAAAACCAAGCAGGGCGGCGCCACTTTGGTCGAAACCCTGTCCACCGGCGTCGCCTACGGCATTCTGGACCGCGTGGCACAGGACAAGATCCCCATGACGATGATCGGCTACGGCCGCTCGGATGCCGCCAACGGCAAGGTCTTCCCGTATGTGTATCCTCTGATCTCCAGCTACTGGAGCCAGGCCGCCGCCATGATCAAGTACCTGGGCGACAAGGATGGCGGCATGGACAAGCTGAAAGGCAAGAAAATCGTGCACCTGTACCACGATTCGGCCTTTGGCAAGGAGCCGCTGCCCGTGCTCGAAGCGCTGTCGAAACAGTACGGCTTTGAACTGGTGAAAATTCCCGTCGCGCCGCCAGGCAGCGAGCAGCAATCGCAATGGCTGCAAATCCGCCAGGCCAAGCCGGACCACGTGATCCTGTGGGGCTGGGGCGTGATGAACTCCGTTGCCATCAAGACGGCGCAGCGCAACGGCTTCCCGCGCGACAAAATGCTGGGCGTCTGGTGGGCCGGCTCCGAGGAAGACACGATTCCATCGGGCGACGCGGCCAAGGGCTACACGGCGATGACGTTCAATACGCCGGGCAACTACCCCGTGCTGGACGACATCCGCAAGAAACTCTATGCGTCCGGCAAGGGCAACCTGTCCGACCAGTCGCGCGTCGGTTCCGTCTACCACATGCGCGGCGTGACAGCCGGCATCCTGTGGGTGGAAGCGATCCGCGTGGCGCAGGAAAAATTCGGCAAGGGCAAGCCTGTCACGGGCGAGCAGATGCGCTGGGGCCTGGAAAACCTGAACGTCGACGACGCGCGCCAGAAGGCCGTCGGCGCACTGGGCATGTTCCCCACCGTGAAGACCAGCTGCGACGACCATGAAGGTTCGGGCGCCGTGAAAGTGCAGCAGTGGGATGGCAAGAAGTGGATCGCCATCACGCCGAAATGGATCGTCGGCGACAAGGCCCTGGTGCGTAAACTCGTCGAGGAATCGTCAGGCAAGTACGCCGAAGAGAAGAAGATCACGCCGGCGTGCATGAAGTAAGCGGCTCTCGGGGTGATGTCGGATTACGGCCTGCGGCCTAATCCGACCTACGCCGCATCCACGTAGGTCGGATTAGCGCAGCGTAATCCGACAAGCACCAACATCACATGAAAACGAAGCAGCCATGACACCCACTGCCACGCAAACACCAGACACCCCACCGCCCTACCTCTCGGTGAACAATATCGAAGTCATCTACGACCACGTGATCCTGGTCCTGAAGGGCGTGTCGCTGCAAGTGCCGCAAGGCAAGATCGTGGCGCTATTAGGCGCCAACGGCGCCGGCAAGTCGACCACCCTGAAAACCATCTCGACCCTGCTGCGCGGCGAACGCGGCGACGTCACCAAGGGCGAAGTCCAGTTCAAGGGCGAACGCGTGGATCAATTGACGCCGAATGAGCTGGTCAAGCGGGGCCTGTCGCAAGTGATGGAAGGGCGCCACTGTTTCGGCCATCTGACCATCGAGGAAAACCTCCTGACGGGTGCCTACACGCGCAGCCTGTCGCGCGGCGAGCTGAAAGACGCGCTGGAGAAGGTATATCACTATTTCCCGCGCCTGAAAACGCGGCGCAGCAGCCAGGCCGGCTATACCTCGGGCGGCGAACAGCAGATGTGCGCCATCGGCCGCGCGCTGATGGCCAAGCCGTCGATGATTTTACTGGACGAACCTTCAATGGGCATCGCGCCGCAGATCGTCGAAGAGATCTTCGGCATCGTCAAGGACCTGAACCACAAGGAAAACGTGTCGTTCCTGCTGGCCGAACAGAACACCAACGTGGCGCTGCGCTACGCCGACTTCGGCTACATCCTGGAAAACGGCCGCGTCGTAATGGAAGGGCAAGCCCAGGAACTGGCCAGCAACGAAGACGTCAAAGAGTTTTATCTGGGCGTCTCCAGCGCCGGGCGCAAGAGCTTCCGCGACATGAAGTTCTACCGCCGCCGCAAGCGCTGGCTGGCCTGACACAGGAAGCAAGTCATGGACCTGGAGCGAGCGAAGCAGGTGTGCCGTGCCTTTCCCGGCGCGACAGAAGACATCAAGTGGAGCAACGTGCTGGCGTTTTGCGTCGGTGGCAAGCTGTTCGCCCTGTGCGGCGCGGAAGCACACAGCACGCGCGGCATCAGCTTCAAGATCGATGCGGAGCGCTTCCTGGAATTGACGGACCGTCCCGGTTTTCGCCCCGCGCCCTACCTGGCGCGGGCCAGATGGGTGCTGGTCGCCAGCCCCGACGCGCTGGACGACGACGAAATGGCCGCCCTGCTACAGCGCTCATACAGCCTGATTGTTGCGGGGCTGACGAAAAAAATGCAACGTGACATTGGAGAATCAGCAACATGACCGATACGCTCGATAGTCTGGAAGCACGCGCCCCCGAAGCGCGCGAACACGAATTGATGGCCGGCCTGCCGCAGCTGATCGCGCGCGCGCAACAGGCGCCGGGCTGGGCCCGCATTCTCGATGGCGTCAACGCGGCCGACATCACCAGCCGCGCCGCGCTGGCGCAGCTGCCCGTGACGCGCAAGTCCGACCTCAAGCAATTGCAGCACGATGCCTTGCCCTTCGGCGGCTTGAACACGACGCCGAAAAACGCCCTGTCGCGCGTCTTCGTCTCGCCCGGCCCCATCTTCGATCCGGAAGGCCGTGGCCCCGACTGGTGGCGCTTCGCGCGGCCCATGTATGCGGCCGGCGTGCGCGCCGGTGGCTTGCTGCAGAACTGCTTTTCGTATCACTTTACGCCGGCCGCCTTCATGGTCGAAGGGGGCGCCGCACGCATCGGCTGCACCGTCATCCCGGCCGGCATCGGGCAGACGGAAATGCAGGTGCAGGCCATGGTCGACCTGAAGCCCGACACGTATATCGGCACGCCGTCATTTTTAAAACTGATCATCGAGAAGGCGCGCGAAATGGGCGCCGACATCAGCAGCGTCACCAAGGCCGTGATGGGCGCGGAAGCCTTGCCCGAATCCCTGCGCAGCTGGTTTGCCGAGAACGGCGTGCCGCACGTGTTCCAGACCTATGCCTCGGCCGATATCGGCAGCATCGCCTATGAAACGGCCAGCAATGGCAAGCTCAATCCGGGCATGGTCGTCGATGAAAACGTCCTGCTCGAAATCGTCCACCCGGGCAGCGGCATTCCCGTCGCACCGGGCGAAGTGGGCGAAGTCGTCGTCACCGTCTTCAATGCCGACTACCCGCTGATCCGCTTTGCCACGGGCGATCTGTCGGCCGTGCTGGTCGATACGCCGGATTCGCCGTGCGGGCGTACGAATACGCGCATCAAAGGCTGGATGGGGCGTGCGGACCAGACCACCAAGGTGCGCGCCATGTTCGTGCATCCGTCGCAGGTACATGACATCGCGCGCCGCCATCCGCAGATCAAAAAGGCGCGGCTGGTGGTATCGGGACGCATGGCCAACGACGAGATGGCTTTGCATTGCGAAGTCGACGATCCGACGGACGCCAGCGGCGTGGAAGCCATCATCGGCTCGATCCGCGAACTGACCAAGCTGCGTGGCGACGTGGTGCTGGTGGCCGTGGGCAGTCTGGCGCAGGACGGCAAGGTCATCGACGACATGCGCGATTACAAATAAGGCGAAATTGCGGGATAATACCCGCATTGACCATCAGCCCCATTCATCGCCATGCAAGAGTCCATGCAAGAATTTCATCACAACCGTGCCCGTGACCTGATCAAGAACGCGGAACTGCTGTTCGACCAAGATACCGTGCAGGCGTCGATCACGCGCATGGCCGATGTACTCAACACGCGCTTCAACGCCGCGGATTCCAAGGAATTCCCGCTGGTGCTGGGCGTGATGGGCGGCGCCGTCGTCTTTACGGGCAACCTGCTGCCGCAACTGAGCTTTCCGCTCGAATTCGACTACATCCATGTGAGCCGCTACGGCGACGACGACAAGGGTGGAGAAGTGGTGTGGAAAGTCATCCCCCGCTCGAACGTGGCGGGCCGCACCGTCATCGTGCTCGACGATATTCTCGACGAAGGCGAAACCCTGGCGCACGTCAAGCAGCGTTTGCTGGACATGGGCGCCTCGGAAGTCATCCTGGCCGTGTTTGCCGACAAGGCCATCGGCAAGAAAAAGCCCGTACAGGCGGACATCGTCGGCCTGGTGATCCCGAACCGCTTCGTCGTCGGCTTCGGCATGGATGCGTACGGCTACTGGCGCAACTTGCCAGGGCTGTGGGCCATCAAGCCCGAGGATTTGAAGCAGGAGTGACTGGGCTAATTGCGGTGGTTGTCGGATTACGCTACGCTAATCCGACCTACCAGTGCCCGGTGGCGTAGGTCGGATTAGCGCGCAGCGCGTAATCCGACACCACCACCAGCGTTACAATTCTGGTAGGTCGGATTAGGCCAAAGGCCGTAATCCGACAACTACCACCAGCGTTACAACTTCAGCCGCGCGCGCGCCGCAGTGTATTCGGCCTTCAGGCGCGCCACCATCTCTTCCACGCTCGGCACGTCATCCATCAAGCCCACACCTTGGCCCGCGCCCCAGATGTCGCGCCAGGCCTTGGCGCTGCCGGAGCCAAAATTCATCGAACTCTTGTCCGCTTCGGGCAAGGCTTCCGGATCGAGTCCGGCCGCAACGATCGATTTCTTCAGATAATTGCCGTGCACGCCAGTAAACAGGTTCGTGTAGACAATGTCCGCCGCGCTTGAATCCACGATGGCGTCGCGGTAGCCATCGCTGACGTTCGATTCCTTGGTCGCCAGCCAGCGCGAGCCGATGTAGGCAAAATCGGCGCCCATGGCCTGTGCGGCCAGCACGGCGTCGCCCGTGGCGATGGAGCCGGACAGCGCCAGCGGACCGTCAAAGAATTTGCGCACTTCGCCCACCAGCGCGAACGGCGACAGGGTGCCCGCATGGCCACCAGCACCGCTGGCCACCAGGATCAGGCCGTCGACGCCCGCCTCCAGCGCCTTTTTCGCGTGGCGGATCGAGATCACATCGTGCAGCACGATGCCGCCATAGCTATGGATGGCGTCGAGCATTTCCTTGGGCGGCGCGCGCAGCGAGGAAATGATGATCGGAATCCGGTGTTTCACGCACACTTCCACGTCATGCGCCAGGCGGTCGTTCGACTGGTGCACGATCTGGTTGACGGCGATCGGTCCCACTTTTTTATCGGGATTGGCGGCCTGGAAGGCGGCCAGTTCAGCCTGCAGCTCGGTGAGCCACGTGTCGAGCAATTCGGCGGGACGCGCGTTCAGGGCCGGGAAGGAACCGACGATGCCGGCCTTGCACTGCGCCGCGACGAGGGCCGGGCCGCTGGCGATGAACATCGGCGAGGCGATAACGGGTAAGGAGAGGTTTTGCAACGCAACAGGCAATGCCATGGCGGACTCGCTGGAAAGTTGATCGGACGTGAAAGACACACTGAACGTTGATTATAGTGCAGAAAAAGTACGATCGTGCTGAATTTATCACCTATCCGCTTCAGCCCTCGTTGAGCAAGTACTCACCCTCGACCCGTGCCGCCGCAGCCCTCACCAGTTGCGACACGGCCCACTCGGCCAGCGCGGCCGCCTCCTGGCGCAGGAAGCGCCGGTTGGCCTCTTCGAAGATGGGCATGCCGCGCAGCAGGGCCGGTATTGCGGCGAGGGCGATGCGCTGGCGTTCCAGCAGCAAAAATTTCAGCAGCACTTTCACCGCATTCTGCGCATTGCGCACGGGGTCCGACGACAGGTAATCGAGACGTGAATACGCGCGCTGCAGGGCGCCGGCAGCGTCCTGGAACGGCCGCCCGTGGCCGGGAATGACGACGCGCACGTCCAGGCTGGCGATCAGGTCCAGGGTGGCGCGCGCTTCCAGAAAGCCGGAGCCGCCGTCGAGTTCGGGGAAGATCACGCCAAAGCCGTTTTCCCACAGGGCGTCGGCGGAAATGAGGATGCCCTCGTCGGCGCAGTAAAAAATCAGCGAGTGCGGGTCGTGACCCGGTGCGCCCAGCGCCTGCCAGGCCATGTCGGCCAACGTCAACGTGTCGCCGGGCGAGACGGTGGCGTCAAAGCCGAAGCGCGGGCATTGCTGGCCCGTGGCCTGGAAACTGAGGGCATCGACATCCCATACTCGCACCTTGTCCGCTTCCGAGACGGGAATAGCCGTCTGGCAGCCATACTCGGCTTGCAGCAGCGCGTTGCCGCCGCAATGGTCGGAGTGCAGATGGGTGTTGAACAAGCGGTGCAGTGGTCGCCCTTGCAAGCTATGGCGCAGCAAGGCCAGCGTCTGCGGCGCATGCGTGACATAGCCGCTGTCGATCAGGGCCGTGTCGTCCCGGCCCTGGAACAGGATGTTATTCGACGACAGCCAGCCGCGTTCGAACACCTGCATGGCATCGGGGAACAGCGCTGGTGATCGCGGCATGGATTTCCTCAGTAGTCGGACTCGAAATCGAGCAAAGATTCGCGTCCTGGCAATGCGGCCCACACGGTGCGCTTGAAGTCGTCGTCAGCCTTGCTCCAGGCGATGATCTCGTCGAGCGTGCGCAAGCAGCCTTCGCACAAGCCGCTGTTGCGGTTCATCTTGCACAGGCTGACGCAGGGCGATGGCACCGGCGACGGCAAGGAAAGTGGAACGGCTGGCGGAGGTGGGGTAGCGACCATCATGGAGCGGCATCGGTAAACGTGGAGGCTTGCATTATGCCGCGAAACCGTGTCGGCGAGGCGATGGCCTCGCCATGCAATGTTTCTGTGAATATATTTTTAAGAGAAAGCATGAGCAAAAAAGCATCTTCCAGAAATTTATTTTGCAGCCATTCTCACTCTGCGGGTGCCCGTCCTACAACATTATCAGAGTAAATCCTGCTTGACTTGAAATATTTCAGAACTATACTACCATCCATACAGATGGCAATTGGATGCCACGTGGAGTTTTTGGAGAGATATGGCCAAGCAAGACAGCAAGCCCAAAATTGGGGAATCCGAGAAAATCACGATCAACCTCGGTTTGATCGACCTGGGGCAGATCGATTTGCTGGTCCAGGAGGGATTTTATTCCAACCGCACGGATCTGATCCGTACGGCCATACGCAACCAGCTGGGTATCCACGCCGACGTGGTGAAACAAACCGTCGCCCGTAAAAGCCTGGTATTGGGCATGCAACATTATTCGCGCGCCGACCTGGAGGCGATCCAGGCAGCCGGCCAGCGCCTGCAGATACAGGTGCTGGGACTGGCCAGCATCGCCAGCGACGTCTCCGTGGAACTGGCACTGGCCACCATCGAGTCGATTTTCGTATTAGGTGCCCTGCATGCCAGCACCGTCGTCAAGACGGCGCTCGCAGGGCGAATTCACTAGCGTATTGGTTCGCGGCGATGACCCGGCCGATGCGCGGCACCGTTAAGGATGGTCATGAAACTACCTATCAACATGTTGGCGCACATGCGCGCCGCAACCCGCAATCTGATGGGCAGCGGTCCAGCCGCGGCCACCGAAGCCATCCAGCAGGCGCTGGCCGCGGCCGGCCTGGCGCCGCAGGCAGCATCCGCGCAAGCGCCGCCACCGCAGCCCATGCGCGACATTAATCCTCCACCACCCGCGCCACCATCAGCGGGCGCGCAGCCGCAAGCTGCCGCCGCGCCAGAAACGCCTGCCGCACCACCCACGCCCGCGCAGGCGGCGCAGGACTTCGCGCAGGATTTCATGGCGCGCCTGGGCGTGCCCGCCGGCCTGGGCCAGCACAGCTTCGACATGCCCAGCTTCGAGATGCCGAATTTCCATCCGCCCGGCTTCAATGCGCCGGCCACCACGCCGGCGGAACTCCCCGCTGGCGCGCAGTTCATCGACGGCGTATACCGCAACCATGCGGGCACGCGCTCCTACAAACTGTATATCCCCAGCAGCTACCACGGCCAGGCCATGCCGCTGATCGTCATGCTGCACGGTTGTACGCAAAATCCCGACGACTTCGCGGCCGGCACGCAGATGAATGCGCTGGCCGAGGAAAAAGAATGTTTTGTCGTCTACCCGGCGCAAACGCAGGGCGCGAACAGTTCGCGCTGCTGGAACTGGTTCAACGCCATCGACCAGCAGCGCGACCAGGGAGAACCGTCGCTGATCGCCGGCATCGCGCGGCAAGTGATCGACGACTACCCGGTAAATGAACGCGAAGTGTTCGTCGCAGGCCTGTCGGCGGGCGGCGCCATGGCCGTCATCGTCGGCACCTTGTACCCCGACCTGTTTGCCGCCGTCGGCGTGCATTCGGGCCTGCCCTTCGCCTCGGCGCAGGACTTGCCGTCGGCGCTGGCCGCCATGAAGGGCGGCGCCATGCCCAATGCCCAGCGCAAGGCGCCGGCGGGGGGCGTGCCCATCATCGTTTTCCATGGCGACCGCGACACCACCGTCAACCCGCGCAATGGCGATGAACTGATCGCCCAGGGCGTGCGCAGCCAGGCGGGCGGCAAGGCGGCCAAGGCCGACTCCATCGACGGCAGCGTGCCGAATGGCCACCGCTACACGCGCACCACGCACAGCCAGGCCGATGGCTCGCCGCTGGGCGAACACTGGGTCATCCACGGCGCAGGCCATGCCTGGTCCGGCGGCAGCAATAATGGCAGTTACACGGACGGAAAAGGCCCGGACGCCAGCCGAGAGATGCTGCGCTTCTTCAAGACCGTCAGCTGATATTTTCGGTGTATGGCGCGATCTGCCGCTGCTTGTCGGCGATCTCGCACACGCCATCGGCATAGCGATTGGAAATGGCGATAAACTGGTCCTGGATCTGCAGGAAGGCGTCGACGATCTCGGCGTCAAAGTGCGAACCGCGCCCCTCGACGATAATCTGCACGGCCTGTGCATGCTCCATGCCCTGCTTGTAGATGCGCCGGCTGATCAGGGCGTCATACACGTCGGCCAGCGCCATCAGGCGCGCCGAAATCGGGATGTCTTCGCCTGCCAGCCCTAGCGGGTAACCGCTGCCATCCCATTTTTCATGGTGGCTGTAGGCGATCTCTTTCGCGTACTTGAGGAAATCGACCTCGATGCCCAGCTCGTGTTCGGCCGCCAGGATGGCGTCGCGCCCCAGGGTGGTGTGCGTCTTCATGATGGCCATTTCGTGTGGTTCGAAACGTCCCGGCTTGAGCAAAATATGGTCGGGGATGCCCACCTTGCCGATGTCGTGCAGCGGCGCCGTCTTGAACAGCAGTTCGATATTCTTGTCCGTCAAAAAATCGCGGAAACGCGGCAGGCCGCGCACTTTCTCGGCCAATGCCTTCAGGTAGTGCGAGGTGCGGCGGATATGGTTGCCCGTCTCGCTGTCGCGCGTCTCGGCCAGCGACGCCATGGCGTGTATCGTGACGTCCTGCAGCGCCGCCACTTCCTGCACCCGGCGCTCCACTTCCGTTTCCAGGTAATGATTCTGGTCGCGCAAAAAATCCTGCATCTGCTTCATCGCCAGCTGCGTCCGGATGCGGGCCAGCACGATGGGCGCCGAAATCGGCTTGGTGATGTAGTCGACGGCGCCCAGGGCCAGGCCCAGCTGCTCGTCGGCCACTTCGCTCATGGCGGTCACAAAAATCACCGGTATGCCGGCCGTGGCGGGATCGGCCTTCAGCGCGCGGCACACGTCGTAGCCACTCATGCCCGGCATCATGATGTCGAGCAGGATCAGATCGGGCTGGTCGCCGCCGGCGGCGATTTTCAGGGCGCGCTCGCCATTGACGGCGATCTTGGTCCGGTAATCGTCTTCCAGCACTGCGCGCAACAGGTCGATATTGTCTGGCGTGTCGTCGACTACCAGGATGGTTGGCTTGCTTGCTGACGCTCTCATGCCCGTCCTTCGCTCTGCATAGTTATCCTTGTCACAGTGTCAGCTCCAGCGCATCGGCCACCTCGCCCAGCTGCGCCAGCGCACCTTCGAAATCGTATTGTCCCAGCATGCGCTTCAACTGGCGCGCATGTTCCCCCTGTCCGGCCGCGACCAGCACGGGACCGATGCAATCGAGATGCTTGACGGCCTGCGCATCGTCCTGCTGCAGCAGTTGCGACAGTTCGCGCAAGCCCGCCTCCAGGTGTGCCCGGTCCACCGGCGCCACTACGGCGTTGCCCGGCTCGGGCACATTGCTGCGCGACTGCATGGCCAGCACGATCTTCGGCACCAGTTCGTCGAGCGCCAGGGTGCAGGCCGCCAGCGCCTGCGGCAAGCCGTCATGCGATCCCAGGCTGAGCAAATGCTCGACCCGCGCCGCACTGTCGGCCAGGCCACCGGCGCCGATATTGCCGGCCAGGCCCTTCAGGGTATGCGCTTCCCGGATTGCCGTCTCGAGCTGATTGTTCTCGATGGCGGCGACGATGCGCTGCATGGCATCGAACTGGGTTTCCACAAAACGATCCAGCAATTTTCGCATCAAAGTAGCATTGCCGCCCACGCGCCGCATGGCCTCCGCCATTTTCAGGCCGGCGATCACGGGCAGCTCCGCTTCCGGCTGCGCCACCACCACCGTCATTTCCTGCGGCGCAGCCGGCGCGATCCAGCGCGCCAGGGTACCGAACAGCTGCGCCACGTCGATCGGCTTGGCGATGAAATCGTTCATGCCGGCGTCCAGGCATTTTTCCTTGTCGCCGACCATGGCATTGGCCGTCATGGCGATCACAGGCAAATCCGAATAACGGGGATCCTGGCGCAGCTTGCGGGTGGCCTGGTAGCCATCCATCACCGGCATCTGGCAATCCATCAGCACGCCGTCATAGGCGTTTTCCTCGATCTTCGCCAGCGCGATGGCGCCATTGCTCGCGATGTCGACACGAATGCCGGCGTCGTTGAGAATATGCTGCGCCACTTCCTGGTTCACCTCATTATCCTCCACCAGCAGCAACCAGGCGCCGCGCAGGGCGCGTTCGTCGTCGCGGTAGCTGCTCTGGCGCTGCGTCTTGCGACTCTGCCCTGTCACGCCGCCAAACACGAACGATATCTGGTCGAGCAGGGTCGAGGCGCTGACCGGCTTGTTCAATACGCCATCGAGCGGCAATTCCCGCTGGCGTGCCGCCTCCAGCAGCGCTTCGCGATGGAAAGCCGTGACCATGATACAGGCCGGCGTCGCATCGATGCCGGCAGCATCGGCACGGATGCCGGCCAGCGTATCGAGGCCGTTCATGCCCGGCATTTTCCAGTCCATCAGCACCAGCCCGTACGGGCGCCCCTCGGTGCGCGCCTGCGCCACGGCGCCGATGGCCAGCACGCCGCCAAACACGGCACGCGCATCGAAACCGAGCGCCGTCAGCATGCTGACGAAGATTTCACGCGCGCTGGGGTTATCATCGACCACCAGCACGCGCAGGCCCTGGAACTGCGGCGGCACTGGCAGGCTGTCGCGCGGCACGGCGGCCAGGCCGAAGCGGGCCGTGAAGAAAAAGGTGCTGCCCACACCCGCTTCGCTGACCAGGTCAATCTCGCCTTCCATCATTTCCACCAGGCGCTTGCTGATGGTCAGCCCCAAGCCGGTGCCGCCATGGTGACGCGTGGTGGACGTGTCGGCCTGGGTAAATGCCTGGAACAATTTGCTGCGCTGGGGCGGCGTCAGGCCGATGCCCGTGTCGCGCACATCCACGCGCAGCACCGCCGCGTGCTCTTCCAGCTGCTGCAAGCGGATGCTGACGACGATCTCGCCCTTGTCCGTAAATTTGATGGCATTGTTGGTCAGGTTGATCAGCACCTGGCCCAGGCGCAGCGGATCGCCCTGCAATGCGTTCGGCACGTCGGGGGCGATGTCGAACAGCAGTTCGAGCCCCTTGTCCTGGGCCCGCATCACGGACAGGTCGGCGATCTGCGCCAGCACGTCTTCGAGGAAAAAATCGACTTTTTCAAAGGCCATCTTGCCCGCCTCGATCTTCGAGAAATCGAGGATGTCGTCAATAATGGCCAGCAGGTTCTTCGAAGCCGATTCCACCTTTTCCAGGTAGTTGCGCTGGGTCGACGTGAGTTCCGTCTGCAGCGCCAGGTGGGTCATGCCGATAATGCCGTTCATCGGCGTGCGAATTTCATGGGACATATTGGCCAGGAAGTCCGACTTCATCTTGGTCGCATCCTCGGCCACTTCGACGGCATGCCGCAGATCCTGCTCGACGGCCAGGTTGGTACTCATGTTTTTCAGCGCCTGCAGCAATTCGCCCGTCTCATCGCGCGACGTCACTTCGATGACGGAACTGAAGTCGCCTTTGGCCACGCGCGTAGCGATCGCCACCGCCTCGCCCAGCGGACGCGTGATCGAACGCGCCGACCAGGCAAAGGCCAGGCCGATCAACAGGGCTGCCAGCCCGATGCCGCCCATCAGGATCAGCGACGTATCGATATCGTTGCGTATCCTGGCCGCGCTGTCGCGTATCAGTTGCTGCTGCAAGTCATCGAGCTGGCCCACGTACAGCAGCACTTTTTCCAGCACCGGCAAGGTCTGCGTCCGCATGGCCAGCTCCGCGGCAGCATCTTCGCCGCGCTCGACCAATTCAAACATCGTCTTGAGCGAAACATAGTAGTCGGCGCGTGCCAGGTGCATCTGTTCCAGCAGGCGCCGTTCTTCCGGCCGCGCATCGAGACCATCGAGGATGCGCACCTGTTCATCGATGCCTTGCTTGATCGCTTCCAGGTGCGCCTGATTCGCCTGGCGACGTGCCAATTCGTGCTGGTTCGGCAGGCTGGCAATGCGCGTAGCCGCCTCGCGCGCCAGCCCATGGATCTTGCTGGTGGCCTTGGCAGCGACCCAGTCGCGCTGCAGGATATCGTCGGTCTCGGCGCGGATGGCATAGATGCGGCTACCCGCCAGGACGATGACGACCAGCATCAGCACGATCAAAATGGCATAACCGGCATTAATGCGCACGCCGATGCGGATATCCCTGAAGCGCATAACTTTCCTATAAGAAATTCTTAAAAATTGAAGTCTGAACGTATTCCCCTACGGAATGCAAGGTTTATTGCAAAGGAAAAAGTGCGCCGAGGCGTTTATTTGGCCGGCGTAGCTGCCGGAGGCGTCACGGCGGCGATGCGCTCTTGCAGGCAGGCGGGGCACCAGCAGCCCACGGCGGCGCTGCCGGGCACGGGAACGGCCGGCGGCAGGGCCATGCACCAGCATGGTCCGCTGGCCTGCGGGTCAGTCTGGCCACACTGGAAGGTGGCGCCGCAGCGGGTGCATACGCTCATGGCTGTGTCTGAATTGGCAAGTGTGTGTCGTGCTGCACCGGGGTGCGACGCAGATGTAACTGGCAGTAAAAAGGCTGGATGGGGAACATATCGGACCAGACTATAGGATCATCAGGGAAAATACAACAAGATCGCCCTATAATGCCGCCAAGATTTTCTTCTTCCCTGTAAAATCTCACCAATCTATTTTCCGGACTCGCCATGAATCAACTAGCTAACTTGAACCTGGACATGAATGACGACTTGACGGCGGTGTCGCCACAAATCAAGGCGCAGATTCTGGCCGAGGCCCTTCCCTACATTCGCAATTTCCATGGCAAGACCATCGTCATCAAGTACGGTGGCAATGCCATGACGGACGAACGCCTGAAGCACGGCTTCGCGCGCGACGTCATCCTGCTCAAGCTGGTCGGCATGAACCCGGTGGTAGTGCACGGCGGCGGACCGCAGATCGACAACGCGCTGAAAAAAATCGGCAAGCAAGGCACCTTCGTGCAAGGCATGCGTATCACCGATGAAGAAACCATGGAAGTGGTGGAGTGGGTGCTGGGCGGCGAAGTGCAGCAGGATATCGTCATGCTGATCAACCATTACGGCGGCCAGGCTGTCGGCCTGACGGGCAAGGATGGCGGCTTGATCCGCGCACGCAAGATGCAGATGCCGGACCGCGAACATCCGGGCGAATTCCTCGACATCGGCTTTGTCGGCGAGATCGATGCGATCAACCCGGCCGTCGTCAAGGCGCTGCAGGACGATGCCTTCATTCCCATCATTTCGCCTATCGGTTTCGGCCAGGATGGCCAGGCTTACAACATCAACGCCGACGTGGTGGCGGGCAAGATCGCGGAAATCCTGAAAGCGGAAAAGCTGATCATGATGACCAACATCGCTGGCGTCCAGGACAAGCAGGGCAACCTGGTGACCGACCTGTCCGCGCGCGAAATCGACGAGATGTTCGCCGATGGCACGATCTCGGGCGGCATGCTGCCGAAGATCTCGTCCGCGCTCGACGCCGCCAAGTCCGGCGTGAACACGGTGCACATCATCGATGGCCGCATCGAACACTCATTATTGCTGGAAGTGTTGACCGAGCAGGCTTTTGGTACTATGATCCGTTCGCACTAAAAAAATCGCAATGCATCACAGCGAGTAGTTTGGCGGCGCAGATCACCTGGCGCCGCTTTTAATTTGCCCTTGTAGCTCAGTGGTAGAGCACTCCCTTGGTAAGGGAGAGGCCACGTGTTCGATCCACGTCAAGGGCACCAACTATATCTCCCCGCAGCTGAAAAAATGTCCATGGCGGCGTTGTCCTTCCTCGCCGTACATGCGTACTGTCTTCGTCAGTCCGCCTTACCCTGAACACTTTTCCATCTGCTCTGCCGCGTGTTTTGCGCGGCGGAGCTAGCGTCATCTATTCTTCCTGCTGTCGTTAAAACTAATAAATCCGCTCGACCTTCAAGCCCTTCTGACGCAATAGATCCGGAACGCTTTTCGTTCCCACCAGATGCAGCACGCCGATGGCGGCCAGGCTGTGCTTTTCGCGCGCCAGCAGTTTCGCGATGCCGTCGGCCAGGGCCGGGTTGCGGCCATCTAACAACACCTTTTGCACGAACTGCGCGGAAAACGACGGGTCTGTTGCGGCTTTGGCGGCCAGCTTGTCGAAGGCGGCCGCGTCGGCCGTGCGCCAGGCGTTGGCGATCTCGCGCGCTTCCTGACTTTGTTCCTGGTCCTCGATCGAGGCCACACCGTCTTCCAGGAAGCGGCACTGCTCGAGCGGCGTCATGGCGCCAAACAGCGCCAGCTGGCCTTCCATCGACTCGAGTTCCAGCACGGGGATCTTGCGCGCCTTGGCCTGCTGCGACAGATAATTGTCGACCGCCAGGTCAGAGCGGTAGCCGAGCGTGGAAAACTCGCCGATGGCCAGCATGCTGGCCAGCATCCACGGTTTCATCGGCGCCACCGCTTCGGGCGCTATACCGTATTTTTGCAACAACGGCGCCAGACGCGGCGCCAGGGTCTGGCGGCAGTCGGCTGGCACTTGGCTGCCCGGCGCCTCCATGCCGTATTTCAGCACGGCGCCCAGGGCGGCGCGCGGGTCGGCGCCGGGATCGATCTCCAGCGCCAGCGCCCCGGCGCCTTCCAATGCCTGCGTCACCGTCGGCTCGAGCGGATAAAAATCAGGGGCGCCGACGTGGATGGTGCCGAACAAATACAGGGTGTGGCCGGCGTCCTGCACCTTGAACAGGGCGCCCCGGTTTTGCGCCACGGGCGGCACTTCGGCGAAGGCCGCCGGCAACGGCAGCAAGAATAATCCGCAAAACATCACTATAATCTGGCGTCGCATGGTTTTCCTGATTGTTGAATTTTTCATCTTCTCTCGCTAGCAAAGACTCCTGTGCCTGTGTCCCATCTTATCCGCTCGTCGCCGGTTTGGCTGTTTGACCTCGACAACACGCTGCACAATGCCTCGCACGCCATCTTCCCCACCATCACGGCCAATATGAACACGTATATTGCCCGCGTGCTGGGCGATGGCGTCACGCCGGCCGACGACGCCATCGTCAATGCGGCGCGCGCGGCCTACTGGCGCCGCTATGGCGCCACCTTGCTGGGCATGGTCAAGCACCATCAGGTGCAGGCAGCGCACTTCCTCCACGAGACGCACGCGTTCGACGATTTGCGCGCCATGATACGCGCCGAGCGGGGGCTGGGGGCTTTACTCAAACGCCTGCCTGGCCGTAAAATTTTACTCACCAACGCGCCGCTGCGCTACTCGAGCGACGTGATGCGCCATCTGGGCCTGCAGCGGCACTTTGCGCAGCATATCGCCATCGAGGCGATGCACGTGCACCGCCAGCTGCGGCCCAAGCCATCGACCCTGATGCTGCGCAAACTGATGCGCAAGCACCAGATCCGCCCTGGCCGCTGCATCCTGGTGGAAGACACCCTGGCCAACCTGAAGGGCGCAAAAAGACTGGGCTTGCGCACGGCCTGGGTCACGCAATACCTGAAAATGGCCGATCCGATCGGCGTGGCAAAGCTGCCCAGAGCGTTAAATCGCCCCGCTTACGTCGATGTCAAAGTAAAATCTGTCCGGCATTTGGCACGCCGCCTTCACCGTCTGCGCTGAAGGGGACTCCTGGGCTTCCGGTTGACGCCGGAAGACGCACCGCTAGCGGCGGTGACGGAACGCCCCATCAAGGCAGCATTTTTTTAACGACAAGAGAAAATATGGCAAGCACACCGCCGGGCCAACGCAGGCTACAAATTCTTCAGGCCCTCGCCGCAATGCTGGAGCAGCCGAAAGGCGAAAAGATCACCACTGCCGCACTGGCGGCCAGACTGGCCGTGTCGGAAGCGGCCCTGTACCGCCATTTCGCCAGCAAGGCGCAAATGTTCGAAGGACTGATCGAATTCATCGAGTCGAGCGTTTTCGGCCTGATCAACCAGATCGCGGAAAAGCACAGCGACGGCATGACGCAGACGCGCGACATCGTCGGCATGCTGCTCAATTTCGCCATCAGCAATCCGGGCATGACGCGCGTGCTGATCGGCGATGCGCTGGTAAATGAGGACGAGCGCCTGCAAGTGCGCATGAACCAGTTCTACGACCGCGTGGAACTGGCGCTCAAGCAGGCCTTGCGCGTGGCCGCCGCCGAAGGCCATGGCAAGGAAAGCGAAGTGGCGGCGCGCGCCACCCTGATCGTCAGCTTCGTCATCGGACGCTGGCACCGCTACGCCAAGAGCGGCTTCAAGATCAATCCTTCCCAGGAAGCGGCGCTGCAAATCGCCATGCTGCTGGGGTAAGTCATCGCCGCAGCTGTCCCCATGCACACCGACTGTTTCGCCCTGCTCGACGACGCCAGCACACCCGGCGCCGGTTCGCGCATGTACACGGGCCTGGCGGCGGTCTTGCAGTGCACCGAGGGGGAGCAGTGGCCGGCCCTGCTCGAAGGGCTGCAAGGGGCCTTGGAACGCGGCCAGTACGCCGTCAGCGTGTGCAGCTACGAGTTGGGCGCGCACTTGCTGGCCATGCCGCCGCGCGCGGCCGGCCCCGGCGCGCCGCCGCTGGCGCAAGTGCTCGTCTTTGAGCATTGCACGCAGCTGTCGCAAGACGAGGTGCAGCAGTGGCTGGACGCACGCGTGGATACCGCGCCGTCCGGCGTGGCCGCTATCCACGCAAATGTGGATCAAGCCGAATTCACGCGCGCGCTGCAGCGCATCCACGACTACATCGTGGCCGGCGACACCTATCAAGTCAACTACACGTATCGTTTGCGCTTCGACGCCTTCGGTTCGCCCCTGGCCCTGTATGCGCGGCTGCGCGCGCGCCAGCCCGTACCGTATGGCGCGCTGGTGATGCTGCCCGATGGCCGCGCCCTGCTGTCGCTGTCACCGGAACTGTTCGTGCGCCATGCGCAAGGCGAATTGATGGCGCGTCCCATGAAAGGCACGGCGCCGGCCGCCCCGCCTGAGCAAATGGAAGAAAACGTGCGCCGCGCCGCCGCCCTGGCCCATGATCCGAAAAACCGCGCGGAAAACCTGATGATCGTCGACCTGCTGCGCAACGACATCGGCCGCATCGCCGTCACGGGCTCCGTCAAGGTACCGGCCCTGTTCCAGGTGACGCGCTACAGCAGCGTGCTGCAAATGACCTCCACCGTGCAGGCGCGCCTGCGCGGCGACGCCAGCCTGGCCGACATCTTCCAGGCCTTGTATCCGTGCGGCTCGATCACGGGCGCGCCGAAACGGCGCACCATGGAAATCATCGCCGAACTGGAACCCGCACCACGCGGCATCTATACGGGCGCCATCGGCTGGTTCGATCCACCAAACGCTGGCGCCGCTCACGCCGTGGGCGACTTCTGCATGTCCGTGCCGATCCGCACGCTGGCCCTGCAAGCGGCTGGACCTGGCGGCATCCGGCGCGGCGAAATGGGCGTGGGCGCCGGCATCGTGCTTGACAGCGACCCGCACGAGGAATTTGCGGAATGCCAGCTCAAGGCCCGCTTCCTCACGGGCCTCACGAACGACTTCGAACTGTTCGAGACCTTGCACGCCAGCCGCGACGATGGCTGCCGCCAGCAGGAGCGGCACCTGGCGCGCCTGGCCGCCTCCTGCGCCTACTTCGGTTTTGCCTGGAATGCGGACGCTGCCCGCGCCGCGCTGCAGGCGGCCTGCGCGGCGCGCGCCGACGATGCCCCCTTCCGCCTGCGCCTGACGCTGCGCCAGGATGGCCAGTTTACGACGCAAAGCGGTGCCCTCAGCGCCTTGCCGGAGACAGTCAACATTCTGCTCGCGCCCGACGCCACGACTGCCGACGACCTGTTCCTGCGCCACAAGAGCAGCGTGCGCGCGCGCTACGACGCAGCCTGGCGCGCGGCCGAGGCGCAAGGCGGCTTCGACATGCTGTTCTTTAACGAGCGGGGTGAGCTGACGGAGGGTGGACGCAGCAACGTCTTCGTCCGGCTCGATGGCCGCTGGCACACGCCACCGCTGTCATGCGGCCTGCTGCCCGGCGTGCAGCGCGCGGCCATGCTGGCCGACCCCGTCTGGGATGCGCGGGAAACCGTCATCACGCGCGCCATGCTGGCGCGGGCCGAGGCGATCGTCGTGTGCAATGCGCTGCGCGGGGCCATGCCGGCCAAGCTTATCCTTTAAGCATCTATGCGCATTTCATAGCCGCCATAGATCATCCGCTTGCCATCGAACGGCAGCTTGGCCGGATCCATCATCTCGGCCAGGCGCGGGTCTTTCATGACCTTGTCGTTGATTTCATCGCGCTTGGCGCGCGACTCATACACAATCCAGGAAAACACCACCACTTCGCCATCCTGCAAGTCCACCGCCTGCGGGAACGAGGTCAGCTTGCCCGGCTTGACATCGTCGCCCACGCATTCGCGAAATTCCAGCGCGCCATATTCGCGCCAGACGGCGCCGCAACTACGCGACATGGCCAGGTAAGCATCGAGCTTGGCTTTCGGTACGGGCACCACAAATCCATCGACATACGCCATGATGTTCTCCTCTGTTGTGACAAACGCGAACAACCAGCTTAGGACAATGATGGCAATACGACAAGCGCGGCATTAAAAAAAGCAGGCGCGCAGGCCTGCTTGTGTGTCGGCAACTTACAGCGCCAGCGCTTTTTCCACCGCGCCAACGAGTTTCTTGTCGTCCGGCGTCACCTTGCTGGGGAAGCTTTCCACCACTTTACCGTGGCGGTCGATCAGGTATTTATGGAAATTCCAGGCCGGCGTCTTGCCCGTCTGCTTGATCAGGTCCACGTACAGCGGATTCGGCGCGGGGCCGGAAACCGCCGATTTGGCGAACATGGGGAACTTCACGCCATAGGTGTTGTAGCAGAAATCGGCGATTTCCTTGCTGTTGCCGGGCTCCTGCTTGCCGAAATCGTTCGACGGAAAGCCCAGCACCACCAGGCCCTTGCTGCCGTACTTGGCGTACAGCGCTTCGAGCCCTTCATACTGGTTGGTAAAACCACAATAACTGGCCGTATTCACCACCAGCACGACCTTGCCCGCGTACTGGCACAGGTTTTGCGGTGCCTCATCCTGCAAACGGTTGAAGGTCTGCTTCAGGATGGTGGGACAGGCCGCTGGCGCGGCAGCAACTGGCGCGGTGTCGGCGGCATGGGCCGGCATGGCCAGGCTGGCGCCGGCGGCAAGGGTGGTCAGCGCAAACAGCTGGGCAAGGGTCTTGGACATGAAGGGCACCATGGTTGAACGGAAAAAAACCATTCTATGCCAAACGCCGCCCACGCGCATGAGGGCCACAACAACAGCGATAGCTTGAGCGACATCAACGACCGTGCAGTACTTGCCCAACGCACAGTTTTTTTACCTATGCTCGGCCTTCCTGCCCTTGCCTTGTGGAGTCACCATGTCCTTCCCGCACCTGAGCGCGCACCTGACCACATTAACCACCACCCTGCTGGCCGCCAGCCTGCTCGTCCTGGCGCCAGCAAGCGCGCACGCCGCCACGGCGGCCAAAGCCGTCAAGCCCGCCGCGAGCAAAGATGCCGCCGCCCTGCCCGCCTACCAGGCCGACCTGAGCCAGACCACCGTGTCGGGCCTGTCCTCGGGCGGCTTCATGGCGGCGCAATTTGCCGTCGCCTACTCGGCCACGGTGGCCGGCGCCGGCATCATCGCCGGCGGCCCGTATTTCTGCTCGGGCCAGCCGGGCCGCTTTCCCTACATTCCCTACCTGACGAATGCCCTGACCACGTGCATGAATCCGGGCAGCGCACAGGTGGCGCCGCCCGTGGCCAGCGAATTGCTGCGCGCAGCGAACGATTTTGCACGCGCCCGTCTCATCGACGACACGGCCAACCTGAAACGCCAGCGCGTGTATCTGTTCAGCGGAACGAAAGACCAGACCGTGACGCGGCCGGTAGTGGAGCAGGTGGAAAAATTCTATCAACTGGCGGGCACGCCGGCGGCGCAGATCCGCTTCGTCGATACGGTCGGTGCGGGCCATGCCATCATCACAGACAACAATCAGGACAAGCCGTGCGCCGTGACGGACTCGCCCTTCATCAATGACTGCGACTTCGTGCAGGCGCGCGACATCCTGCAGCACCTGTACCCGGACCTGCAACCGTCGTCGACCACCCTGACGGGCAAGCTGATCGCCTTCAACCAGCGCAGCTTCATCCAGAACGCGTACTCCAGCATGAACAATACGGGCTACGCCTACATCCCGAAAGCCTGCGACAGCGAGAGCTGCCGCGTGCACGTGGTGTTCCACGGCTGCCTGCAAACGACGCAGGCGATCGGCGACCGCTTCTATACCAGCACCGGCTACAACCAGGTGGCGGACGCCAACAAGATCATCGTGCTGTATCCGCAGGCCGAACCGAGCCCCGTCTACCCGTACAACCCGAAAGGCTGCTGGGATTTCTGGGGCTACACCAGCATCAATCCGATCGACCCGGATTTCTACCGCAAGAGCGGCACGCAGATGCAAGCGGTCAAGGGCATGCTGGACAGGTTAGGATCGGCTCGCAACAGCCGTCGATAACAGACGTAACGGATGCTTGAGAAAATCGTAGCGAGCGGCAACGATTTCTGGCTAAGAAGCGCAGCTGTACTGAGTACGGGGCCGCCGAGGCAGCGAGCATCGCAGGCCAGAAAGCGCGCCGCGCAGTAGATTTAATCAAGCATCCTAGATCGCGCCGCGGCTCACGTTAAGCGGCCTTAGATACCGCCCATGCAGATGTATTTGATGACAAGGTAGTCCTCGATACCGTAGGTCGACCCTTCACGGCCCAGGCCCGATTGCTTGACGCCGCCGAAGGGCGCGATCTCGTTCGAGATCAGGCCCGTATTGACGCCGACCATGCCCGTTTCCAGGCCTTCGGCCACACGCCAGATGCGGCCGATGTCGCGCGAATAGAAATAGGCGGCCAGGCCAAATTCCGTATTGTTGGCCAGGGCGATCACTTCATCGTCCGTCTTGAAGCGGAACAGGGGCGCCAGCGGGCCGAAAGTTTCCTCGGTGGCCACGCGCATGTCGTTCGTCACGTCGGCGATGATGGTCGGCTCGAAGAAGCCGTTACCCAGCGCATGGCGCTTGCCGCCGGCCAGCAGGCGACCGCCCTTGGCCAAGGCATCGGCCACGTGCTCTTCCACCTTGGCCACAGCCTTGGCATCGATCAGCGGGCCTTGCGTCACGCCCGCCTCGATGCCATTGCCCACCTTCAGCTTGGCCACGGCGGCCACCAGTTTTTCGGCAAACGCGTCATACACGCTGTCCTGCACGTACAGGCGGTTGGCGCAGACGCAGGTCTGGCCCGCGTTGCGGTATTTCGAGGCGATGGCGCCTTCCACGGCCGCATCCAGGTCGGCGTCGTCAAAGACGATGAACGGCGCGTTGCCGCCCAGTTCCAGCGAGAGTTTCTTGATCGTCGGCGCGCACTGTTCCGCCAGCAAACGGCCCACCTGTGTCGAGCCCGTAAACGTCAGCTTGCGCACGATGGGGTTCGAGGTCATTTCGTCGCCGATGTCTTTCGGCGCACCCGTAACGATGCTGAACACGCCCGCAGGCACGCCCGCGCGCTCGGCCAGCACGGCCAGCGCCAGCGCGGAAAACGGCGTCGCTTCGGCAGGCTTCAGGACCATCGGGCAGCCGGCGGCCAGGGCCGGGCCGACTTTGCGCGTGATCATGGCGGCGGGGAAGTTCCACGGCGTGATGGCGGCGCACACGCCGATCGGTTCCTTGGTGATGACCAGGCGGCGGTCCGGCCACGGCGATTGCAGGGTGTCGCCAGCGACGCGCTTGCCTTCTTCGGCAAACCACTCGATGAACGAGGCACCGAACTGCACTTCGCCCTTCGCTTCCGGCAGGGGCTTGCCCTGCTCGGTGGTCATGATCAGCGCCAGGTCGTCGGCGTTTTCCAGGATCAGGTCATGCCAGCGGCGCAGCACGGCCGCGCGTTCCTTGGCCGTCTTCTTGCGCCAGGCAGGCCAGGCGGCATTGGCCGCCTCGATGGCGCGGCGCGTCTCGGCTGCGCCCATCAGGGGCACCGTGCCGATATGCTCGCCGGTGGCGGGATTGCTCACATTAATCGTCTGGCCACCATCGGCATCCGCCCAGGCTCCATTCACGTAAGCCTGGTGACGCAACAAGGTAGGATCTTTCAACTGCAGCATATGGATCTCCGGTCTGGTTTGAATTATCGACGAGGGATACTATGCCACAGCGCGGCCGATTCCGCAGGCGCAGCGCTGAACTGCCCTCAGCTCTACTCGACCTTGAAAGACGACAGTTTCGGGTCCGGCGCCGGGTATTCCAGCTTCATGCCCTGCAGCGTTTCCAGCAGCAGCGAGGCGACCACCAGGTTGCGCTGCGTCTTGGAGTTCGATGGCACCACGTACCACGGCGCGTGATCGGCATCGGTCTCGCGGATCGCCGTTTCATAGGCGCGCTGGTAGCCATCCCACTTCTTGCGCTGGGCGATATCGTTGGGGTCGAACTTCCACTGGCGGTCGGGATCGTCAAGCCGTTCCTGCAGCCGTCCCCGTTGCTCGTCCTTCGAGATATGCAGGAAGACTTTCAGGATGACGGTGCCCGTTTCGCTCAGCATGCGCTCGAAATCGCGGATCTGCGCGTAGCGGCGCTGACACTCGGCCTTGTCGATCATGTCCTGCACCCGCGTGATCAGCACATCTTCGTAGTGGCTGCGGTTGAAGATGGCGATCTCGCCCTTGACGGGCACGTGCTGGTGCACGCGCCACAGGTAATCGTGCGCCAGTTCGATATCGGTGGGGCCCTTGAAAGCCACGGCGCGGATGCCCATCGGATTGATGTTGCTGAAGATGGCCTTGACCGTGCCATCCTTGCCCGAGGTATCCATGCCCTGCAGGACCAGCAGCACTTTTTTCTTGTGCTGCGCATACAGCATGCTCTGGCACTCGGCGATCTGCGCCGTCAGCGCCACGGTTTCCTCGCGGTCCAGGGCCTTGCACTGGGCTGGCGTCAGCTTCTTGTTGGCCGCCTTGGTGGCGGCGCCCAGCAGGCGCTTGCCGGCGAATTCCTCGTTCAACTCGAATCCCTGGCCGGCGCGAAATTGCGTGCGCGCCTTCATGCCGCCACCGCCAGCTTGCGGTGCTCAATTTTTGTGCAGTGGTCCACCACCACGTCCAAGCCAGCCGCCCGTGCCAGTTGCGCCGCCTGCTCGTTGATGATATCGAGCTGCAGCCACAAACAGCCTGCCTTGACGGCGATGGCTTCCTCGGCGATGGGCAGGATATCCTCGGACTTGCGGAAGCAGTCGACGATATCGATGCGCGCCGGCGCCACGGCCGCCGCAGCCTCCATCAGGGTGGCATAGGCGCGCTGGCCCAGCACGTCGCGCCCGGCGAGGGCCGGATTGACGGGCAACACGCGGTAGCCATGCTGCAGCAGGTAATCGGCCACTTCGTGGCTGGCGCGTTCGGGCTTGTCGGACATGCCGACGATGGCGATGATGCGGCTGTCTTTGAGGATGCGGGCGATGTTGGACATGTTTTACGATAGGTAGGCGTGCGACATTGCCCGCCTAGCGTAGCAGATTCCAGGCCCGGCGGGAGCTAGCCAGAAGACTTAGCCTTGCGTATGACTGCCATCTTCGCCACGAAGGCCTGCGCACGCGCCGTCACGGCCGCATAGTCGCCGGTGGCGCCCGGGCCACTCAGGCTGCCGCCGATACCCACGGCCACGGCGCCGCTGGCAAACCATGCATGCAGGTTTTCCACCGTCACGCCGCCCGTCGGCATCAACGGCGCTTGCGGCAACGGTGCGCGCAGGGCCTTGATGTAGGCGGGGCCGAACATTTCGGCGGGGAAGACCTTGACGATGTCGGCGCCCGCCTGCAGGGCCGTGACGATTTCCGTCGGCGTCATCGCACCCGGCATGGCCAGCACCTGATAACGCTGGCACAGCGTGATGGTTTCCACGTTCACGCCGGGCGAGATGATGAACTGCGCGCCGGCCAGGATGGCGGCGCGCGCCGTCTCCGTATCGAGCACCGTGCCCGCGCCCAGCAGCACGTCATGGCCATGGCGTTCGCGCAGGGTGCGCAGCACGCCCAGGGTATCGGGTGTGGTGAACGCCACTTCCAGCGCCGTGATGCCGCCGGCAATGCACGCCTCGGCGATCTGCAGCGCCGCCTGCGCCGAAGGGGCGCGCACGATGCCGACCATGCCCCGCTCGATAATGCCCTCAAAAACCGTGTGCTTTTGCATGTTTTCTCTCCTGTCAGCCCGGCAGGGCGCCAAAGCGCACTTCCGGCAAACCGCGCAAGCCAGGCTGGCGCGCATGAAACAATCCCCCGGCCAGCGGTTCGCTCGCCAGCTGGGCCGGCGTCAAACTCTCCTGAGCAGTGGTGACGAACAATTCGTCGTAGTGCGGGCCGCCCAGGCTCACGCAGCTGGGCTGCGAGACGGGCAAGGTAATCGCGCGCTCGACGCTGCCGTCCGGCGCGAAGCGCAATACGCGTCCCGCACCCCATTGCGCGCTCCACAAGTGGTCGTACGCATCGATGGTGGCGCCGTCGGCCGCGCCGGGGCCTGGATCGAGCACGGCAAACACGCGCACCCGGCTGGCGTCGCCCCCCAGGTAATCGTCCCAGCGGTAGATCGCCTTCTTCATCGAATCGCAAAAATACATGGCCGTGCCATCGACGCTGAAGCAGATACTGTTCGAGATGGCGATGGGCGGCAGCGGCAAGCGCTCCAGGCTCAAGTCCAGGTTGAGGCGGTAAAAGCTGGCGATCGCATCGCGGCAGGGGCGCTCATCGAGCGTGCCGAAGACAAAGCGTCCCTGGCGGTCGCAGCGGCCATCGTTCAGGCGGGTCATGGGCAAGTCCCCCTCCACCGTGTGCAAGGGCGTAACGGCCCCGCTGCGCGCGTCAAACCACGCCAGGCGCGAGGCTAGTCCCAGCAGCAGCACCTCGTCGCTGTCCGTCAGCGCGAAGCACGCCAGACGCTCGGGCATGGCCCAGCTCTGGCGTTCGCCCGTGGCCAGCACCAGCGCATGCAGCTGGCAACCTTCGATATTCGTCCAGAAAACGCGGCCGCTGCGTTCGCACCAGCGCACGCCCTCGCCCAGGAAATTCTGCGCATCGACCAGTAATTGGGCCCGTGTCCCCATCATTTTTCCTTGTTTTCAGTGTGATTCGCGAGGAACCGCCGAGCCGCGGCAGCCGACGAGAAAATCCAGGTCCGCGCCTTCGTCGGCCTGCGTCACGTGCTTGATGTACATGGACTGGTAGCCGCCCTTCATGGCCGGCTCGGGTACGCGCCACTCTTCGCGCCGGCGCGCCAGCTCGGCCTCGTCGACGTCCAGGTGCAAACGGCGTCCCGCCACGTCCAGTTCAATCATGTCGCCATCGCGCACCAGCGCCAGCGGGCCGCCCACGGCCGCTTCCGGCGCCACGTGCAGCACCACCGTGCCGTAGGCCGTGCCGCTCATGCGCGCGTCCGAGATGCGCACCATGTCGCGCACGCCCTGCTCCAGCAGTTTTTTCGGCAGTCCCATATTGCCCACTTCGGCCATGCCCGGATAGCCCTGCGGGCCGCAATTTTGCAGCACCATCACGCAACTGGCATCGATATCGAGGGCGGGATCGTCGACGCGTTTTTTATAATGCTCGATGCTGTTGAAGACGACGGCGCGGCCACGGTGCTGCATCAATTCCGGCGAAGCGGCGGAAGGCTTGATGACGGCGCCGCGCGGCGCCAGGTTGCCATGCAGGACGGCGATGCCGCCCTCGTCCTTGAATGGCTGCGCCAGCGGCGTGATCACCTCGGGATTGAAATTTTCCGCCTCGGCCACGTTGACGGCCATGCTGGCGCCCGTGACGGTAAGCGCCTCGCCATGCAATGTGCCCAGCAAGTCGCGGATGATCACGGGCAGGCCGCCCGCATAGTAAAAATCTTCCATCAAGTACTGGCCCGACGGCATCAGGTTGAGCAGGCAGGGAATGTCGCGGCCCAGGCGGTCCCAGTCGGCCAGGCGCATGTCCACGCCGATGCGCCCGGCAATGGCCAGCAGATGGATCACGGCATTGGTCGAGCCGCCGATGGCGCCGTTGACCATGATGGCGTTTTCAAACGCGTCGCGCGTGAGGATCTGCGACAGTTTCAGGTCTTCATGCACCATGTCGACGATGCGCCGGCCAGTCAGTTGCGCCTGCAGCTTGCGGCGCGCATCGACGGCGGGAATGGCCGCGTTGCCGGGCAGGGTCACGCCCAGCGCCTCGACCATGCTGGCCATGGTGGACGCCGTGCCCATGGTCATGCAGTGGCCGGCGGAGCGCGACATGCACGATTCGGCCTGCTTGAATTCGTTTGAGGTCATGCGTCCGGCGCGCACGTCTTCGGAAAACTTCCACACGTCCGTGCCCGAGCCGATCGGTTTGCCGCGATAGTTGCCGTTCAACATGGGACCGCCCGACAGCACGATGGTGGGCAAGTCCACGCTGGCCGCGCCCATCAGCAGGGCCGGGGTGGTCTTGTCGCAGCCCGTCAGCAGCACCACGCCGTCGATCGGGTTGGCGCGGATCGATTCCTCCACATCCATGCTGGCCAGGTTACGAAACAGCATGGCCGTCGGGCGCAGATTCGTCTCGCCCAGCGACATCACGGGAAATTCCACGGGAAAACCACCCGCTTCGAGCACGCCGCGCTTGACCATCTCGGCCAGGTCGCGAAAATGGCCATTGCAGGGCGTCAGCTCGGACCAGGTATTGCAGATGCCAATGACGGGACGGCCATCGAAAGCGTCGCCGGGATAGCCCTGGTTCTTCATCCAGCTGCGGTGAATAAAACTGTCCTTGTCGTCGCCGCCAAACCACGACTGCGAACGCAAGGGACGCTTGTTCTTGTTGTCACTCATACTGTCTCCTGCGGGGAAATCAAGCCGCGCGCGGCGGCGATCAGCAGCGCACCGTGACCGGCCAGATGCTCTTGCTGCTGGTCGTCGACGATGATGCGCTTGCCATAAAAAAATCCGTGTTCTTCGATCAGCAGCCCGAGCGCCTGGCGCAACATGGGTTTGCCGGTAATGACGAGCGGCGTATCGGGCCGCATCTGGATGGCGGTGCTGTTGCGCAGTGCCAGCAGGTCGCCGCTGAGGACAGCCCCCATCAGGAAATTGGCCCGCTCATTGCATTCGACGGCGCTGAACTGGCCCAGGGTGCGCACGCTGAAGCAGGCGCGCGCCAGTCCCGTTTTTTGCGCCGCGGCCGCGCCGGCCAGCAGCATTTTCGGCACCAGGGTCTGCGCAAAACCGCCTTCGACCGATTGCTTGATCAGGGTGTGCTGCGTGATCGCCTGCAGCAGCTCGCCCGCGATGGTGGTGCTGCAGCCGAGGATGCGGCGCTGCTCGTCCACGCTGATCAATTTGGTATGCGAACCGGGCATGATCAGGGTCGCCGCGCCGCGCAACTGCAAGCGCTCGAGCAGCGCGACGACTTCCGTCTCTTCGCCGCGCATCATGTCCATCGCCTCGACGTTATGCAGGCCGACGGCGCCATGCTGGTTGCGCACGCCGGGGATCAGCCACAGGGGCTGCGCCAGCACGTCGGGCAAGTCCACCGTCTGCATGCCTTGCGCCAGCTGGGCCAGGCCGGCAGGCGCCGGCAAATGCGGCACTTCCTGCACGCCCATGGGCGAACTGATCATGCCCGAGGCCAGCGCCAGGTCCACCTCGCACGGCGCGATGCCGGCGCTGGCCAGCACGCTGGCGATGGTGTCGCGCAGCGCCTGTTTCAGCGCACCGTTATGGCCATCGATGGCGGTATTGCGCACGCCCGTTTCCAGCTGCGCCTGGGCGACGACGGCGCCTGCGCGCCACAGCAAGGTACGCGTATTGGTGGTACCAGCATCGATGGTGAGTATGTTCATGGGCAGGTTCGCAGCGTCGGTCAGGACAAAAATAAATGAGGGAAAAACTACCCCATGGTAGAACTGCCCCGCATATCTGACCAATCACTTATTTGACATCATTGATACCGGTTCGGATATGTCAAACGCGTCAATATCCTGCACGCCCAAACGGTAGGCGAGCGTGAAGCGCATCACCTGTCCCGGCTGCAATTGCACGCCCCGCGCCAGCAGGGAAAAACAGCGCGCATCGGAATACAGATGGCAGCTGTCCTGGCTACTGGAAAAACGCAAGACCCGGCCCGACGCGGGATCGGCAACCCGTGCCGCTTCGCGCAGCTGGCCGCAGCCTGTCCAGTAAAAGTCATGCCCGAATCCCGGCAAGTTCACCAGCGCCGGCCAGGCCAGGCGCGATGCGAGCGGCGCCGGCTGGCGAAAGTCCAAGGCGCTGCCCGCCACATCGAGCGGAGAGCCGTCCGCGCAGCCGCCAGGCGAGTAGTGATCGGCGGCCAGGCGCAGCACATGGTCACCCACGGCGGCATGATGCCCCTGCAGATTGAAGCGGGGCGCGGCAAGCGCGAAACGGGAAATGGTCTCGGCCGTGGCGGCGCAATCGAGGTGCAGGCTGCCATCGTCGTCGAGCCGGTAAGCCAGGCGCACCGTCAGGCCGTCTTGCGCCAGGTGCAGCAGCAAGTGGCCGTCGTCCGGCGGCGCGCACTGCCAGCCCGTGGGCGCACGCGCCGCAGGGGGCGCCGCGCCCAGCACATCGGCCAGGCGGCCATAGCGGTCAGGTGCCCACCAGGCCCGCACACTGGCATCGTGCGCGTCGATGGCCACGCGCATGCCGCGCGCATTGTGCAAGGTAAAAATCGTCATGGCGGTGGCTGGCTGCGCTGCTGGAATTCGCGCGGCGTGCAACCGAGTTCGCGCTTGAAGACGGCATGCATGTACTGCACCGTGGTAAAGCCGCAACGCACGGCCACCTCGGCCACCTGCCCCGGTCCGCGCGCCAACAGGGTCTTGGCCGCATCGAGCTTGAAATGCAGGATTTCATCGTGCACGCTGCGCCCCAGTTCCTGGCGGAAGTGCGCTTCGAGCGAGGAGCGCGACACGCCCACGTAATCGGCCACCTGCTCCGTCTTGATGCCCTGGCACGCGTACTGGCGGATGAAGTGGCGCGCCTGCATCACCTGCGGATGCTGGAAGGGCTGGTGACGCGTGGACGCGAGCACGTTCAGGCCGGCCGGCGGCACCAGGATGCGTGTGCCGGACAGGCGCGCGCCATTCAACATCTGGTGCAGCAAATGCGCCGCCGTACGGCCCATTTCCTCCGTACCCTGGATCACGGAACTCAATGGAATGCGCGTGAGCATGCGCGCCAGCGGGTCGTTGTCGATGCCGATCAGGGCCACTTGCTCCGGCACGGCGATGCCCGCGTGCATGCAGGCTTGCAGCAGCTGGCGCGCGCGCGCGTCGCTCACGGCGATGATGCCGACGGGTTTTTCCAGGCTGTTGAGCCAGGCGATCTGCTGCTCCACCGCTTCGTCCCACGCGGGCGCGCTGGTGGCGACGCCCCGGTACACATCGGCGCGCATGTGGTCGCGCTGCATCAAGGCGCAAAACGCCGTTTCGCGCTCCTGCGCCCAGCGGTTGACATCGGCCTCGGGCAGGCTGAAACAGGCAAAGCGGCTCAATCCCGCTTCCACCAGGTGTTCATAGGCCAGCTTGACGATCTTGAAATTATCGGTCGCCACGTAGGGGATGCCGGCCGGGTAGTCCTCGGCGCGCGCATACGAGCCGCCCACGGCCACCACGGGCAGGCGGCTGTGCGCCAGCGCCGCGCAGACGGCGGGATCGTCGAAATCGGCGATGATGCCGTCGCCCTGCCAGCGCTCGATGCCAGGCAGGCGGCAGCGGAAATCCTCTTCCAGGAACAGGTCCCACGACACGCGCGTGGTGTTCAGGTAGGCGGCAATGCCCGCGATGATGTCGCGGTCGTAGATTTTATTGCCGTTAAACAGCAGCGCGATCCGGTGCGCGGTCGGCATCTTCATGGTGTCTCCTCGCGTGCCAGATCGTTTCACGGCTAACGGCGCCCTGCTCGCGTGCTGACATCGACCCACACGGCCAAAGTGAGGATACTGCCTTTCACGATCATCTGCCAGTAAGTGTCCACGTCCAGCATGGACATGCCGTTATCGAGGCTGGCCATCACCAGCGCGCCGATCAGGGCGCCGTACACGGTGCCCGAGCCGCCGCGCATCGAGGTGCCGCCGATGAAGCAGGCGGCGATGGCATCGAGTTCGCTGAAGGTGCCGGCCGAGGGCGAACCGGCCGCCAGCCGACCCGTGTTGATCAGGCCAGCCAGCGCGCACATCAGGCCCATGATGCCAAAGATCCACAGCTTGACGGCTTTCACGTTGATGCCGGACAGGCGCGTCGCTTCCATATTGCTGCCGACGGCGTAGATGCGGCGGCCGAACACGGTCTGGCTGGTGATGTAGCTGAACAACCCCAGCAAGGCCAGCAGCAACAGCACGGGCAGCGGGATGCCTTCATAGCCGTTCAGGGTTTGCACGAAGGCGTACAGCACGGCGCCGATGACGGCCAGGCGCAAGCCGTCGGCCCAGGGTGCCGTCTGCGGCAAGCCATGCTGCGCGCGGCTGGCGCGCGCGCGCCAGGTCAAAAAGGCGGCCAGCAGGAACAGGCCGACGCCCAGCACGATGCCGGGCACTGCGGGCAGGTAACCCTGCCCCAGGTAGACCATCGGCTCGGAGACGGGTGCGATCGTGATGCCGCCCGTGATGCCCAGCAGGACGCCGCGATACGCGAGCATGCCGCCCAGGCCGACGATGAAGGACGGGATGCCCCGGTACGCCGTCAGGTAGCCGTTCAAGAGGCCGATCACCAGGCCGCAGCCGAGTACGGCCGCCAGGTTCAGCGCCAGCGGCCAGTGCTGCGTCACGTCCAGCACCGCGGCGATGCCGCCCAACAGTCCCAGCATGGAACCGATCGACAGGTCGATCTCGCCGGCGATAATCACCAGCACCATGCCGCAGGCGAGGATGCCGGTGACGGACATCTGGCGCAGCAGGTTCGACAGGTTGCGCGGCGTGAGGAAACTGCCCTGCGTCTTCCACGAAAAGAAGGCCCAGATCAGCGCTACGGCGATCAAGAGGGCCAGCATCTTGTATTGGGTGAACAGCTGTTTGATACTGTGCGGTTTCATGCTGCGGGTTCCTTGTTTGCGGTGTTGGTGGCGGGCGCCGGACGCTGGTCCAGTGCCGCCGCCAGCACGGTTTCCTGGCTCAGGCCATCGTTGATAAAGTCGCCGCGCAACCGGCCTTCGCCCATCACCAGCACGCGGTCGGACACGCCCAGCACTTCGGCCAGTTCCGACGAGACCATGATGATGGCCACGCCCCGGTCGGCCAGCGCCAGCATCAATTTGTAGATTTCATATTTGGCGCCCACATCGACGCCGCGCGTGGGCTCGTCGAGGATCAGCACGCGCGGGCGCGTCAGCAGCATCTTCGCCAGCACGGCCTTTTGCTGATTGCCGCCCGACAGGCTCGTGATGGGCAGCGACGGGCTGGCCGCCTTCAGTTCCAGCTGGGCGATCTCGCCGCGCACGGCTGTCAATTCCGCCTCGCCATCGATGCGCGTGGCGCGCGCGAATGTCTCCAGCACGGCCAGCGTGATGTTCTGCCCCACATCGAGGTCGGGCACGATGCCGTGGTGCTTGCGGTCTTCCGGCACCATGGCCAGACCCATGGCGATGGCCTTTTGCGGAGACGAAGTGTCGATGCGGCGGCCATCAAGCCACACTTCGGCCTGGCACGGCCCCTGGTAGGCGCCGAACAGGGCCGAGACAAGCTCCGTGCGCCCCGCCCCCACCAGGCCGGCGATGCCGAGGATCTCGCCACGGCGCAGGGTGAATGACACATCGTCGACCCGCTTGCGCTGCGGGTTGTCGGCATCGATGCAGCTCACGTGGCGCGCCTCGAACAGCACTTCGCCGATAGGTGCCGGCTGCGCGCGTTGCGGGTACAGCTGGCTCATTTCGCGGCCCACCATCTGCGCGATGATGCGTTCGACGTTCATCTGCGCCATCGGCGTGGTGGCGATATGCTTGCCGTCGCGGATGACGACGATGGTGTCGCAGATGGCCGCCACTTCATCGAGCTTGTGCGAAATGTAGATGCAGGTGACGCCCTTGGCTTTCAGGGCGCGCAGGATATCGAGCAGCACGGCGATTTCCGACGCCGTCAGCGACGACGACGGCTCGTCGAGAATCAGCAAGCGCGCATTCTTGTTGAGCGCCTTGGCGATTTCCACCAGTTGCTGGTGGCCGCCGCCATAGTTCATGACCGGCAGCGCCACGTTCAGTTCGGGAATTTTCAATTCGCGCAGCAGCTCGTCGGCGCGCTTGTACATGGCGGCGTAATGCATGCGCCCGCCCGGCAGGGTGAGCTCGCGGCCCATGAAGATATTCTCGGCCACGGACAGCTGCGGCACCAGCATCAGTTCCTGGTGGATGATGATGATGCCCGCGTCTTCCGTGTCGCGGATCGATTGCGCGCGCAGGCTCTGGCCCTCCCACAGGATGTCGCCATCCCAGGTGCCGTGCGGATAGACGCCGGACAGCACCTTCATCAGGGTCGACTTGCCGGCGCCATTCTCGCCGCACAAGCCGATGCACTCGCCGGCCCGCACCTGCAGGTCGATGCCGTCAAGCGCGCGGACGTCGCCAAACTGTTTGACGATGCCTTTCATTTCAAGCAGATAGTCGGACATGCTCACTCTCGTTGCGGATACGGGAAAATGTCGGATTACGCGACGCCAAGGCGTCGCTAATCCGACCTACGGTCGATGCGGACAGCCGACACCACAACCGGCGTTTCCGGAGCCGGCGATTGTCGGACAACGGCCGATGCGGGCAATCGTAGGTCGGCTTAGCGCGCAGCGCGTAAGCCGACATCAGGCGGGTGATTAATTACCCAGCTGCGCCTTGGTATAGAAGCCGTCATCAACGAGAATGTTCACATTTGCCTTGGTCAGCGGCGTTGGTTTCAGCAGCACCGTGCTGACTTTTTTCAGGCCGTTGTCATAGCTGGAGTTGTAGGCCGGCTTTTCATTGCGCGCCAGCTGGATGGCCAGCTTGGCCGCTTCCGAAGCGATGGTTTTCAACGGCTTGTAGACGGTCATCGATTGCGTGCCGGCGATCACCCGTTTCACCGCCGCCAGGTCGGCATCCTGGCCCGAGACGGGCACCTTGCCAGCGAGTTTTTGCGCGGCCAGGGCCTGGATGGCGCCGCCGGCCGTGCCGTCGTTCGAGGCAACGATGGCGTCGATCTTGTTGCCGTTGGCCGTCAGCGCGTTTTCCACGATGGACAGCGCTTCGGTGGCGCTCCAGTCCTTCACCCATTGCTGGCCGACGATCTTGATGTCGCCTTTGTCGATGAACGGTTTGAGTACCTTCATCTGGCCTTCGCGCAGCATCTTGGCATTGTTGTCGGTGGGCGAGCCGCCCAGCAGGTAGTAATTGCCCTTCGGCTGCAGCTTGGTCACGCCTTCGGCCTGCATCTCGCCCACTTTCTCGTTGTCGAACGAGATGTAGGCGTCGATATCGGCATTCAGGATCAATCGGTCATACGACAGCACCTTGATGCCGGCCTTTTTCGCCTCCTTGACGGTGTTGTTCAACACTGTCGCATTGAACGGCACGATCACCAGCACGTCCACGCCGCGCGAGATCAGGTTTTCGATCTGTGAAATCTGGCGCTGCTCGCTGGCGTCGGCCGACTGCACGAAGACCTTGGCGCCCTGCTTCTCGGCGGCGGCAATGAAGAAATCGCGGTCACGCGTCCAGCGTTCCACGCGCAAATCGTCGATGGAAAAGCCGATCTTCGGATTTTTCGCATCGGCCAGGGCGGCGCTGCTGCTCAATGCCAGCATGGCGGTCATGATGGCTGCACTGATGATCTTGTTCATTACGTGTCTCCTTGTTGGATTTTATTAACGACGTTTTTTAACTGCGGGGTACTTCTAAAATCACGTCGGGTTACGCGCGGAGCGCTAACCCGACCTACATCAATGGTTGTGGCGTGGCAGGGTCTGGCCCACGGCGCGGTATTTCAGCGCCAGCTCCATGCAGGCGCCCGTTTCCAGCTGGCCCACGCTGGCGCGGTAAATCTCTTGCCACGGCGTGGCGCTGTCGTTGACGGGCGGCGGCAGCGCCGTAGCGCGGCGCGCCAGCTCCGTGGCATCGACCAGCATGTCGCAGCGGCCCGCGTTCAAGTCCACGCGGATGAAGTCGCCCGTGCGCAGCAGCGCCAGGCCACCGCCCACGGCGCTTTCCGGCGAGGCGTTCAGGATCGAAGGGCTGTCCGAGGTGCCCGACTGGCGCCCGTCGCCCAGTGTCGGCAGGTTCAAAATGCCGGCCTTGAGCAGCGCGTCGGGCGGCTGCATGTTGACCACTTCGGCCGAACCGGGCCAGCCCACGGGGCCGGCGCCGCGCATGACCAGCATGCAGCTGTCGTCAATCGCCAGGGCCGGATCGTTGATGCGCGCGTGGTAGTCGTTTGACCCATCAAAGACGATGGCGCGCGCCTCGAATACGCCTTCGCTGCCGGGACGCGACAGGTAGCGCTCGCGAAAAGCGGGCGAGATCACGCTGGTCTTCATGATGGCGAAGTCGAACAGATTGCCCTGCAAGGCCATGAAACCGGCCTTTTCCTTCAGGGGCGCGGCAAACGGACGGATCATCTCGCGGTCCGCGCTTTCACGCCCCGCCAGGTTCGCCGCCATCGTCTGGCCCGTGACCGTCAAACGCTCGGCATGCAGCAAGCCCGCCTGCTGCAGCTCCCACATCACGGCCGGTACGCCGCCGGCGCGGTGGAAGCGCTCGCCCAGGTATTTGCCGGCCGGCTGCATGTTCAACAGCAGCGGCACGTCGTAGCCATGTTCCATCCAGTCGCTCGAATGCAGTTCCACGCCCGCATGACGGGCCATGGCCATCAGGTGCGGCTGGGCGTTGGTGGAGCCGCCGATGGCCGCGTTGACGATGATGGCGTCCAGGAAGGCCTCGCGCGTGAGAATGCTCGACGGGCGCACGTCGTCATGCGCCATGCCGACGATGCGGCGCCCCGTGGCATAGGCGATCTGGCCCCGTTCGCGGTACGGCGCGGGGATGGCCGAACAGCCCGTCAGGGACATGCCCAGCACCTCGGCCAGCGCATTCATGGTCGATGCCGTGCCCATGGTGTTGCAGTGGCCGGCCGACGGCGCCGACGCGGCGGCGATCTGCAGGAATTTGTCGTTGTCGATCAAGCCGGCGGACAGCTGGCGGCGGCCCTTCCAGATGGCGGCGCCGGAACCCACCAGCTCGCCGTCCATCCAGCCATCGAGCATGGGACCGCCCGACAGCACGATGGCGGGAATGTCCACCGTGGCGGCGGCCATCAGCTGGGCCGGCGTGGTCTTGTCGCAGCCCGTGGTCAGCACCACGGCGTCGATCGGGTAGCCATGCAGGATTTCCACCAGGCCCAGATACGCCAGGTTGCGGTCCAGCGCGGCCGTCGGACGGCGGCAGTTCTCGAAAATCGGGTGCAGCGGGAATTCCATCGGGATGCCGCCCGCATCGCGGATGCCGTCGCGCACGCGCTGGGCCAGTTCCAGGTGGATGCGGTTGCAGGGACTGATGTCGCTGCCGCTTTGCGCAATGCCGATGATGGGACGGCCCGAACGCAGTTCCTCGGCCGTGATGCCGTAGTTCATGAAGCGCTCCAGGTACAGCGCCGTCATGTCGATGTGCTCGGGATTGTCGAACCAGTCCTGCGAGCGGAAGCGCCGCGACGGGCGTTGGGCTGGAATGTTCATGCGCCGTACCAGCCGGCGTCGACATAGTATTCGCGTCCCGCGCACTTGGCCGCGTTATCGGACGCGAGAAACAGCGCCAGCGCCGCCACGTCTTCCGGCTCCACGCGCGTCTGCAGGCATTGTCCCTGCAGGATCAACGCTTCCGCTTCCGGCGTATGCCACAGCCGCTCCTGGCGCGGCGTGCGCACGGCGCCGGGAATGATGCAGTTGACGCGGATGCCGTCGACACCCAAGTCGCGCGCCAGGCCGCGCGTCAGGCCCTCGATGCCGGCTTTCGCCGTCATGTAGATCGACAGGTTCGCTTGCGCCAGGTGCCAGGAAATCGAGCCCAGGTTGAGGATTACGCCGCTGCCCTTGGCGCGCATGGCCGGCGCCACTGCCTGCGCACAGAAATACTGGTGGCGCAGGTTGACGGCGATGCGCTCGTCCCAGTAAGCGGGCGTGACGTCCTGCAACTGGTGGCGGTCGTCATTGGCCGCGTTGTTGATGAGGATATCCGTGGCACCCGCGCTGTGTTCAATCTCGGCGAAGGTGGCGGCCAGAGCGCCCAGGTCCGTCAGGTCGCAATAGCGGAAAACGGGCGGCTGCGGCAGGTGCGCCAGCTTTTCCTGCAGCGCGCGCGAAGGTTCGTTGGCGATATCCAGGAAAGTGACGTGGGCGCCCTGGCGCGCGAACGCCTCGACGATGGCCACGCCGATGCCGGTGCCGCCGCCCGTGATGACGACGCGTTTATCAACCAGGCTGGGATAGGTTGCATGCTGCATGGTGTCTCTCTTTTAAAAAATTTGAATCAAAGCAAACTGCGACGGGCCAGGTTCTGGTACAGCGCGCGTACGCCGAACGTCCAGGGAGGGATCACATCGCAGTGCTGCACGTCGTTGACCAGCGCGCCCAGCGCGGCGCTGGCGATGGTGACCCGGTCGCCCAGGTGGTGCGTAAAGCCGCCGCCCTGCGCGCCGCGGTCCTTCACGGGCGAGAACATGGTGCCGAGGAACAGCATGAAGCCGTCGGGATACTGGTGATACTGGCCTGCCGTCTGGCGCACCAGGTCGAGCGGGTCGCGGCTGATCTCGCGCATGAAACTGGCGCCTTCGAGCACAAAGCCGTCGTCCGCGCCTTCGATCAGCAGCGACACTTCCGCCTGGCGCACGGTCTCGAGCGTAAAACCCTCGTCGAAGAGGCGGATGAAGGGGCCGATGGCGCAGGAGCCGTTGTTGTCCTTGGCCTTGCCCAGCAACAGGGCGCTGCGCCCTTCGATGTCGCGCAGGTTGACGTCGTTGCCCAAGGTCGCCCCCAGCACCTCACCGCGGCTGTTGACGGCCAGGACGATCTCCGGCTCCGGGTTGTTCCAGGCGGACGATGGCAGCAAGCCCACCTGCGCGCCGCAGCCCACCGACGACATCGGCTGCGCCTTGGTAAACACTTCCGCATCGGGGCCGATACCCACTTCCATGTACTGCGACCAGGCGCCGCGCTGCTGCAGCTGCTGTTTCAGGCGCTGCGCCGCCTCCGAGCCCGGCTTCAGGGCCGACAAGTCGCCGCCCAATGTCATTTGCAGCGCAGTGCGCAGGCTCGCGGCGCGTGCCGCATCGCCGCCCGCCTGTTCTTCGATCACCCGTTCCAGCAGGCTGACGGCGAAGGTCACGCCGCAGGCCTTGACGGCCTGCAGGTCGCACGGCGCCAGCAGCAGCGGCTCACCTGCCGGTGCGGCCAGCGCCTGCGCCAGCAGCGCCTGCACGGGGCCGAGCGCGATACCGGGCGCATGGCGGGCGATATCGAGCGCATCGCTGCGTTCGAACAGCTCGGCCACCGTCGCTACCGTCTGCGTGATGTCGACCACCTCGCCGCCGCGCACGGCGACGACGCAGGGTCCGTCACGCCAGATGCGGCCGATGAGGAGGGCCTGCGCCAGGTCGGCGGGCAACAGGGAGGCGGGGGAAATCGGCTGCATGGCAAGCTTTCAAAAGGTCGTGACGGGATGGCTGGTCTTCAAGTCCGGACCGATTCTGCGCGCCGCCCTGTATCGCCGCAATTACGAAAATCACCAAATTGGATGATGATTATTGGTATTGCAGCGCACCAAAAAAAGCCGCCGCCGAGCTCCCTTTTCTGCCCTCTCCACACGGCGGGAAGGGGTGCCATGGCGCATTGCATCAATTGGTCCATTGATACCGTTTTGGATATCAGCAATGCGAAAAAAGTGATTGGTGAGGGATGGATGGACAAACTAGTATCAGCCGTGGCCTGCAATCGGCCATCCGCACGGAGCCCGCCCACTGGGACGACGGCCCTGGCACATTCAACTATCGAAGACGGTGGAGACCTGAAATGAAAACAACAATGAAAATGCTGACCGCGAGCCTGGCGCTGGCCATCTCCGGCATGGCCGTAATGCCTGTGGCTAGTGCCGCCGACAAGGGCGCGATCGGTATCTCGATGCCGACCAAGTCGTCCATGCGCTGGATCGCCGACGGCGACAACATGGTCAAGGTATTCAAGGAGCGCGGCTACAAGACGGACTTGCAGTTTGCCGATGACGATATCCCGAACCAGCTGGCGCAGGTGGAAAACATGATCACCAAGGGCGCCAAGGTGCTGGTGATTGCCGCCATCGACGGCACCACCTTGTCGAACGTGCTGCAAAAGGCGGCCGACAAGGGCATCAAGGTCATCTCGTATGACCGTCTGATCCGCGGCACGAAAAACATCGATTACTACGCCACCTTCGACAACTTCCAGGTCGGCGTGCTGCAAGCGGGTTATATCGAATCGGCGCTGAAACTCAAGGAAGGCAAGGGTCCGTTCAATATTGAACTGTTCGGCGGCTCGGCCGACGACAACAACGCGCACTTCTTCTACAACGGCGCGCTGTCGGTCCTGAAACCGTATATCGACAGCGGCAAGCTGGTGGTGCGCTCGAAGCAGATGGGCATGGAAAAAGTGGCCACCCTGCGCTGGGATGGCGCCGTGGCCCAGGCGCGCATGGACAACCTGCTCAGCGCCTACTATGGCAATGCGCGGGTCGATGCGGTGCTGTCGCCATATGACGGCTTGAGCATCGGCATCCTGTCGTCGCTCAAGGGCGTCGGCTACGGCACGCCGAAACAGCCGTTTCCCGTCGTGACGGGCCAGGATGCGGAAATCCCGTCGGTGAAATCGATCATCCGCGGCGAACAGGCATCGACCGTGTTCAAGGACACGCGCGAACTGGCCAAAGTGACGGCCAACATGGTCGACGCCATGATGAGCGGCAAAACGCCGGCCGTCAACGATACCAAGACCTACAACAACGGCGTCAAGGTGGTGCCATCGTACCTGCTGAAACCGGTCACCGTCGACAAGGCGAACTGGAAGCAGGTACTCGTCACCGGCAGCGGCTACTACACGGAAGCGCAAGTGAAATAAGCATCGACGGTACAGAAGGCCCGGCGCTGCCGGGCCTTTCGCTTCATGCACGATCCAGAACAAGACTGCCGCACGACCGATGCCGACCAGCGCGGCCGTGCCAGAGAGGTTATATGACGAACACTATCCTGGAAATGCGCGGGATACGCAAAACATTCCCGGGCGTCGTGGCGCTCGACAATGTCAACCTGCGGGTACGCAGCGGCGAGATCCACGCCATCGTCGGCGAAAACGGCGCCGGCAAATCGACCCTGATGAAAGTGCTGAGCGGCGTCTACGGCCATGGCAGCTATACGGGCGACATCGATTACCTGGGCCAGACGCGGCACTTTCGCGGTATCAAGGACAGCGAAGAAATCGGCATCATCATCATCCACCAGGAACTGGCGCTGGTGCCCCAGCTGTCGATCGCCGAGAATATCTTCCTCGGCAACGAACCGGCCCATATGGGCGTCATCGACTGGGAATACGCGCAAACGAAGACGCGCGAACTGCTGCACAAAGTCGGCCTGAAAGAATCCCCGGACACCCTGATCACCAACCTGGGCGTGGGCAAGCAGCAGCTGATCGAAATCGCCAAGGCGCTGTGCAAGGACGTCAAGCTGCTGATCCTCGACGAGCCGACGGCCAGCTTGAACGAAAGCGACAGCGCGGCCCTGCTCGACCTGCTGCTGGGCCTCAAAGCCCAGGGTATCGCCTCGATCCTGATCTCGCATAAGCTCAATGAAATTTCACGGGTCGCCGATGCCATCACGGTGCTGCGCGACGGGAACACGGTCGACAGTTTCGACTGCCGCACGGAGCCCGTCAGCGAAGACCGCATCATCGAAAAAATGGTCGGGCGCGAGATGGCCGACCGCTATCCGCCGCGCACGCCCAGCATCGGCGAGACCATTTTCGAAGTGCGCGACTGGCGCGTGTTCCATCCCGAGCATGCCGACCGCCCCGTCATCAAGGGCATCAACCTGCACGCCAAAAAGGGCGAGATCATCGGCATCGCCGGTTTGATGGGCTCCGGGCGCACGGAACTGGCGATGAGCATTTTCGGGCGCGCCTACGGCCAGCGCATCAGCGGCACGGTGCTCAAGAATGGCCAGGAAATCGATGTCAGCACCATCGGCAAGGCGATCGCCCATGGCCTCGCGTATGTCACGGAAGACCGCAAGGGCCTGGGCCTGATCCTCGAGGAAGACATCCAGAAGAACACCAGCCTGGCCAACCTGGATGCGATTTCCAGGCACATGGTGATCGACGAGCAGCGTGAATTCAGCGTGGCCGAGGAGTTCCGCCGCAAGCTCAAGACCCGTTGCTCGAGCGTGGCGCAAAAGGTGGTCAATCTGTCCGGCGGCAACCAGCAGAAAGTGGTGCTGGCGAAGTGGCTGTTTTCGCGCCCCGACATCCTGATCCTCGATGAGCCGAGCCGCGGCATTGACGTGGGCGCCAAGTACGAGATCTACAGCATCATCAGCGAGCTGGCCGCCGAAGGCAAATGCATCATCATGATTTCCTCGGAAATGCCGGAATTGCTGGGCATGTGCGACCGGATCTATGTCATGAACGAAGGCCGCTTCGCGGCAGAACTGAGCGCGGCAGAAGCATCGCAGGAGCGCATCATGCGCGCGATCGTTACACACGGAGAAAACAATGGACAATAAATTGACAGCAGGCGCGCCGGCAGCAGCAGCGCCAGCGGCCGCGCCGCAAGCGAAAAGCTATGCCGGCTTTTTGAAGAATAACATGCGCGACTACGGCATGCTGCTCTCCCTGATCGTCATCATGGGCTTTTTCCAGTACATGACCGATGGCACCCTGATGCAGCCGCTGAACCTGACCAACCTGGTGCTGCAAAACAGCTACATCGTCATCATGGCGCTGGGCATGCTGATGGTCATCGTGGCCGGCCATATCGATTTGTCCGTCGGCTCCGTGGTCGGCTTCGTCGGCGCGCTGGCGGCCGTCCTGATCGTCAACTATGAGATGAACTTTGTCGCCGCCAGCATCCTCTGCCTGATCGCCGGCGCCGTCATCGGCGGTGCGCAAGGCTATTTCGTCGCCTTCTTCAAGATCCCGTCGTTTATCGTCACCCTGGCCGGCATGCTGGTGTTCAAGGGCCTGACCCTGGCGCTGCTGGCAGGCCAGTCGGTCGGCCCTTTCCCGGAAGGCTTCCAGATGCTCAGCTCGGGCTTTTTGCCCGACCCGTTCGGCGGCGAGAATCTGCGCGGCCTGTCGCTGCTGCTGGGCGTGATCGCCGCTGCGGCGCTGATCATCACCTCGCTGCGCAGCCGCGCCAAGCAACTGAAACACGGCATGGAAAACGAGCCACGCGCCTTCTTCCTGCTGAAAAACGGCGTGTTTGCCGCCGTGATGGTGTACTTCAGCTACCTGCTGGCGTCGTACCGCGGTTTCCCGAACGTGCTGGCCGTGATGTCGCTGCTGATCGTCGCCTACACCTTCATTACCAACCGCACCGTGCTGGGCCGCCGCGTGTACGCCGTCGGCGGCAACGAAAAGGCGGCGCGCCTGTCCGGCATCAAGACGGAACGGGTCAGCTTCTACACCTTCGTCAACATGGGCATGCTGGCCGCGCTGGCTGGCCTGATCTTCGCGGCGCGCCTGAACACGGCCACGCCGAAGGCCGGCACGGGTTTCGAGCTGGACGTGATCGCCGCCTGCTTCATCGGCGGCGCCTCGGCCTCGGGCGGCGTGGGCAAGGTGATGGGGGCCGTGATCGGCGCCTTCATCATGGGCGTGATGAACAACGGCATGTCCATCATGGGCATCGGTATCGACTACCAGCAAGTGATCAAGGGCCTGGTGCTGCTGGCGGCCGTGTTCATCGACGTCATTAATAAAAATAAATGAGAAGAACAAGGAAGCACAGGTTCGAGCCTTAGGGGGCTCTGGCCGGCGCTTGCGCCGGCCTTTTTCATTTATGTGATCGCCAGGCGCGCGGCCCTGTCCCCCCACCACGCCGCCTCTTCGAACACAGAAAAGCCCGACAGATCGGCATGCGCGAACAGGATGGCGCCATCGTGCTCGCGCAGCGCCTTCAAGCCCGCGTTACTGCGAAATCCCGGCAACGGTGCCGCCATGGCGTGGCCGCGCACGGTGATGTCGACGCGCTCGACGCAGCTGGCAAAATCGCGCCCATACGCCGTCTTTAAATCGACGCTGGCCAGCGCCAGCAATTGCTCGGGCGTGGCCACATCTAACCATTTGCGCGCTTGCTGCGGCGTGCGGTCCGACAGGGCCACGTAAGCGCTGAAGACGGTTTTCTCGGGCGGGCGCACGCGGATGTCCTGGTGCGTCGAGACGACATAGCCGAGGCCCGGTTCCTGGTACACCACATTGTCCCAGCACAGCGGTGCATGCGGCAGTTCGTCGGGAAAGCGTTTCAGTAAAAAATTCGCCACCATCCATGGCGCATAGGCGGGCGTGTGCAGCTTCGCGTCAAAGCCGTAGCTGGCAATGTCCGGCACCACGCGCGCTGCCACATACAAGGGCATGGCGCAGATGGCCTTGCGTGCCTTGACCAGGTAGGTGCGTGGCTGGCCGTCGACCAGTTCCAGGCACAGCGCTTCCACGCCCTGGTCCGTCGTCTGCACGGAAACCACCGTGCCCGCATGACGTTTGACGCGTGAGGCCTGCTCCATGGCCGTGGCCACGGGCTGCATGCCGCCCGGCCAGGTCAGCCAGGCGCCATTGCCCGCGTTGGCAGCCTGCCCCCAGCGGCTGCAATAGTAATGCAGGCCGGCCCAGGCCGACACCTGGTCATAGCGCGTGCCATAGTCGTCGCGGCAGCAGTAATTCAGATACCAGTGCAAGGTGGGCGAGGTATAGCCTTCGCGCTCCATCCACTGCTTCAAGGTGATGGTGTCGAGCGCCTGCCAGGCCGGGTCTTGCGACGATTCCACGGTGGGAAAGACAAACACGCGTTTGCCGTCGTTGCCGCGCGCCTGGCGCAGCCGCCGTACCTCGGCAAAGAAGCGCTCATGCTGCGCCAGTTCCTCGGGCGGCACGCCTTCGGTGGGAATGAAGCCGTCCTGCCAGTGGCCGTTGAACAGCAGGCGCTCTTCCGGCGCATGCAAAATATAGCGCTCGTCGTAAGTCGGCTTTTCCGCCTGCGGATCGCGCTGGATAATCCCCAGGTCGAACAGGATCTCGCGCACATGGGTCGATTCGGGCGAAGGCAGCGGTAAATAATGGCCACCGGTCGGATAGGCCAGGTCGCCGAAGTGGCCGCCGGCCGCGTTGCCGTACGGCTGGGGACCGTCGATCATCAGGAAATCCTGGTGCCCCAGCTTGTTCAGGCGCCAGGCGGCCGTCAGGCCGGCGATGCCGGAACCTAAAATTGCCACGTCGGTGGTGATGGTTGCCGAGGGCGGCGGCAGCGCCGTGCGCTCGCGCAGCAGCTTGCGCAAATAGTGTCCCTCGCTGCGGCCCGGATACAACACCTTGGGCGTGATTTCCTGCCAGCGCAAGTACGCGGCGATACTGCCGATGCCGGCGGCCGCCGCCGCCGTGCCACCGGCAGCCCACAGCATGAAGGAGCGGCGCTGCATCAGCGGATCACCCGGTTCCAGTCCTGCTCGAATTCATGCACGAGCGACTGGGTATTCAAGCGATTCGGCGCCATCGGCAGCGGCTGCATGTCGGGCGGGAAGATGAACATCTCACGTGTGGTGTCCGCATTCAGGTAGCGCATCGGCAGGCGGTATGTCGTCGGCGGCACGTAATCGAGCTGGGGTGAAGCGAGGATAAACCCCCATTCGCCGAACGAGGGTACGTAGGCGTGATACGGCCAGGTGCGCATGCCCACTTCGCGCAGGGTCGAATTGATGGTCCAGTAGGCGTGCGGGGCAAAGAAGGGCGACGTCGATTGCACCACCATCAAGCCCTTGGCCGCCAGGTGCTTTTTTACCAGGTCGTAGAACGGCACCGAATACAGCTTGCCGAGCGCGAAGCTGGATGGATCGGGAAAGTCGACGATGGCCGCGTCGAACATATCGCCGTTGTTGCGCAGCCAGACGGCGGCATCGGCATTGACGACGGTGACACGCTTGTCCGAGAACGAATTATTATTCAGCTTTGCCAGTTCCGGGCGCGTGGTAAACGCGGCCGTCATGGCGGGGTCGAGGTCGACCACGGTGACGTGTTCGATATGCGGATAGCGCAGGATTTCGCGCAGCGCCAGGCCATCGCCGCCGCCCAGCACCAGCACGCGGCGCGCCCATGGCAAGGCTTCCAGCACGGGGTGCACCAGCGCCTCGTGGTAGCGGTACTCGTCGCGCGAGGAAAACTGCAGGTTGCCATTGATGTACAGCCGCGTATCGTCCTTCCAGCGCGTGATCACCAGACGCTGGTAAGGCGTGGTGGTGGAATACACGATCTGGTCGCCGAACAGGCCGTGCTCGCCCCACTCCACCATGCGGTCCGACATGGCAAAGCCAGTCACCAGCAGCAGCAGCACGGCGCAGGCGCGCAGGAAGCGCCCCGTGAGGTTCTTTAGTTCGGCGCGAAACACGTAAATGCTCCACAGGCCGACGGCCACATTCAGCATGCCGAACAAAAAGCCCGTGCGCACCAGTCCCAGGTACGGTGACAGCACCAGCGGAAACAGCAGGGAGACGGCCAGCGCACCCAGGTAATCGAAGGTCAGCACACGGCTGACCAGTTCGGAAAATTCGGTTTGCCGCGTGTTCAGCGCGCGCATCACCAGCGGCACTTCCATGCCGACCAGTGCGCCGATCAGGAACACCATCACATACAATAAGGTGCGAAATGGCGCCGCCATCCACGAAAAGGTCATGAACAGGATGGCGGCCGAGAGGCCGCCGATCAGGCCCACGGCCAGCTCGATGTCGACGAAGCGCGAGAGCACGTCGTCGTCCTTTACATACTTGGAAAAGTGAGCACCTACACCCATGGCGAACAGGTAACAGCCAATGATGGTGGAAAACTGCAGGATGGAGTCGCCGAGCAGGTAGCTGGACATGGCGCCAGCGATCAGCTCATACGCGAGGCCGCAGGAGGCGACCACGAAGACGGACAAGATCAGAATTTTTTTGTTCATGGGACTTTTTTTGTTCTAATATGCGTTGACGTTATCAAATACTCATTGCGAGGAAAGCCGTGCCCGCCATCCTAAACTATCTGATCCATCTTTTACTGGCCGCCGGGCTGTTGATTGTATTTTTTATCATCTACACGCGCGTCACGCCGTATAACGAAGTGCTGCTGATTCGCCAGGGCAACCAGGCGGCGGCCCTGTCGCTGGGCGGCGCGCTGCTGGGCTTTTCCGCCACCATCGCCTCGTCCCTGATGCACACGGCCGACTACCAGCAATTCTTCGCCTGGGCCTTCGGCGCCATGGTGGTGCAATTGCTGGCGTACGTGGTCACCACGCGCCTGCTGCGCATGTCGAAGGACCAGATCGAATCGAACAACAGTGCCTTCGGCGGCTTGCTGGGCGCCATTTCCCTGTCGATCGGCGCCATCAACGCCGCCTGCATTTCCTGACACCGTTTTATCTTATTCAAGGATATCCATCATGAGCCTCGGCAGCTTTATCAAGAAGCAGTTTATCGACGTACTGCAGTGGAACGAAGAAACGGAAGGCGTGCTGGCCTGGCGCTTTCCCATGCAGGATTTCGAGATCCAGAACGGCGCCATCCTGAATGTGCGCGAATCGCAGGTCGCCGTCTTCGTCAACGAAGGCAAGATCGCCGACGTCTTCGGTCCCGGCACGCACAAGCTGACGACGCAGACCTTGCCGCTGCTGACCAACCTGAAAAACTGGGACAAGCTGTTCGACTCGCCCTTCAAGTCGGATGTGTATTACTTCAGCACCCGCGTGCAGACGGGCCGCAAGTGGGGCACGCCGCAGCCGATCACCATCCGCGACAAGGATTTCGACATGATCCGCGTGCGCGCCTTCGGCATGTATTCGTACCGCATCGCCGACGCCCGCACCTTCTTTACCGAGATCAGCGGCACGCGCGAAGTCTATACGCGCGACGAGGTGGAAGATCAATTGCGCGGCATTCTGATGTCGAGCATGGCCAGCTCGCTGGGCGGCGCAAATGTGCCCTTCCTCGACATGGCGGCCAACCAGGCGCTGATGGCGCAAGAGGTCAAGGATGGTCTGACGCAGGCGTTTGCCCGCTATGGCGTGGGCCTCGATGAATTCAACGTGGCCAGCATCAGCCTGCCCGAGGAATTGCAGGCGGCGCTCGACGAGCGCATCTCGGCCGGCATGAAGGGCGGGCTGGGCGCCGACAAGATGAGCGGCTACACCAAATTCCAGGTCGCCAACGCGATCCCGCTGGCGGCGCAGAACGAAGGCGGCATGGCAGGCATCGGCGCGGGCCTCGGCGCCGGGCTGTCGATCGGCCAGGTGATGGCGCAGGGGATGGGCAATGCGTTGCAACAGCCCGCACCGGCGCCGGCGACGCCACCCGCACCTGCCGAAGAACCGATCGAAGCGCGTCTGGAAAAGCTCAAGGGCCTGCTCGACAAGGGACTGATTTCGGCGGCCGACTACGACGGCGCGAAAGCGGAACTGCTGAAAAAACTGATCGGCTGATTAGAGCGAAATACGACTGCATGCAAACTGTTTCCTGTCCCAGCTGCGGCGCGGAAGTCCGCTTCCGCTCGCACGCTTCCGTGCTCGCCGTGTGCGAGTACTGCCACAGCACCATCCTCAAGGACGCCGATTCCGTCAGGGACGTGGGCAAGATGTCAGCCGTCCTGGAAGACTATACACCGATCCAGATCGGCACGGCCGGCGTACACGACGGCCTGCATTTCACCGTCGTCGGGCGCATCCAGCAGCGCTACAGCGCCGGCACGTGGAACGAGTGGTATCTGCTGTTCGATGACGCCAGCACAGCCTGGCTGGGCGACTCCTCCGGCCTGTACACGCTGACGCGTGAGCGCGCGACGCAAGACGCCCTGCCCGTCTTTGGCGAGCTGGCACCGGGCAAGCGCTATACGCTCTGCGGCGAGCCGTACACGGCGGCCGAGATCCGCAATGCCGAGTGCATCGCCGGCCAGGGAGAATTGCCGTTCAAGGTGGGCGCGGGCTGGCGCATCCAGGTGGCGGACTTCCGCAACTACGCCAGCTTTGTCACGCTCGATTACACGGATGGCCCGCAACCGGTCGTCTACCAGGGTGTCGCCGTCACCCTGGATGGCTTGCAATGCCAGCTGCTGCGCGATGACGACGCCATCGCCAGGAGCGCCGGCAAGTACCGGGGCAAACTCGATGCGCTCGACTGCCCCTCATGCGGCAGCGGCATCAAGTACGTCCCTGGCGCGGCGGCGCAGCTGGTGTGCCCCGCCTGCCACGCGCAGCTCGACGCCAGCGGCCCGGAAGCGCAGGTGCTGGCCATCGGCAAGCAGGTGCACGACAATGCCGACATCACGCTGGAGCTGGGCGCCAGCGCAAAGATCAGCAATGTGGACTTCACGGTCATCGGCATGATGCGCCGCGCCGACGACGAGGGCAGCGAATGGAACGAATACCTGTTGTACAACGCGCGCGCCGGCTTCTTCTGGCTGGTGGAGACGGACGACGGCTGGTCGCGCTCGAACGTGCTGCCGAACTGGCCCAACTGGGCCTCGCTGGACGCCGCTACCTGCACGCTCGATGGCGCCACCTATGCCAAACTGTATGACTACGGCTCGCAGGTGGTGTATGCAGCGGGCGCCTTCAACTGGAAGGTGGCCGTCGGCGACAGCACGCGCGTCTATGAGTTTGAACAGGGACAAACAAAACTGGCGGCGGAGCTCACCGGCGAGGAAATGACCTGGTCGCGCTCCGTACCCGTCGCCTATGACCAGATGGCCGCCTGGTTCGGCGCCGCCTTCCATGGCGGCGCCAAGGCGCAGAACATCCAGCTGAGCCACCGCGGTATCGCCAAGGTCTTCATCGTCATCGTGCTGGTATTGAATGCGATCCCGATGTTCGTCTCGTTCTCCAGCACCTTGATGTGGAGTTTGCTGGGCTGCCTGGCGCTGTTCCTGCCCGCCGCTTTTCTCGACAAGAATGCAAAGAATCCTCCATGAGTAAATATGTGATCTATGCCCTGATGGTGACCTTCAGTGTCACGGCCGCCAACTGGGTGCGCATGTTCAAGGTCGCCGGCAGCAGCAGCGGCAGCAGCTGGAGTTCGCGCACGGGCAGCGGCGGCGGCAGCTATGGCGGCGGCTCCAGCGGCGGCAGCCACAAATAAGCATGGCAGCCACACCGCATCTGCCCCTGGGCACCCACTTGCTGGCCGACCTGTCGGGCATCGCGCCGGAACGCCTGCGCGACTGCGCCGCGCTCGAACGCCTGCTGCGCGCAGCGGCCACTACGGCCGGCGCGCAGGTGCTGCACAGCCATTTCCACAGCTTTGGCGCCGGCCAGGGCGTCACCGGCGTGGTGCTGCTGGCCGAATCGCACATTTCCATCCACACCTGGCCGGAATGCAGCTTTGCCGCCGTCGACATCTTCATGTGCGGCGCGGCGCAACCGCAGCTGGCGCTCGACGTCATCAAGGACGCGCTGCAGGCGGCGCACTGCCAGTTGCAGTCCGTGCGGCGCGCCCCGCCGGGGCATTCCTAGCGTCGCTGGTGGATCGCGTGGGGATCGCTTACACTGTCGGCTGATCCTCCAACCGTGACTCCCATGCCCCGTTCCGCCCTCCTCGCCCTGCCCCTGCTACTGCTGGTTTCTGCCTGCGACGACTACACGGCGCCGAGCCTGTACCAGGCCACCACGCCCGAGTGCAAGACGTGGACGGAGGGCTCACGTTTCGAGCTGCCGCGTGGTATCAGCGTGTATGCCACGCCACCCGTCACCTTGAAAGAAGGCGGTACGGAACTGGCACTGATTTTTACGCTTCCCATTGGCACTCAAGCCAGTTTTACGCGCCTGTCCTTCCTGCTGGAAGAGCCGAAACAAGCACCGTTCGCCGAGGCGAAGGTGCTGACCATCTACCAGCGCGGCATGAACCGCAAGGCGGAGATGGTCGACGTCATCGATACACTGCCCATCATGTTTTCCGCCGTGGGTTCGAGCGCTGAAACCCAGTGGCGCTTGCGCTTGCAACTGCCGCGCCAGCTGCCGCAACGCTTTGATTTATCCATGCCCGACATGCTCGTCGCCGGCAAGCGCTATCCGGTGCGCACGTTTACGTACCGCTATTTCCCCGAGCGCAGCGCCTACGGCATGTGCAGCTAATTCAAAAATCGCGCCAACAATGTGTCGGATTACGCCCTGCGGACTATTCCGACCTACGGCATGTGCAGCTAAGGTTGACGGCGGCGCACGCCACTGGCACACTGGCGTTTTCCCTCACACCTCAGGAGTAGACAACATGCGCCATTCGGATACTGCCGTGCTGTCGGCTGCCTGATCACTGTCTTTCCCGGCTAAGACCCTTAGCCCGCTCTTCTTCATACGCGTGATCGCGTAGCCGACGTCCCCCTTCTTTCGTGCCAGTCATCGCGACTGGCTGTGCCTGCACGCGCAGGCTCCACGTCCGCACGCGGACGACAGAATCTGGAATCACGCTACCATGATCGCATTCGATTTTGCGCAACTACGCCTTATCGGGCTGCAGCAGGCCATCGCCAGCGCAGCCACCCAACTCGACTTATCTTCCCCCGGCGCACAGCTGCTGCGCGTGAGCGCCGTGCACCGCGACAGCATCCTTGTGCACGACGGCACCAAGGAACACCCGGCACAGATCCTGCCGCGCCTGCTGCACCAGCAGCAGGCGCAGGACGACGTCCTCACGGTCGGCGACTGGATCGCCGCCGAACACGATGCGCACGGCGCGCTGTGGATAACGGCGCACTTATCCCCAGTCACGCAAATCGCGCGGCGCGGCAATGACGGCCGGCGCCAGGTACTGGCCAGCAATGTCGATACGGCCCTGCTGGTGATGGGACTGGATCAGGATTTTAATCCGCGCCGGCTGGAACGCTATCTGGCCATCGTGCTGGCGGCGCAAGTGACGCCCGTGGTGGTGCTGAGCAAGGCCGACATGGCCGACGACGTGGCCGGCAAGCTGGCGCAGTTGAAACACCGTCTGCCGTCCCACGTGCCGCTGTTTGCCGTCGACACGCGCCACGCATATGACGTGGCCATCCTGGAACCCTGGCTGGGTGCCGGACAGACCCTGGTGCTGCTCGGTTCATCGGGCGCCGGTAAGTCCAGCCTGACCAATACCCTGTGTACGGCCGGGCAGGCAACCAACGGCGTGCGCCATGGCGATGGACGCGGCCGGCATACGACGACGGCCCGCTCGCTGCACCTGTGCGTGGATGGCGCCTGCATCATCGACACGCCGGGCTTGCGCAGCTGGCAGGCCGATGCCGATGCGCAGACCCTGGCGGCCACGTTCGACGACATTGCGGCACTGGCGTCCACCTGCCAGTTCCGCGATTGCCAGCATGCCAGCGAACCCGGTTGCGCCGTGCGCGGCGCCGTCGATGGGGACCGCCTGCGCAATTATCACAAGCTGCTGCGCGATGCCCGCCGCGGCGAAACGACGCCGCTCGAGCGCAGCGCAGCGCGCGCCAAGTGGAAGGTGACGATGAAGGCCTTCAGGCAGCGCGACAAGGAAGGGATTGCGTGAACAGCCGATCCGCAGCCAGGATGCTGGAATATATCAAAGTTGCAATTGAGAAATATGCAAGGTATAGTCAGATGCAGTACCAGCAGACATGCGCCGCACGCAATGCCCGTGGCCCGCCAACCATGAAATGAGGATGCACTGTGTTCAAGGGAAAAACCGTTTTACTTCTGAGTACATTGTCAGCTTGCCTGTTCGCCAGCAGCGCACTGTTCGCGCAGAAGCTGATCGTGCCGCAAGAGATTCACTATGCCGACAAGGTCTACACGCTGGCGTTTACCGCGCCGCAGGGTCGCAACAGCCAACGGGCCTTGTATGAATATACGACGAATGGCGAAGCGGTGGAAAAATGGAGCAGCCTGATTACCATACTCTACGAAGGCAATTCCAAGACCGATCCCCTGGCCTTCTCGGCAGCCCTGCTCAAGTCGCTGGCAGCCACCAAGCCGGAACCCATTTCCTCCGTCACGGTCGAAAATGGTCACGTGCTGATGCGGTCAGTATATGAACCGGATGCGGCCAACCCCGTGTATGAATCAAATGTGAGCAAGAGCTTTCATGGTACTGCCGCCTGTGGTGGCCTGCTGCAGTTTCAGTATGCGGTAAAAACACCCCCCGGCGAAGACCAATCCGCAGCGGGCAAGCAGGCGACGCTGAAGCTGGTCAATGAGGGCAATGCCAGCCTGGCTGTCCAGTTACGCGATGGCGCCTGGCAGCCAAGCTGCGAATAAGCCTAGGCTGAGGCATAAAAAAAGGCAGCCCGCAGGCTGCCTTTTTGTTTTACTGCGTGCGAGCAAATTAATGCTTGCGCAGCTTCTGGATCGCTGCCAGCTGCGCAATCGCGCTGGCCAGCTCGGCTTGCGCTTGCGCGTAGTCGATGCCCGAATCCTTGTTGTGGATATTTTCTTCCGCCAACTTCTTCGCTTCCAGCGCTTTCGCTTCATCCAGGTCGTGACCGCGGATCGCGGTATCGGCCAGGACGGTCACGGTGTCCGGTTGCACTTCCAGCAAGCCGCCGGCAACGAAGACGAATACTTCTTCAGCCTGACCGACTACCTTGATGCGGACCGCGCCCGGACGGATGCGGGTAATCAAAGGCGTGTGGCGTGGGTAGATACCCAGCTCGCCCTGCTCACCCGGCAACGCGACGAATTCTGCTTCGCCTGAAAAAATCAGTTCTTCAGCGGAAACCACGTCAACGTGAATTGTGTGTGCCATGTGTGTCCTATCGGGTTGAAGAACCCCGCCGTGTAAAGGGCGGGGTTAGGCCCAGACTTAACTTAGTTAAGTTTCTTGGCTTTTTCGATTGCTTCTTCGATCGTGCCGACCATGTAGAACGCTTGTTCCGGCAGGTGATCGAGTTCGCCCGAAGCGATCATTTTGAAGCCCTTGATCGTGTCTTTGAGCGAAACGTATTTACCAGGCGCGCCGGTAAAGACTTCAGCGACGTGGAAAGGCTGCGACAGGAAACGCTGCATCTTACGTGCACGGGCGACCAGCAGTTTGTCTTCCGGTGCCAGCTCGTCCATACCCAGAATCGCGATAATGTCGCGCAATTCTTTGTAGCGTTGCAGGGTCGTTTGCACGGCACGCGCGGTGTCATAGTGCTCTTGACCAACGATCAACGGATCGAGCTGACGCGAGGTCGAATCGAGTGGGTCCACGGCTGGGTAGATACCCAGGGAAGCGATGTCACGCGACAGCGCAACGGTCGAATCCAAGTGAGCAAACGTGGTAGCAGGCGATGGATCGGTGTAATCATCGGCTGGAACGTAGACGGCCTGGATCGAGGTGATCGAACCGGTCTTGGTCGACGTGATACGCTCTTGCAGACGGCCCATTTCTTCAGCCAGGGTCGGTTGGTAACCCACAGCCGACGGCATACGGCCCAGCAGTGCCGATACTTCGGTACCGGCCAGCGTAAAGCGGTAGATGTTGTCGACGAAGAACAGAACGTCCTTGCCTTCATCACGGAACGATTCAGCGATCGTCAGACCGGTCAGCGCAACGCGCAGACGGTTACCTGGCGGTTCATTCATCTGACCGTAGACCATCGCCACTTTGGAGTTCTCTGGATTTTCCAGATCGACCACTTTCGCGTCAGCCATCTCGTGGTAGAAGTCGTTACCCTCACGCGTACGCTCACCCACACCGGCGAACACGGACACGCCGCTGTGCGCTTTGGCGATGTTGTTAATCAATTCCATCATGTTGACGGTCTTGCCTACGCCAGCGCCGCCGAACAGACCAACTTTACCGCCTTTTGCAAACGGGCAAACCAGGTCGATCACCTTGATGCCGGTTTCCAGCAGTTCTTGCGATGGCGACAGTTCGTCGTATGCAGGAGCGGTGCGGTGGATCGACGCGACTTGCTCGTGCGACACTGGGCCGCATTCGTCAATCGGGTTGCCCAGCACGTCCATGATGCGACCCAGGGTTGCTTTACCGACTGGCACCATGATAGGTTTGCCGGTGTTCTGGATCATCATGCCGCGACGCAAGCCATCGGACGTGCCGAGTGCAATGGTACGGACAATGCCGTCGCCCAACTGCTGTTGTACTTCCAGGGTCAGTTCCGAGCCTGCCATCTTCAAGGCATCAAATACCTTAGGCATCGCGTTGCGGGGAAACTCAACGTCCACCACAGCGCCGATACACTGAACGATTTTGCCATCAGCCATGTTCGTTCCTTCAATATAGTTAAATTCGTTTAAACCGCAGCCGCACCGGCGACGATTTCGGAGAGTTCTTTGGTAATCGCAGCTTGGCGGGTCTTGTTGTAGATCAGCTTCAGTTCGCCGATCACACTACCCGCGTTGTCGCTTGCAGCTTTCATCGCGACCATCCGTGCCGATTGCTCGGACGCCAGATTCTCCGCGACTGCCTGGTACACCAGCGCTTCTACATAGCGCTCCAGCAATTCGTCGATGATGCTTTGCGCATCCGGCTCGTAGATGTAATCCCACGAGTGTGCGCTCTTGTCGGCGACCATCTTGTCAGCCGTCAGGGGCAGCAACTGTTCGACCACTGGTTCCTGCTTCATCGTGTTGATGAATTTGGTGTAGCACAGGTACACTGCGTCGAGCTTGCCTGCCTGGAACTCTTCGAGCATGACCTTGACGGGTCCGATCAATTTGTCCAGGTGGGGCGTATCACCAGTTTGAATGGCAGAAGCGACGATCTTGACGCCGATGCGATTCAAAAAACCCAAACCCTTGTTACCGATGGCAACTGCTTCAATCCGGTTGCCAGCTGTTTCCAGCTCGCGCGACTTCGACGTCACCTGGCGCAGGATGTTGGTGTTCATGCCGCCGCACAGACCCTTGTCGGTCGTGACAACGATGAAACCCACTGCCTTCGCTTGCGTACCCTGGGCAACTGCCAGGAACGGGTGCGTGTATTCCGGATTGGCATTCGCCAGATTGGCGGCGATATTCCGAATCTTGTCACTATAGGGACGAGCGGCCCGCATCCGGTCTTGCGCCTTGCGCATTTTGGACGCGGCGACCATTTCCATCGCCTTGGTGATCTTCTTCGTATTCTCTACGCTCTTGATCTTGCCTCGTATCTCTTTGCTTGATGCCATGAGTCCTTACTCCTTCTGCGCGTAGGGCGGCGCCTCACTCGAGGTGGGCGCCGCCTGGCCGCTTAATATGCGCCGGATTTCTTGAAATCAGCAATGGCCGCCGACAGAGTTGCTTCGCTGTCTTTGTCGAGTTGCTTGGTTTCTTCGATCTTGGCCAGCAGAGCAGCTTGCTTGGTCTTCATGTAAGCGTGGACACCAGCTTCGAACGACAGCACTTGCTTGACTGGCACGTCGTCCATGAAGCCTTTGTTCACCGAGAACAGCGATACGGCCATCAGCGAGATCGACAGTGGCGAGTACTGGGCTTGCTTGAGCAATTCCGTCACGCGGGCACCACGGTCCAGCTGCTTGCGGGTCGACTCGTCCAGGTCGGATGCGAACTGCGCAAACGCAGCCAATTCACGGTACTGCGCCAAGTCGGTACGGATACCGCCGGACAGGTTTTTGATGACCTTGGTCTGGGCGGCGCCACCGACGCGCGATACGGAAATACCGGCGTTAATTGCAGGACGGATACCGGCGTTGAACAGCGAGGTTTCCAGGAAGATCTGACCGTCGGTAATCGAAATCACGTTGGTTGGAACGAATGCGGACACGTCGCCAGCTTGCGTTTCAATGATCGGCAGTGCCGTCAGGGAACCGGTCTTGCCTTTGACGGCGCCGTCGGTGAACTTCTCGACGTAGGCGGCATTCACGCGTGCTGCGCGTTCCAGCAGGCGGCTGTGCAGGTAGAACACGTCGCCTGGGTACGCTTCGCGACCTGGTGGACGGCGCAGCAGCAGCGAGATTTGACGGTATGCAACAGCTTGTTTGGACAGATCATCGTAGACGATCAGTGCATCTTCACCGCGGTCACGGAAGTATTCGCCCATGGCGCAACCGGAGTACGGCGAGATGTATTGCATGGCGGCCGATTCCGAAGCGGAAGCGGCGACAACGATGGTGTATTCCATCGCGCCGTGCTGTTCCAGCGAGCGCACGATGTTCTTGATCGACGAGGCTTTTTGGCCAATCGCGACGTAGATACATTTCATGCCCTGGCCTTTTTGATTGATGATCGCATCAATCGCCACAGCCGACTTGCCGGTTTGACGGTCGCCGATGATCAGTTCGCGCTGGCCGCGGCCAACTGGAACCATCGCATCGATCGACTTCAGGCCGGTTTGCATTGGTTGCGAAACGGACTCACGGGCGATCACGCCCGGAGCGATTTTTTCAATCGCGGCCGTCAGTTTCGTGTCGATGGCGCCTTTGCCGTCGATTGGCTGACCCAGCGCGTTGACAACGCGACCGAGCAGCTCAGGACCAATTGGCACTTCCAGAATGCGGCCGGTGCATTTCACCGTGTCGCCTTCGGAGATGTGCTCGTAGGCACCCAGAATCACGGAACCGACGGAGTCGCGTTCCAGATTCATTGCCAGGCCAAACGTGTTGCCTGGGAATTCCAGCATCTCGCCTTGCATCACGTCCGACAAACCGTGGATGCGGCAGATACCGTCGGCGACGGAAATAACCGTGCCTTGATTACGCACTTCAGCGCCGCCATCAAGACCTTGGATCCGGCTCTTGATCAACTCGCTGATTTCAGATGGGTTGAGTTGCATACTAACTCCTAAAAGTGTTTCTCTCAGCTTGCGCGAGGGGTAAGGGTCTGTCTTAGCTGGCCTGCCGAAGCGCGTGTCTTACGACACCAATGCAGCGTGCAGTTGCTGCAGCTTGGCGCGCACCGAGGTATCGAGCACTTGGTCGCCAACAACCACGCGCACGCCGCCGAGCAGCGATGGATCCACTGTGACGGCAGGGTTGAGCTTACGACTGAATTTCTTTTCCAGCGTTGCGACCAGCTCGGCCGTTTGGCCTTCGCTCAGATCGAAAGCGCTCGTGATCTCGGCGTCAGCCGCACCTTCCAGACCATTTTTCAAGGTATGGAATTGCGCGCCGATTTCCGGCAGCAGGCTGATGCGGCCATTTTCGATCAACAACGTGACGAAGTTTTTGACTTCTTCATTGAGCGGCGATTTCAACAACGACAGGATGGTGGCGGCGACGTCGCTTTCCGAAACTTTCGGATTGCGCGCGTACGCCTGTACCTCGGGGTGGCTACCGATCTGTGCCAGTTCGGACACCAGTTCGGACCACGCCGCGAGGTTGCTTGACTCCTTACCAGCTTGGGCTACGCGGAACAAAGCTTCCGCGTAGGGACGGGCGACGGTTGCGAGTTCTGCCATGATTACAGCTCGACAGCAAGACGCTGCAACATTTCGGCGTGAGCCGTAGCGTTGACTTCACGCTTCAAGATCTGCTCGGCACCCTTGACAGCCAGGTCAGCCACCTGAGCGCGCAATTGTTCGCGTGCTTTCGACAGTTGCTGTTCGGCGTCCGACTGGGCTTGCGCAATGATACGCGCAGCTTCAGCTTGTGCATTTTGCTTGATCTCTTCAGCAACCAGCTGCGCGCGCTTTTCAGCGTCCGCAACGCGTTGCGACGCTTCTTCACGTGCACTGTTCAATGCCTCTTGCGCACGCTTTTCAGCGACAGCCATCGAAGCCTGACCTTGATCGGCCGCAGCCAATCCATCCGCGATTCGTTTGGCACGCTCATCCAGCGCATTATTCAGCGCTGGAAATACGAACTTCATCGAGAACCAGACCAACACCGCGAAGGTGATCATCTGGCCGATGAGCGACATATTGATGTCCATACCTTTGCTCCTAACTAAAAGTTTCTCCTAGGGTTGGAGCGAATTACTGAGCAACAGCCGTCAGAGCGGACAGGAACGGGTTAGCGAACGTGTACAGCAGAGCGATACCAACGCCGATCATCGAGATAGCATCCAGCAGACCAGCGATAACGAACAGTTTGGTTTGCAGTTGTGGCATCAGTTCTGGTTGACGTGCCGAAGCTTCCAGGAATTTGCCACCCAGAATAGCGAAGCCCAGAGCGGTGCCGATTGCGGCCAGGCCGATGATGATTGCTGCTGCCAGAACGGTCATGCTTTGTACTTGTGCGATCAGAGCTTGCATAAAATTCTCCTAAATTTAAAAACGAAAGATACTAAAAAAACAAAATATAAAGTTGCTGATTAATGTTTCTCAACCGCAAGGCTCAGATACACAACCGTCAACGCCATAAACACAAAAGCTTGCAAAGTTACAATCAAGATATGGAAAATTGCCCATGGACCACCCAACGCCCACTGTGCCCACCAAGGCAACAACGCGATCAAGATGAAAATCAGCTCGCCGGCATACATATTGCCGAACAGTCGCAGCGACAGGGAGATCAGTTTTGCAACCAACTCAACCATTTGCAGCAAGAAATTAACTGGTGCCAACAAGATCGTGCCGATGATGCCACTTGCATGGAAAGGCGCGGTAAACAATTCCTTGATCCAGCCGCCCAGGCCCTTGGCCTTGACGGAAAACGCGATAATGCACAGAACGACCGAGAACGACATCGCAAAAGTATGGTTCACGTCGGCGGTCGGCACCACGCGCAGCTTGTGCACGCCAAACCAGCTCAACACTGTCGGCAGCAGGTCAACCGGCAGGAAGTCCATTGCGTTCAACAACCAGACCCAGACAAAAATAGTGATGGCCAGCGGCGCGATGATCTTGCTTTTTGCGTGGAAGGCCCCATTAATAGTCTCATTGACCATTTCCATGATCATTTCGACGAAGTTTTGCAGTTTGCCAGGAACACCGGCCGTCGCGCGGCGCGAAGCCATGTAGAAAACGGCAAGGAAAACAAAGCCCATGATGGCAGACACCCAGAATGTGTCCAGGTTGAAGGCGCCATCGGCGCTTTTCAAGTGGGCCAAATGGTGGCTGATGTATTCTGTGGCGTTGGCCGGGGCAGCATGGCCCGCTTCAATAGCGTGTTCTGTGGTCATAATGAATTTAGATTTGTCGTTTCAGAGCACAACAGGCCCCAAAACCAATGATTAAACAGCGAGCAATGAAAACCAGTATGCTAAGGTTGCCACCGCGAAACCCAAGATCAGCCATAACCAGGCGGCCGACTGAAACAACACCAGTGCCAATATAAACAGCACCGCTGTAAGAAATATTTTCACCATTTCCGCACGCAAGTGCGCGCGAAAAGCTTTTTTGGCGTCGCTACTACCGCGAACCACCAGCAAGGCATACGCCAGACTGCCAGCGACGGCGATCGCACCGCCGCATGCGGCGGACCAGCCTCTCACACTACCACCGAAAAACACGGTGAGCGTGGCAAAGCTGATCACGATTGCTAGCTGCAAGGCAACTACTTTGTAGACTGGCTTGGCAATACTTTGTTGTGAATCACTCAATTGCCAAGTTCCCAGAAAAATCTACACACGCAAAGACACGGGATTATAGTTGGCTTTGATCTATAGAGTCAAACGTTGCTGCACCGCAGCAGGGCGATTGCGGCGTGAAACTGACGCTTTACCGACTATTCGCCGCCATTTGCACCACTATATGGCAAAGTCGCTTGTCTGGCCGCTTCCAGCCGTGTTATCAAGGAATCACGTGGTGCATCTGGAAAGCATGGCCGGATTGTCCACACCCACACTCCCCATATCTTTGCAGCTTGCTATTTAACCACGCAAGCGGGTCAACAAACCATCGAGCACGTCAAGATCGGCAAAATCGATCACTAATTGGCCACGGCCTTTGTTGCCCATTTTGAACACCACGGGCGTGGCCAGCGCATCGGACAACTCTTCTTCCAGGCGCGCGATGTCGCCGGACTTTTCCTTTTGCCGTGGCTCGACGGGGTTGGCCGCTTCTTCGACCGTGCGGGTGACGAGCTTTTCCGTTTCGCGCACCGACAGGCGCTTGGCCACCACCTGGTTGGCCAAGTTGATCTGGCTGGCCGCATCGACGGCCAGCAAGGCGCGCGCATGGCCCATGTCGATATCGCCGGCCATCAGCATGGTCTGCACGGGACTGGCCAGGTTCATCAGACGCAGCAGGTTTGACACCGCGCTGCGCGAACGTCCCAGTGCCGTGGCCGCTTGCTCATGCGTGAAATTGAAGTCGGCGATCAGGCGGTGGATGCCCTGCGCCTCTTCCAGGGGATTCAAGTCTTCGCGCTGGATGTTCTCGATCAGCGCCATGGCCGCGGCGGCCAGGTCGTCCACATCGCGCACCAGCACCGGCACTTCCGTCAGGCCGGCCAGTTGCGAGGCGCGGAAACGGCGCTCACCGGCGATGATTTCATATTTGACAAGTCCGCTCAAGGTATCTTGCCCGATCGGGCGCACCAGGATCGGCTGCATCAGTCCTTGCGCCTTGATCGAGGCGGCCAGTTCATTCAGGGCCCCTTCGTCCATGCGCGTGCGCGGCTGGTATTTGCCGGCTTGCATTTGCGACACGGGCAAGCTGGAGGGTTGATGCGTGTCCGGGCTGGCGAAGTCGCCGCCGCCACCCAGGAGGGCGTCGAGTCCGCGACCCAGTCCTTTTAATTTTTTCGTAGCCATGCTGTCCTAATCGTGTTTTCAGAGTAAGCGCTCACATCATTCCTTGCGAGTCGCTCGCCCTTTGTTTACATATGTTTGATGCGCTCGACCATCTCGGCGCCGAAGGCGATATATGCCTGGGCGCCTTTCGAGCTGGGGTCGAAGGTCACGCCGGGCAGGCCGTACGATGGCGCTTCGGCCAGGCGCACATTGCGCGGGATGATGGTCTTGAAGACCTTGTCGCCGAAGTGCTGTTCCAGTTGGGCCGACACTTGTTGCGATAATGTCATGCGCGGATCGAACATCACGCGCAAGAGACCAATGATCTTCAAATCCGGGTTCAGGTTGGCATGCACCTTCTTGATGGTGTTGACCAGGTCGGACAAGCCTTCCAGCGCGTAGTACTCGCACTGCATCGGGATGATCACGCCATGCGCGGCGCACAGGCCGTTCAAGGTCAGCATCGATAATGCCGGCGGGCAATCAACCAGGATGAAGTCGTATTCGCTGTCCACTTCGGCCAGCGCATCCTTCAGGCGGCGTTCGCGGTTGTCCAGTTCGACCATCTCCACTTCCGCGCCGGCCAGTTCGCGGTTCGACGGCAGGACATCGAAACGCCCCGCTTCCGAACGCTGGCGTGCCGTTTTGACATCGGACTCGCCCAGCATGACTTCATAGGTCGACGCCTTCAGGCCGGCCTTGTTGATGCCGGCCCCCATGGTCGCATTGCCTTGCGGGTCGAGGTCGACCAGCAGCACACGCTGGTTCAACTTGGCCAGACCGGCGGAGAGGTTGACGCTTGTTGTGGTTTTACCAACACCACCCTTTTGATTTGCTACACAAAAAATTTTGGCCATGTATCTTCTAGTTGTAAAGAGATGCAAACTTCATCGTGCGCCCCGGCATCCGGCCGAAACGATTTATATTATTTATTTCATTTATACGATATAAATCGTTTATACGGTTTATATCATTTATACCGTATAAACTGTTTATATGATTTATACCGTTTAATCTTCTGGCCTTTAAATTCTTACTATAAAGACCAGATGACGCTCTGCATTTAGCCCTGGTACCTGGATTGCCTGTAATTGCGTCACTTGCCAGTCTGCTGGCAGTCGCTCGCGCTCGTCTGGCGGTGCCACCCCTTTCAAGGCGATGAATTGCCCGCCCTCGGCCAGCACGTGGTGCGACCAGTTGACGAAGTCGGACAGGTCGGCAAAGGCGCGCGAGGTGATCACATCGAATTTCTGCGCCACTTCCAGCTGTTCCACCCGCTTGGTGTACACGGTGACGTTGGCGAGCCCCAGTTCCGCCTTCACTTGCGTCAGAAAGGCCGTCTTTTTGTGCACCGTGTCGATCATCGACACCTTCACGTCGGGCCGCGCGATGGCCAAGACCATGCCCGGCAAGCCGCCACCGGCGCCCACGTCGAGCACGTTTTTGGCATCCGCGAACGCGGGCACGGCCGCCAGCGAATCGAGCACGTGCAAGGTCAGCATCTGCAGGGGATCGCGCACCGACGTCAGGTTGTACACGCTATTCCATTTGGCCAGCAAGGCCAGGTAATCGAGCAGTTTTTCCGTCTGATCCGCGCTCAGGTCCAACCCCAGCGCGGCGATGCCTTCATTCAAAATGGGGGCCAGTGCGGCCCGGTCAAACTGCTTCATTCAACAACCTCGTCCTTTAAAGTGGTGGTCTGCGCGGCACCGAAGCCGCGCTTTTTCAAATGCACCAGCAGCAGCGAAATCGCCGCTGGCGTCACGCCGGAAATGCGCGAGGCCTGGCCCAGGGTTTCCGGGCGCTGCTTGTCGAGTTTTTGCCGCACTTCGACCGACAGCGCGCCGATGTCCAGGTAATTAAAACCGGCCGGCAAGGCCAGGTTTTCATAGTGCTCGTGGCGCTCGATTTCCTTGCTCTGGCGCTCGATGTAGCCCGCATATTTGAGCTGGATTTCCACCTGCTCGCGCACGGCGGGGTCTTCCACGCCGGGGCCGGCCAGGGCCTGGCCTTCGATGCCCGTCATGCTCATCAGCGTGTCGTAGGCGACATTCGGGCGGCACAGCAAGTCCGCCAGCGAATACTCGCGCTCGATGGCCTGGCCAACGATGCGTTCCGATTCGGCGGCCGCCAGGATGCGCGGATTGACCCACGTGGAACGCAGGCGCTGCAGTTCCAGCGCCACCGCTTCGCGCTTGGTCTCGAAGGCTTGCCATTGGGCGTCGCCCACGCAGCCGAGGGTGCGGCCGATTTCCGTCAGGCGCATGTCGGCATTGTCTTCGCGCAGGCTCAAGCGGTACTCGGCGCGACTGGTGAACATGCGGTACGGTTCCTGCACGCCCTGGGTGATCAGGTCGTCGACCAGCACGCCCAGATACGCCTCGGAGCGGCCCGGTACCCAGGCTTCCTTGTCCTGCGTCAGCAGGGCCGCATTCAGGCCCGCCAGCATGCCTTGCGCGGCCGCTTCTTCGTAGCCCGTGGTGCCGTTGATCTGGCCGGCGAAGAACAGGCCCGCCACGGCCTTGGTTTCCAGCGAGGCTTTCAAGCCGCGCGGGTCGAAATAGTCGTATTCAATGGCGTAGCCGGGGCGCAGGATGTGGGCGTTTTCCATGCCCTTCATCGATTGCACCAGGGCGATCTGCACGTCGAATGGCAGGCTGGTGGAGATGCCGTTCGGATAGAACTCATGCGTCGTCAAGCCTTCCGGCTCGAGGAAGATCTGATGCGATTCCTTGCCCGCGAAGCGGTGGATCTTGTCTTCGATGGAGGGGCAATAGCGGGGACCCACGCCCTCGATGACGCCCGTGTACATGGGGCTGCGGTCGAGGCCGGCGCGGATGATGTCGTGCGTCTGGCTATTCGTATGCGTGACCCAGCACGGCACCTGGCGCGGGTGCATGGCCGTGTTGCCCATCACCGAGAAGACGGGCACGGGATCGAGGTCGCCCGGCTGTTCTTGCATCACGGAAAAGTCGATCGTGCGGCCATCGATGCGCGGCGGCGTGCCCGTTTTCAAGCGGCCCTGCGGCAGCTTCAATTCCTTCAAACGGGCGGACAGCGAAATGGCTGGCGGGTCGCCGGCGCGGCCGGCCGAGTAATTATTCAAGCCCACGTGGATCTTGCCGTCGAGGAAAGTGCCGGCCGTCAGCACCACGGCGCGCGACAGGAACTTCAGGCCGATCTGCGTCACGGCACCGATGACCCGGTCGCCTTCGACGATCAGGTCATCCACCGCTTGCTGGAACAGCCACAAATTCGGCTGGTTTTCCAGGCGCGTACGGATGGCGGCCTTGTATAAAATACGGTCGGCCTGGGCGCGCGTGGCGCGGACTGCCGGGCCTTTCGAGGAGTTCAGGATGCGGAACTGGATGCCGGACTCGTCGGTGGCAATCGCCATCGCGCCGCCCATGGCATCGACCTCCTTGACCAGGTGGCCCTTGCCGATGCCACCGATGGAGGGGTTGCACGACATCTGGCCCAGTGTCTCAATATTATGCGTGAGCAATAGCGTCTTCTGCCCCATGCGGGCGGAAGCGAGGGCCGCCTCGGTACCGGCGTGACCACCACCGACAACGATGACGTCGAATTCTGTAGGAAATAACATGATAAATAGGTAACAGTGCAAGTAAAAATGCGGGAAGAGAGCTCCGATTATAGAGTCTTTTTGCGAGCGCAACCTTCCTCGGGCCAATTTTTGCTTAATTTTTACTCAGCAGTGACAAGGAAGCAGTGATTTCTGTTTCACGTGGAACACTCCATGGGCTCGCGAGGGGGCTGCGGTGACCGCCAATGTTTGCTACAATTGCCGCATCGTCCGCAACACCGTGGTCACGCCAGTGCCCATAGCGACGATCATCCAGGAGGACGGCCTCCCCCATCATGGGAACACACCGGGACGGCCCGCTCTGTATAAGGAGCCGCCATGGCCTGGATACTTTTACTCATTGCCGGCATGTTGGAAGTCGTGTGGGCATACTCGATGAAACTCTCCGAGGGTTTCACCAGAATCACCCCTTCCGTCATTACCATCGTCATGATGATCGCCAGCTTCGGCTTGCTGTCGATTGCCATGCGCACCCTGCCCCTGGGCACGGCCTACACCATCTGGACGGGCATCGGCGCCGTCGGCGCCTTCATCGTTGGCATCGTCTTTCTGGGCGAACAACTCAGCACCATGCGCGTGTGCGCCGCCGTCCTCATCGTGTGCGGCATCGTACTGATGAAGCTGTCTTCCAGCCATTGAGAGGAATCCCCATGCTCCTCGAAAACTATTTTCCCGTCCTGCTGTTCATTCTGATCGGCATCCTGGTCGGCATCGTGCCCATGCTGCTGGGGCGCGTGCTCGGTCCACACAAACCCGATCCACAAAAACTGTCCCCGTACGAATGTGGCTTCGAGGCGTTCGGCGACGCGCGCATGAAGTTCGACATCCGCTTCTACCTGGTCGCCATCCTCTTCATCCTGTTCGATATCGAGGTGATCTTCCTGATGCCGTGGGCGGCCAACGTGAACGAACTCGGACTGCCCGGCTTCTGGGCCGTCATGGGTTTTCTGAGCGTACTGACCATCGGCCTGGCGTATGAATGGAAACGCGGCGCGCTGGAGTGGGAGTAAGCCCCGCTTCTGGTTCCACGTGAAACATGCGCACGGCGGGAAAGCGGAGTAAGCTTGGCTTCTATCCTCACTGTCAGGAGTCTGCATGTCCGCCTTCCAGTTCCGTACCGTGCCCCATCTGATCGTTGAACCAGGCGCCGCCGCCCAACTGGGCGCGCACATCGCCCAGCACTTCCCGACCGTGCGCCGCGCCCTGCTCGTCACCGACACGGGCTTCCTGCGTACGGGCCTGGCCGATGTTCCCCTGCACAGCTTGCAGGAGGCGGGGATCGAAGCGCACGTCTTTTCCGACGTGCAAGCCGATCCCCCCGAAGCGATCGTGCTGGCCGGCGTGGCCCAGGCGCAGATGTTTCACGTGGAACTGATTATCGGCCTCGGTGGCGGCAGCTCGCTGGATGTGGCCAAGCTGATTGCCGTGCTGGCGCCGGGCCACCAGGAACTGACGCAACTGTATGGCATCGGCAATGTGCACGGCCAGCGCCTGCCTCTGGTGCAATTGCCGACCACGGCCGGCACGGGTTCGGAAGTGACGCACATCGCCATCGTCACCACGGGCGCCACCAGCAAGATGGGCGTGGTCGCGCCGCAACTGTATGCGGACCTGGCCATCCTCGACGCCAACCTGACCCTGGGCTTGCCGCCCGCCGTGACGGCCGCCACCGGCATCGATGCCATGGTGCATGCGATCGAAGCGTACACCAGCCGCCTGCTGAAAAATCCCTTGTCCGACATGCTGGCCACCCAGGCGCTGTCACTGCTATCCAGCAACCTGCTCATGGCCTGCCGCGATGGCAGCAACTTGCCGGCGCGCCAGGCCATGCTGCTGGGCGCCATGCTGGCCGGCCAGGCGTTTGCCAATGCACCGGTGGCCGCCGTGCACGCGCTCGCCTATCCCATCGGTGGTTTGTTCCACGTGCCACATGGCCTGTCCAATGCGCTGGTGCTGCCGCACGTGTTGCGTTTCAATCTGTCCCATGCGGCACCCCTGTATGCGCAACTGGCGGCCGTCTTGCAACCCGGCATCGTGGGCAGCGAGGAAGCGCGGGCCGTGGCCCTGATCGACGCCATGCAGGCGCTGGCGCGCGCCACGGGTATCGCGCGCACCCTGCGCGAGGTGGGCATCGCGGCCAGCGACCTGGACCGGCTGGCCGACGACGCCATGCTGCAGACGCGATTGCTGGGCAACAATCCGCGCGTCGTCACACGCGAGGATGCCCGCGCCATCTATGCGGCAGCGCTATGAGACTCAGTCGGGCACATCCACCACCGTCCCCGTCACACTGATCGCATTGCCTGCCGCTGGCGTCGACGCTATCGCCGGCAGGTTGAGATTCGTGATCAAGGTTGACGCATCGGCGCGCGTCACCGTGCGCACCACCTGCGAGGGCGGCAAGGCTTGCTTGGCAGACAAATGCGCATACATGGCGTCGAGCGCCCGGTTCAGGTACACGTGTAGCGGCACGATCAGGGTCGGCAAGGCGCTGCTGAAGGAATCGAAGTGGTTGGCATGGGTCACCTCGATATAGCGCAGCTTGCTATTGCTCCCTTCCACGGCGGCGTTCAGGCCAAGATAGGCGCGCGAAGCGTGATTGACGGGAATCAGGGTATCGCTGCGGCCGTGCACGATGATGGCCGGCTTGCCGTTCAGTTTGCCGCTGGCAGCCACTTCGGCCATGCCTGCCCGCACGCGCGCGCTCTGCCCCGCCAGGGTGCCCTGCAAATTGGCGCCGCTGACGGCGTCGCGCCCCGTCGCCAGGCTGCGCAGGCAAAGGAAGCCATCGAGCGACTGGTCCGCCAGACTGTTTGACGGCGACACGCCGGCCGTGTAGACCCTGGCGCCACCTACGCTGTTCTCGTACACGACACTGCCGAGGATGCCGTTTTGCGCGGCAAAGCTGGCCGCCTTTTGCGCCGAGGTGAACGCGATGGGGTTGCCGCTGCCATCGGTCTGCGCAAACGTGAAACCGCAGACCTTGTCCGTCACGGAGAATTTCCCATAGGCATACGCGTACGTGACGGCCACCAGGATATTCGTGCCCGCGTGCGCGGCCTGCAGCGGGTCGGAGTCAGGCAACCAGCCATATGCGCGCAAGCGCTGCTTCGCGTCCGCCTGCTGCGCCGCCAGATCCGCGCCGTTCAACAAGCCCTTGCTGACAAGCGCCGTACAGCGTCCCGCATTGCCGGCCACGGACGCGATGCACGGCTGGTACAGGGCCGCATAGGTGGCGTAGTCAAACAGCGAGCGCCCCGGTGCGTTCACTACCACCCCGCCCTGGCGCACGCTGTAGGCCGTGGACGGCTGCGGTTGCACCTGCGGCTCGCTGGCCGCCACGCCGCTGATCAAGCCCTGCGTATCCTGTTCCGCCGCCAGCAGGGCCGAGCCGGCGCCGTTGGAAATACTGGAGGCAATCGTGATGGTGTTCTTCGGCGTCAGCCGCACGATGCGCGCACTGCCATCGCGGGCCAGCACGCCATAGCGCTCGTTCAAAACGTAATACGCCATCTCGACCGCCTGCAAGGTCACCTTGCCCCAGTCCTTCTCGGGGTTCTGCTGCGAGTGCGCGTGCTTGAAGGCGATACGGTTCGGATTGGCACTAGCCCAGGCCAGCCTGTCGGCGTCGCTCAAGTCCGGCGCGAAGAGCGCGTTCTTGCCGGCGGTCACCCTGCCCGCGCGCACGCCGTTCTGCAGATTGACGCTGTCGTCCTCGAACACATACAGGCCCGTGCCGGAACCCTTGTCCGCATATGCCACGGCGCAGCCCTTCTTCAAGCCCCATTCGCCGGAGCTGCCGATGGCGCCATAGATGCCGCGCGAGCCGCTCGACGTGCCCGTGACGATGCAGGCGCGGTCCGGGTCGAAGCTGGCCGGCACCTGCACCATCAAGGTGACATTCTTCTTGCCCGTGCCATCGTCGGCATAGGCGATGTATTCGCTGCCCGCCACCAGGCCCTCGCCCGTGCCGACATTACCGCCGGCATCGACATTCGGTCCGTACAGGGTGCCGTAGCCGCTGTTGGCGGCAATGTCGAGCACGGCGCGGTAGTTGGCGTAGATCGCATTGCGGCGCAGTTCGAGCGGCGTCGGCTGTTCGGGATTCGCATACGCGGGTGCGGCGCCCGCCAGGCCCGTCTTGCCCAGGCCGGCAGTCAGCAGATCGTTCGTCTTGCCGTCGTAGTCGGCGCGCGTGATGCTGCCCAGGTAGCCGGGCATCTGGTTCAGTTCTTCCGGTGCATGGTTGCTGCCGCAGGCTGCCAACGCCAGCAAGGTGCACAGGCTCATGCCGGTGCCCGCGCGCGTGATCGTCATTTGCATGGTGGTTCTCTCCGTTGAGGTAACAGTGGACGCACAATGAAAAACGCCGGACGAATCGTCCGGCGTTGCTTGAAAATCAGACAGTGGCCTTGGCGGCCCTGCCGCCGAAGCGCGCGATGGCTTCGCCGACAATGCCGCGCCGGAACAGCAGCACGCAGATGACGAAAATCACCCCCGTGACCATGCCCACCGATTCGCCCAGAGTGCCGAACCACTCGATGCCCGTGTGCGTGGCCAGATAGGTGCCAACATCGCCCAGCTTGTTTTCCAGCGCGATGATCAGCACGGCGCCAAGGATGGGACCGGCCATGGTACCCATGCCGCCCACCAAGGTCATCAGCACGACCAGGCCGGACATGCCCCAGTACACATCGGTGAGTGTTTCAAAGCCCAGCACCAGGGTCTTGGTGGCGCCGGCCAGGGCGGCCAGCGAAGCGGACAGCACGATGGCCATCAGCTTGTACTTGTTGACGTCGTAACCGAGCGAGATGGCGCGCGGTTCGTTTTCCTTGATCGCCTTGAGGACCTGGCCGAACGGCGAGTGGATGGTGCGTACGATCAGGGCGAAGCCGGCGATGAAGATGGCCAGCACGAAGTAATACAGTACGGTGTCATTGCCCAGATCTATCATGCCCAACAAGGTTCCACGTGGAACACCCTGCAAGCCATCCTCGCCGCCTGTAAAGGGCAGGCGCAAGGCCAGGAAATACACCATCTGCGCCAGCGCCAGGGTGATCATCGTAAAGTAAATGCCCTGGCGGCGGATCGCCAGGCCGCCAATCACCAGGCCCAGCAAGGCGCCCGTAGCGACGCCGGCCAGCAAGCCCAGTTCCGTTGGCCAGCCCCAGGTGCGCAGCGCGTAGCCGGTGACATAGCCGGCGCCGCCAAAGAAGGCCGCATGGCCGAACGACAGCAAGCCCGTGTAGCCGATCAGCAAATTGAACGCGCAGGCAAACAGGGCAAAGCACAGCAGCTTCATCAGGAAGACGGGATAGCCGTAAAACGGGGCCGCCAACGCCAGCAGCAAGGCAATGGCGTAGCCTACATTCTTATTCATCGTGGTAGCTCCAATACATGACTGATGAGGATTACTTTTCTTTGCCGAACAGGCCGGCGGGACGCAGCAGCAGTACGATCACCATCACCACGAAGACCACGGTGGCCGAGCCTTCCGGGTAGAACACGCGGGTCAGGCCCTCGATCACGCCCAGGCCCAGGCCCGTCAGGATGGAGCCCATGATGGAACCCATGCCACCGATCACCACCACGGCAAACACGACGATGATCAGGTTCGAGCCCATCAGCGGCGAGACCTGGATGATCGGCGCCGCCAGCACGCCGGCGAAACCGGCCAGCGCCACGCCGAAGCCAAACGTCAAGGTCACCATCAGCGGCACGTTGATGCCGAACGCTTCCACCAGTTTCGGGTTTTCCGTGCCGGCCCGCAGGTAGGCGCCCAGCTTGGTTTTTTCGATGACGAACCAGGTCGCCAGGCAAACGGAGAGCGAGGCGATCACCACCCAGGCGCGGTAGTTCGGCAGGATCATGAAGCCGAGGTCCGTCGCGCCGGCCAGCGCTTCAGGCACGGCATACGGCTGGCCCGAGACGCCATAGAACGAGCGAAACACGCCTTCCATGATCAGGGTAATGCCAAAGGTCAACAACAAGCCATACAGGTGGTCGAGTTTATACAACCAGCGCAACATGGTCTTTTCGATCAGGATGCCGACCAGGCCGACGAGGATCGGGGCGATGACCAGCATGGCCCAGTAATTGATGTCGAAATAACTGAGGCCCATCCAGGCCAGGAAGGCGCCCATCATGTACATGGCGCCGTGCGAGAAATTAATAACATTGAGCAAGCCGAAAATGACGGCCAGACCGAGGGACAACATGGCATAGAACGAGCCGTTGACGAGACCCAGCAGCAGCTGGCTCATCATCGCTTGTATAGGAACGCCGAAAATTTCCATGGCATCACAGTATAAAAAGCACCGCCGGGTAGCGGTGTGGTATCAAGGGAAACGCGCCACCGCAAACGGCTGCGGCGGCGCAAGGCGAACCCTGCGGGCGAAGTGCAGGACGGAGCGCCCGCGCAGCGGCGGGCACTCTGTGGATGTTGCTACAGCGTTACTTCCACAACGAACACTTCGACTCGGCTTTGGTCACATACGCTTGCGCACCAGGCACGGTAGCGACCACCTTGTAGTAATCCCATGGGTATTTCGACTCGGACGGTTTCTTGACTTCCATCAAATACATATCGTGCACCATGCGGCCATCGGGACGCACTTCGCCATTCTGCGTGAACATGTCGTTGATCTTGGTCTTCTTCAGATACGCCATGACTTTTTCGGTGTCATCCGTCCCCAGCGCCTTGACGGCTTTCAGGTAGGTCGCCGCGGCCGAATAGTCGGCTGCCTGCAGCATCGACGGCTCTTTCTTCATCTTGGCGAAATAGCGTTTCGACCAGGCGCGCGTGTCCGCATTCAAGTCCCAGTACCAGCCATCGGTCAGGTACATGCCCTGCGTCAGGTTCAGGCCCAGCGAATGGATGTCGTTGATGAAGATCAGCAGGCCGGCCAGTTTCATCGATTTCGTCAGGCCGAACTCGTTGGCTGCCTTGATGCTGTTGATGGCGTCGCCGCCCGCATTGGCCAGGCCCAGGATTTGCGGCTTGGCTGCCTGCGCCTGCAGCAGGAAAGAAGAGAAATCCGAGGCGCCCAGCGGATGCTTGACGCTGCCCAGCACCTTGCCGCCGGCCGCCTTGACAACTTCAGCCGTGTCTTTTTCCAGCGAATGGCCAAACGCATAGTCGGCCGTCATGAAATACCAGCTCTTGCCGCCCTGCTTGACGATGGTGCCGCCCGTCCCGCGCGCCAGCGCTACCGTATCGTAGGCGTAATGCACGGTGTAGGGCGTGCACTCTTCATTCGTCAGGCGCGAAGAACCGGCGCCGATGGCGATGAAGATCTTTTTCTTTTCCGCCGCCACCTTGGCCATGGCCAGGCTGGCGCCGGAATTGGTGCCGCCGATCAGCATGTCGACACCTTGCTGGTCGAACCATTCGCGCGCCTTCGAGGCGGCGATGTCAGCCTTGTTTTGATGGTCGGCGGAAATAAACTCCACCTTCTTGCCGGCCAGTACCACGCCGGCATCGGCGATCGCCATCTTGATGGCTTCCGCGCCACCGAGGCCGTCGACGTCGGAATACACGCCCGACATGTCGGAAATAAAACCGATCTTGATGGTGTCGCCCGATACCTGGGCGTGCGCGGCGCTGGACAAGCCCAGTGCGCAAAGAGTGGCGGTGGCAATGGCGATAGCGTTACGTTTCATAGTGTCTCCGTTGGGATTATTGTTTGCTATTTAAACGATTGCTCGACGACGATACAGAACTACATGGGCATTACACGCCAAGCAGCTCGGTCAATACCGGCATCTTGGCTTCCAGTTCGGATGCAGCAAAAGTCTCGACGATCTGACCGTGCTCCATCACATAAAACCGGTCCGCCAGCGGTGCGGCAAACCGGAAATTCTGTTCCACCATGACGATGGTGTAACCCTTCGCTTTCAGGGTGGTGATCATGCGCGCCAGCCCTTGCACGATGACGGGCGCCAGGCCTTCGGAAATTTCATCGAGCAGCAGCAGGCGCGCGCCCGTGCGCAGGATGCGCGCCACCGCCAGCATCTGCTGTTCCCCGCCTGACAATCGCGTGCCCTGGCTGTGGCGGCGTTCCTGCAAATTCGGGAACATGGCGTAGATTTCCTCGACCGACATGCCCTTCTCACCGCTGGCTAGGGTGGGCGGCAGCATCAGATTTTCCTCCGTCGACAGCGAGGAAAAAATGCCGCGCTCTTCAGGACAATAGCCGATGCCCAGGTGGGCGATTTTGTGCGTGGCCAAACCTATCGCTTCGACGCCATTGACTTTGATGGAACCCGTGCGTGCGCCCGTCAGCCCCATGATGGCGCGCAAAGTGGTCGTGCGGCCGGCGCCGTTGCGGCCCAGCAAAGTCACCACTTCGCCCTGCTCCACTTTCAGGTTCACATCGTGCAGGATGTGCGATTCGCCATACCAGGTGTGCAGTTGTGCAATTTCCAGCGCGGGTGCCCTGTTGCTAGCGGTCATCAATGTGCCCCTTCCAGTTCGGCGTGGGTGGTGCCCATGTACGCTTCCATCACTTGCGGATTACGCGACACTTCCGCGTAACTGCCTTCGGCCAGCATGGCGCCGCGCTGCAGGACGGAAATCTTGTCGCAGATGCCAGAGACCACGCTCATATTGTGTTCCACCATCAAAATGGTGCGGCCGACCGAGACTTTCTTGATCAGTTCGGTGACGCGGTGCACATCTTCGTGGCCCATGCCCTGGGTCGGTTCGTCGAGCAGCATCATTTCCGGTTCCATCGCCAGGGTGGTGGCAATTTCCAGCGCCCGCTTGCGACCGTACGGCATGTCGACCGTGATGGTGTCGGCAAACTCCGTCAGGTCGACTTCGGCCAGCAAGGCCATGGCGCGGTCGTTGAGCTGGTTCAAGGAACGCTCACTCTGCCAGAAGTGGAACGAGGTACCGAGTTGGCGCTGCAAGCCAATACGCACATTTTGCAGCACGGAGAGATGCGGGAAGACGGCGGAAATCTGGAAGGAACGGATCACGCCCATGCGGGCGATCTGCGCCGGTTTGGCAGCCGTAATATCTTTCCCATTGAACAGGATCTGTCCACCGGTGGGGACCAGGAATTTGGTGAGCAAGTTGAAACACGTGGTCTTGCCGGCGCCGTTAGGACCGATCAAGGCGTGGATATGGCCCCGCTCTACCTTCAGGTTCACCTCGCTCACTGCGGTGAAACCCTTGAATTCCTTGGTCAAATTTCTTGTTTCCAAGATTATGTTTGACATCGTGTCTCCTAGTTGTACTTTTTGTACTACTTAGTCATTTTTATAATACACAACTTAAATTTAACGCACAATACAGTATAACTACGGGGATTTTTCGCCAGCCCGAATGGCGCAAACCTGCGCTTTGACGCGCTCATTTCCAGGCCGCATGTATCATTTGCGCCGCTTTTTCCGCAATCATCACGGTGGGCGAGTTCGTGTTACCAGAAGTAATGTACGGCATGATGGAGGCATCGACGACGCGTAACCCATCCACGCCGAGCACGCGCAGCTGGCTGTCGACCACGCTCGACGCATCGCCTGCCACGCCCATGCGGCACGTGCCCACCGGGTGAAAGATGGTGGTGCCGATCTGGCTGGCCGCCTGCGCCAGCTCTTCCTGACTCTGAAATTGCACGCCAGGCTTGTATTCCTGCGGCGCAAATTTTTTCAGGGCCGGCGCGGCAGCGATGGCGCGCGTCAGGCGCAAGGCGTCGGCCGCCACGGCGCGGTCCTGCTCGGTACTCAAGTAATTGGGCACGATCTTCGGCGCCGCATAGCTGTCGGCCGAGGCGATGTGCACATGGCCACGCGAGGTGGGGCGCAGATTGCAGACGCTGGCCGTAAACGCGGGAAACGCATGCAGCGGCTCGCCGAATTTGTCCAAGGAAAGCGGTTGCACGTGATATTGCAAGTTCGGCGTGGCTTGCTGCGGGTCGGACTTGGCAAACGCGCCCAGCTGCGACGGCGCCATCGACATGGGCCCGCTCTGAAATAGCGCATATTGCAAGCCGATCTGCATCTTGCCGACAATATTGCTGGCCATCACGTTCAAAGTCTTGACGCCCTGCACTTTAAAGACCATACGCAGCTGCAAGTGGTCCTGCAAATTGCCGCCCACGCCAGGCGCATCGAGCACGGGCACGATGCCATGCTGCTGCAACAAGGCGGCTGGACCGATGCCGGACAGTTGCAGCAATTGGGGCGATCCGATGGCCCCCGCCGTCAGCAAGGTTTCCCGTTTGGCCGTCGCCTGCCACTGCGTGCCGCCGCCCGTAAACACGATGCCCGTGCAACGGGGTCCCGACTCCGAAGTCTCAATCAATAGACGTTCCACGTGGCAACCCGTCATGATGGTCAGATTCGGGCGCCGCGACGCCGGTTTCAAAAACGCTTTCGAGGTGTTCCAGCGGATGCCGCGGCGCTGGTTGACGTCGAAATACGCGCTGCCGCTGTTGTCGCCACCGTTGAAATCGCTGGTTTTCGGGATGCCAACTTGCTGCGCCGCATCGCGGAAAGCATTCAAAATATCCCACGACAGCCGCTGTTTTTCCACGCGCCACTCGCCGCCCGCGCCATGGTTTTCCGACGCGCCACCGTAGTAATCTTCGCTTTGCTTAAATAGCGGCAAGACTTTGTCCCAGCGCCAGGAAGCGTCGTCCGTCAGGTCGGCCCAGTGATCGTAATCGCCGGCCTGGCCGCGCATGTAGATCATGCCGTTGATGGAAGAGCTGCCCCCGAGCACTTTTCCGCGCGGATACATCAGGCTGCGCCCGCCCAGGCCCGCGTCCGCCTGCGTGGAATACAGCCAGTCCGTGCGGGGATTGCCGATGCAATGCAGATAGCCGACGGGGATGTGTATCCACACGTAATCGTCCTTGCCGCCCGCTTCCACGAGTAAAACGTTGGCATCCTTGTCGCGTGTGAGCCGATTGGCCAGCACGCAACCTGCCGTGCCGCCGCCCACGATGATGTAGTCGTATTCGCCTGCTGATTCCAATGAAGCTCCTTTCGGTATGCCATCAAGCTGTCGCGCGGCGTGTCTCCCCGCCGCGTCCCGTTACCAGAGTCTGTCTTTCTTCATGCATGCATGGCTGTTGAGCCAGATTGAGATTACCACCAGTGCCGGGCCAGGGCGACATTATTCGTGGCAAGCCTCGCGACAAGCTAAAAAGCCGGGAAAAACAGGGGCTGCAAGCTGTGGATAACCATATGGATATCCACAGGGACGATATGTGTGTAAACGAAAAATTTTTTCGGCAGCGTTTTTTTGTCCAGAAACCATCCCAGGCAGATACACCGCTTACTCAGCGCTTATACGCACGCCAAGCGATTGTTTACAAGGATAAATCGGGACTTATCCACAGAAGATGCCACCGTTAACTACTATTACTATTCTTGTATACGATCTTGTTAAGGTAAACCCGACAACGCGTGCTTTGCCTGTGCTTCGCCTTCGAAAAGGTTCACAAGCCTGTGTCCTCAAAAAAAGCCGACGAGCTGCTTTGGCTGACAAAAAAAAATGGTGCCAACAACTGAGCGACGAAAACCGGCACGGCAGGCATCACGCACACAGCACTGCCAAACCGTTTTGCAAAATGGAAACGTCAACAGACCTGACCGAGCACAGTGCCAGCAAGCCATTCAATGTCGAAAAGAGGGGAAATTTGATACGATTGTGGATAAGTCACTTGATATCCACAGGATGACTTGTGAGTAAACACGAACTTTTGCGCAGGCCCGCATTTTATACAATTTTGCTCCTCGCGTGATACAGCGATTATGCACGCTTTATTTTGCGCGTAAACGCTTGATCCTGTTGAAAAAAAGCGACTTATCCACAGAAAAAACCGCGTTTACTATTACTACTATTTTTATATATAGATCTATTGTAAACCGACAAAAAAAGCGAAAGTCCGGGGATATTTCCAAAAAGCATGCAAAAAACATCCAAAAAAAAAGCCAACGGCAACATCGCGACCCACTGCCAAACCGTCTTGCAGAAATCACCAGGGTGCCAACGTTCGCAAAAGAACAGCGCCCGTGGTCGCTCAAGCTTAATTGCCAAACTTGATTGCCAAACAGGAATCTGAGTGTACGAAGCACGTCAAACATGCCACTACAGCAAGAAAACCCGTGATTTTTGCTTGCCGCTGTGGATAAGTGCCTGCATATCCACAGGATGAGATGTGGGAAAAGTCGATCTTTGTCCACAGCCCGATTTTTATCCCAAACAAGTCCTCGCTCGATACAATGCTTGTACGCCTACTTTTTTGTGCGCTAAGTCGATGATTTTTCGATGGTATACCGACTTATCCACAAAAAAATGGCCGTTTACTATCACTACTATTTTTATGTATACATCTTTATTTAAAACACAGAAACAAACGCGAACGGTGGAAAAGTCGCCGAAACGGCTGTTTTCACCCTGTAAACCGTCTGGCAATTCAAAAAACCTGTAAAAACAGCATGAAATCACACACAAAAATGCGTTTAGGCATCATCAGTGCCTTGCACGAAGAACAGCAGGGGCTGGTAGAAGCCATGCAAGGCCCCCAGAGGCGTTCACACGGCATGCGCGACTACACCCTGGGGACCCTGTGGAATATCGACGCTGTGTGCGTCCTGTCGCGTCTGGGCAAGGTTGCCGCTGCCATGACAGCTTCTATCCTTGTGGAAAAGTACGGAGTTACCCACATCGTCTTCACCGGCGTGGCCGGTAGTGGGGATAAACATGTCAAAGTTGGCGATATCGTGGTGGCGGAAGCCTTGCTGCAGCACGATATGGATGCCCGTCCCCTGTTTCCCCGCTTCGAAGTGCCGCTGACGGGCTTGCAGCGTTTTGCCACGGACCTGGAACTGAGCACGCAACTGGCAGCTGCCGCGGAAGATTTTCTGCGTGACGATGTTTCCAGCGTGCTCAAGGCGGCCGATATCGCGGCGTTTGGCTTGCAGCACGCGCAAGTCCACCGCGGCTTGATCGCCAGCGGCGACCAGTTCATCAGCAGCGCCGCGCATCTGCACCAGCTGAAAGCGGATATTCCCGATCTGTTGGCCGTCGAAATGGAAGGCGCCGCCGTGGCGCAAGTGTGTTTTGAACTGGGCGTGCCGTTTACGGTCATGCGCACCATTTCCGACAACGCCAACGAAGAGGCGGCCGTCGACTTCATGCGTTTCGTGCAAACGGTCGCTTCGCCGTACGCGTTTACCGTCATTCAGCAATTGTGCCAGCGCCTGGCTGGCTGATTTTCATTCAAGCGTGCATAAAAAAAGGGCAGAACCACTGGTTCTGCCCTTCCGCGTTAACTGTCTGCTTAAAATTTAGACACTTAACATCATCAAACTGGCGTTACCGCCCGCTGCCGTCGTATTCACGCACAGCGCCCGCTCAGCGACCAGGCGCCACAGGGGGATGACACCCTCCTGCGTGGTGGCGATGGTGCCCACCAGGGCCCCTTCCCGGGCCGCCAGCAGCGGTTTGAGCTGGCCATCGAGACTCGGCTCGATCATGGCGATCTGGAAATCATGCTTGACCGACTCCAGGCTGCTGACGACCTGGATGCGGTCCTTCAGCGCCGCCGGCAAGTCGCCCGGGATCAACTCCGGCGCTTGCGCCAGCACCAGGGCCTGGTTACCGGTGGCCAGCACGGCCGCCAGCTGGTTCATCAAGGTGCCGGAGGTGGCCGCCGCGCACAGAATCGTGCCCCGTGCGGCAAAGCTCAGGGTATTGCGCTCGCCTGTCGGGCCTGGCAAGACGGTGGTGCTGCCCAGCAAGGTCGTGCGCGCGTATTCCTGCGCCAGTTGCTCGACCTTGTCGTGGCCATGCATCTTGGCCCACACGGTCAGCGCATCGAGCGCTGGCGGCGCCTGGCGCTGGTGCTGCGCACCGGCCGGTGCATTGCGCTGCAGGCGTTTCAGGTATAGGGGGCCGCCCGCCTTCGGACCGGTCCCCGATTTGCCTTCGCCGCCGAACGGTTGCACGCCGACGACGGCGCCGACGATGTTGCGGTTCACATAAATATTGCCCACGTGCGCGCGTTTGGTGATGAAATCGATGGTTTCATCGATGCGCGTATGGATGCCCAGGGTCAAGCCATAACCGCTGTCGTTGATCGATTGCACCAGTTGCGGCAGTTCGGCCCGCTTGTAGCGGATCACGTGCAGCACGGGGCCGAAGACTTCCTGCGTCAATTGCGCCAGTGACTTGATTTCCAGCACGGTCGGGGCGACGAACGTGCCTTTGACGGTCGGTAAATCAAGCGAATAATGGTCGATGGCCACGGTTTTCATCTTGTTGATGTGCGCCAGCAGATTGCTTTGCGCTTCCGCATCGATGACGGGACCGATATCGGTGGCCAGACGGTCAGGATTGCCAACGCGCAATTCCTGCATGGCGCCTTTCAGCATGTGGATGGTCTTGTCGGCAATTTCCGCTTGCAGGAACAGCACGCGCAAGGCCGAGCAGCGCTGGCCGGCGCTATCGAAAGCGGACGACATCACGTCTTGCACCACTTGCTCCGGCAAGGCGGACGAATCGACGATCAGGGCATTCTGGCCACCCGTTTCGGCGATCAGGGGAATATCGATGCCTTCGGTTACGGCACGCGCGGCCAGGTTGCGGTTGATCAATTGCGCCACTTCCGTCGAGCCCGTGAAAATCACGCCTTTCACGCGCGCGTCATTGCACAGGCCGGCGCCGACGATCTCGCCGCTGCCGGGCAAAAATTGCAGCGCGCCGCGCGGCACGCCCGCCGCATGCAGCAGTTGCACGGCGCGGTGGGCGATCAGCGGCGTTTGCTCGGCCGGCTTGGCCAGCACCACATTGCCGGCGGCCAGGGCGGCGGCCAGCTGGCCCGTGAAGATGGCCAATGGGAAATTCCACGGGCTGATGCAGGTGACGGGACCGAGCGCCAGGGGCGCCGGCGCGTGTTCCACCTGCGCCGCGTAGTAGCGCAGGAAGTCGACGGCTTCGCGGATTTCCGCGATCGCGTTCGGCAAGGACTTGCCCGCTTCGCGCACGGCCAGGGCCATCAGTTCGATATGGTGTTCTTCGAACAGATCGGCCGCGCGTTGTAAGGCTTGCGCACGGATCGACGGTTGCGTGGTTTGCCACTCGATGGCATACGCGCTGGCGCTGGCCAGCGCCGTTTCCACGTCGGCCGGACCGGCTTCCATGACCTTGCCCACGACATCGTCGTGCTGGGCCGGATTGTGCAGCATGTGCGTGGGGCCATTCAGGCTGACGGCGCCATCGATCAGCGGCGCTGCCTGCCAGGATTGCTGCTGTGCCAGGCCGGTGGCCAGGGTGCGCAAGGTGTCTTCATTCGACAGGTCCAGGCCTGCCGAGTTCCTGCGTTCGCTGCCAAACATGTCCAGCGGCAGCGGAATCGACGGGTGCGGCAAGCCGCCCTGCAGGCGCGCCTGTTCCAGGGGATCGCGGATCAGGCTATCGATGGCCACGCTTTCGTCGACGATCTGGTTGACGAACGACGAATTGGCGCCGTTTTCCAGCAGGCGGCGCACCAGGTAGGCCAGCAGGGTTTCATGCGAGCCGACGGGCGCGTAGATGCGGCACGGCTTGTCGAGATTGTCGGGGCCGACGACCTGGTCGTACAGGGTCTCGCCCATGCCGTGCAGGCACTGGAATTCATAGTCGCTAATGCCGTCGCGCTTCGCCCAGGTATAGATGGTCGCCAGGGTTTGCGCGTTGTGCGTGGCAAATTGTGGATAGATCAGGCTGCTGGCGGCCAGCAGTTTTTGCGCGCACACGAGGTAAGAGACGTCCGTGTAGACCTTGCGCGTGTAGACGGGATAGCCTTCCTGGCCATCGACTTGCGCGCGTTTGACTTCCGCATCCCAATACGCGCCCTTGACCAGGCGCACCATGAACTTGCGGCCGCTGCGGTGCGCCAGGTCGACCAGGAAATCGATGGCGTAGGGGCAGCGTTTTTGATACGCCTGCACCACGTAGCCGATACCGTCGAAACCGGCCAGGTCCGCATCGAAAGCCAGTGCTTCCATCAGGTCGAGCGACAGTTCCAGGCGGTCCGTTTCTTCCGCATCGATGTTGAAGCCGATGTTGTACTGTTTGGCCAGCAACAGCAGCGCTTTGACCTTCGGCAGCAATTCTTCCATGACACGGGCGCGCTGGGCGCGGCTGTAGCGCGCATGCAGAGCCGACAGTTTCACGGAAATGCCGGGGCCGTTGCGGATGCCGCGGCCGTTCGATGCCTTGCCGATGGCATGGATCGCCGTTTCGTACGAGGCGTAGTAGTTGGCCGCGTCCTGCTGCGTCAGGGCCGCCTCGCCCAGCATGTCGTACGAGTAGCGGTAGCCGCGCGTTTCATTCTCGCGGCTGTTCTTCAATGCTTCTTCGATGGTCTGGCCCGTCACGAACTGGTTGCCCAGCATGCGCATGGCCAGGTCGACGCCTTTGCGGATCAGCGGTTCGCCGCCTTTGGCGATGAGCTTGGTCATGGCCGAGCCGAGGCTCGATTCGCTACTGGTACTGACCAGTTTGCCCGTGATCAGCAAGCCCCAGGTGGCGGCGTTGACGAACAGCGACGGCGATTCGCCCAGGTGCTTCTTCCAGTCGCCCTTGCTGATTTTGTCGGCGATCAGGCGATCGGCCGTTTGACTGTCGGGTATACGCAACAGCGCTTCAGCCAGACACATCAATGCAACACCCTCTTCCGACGACAGCGAGAACTCGTGCATCAGCGCATCGACGCCGGACGCGCGTGTGCGTTTGTGGCGCACGTTCGAGACCAGGCGGTGTGCCAGCGCTTGTCCCTCGGCCGTCGTTTCGGTACTGCTGGGGCGCACTTGTTGCAACAGCCACTGCACGGCGGAAACCTCATCGCGCCTATAGGCGGTGGTGATGGCGGCGCGTTGTGGTGTCGCTTCAGGCAGGATTTCTGCCTGGAACGCAGCAAAAGGAATCGGGGTAAAAGCCGAGGGGCCTGCAGGGTGCATAAGTGCTCTTTACAAGGAAAAGGGGGACGAAAACTGACGTAATTCTTGCTCTTTTTTGGTGCAAAAAAATACAGAAAGTCGGACGTTAAGATGATTCGATTGTAAAGGGGATTCTTATGGATTAATTCTGGTAATACAGGGGGCTAGCAATAGATAGTTTTTGATGCGACAATTTAACCAAATAATATTAATTTGGGGGTGATGGTAATGCTGGACAAGATCAGTAAGAAAATCTTGATGGAATTGCAGAGCGATGGACGCATCAGCAATGTGGAGCTGGCCGCGCGCGTGAACTTGTCGCCGGCCGCCTGCCTGGAGCGCGTGCGCAAATTGCACGAATCCGGTTACATCATGGGCTATACGGCCCAGTTGAACCCGCAACTGCTCGACGTCTCGCTGCTGGTGTTCATCGAAGTGGTGCTCGATCGCACGACACCGGAAGTGTTCGACGCCTTCAAGCATAGCGTACAAATCATCCCAGAGGTACTGGAATGTCATATGGTCGCTGGCGGTTTCGATTACCTGGTCAAGGCGCGCGTCAAGGACATGGCGGCCTACCGCGAATTCCTGGGCAAGACGCTGTTGCAGAAAGGTGTGCGGGAAACCCACACTTATGCCGTCATGGAAGAGGTCAAAAACACCACCAAATTGCCAATTAAGTGACCTTGGTGTAGCCGCCCCACTTTTCTGATTGAGCTATCGGAACAAATGTTGTAGGGTAGAACTACAATTCTGCTATCCAGTAGCCGCCTGAAACGCCGCGCAGACGTAATGTTCAGGGTGCAAGGTGGGCAATCGTGCCCACCCGCATACGGTTACAGCACGTCCCTTTCGCGGGACGTGACGGGTTCGCGCAGCGGGGGACAAATGAAGCAGTTGCAGCATCAGCTGGTGCGTTTCTTTGCATTCACGATCCTGGCCATGGCCGTGGCCTGTTGCCTGGCCTATCTGCTGCTGCTGTCGGGCGGCGACCATCCTTATCTGATTGCCTGCGTGGCTGCCGCCATCGGCGCTGCGCTGCTGGCGTTCGCCGGCCGTCCGCGCGGCGAGCCGGGCTTGCACCAGTTCGCCGACACGGTGGGCAACGCCATCGACGCCATCATGATCGGCGCGGCGGAAACCTCGTATTTTGTCGATTCCGTCAAACAGAAGGTGGAAATCGATGTCCGCACGGCCAGCGACATCGCCGACAGTTCTGCACAAAATGCCGTGATGACGGAAAAGATTGCCGCCAATGCGGAACGGGCCGCCAAGGTGGCCGCCGGCGTGCGCGTGGAAAGCGTGGCGGCGCGCGCCGAAGTGGATCAGGGGCTGCGCCGCATCAACAAGGCCCGCGAGGAAGCGCAAGGCGCCTCCAGCACCATGCTGAGCTTGCAGGACAAATCCAAACGCATCACGGGCTTCACGGAAGCCATTTCCGATATTTCCGCGCGCACCAACTTGCTGGCGCTGAACGCCGCCATCGAGGCGGCGCGCGCCGGCGAACACGGGCGCGGTTTTGCCGTGGTGGCCGGTGAAGTGCGGCAATTGGCGCAGCGCACCAAGGAAGCCTCCGATGAAATCAGCGTGATGGTGCGCGAAATCAATGAACAGTCGGAAAAAGCTGCGCGTGGCATGAGTTCGCTGGCGGCGGGCGTGACGGAAGCGGCGCGCAATGTGGAAAGCGTGCATGGCTCGCTCAGCCATATCGAGGAATCGTCGGGCGAGTCGGAAGACGCGATCGGGCAAATCGCCCGCGCCTCGCGCGAACACGTCGAGACGACGCAGCTGATCGCCGACGCCATCCTGCAAATCCGTGACAGCATGCTGTCGACGAATGTCGAATTGCCGCGTGCCACGCAGTCGGCCATGGCGCTGGCAGAGCGTGCCGAGGCGATCGCCGGCGCTTTGGGCGAATCGAGCGTGGCCACGCCGCACGACGAGATCCGTGCAGCGGCCCAGCGCGCCGCGCGCGAGGTGGGCAAACTGTTCGAGCAAGCCATCGCGTCGGGGCGCATCACGCGCGAAGCCCTGTTCGATCGCCACTATCGGCCCATCCCGAACACCAATCCGCCCAAGCACAACACGAAGTTCGACGCGTTTACGGACAAGGTGCTGCCGGAGTTGCAGGAAGGCGTGCTGGCGGCATTACCCCATCTGGCGTATGCGGGCGCCGTCGACAACAATGGATATTTTCCAACGCACAACAAGAAGTTTTCCCAGCCGCTGACGGGCGATTACGCCACCGATATGGTGAATAACCGCACCAAGCGCATCTTCAGCGACCGCACGGGCAAGCGCTGCGGCAGCAACACCAAGGCCTTCCTGTTGCAAACGTATAAGCGCGACACGGGCGAAGTCATGCATGATTTATCCGTACCGATCCACGTCGATGGCAAGCACTGGGGCGGTTTCAGGATTGGCTATAGATCCAGCAACCACGCATAGCAAAACGCCTGATGATTACTCATCAGGCGTTTTTTCTTGCGTAGGCTACGGTTTATTCAATATGCGGCTTGGGTGCCACGCCGCCGCCGGCCGCCGTGGCCGTCCGTAAAGTAGGCGTGTTCATGCTTTCCAGATGATTACGCAGCCATTTGTGGGCGGGGCTGCGGGCATCGCGCTCGTGCCACAGCATGTCCAGGTGGACGGCCGGCAAGGTCAATGGCAAATCCTTGTACAGCAAGGACTCCGTCATGCCCGTCGAGGCGATCAAATGGCGCGGCAAGACGGTGATCAGGTCGGAATTGGCCACCACGCGTCCGGCCGTGAAGAACTGGTTGACCGTCAACAGGATGCGTCGCTCGCGGTGGATCTGCGACAGCGCCTCGTCGATCAAGCCATGCGCGCGGCCGGAAAAGCTCACCAATAAATGGTTCGCCGCGCAATAGTTATCCAAGGTCAATTCCTTGTCGGCCAGCGGATGGCCGCGCCGCATCACGCACACATACTTGCCGGAATACAGGCGCTCGTGGCGGATGGGCGAACCCGTTTCGCTCGACAATTGCGCCGCCACGCCGGGAAAGAAGCCCACGGCCAGGTCGATATCGCCGCGCAGCAGCATCGGGCGCGGTTCGCGCGTGGTCAGCGGCATCATGCGCACGTTGACGCCCGGTGCTTCCCGTTCGATCGAGCGCATCAGGGAGGGCAGCCAGAAGGCGGCCGTCGCATCGGCCATGGCCATGCGGAAAGTGGCGTGGGTCTTCGACACGTCGAAAGTTTCCGGCGTGACGGCCGCTTCCAGGCTGGCCAGGGCCGAGCGCACGGATGGCCACAGCGCTTCGGCGCGAGGCGTGGGTTTGACGCCATATGCCGTGCGGATCAGCAATTCGTCACCGAGGCTCTCGCGCAGGCGTTTGATGGCGTTCGATACCGCCGGCTGCGTCATCGCCAGGTGGCCGGCTGCGCGCGTCAGGTTTTGTTCCGTCATGACGGCGTCGAAAACACGCAGCAAGTTCAGATCCAGCGTCAGAAAACTCATGGAAAGCCCAAGATAAAAGTTGAATTGATTACTTGAGAGTGTAAACCGCGCCGGGCGCGAATATTTTCACTCGTCAAAAAATATTACCGTTTTCCATTCACGATTCATATAATTGGTATCAAGAAATGGAATTAGATTTATATGTTGCACTGCACTATAGTACTGGCAAATTCTATAATGCACTGGAACAGTATGTCTACCTTCGCCTCCGCCCTGTACGCAGTATCCGCACCCGTGCTGGAGATTTCCCTGCTGAACGCCCTGCAACTCGTGCTGGTGATCGTCGCCGTGGGCGCGTTCGCCCTGCTGTTCAAGCCTTTGCTGGTGGGCATCGCCCGCGCCATGGTGCTGGTGGTGCGTCCCAAGCTGAGCCGCGAGGAGCGCCTGGCGCGTCAGCAGATGCGCGAAGCGCAAGTCTTGCAACGCACCTTGGGCAAGATGGATGGCGTGTCGCCCAGCAATGCTGCTGAATTGCGCGCCCTGTCGACGCGCGCCTGAGCGCTAAATTGTTGCAGCATGACAAGCCGGCCTGCGCCGGCTTTTTTTACGCCCGCGTTTTGCTTCAGGCCGCTTTAGGCCATATCGCCCAGCAAATGCGCGCGCAGCAAGGTGTCGGCCGGATGGGCGCCGATCCAGATCTTCAGCAGCGCATTATAAAAAGCCAGGTCCGGTACCGTGTCGCCCACCTGCTTGCCGTTCAGCTTGCACAACGTCCCCTCTTCCGGCAGCCAGTCCACCGTCAGGATGTCGCCTTTTTTCAGGCCGGGCACCATGGCGAACATGGCGCCGAACTGCATCGTTTGGCTCAGCAGGCGCGTGCGGTCGGCCTGGTCGGAGCTGCGCTTCAAGCCCTGCATGAAGGCGTGACCCAGCTCGTCGGAAGTGATGTCGCGCAACATGACGATTTCCAGACGGCGCGGCCCGGGCAGCGCCAGGATGTCGGCCAGCTGGGTTTTCTTTTCCGGCAGGTACAGCGCAATCGTGTAGACCTTGAAGATGACCTTGTAGCGCACGCCAGCGCCGTTGAGTTTCAATTCGCGGCTGGCCAGCTGCACCGTCTCGTCCAGTTTGACGCCGCCCACCTCGACGGCGAACGCTGCTTGTGCCAGGGCAGCGCACAGGCAGGCACAAGCCAGGGAGCGGCCCAAACGGGATGTGCTTATTTGCATCTTCTACCTCCGTGGAAACCATGGGCTGTGGATAAGTCAGCACACAGTGTAGAACAGTTGGCAGAAGCTGGCGCCACGCAGAAGTGGCGCGGGAGAAAGGCTTAGGTTTTTGCCGCGGGTAATTCCGCCTGCAGGCGTTCGTACTTGGCCATCAGTTGTTCCGGGCTTTCGCGCCAGGCGGGATTGAAGGGGATGCAACTGACGGGGCACACTTGCTGGCATTGCGGCTCGTCAAAGTGACCCACGCATTCGGTGCACTTGTTGGGATCGATTTCATAGATTTCCGCGCCCATGTAGATCGCGTCATTCGGGCATTCGGGCTCGCAAATGTCGCAATTGATGCATTCGTCGGTGATCAGTAATGCCATGATTTCACTCTTACTTATTGCGATGATGCAGCATTGGCGGCAATCTTGTTTTGCAGCCAGCGGTTCACCGAGGGGAAGACAAACTTGGAGACGTCGCCGCCCAGTGCCGCGATTTCGCGCACGATGGTGCCCGAAATGAACTGGTACTGGTCGGACGGTGTCAGGAACATGGTTTCGACATCGGGCAGCAGGTAGCGGTTCATGCCCGCCATCTGGAATTCGTATTCGAAGTCGGAGACGGCGCGCAAGCCGCGCACGATAACCCGCGCTTCATGCTTGCGCACGAAATCCTTGAGCAAGCCGGAAAAGCTTTCCACTTGCACATTCGGATAGTGACCGAGGACTTCGTTGGCGATTTCCAGGCGTTCGTCGAGCGAGAAAAACGGTTGCTTGTTCTTGCTGTCGGCCACACCGACGATCAGCTTGTCAAACAGACCCGATGCGCGGCGCACCAAATCTTCATGACCGCGCGTGAGCGGATCGAATGTTCCTGGATAAACGGCTACAACCATTGCGGCTCCCTGATGATGCACCAATATAGACGCGCATTATGCCTGAATTTGGTGCCGCGCCTCGGGCCAGGGAGCCTTTTTGCCTCATTTATAGGCAGATTCAGGCAGTTGCCGGCACTTTGTTGTAAGTTAGCAAATGATAATAAACGGTGCCTGCCTTGTCGGCACGGATGACTTCCCACGGCGCCATCCACTCGGGTTTGTCCAGTTCGCTGCTCTCGTCGAAGACCAGCGGCAAGCCCGATTCCGCATAGACCATGCCGCCTTCCTTGAGCAGGTTGGCGCACAAGGGCAGCACTTTCGCCAGGAAATCCTGCTGGTACGGCGGGTCGAGGAAGATCAGGTCGAAACGCTGGCCGCGCGATGCCAGGCCTTGCGCCGTCAGCAACGCGTCGCCGCGCAGCAGTTGCACATTCTCGGCGCGCAATTTCGCCTTGTTTTCTTCCAGCTGGCGGATCACGGGCGTGTGTGTGTCGACCATGGTGACGGACGCCGCACCACGGCTGGCCGCCTCGAAGCCCAGTGCGCCGCTGCCGGCGAACAGGTCCAGCACCTGGGCGTTGGCCCAGTCGCCGTCGCGCAAGTGGTTGATCCAGTTGAATACGGTTTCACGTACGCGGTCCGGTGTCGGGCGAAGGCCCAGTGCCTGCAAAACAGGCAGCACGGAACGCTTCCACTGGCCGCCGATGATGCGCACCTGGTTCGGTGGCGGCGCGTGGTGGACGGGGACTTTGGCGGGTTTTTTAATCTTTTTTTGCATGGGGATTTCTTCAATTCGGTGGCGGCCACTATAGCATATGGCCCCACCTCCCCTGCTGGCGCTGCCTGTCTATTTGGGTTGCGCGGCCAGGGAATTGAAATCGTCAATCCAGCCCTGCATGCGCTTGACGGCGTGGGCTTTTTGCGCCGGCGTGGCGATCTTGATCACCGTCAAGACCATCTGTGCCGTGCTGCTTTCGTAGGCATCGAAGAAGGCCTTGCGCTCGGAATGTTCCAGGCGCTCGAAACTGTCCTTGATCAACGTCGTGATCAAGGCTGCGGCCGCTTCCTTGCCGAGTTTTTCCTGGTGGACTTTCTTGACCAGGTTCAACACATTCTGCTGGCGCCGCATGCGTTCGTCGAGCCAGATCTCATTGTTCAGCGGACGCGCGTCGGACGCCTTGCGGATGATCGCTTCCTGCTCGCTGCTGAAGCTGCCGAACCACAGTTCGAATTGCTCCATGGCTTTCTTGTAGCGCAGTTTCTGGCGCTTCTCCTGGTCGCCGCTCAGGTATTTCTTGCGGTAATCGTCATTGTTCGACTTGAACTTCTTTTCCATCTGCGCGATTTGCTCGGGCTTGAGCGAGCGCGCCAGGTCGGCCAGTTCGGGCGCCGCCTTCAGCAGCAGCGCCTGGGTGCGTTGCTTGATCTCGCCGTAGTCGGCCATCAGATCCGCCTGCGTGATATTGCCTTGCAACTGTTTCTGGCCCGTGCGCAGGATGTCCACGTAATCCTTCAATTGCGTCTTGCGATGCCAGTCGAACAGCTTGTCGATATCGTCGCGCACCCAGCCCTTCTGGTCGCGGTCCAGGTCGACATACGCGTTCAGCCACCAGTACAGCACGGTATCGCCATTGTTGTAGGCCAGGCGCAAGCCGCTGCAGCCGGCCATGACGACGAGCATGAGGGCCAGCACGGCATACGTAAAACGCCCAAAGGGCATGGAAGACGGGGCCTGCGTGTTAAACTTTTTCATATTCTTAACTTATAAAAGACGGTCTATGAACGTTGTCATTCTCGCTGCCGGTATGGGCAAACGCATGCAGTCGGCACTGCCCAAGGTATTGCACCCGTTGGCGGGCAAGCCGCTGTTGTCGCACGTCATCGACACGGCGCGCGGCCTGGCGCCGTCCCGATTATGCGTGATTTACGGGCATGGGGGCGCCGCCGTGCTGAAGTTGCTCGACGGCTACAAGGCCAGCCATGCCCTGACGATCGACGCCGCCGAGCAAACGCAGCAGCTGGGCACCGGCCATGCGGTGCAGCAAGCGGTGTCCTTGCTCGATGACAGCGTGCCGACCCTGATCCTGTACGGCGACGTGCCGCTGACCAGCGCCGCCTCCCTGCAGCAACTGGTGCAGGCGGCCGGCAACGACAAGCTGGCCATCTTGACCGTGGAACAGGACGATCCGTTTGGCCTGGGCCGCATCGTGCGCGAGCACGGCGCCATCGTGCGCATCGTCGAGGAAAAGGATGCCACGCCAGAACAGCGCGCCATCCGCGAAATCAACAGCGGCATCATGGTCGCGCCCACCGTGCAGCTCAAACAATGGTTGTCGGCCTTGTCGAATGACAATGCGCAGGGGGAATACTATCTGACCGATATCGTCGCCCAGGCCGTCGCCGATGGCGTGGCCGTCACCTCGGCCCACCCGGCTGCCGTGTGGGAAGTGGCGGGCGTCAACAGTAAGGTGCAACTGGCGCAGCTGGAACGCATCCACCAGAACAATATCGCGCAAGCGCTGCTCGAGCGTGGCGTGACCCTGCTGGACCCGGCCCGCATCGACGTGCGCGGCGAACTCATTTGCGGCCGCGATGTCACCATCGACGTCGGCTGCGTGTTCGAAGGCAGAGTCGAACTGGGCGACGGCGTGCGCGTGGGCGCCAGCAACGTCATCATCAACGCCACGGTGGCCGCTGGCGCGCACATCAAGCCGTTCTGCCATATCGAGGACGCCGTCGTTGGCGCCGCCTCCATCATCGGCCCCTACGCGCGGCTGCGCCCGGGCACGGTCCTGGCGGAAGACGTGCATATCGGTAACTTCGTCGAAGTGAAAAACAGCCAGATCGCCGCGCACAGCAAGGCCAACCACCTGGCCTACATCGGCGACGCCACCATCGGCTCGAAGGTCAACATCGGCGCCGGCACGATTACCTGCAACTACGATGGCGTGAACAAGTTCCGCACGGTGATTGAAGACGACGCTTTTATCGGCAGCGACAGCCAGCTGATCGCGCCCGTCACCGTCGGCAAGGGCGCCACCCTGGGCGCCGGCACGACCTTGTCGAAAGATGCGCCGGCCGGCAAGCTGACGGTCTCGCGCGCGCGGCAAGTGACCATCGACGGCTGGACGCGCCCCGTGAAAATCAAGAAGTAAGCGCCACGTTCAGTTTTGCACACAGGCAGGCCTCGCGGCCTGCTTTTTTATTTGTGGATAACTATGTGGGTAAGCTGCTGCACAAGTAGCGGATAAGTCTGTGTGCAAACCCGTGCATAAGCTGTTGACAAGTTTCTTCCTTACACCTGGCATGCGCCTGTCGTCCCCTTTTCCTTCGATTGCCGCTCGCCGTCAGCAGCGTCGCGGCGCTTATCCCCGCATTGTGGATAAGTCTGTGCGTAAGGCTGCGGATAAGCGTTGGATAGTCTGGGTACAAGTGGGGATAACTGTCTTTTTGCCACCGGCTTGCCTATTGGTGCTGTGGGTAAGCCTGTGGAAAAGCGCGTGAATAGGCGGTGCATAGCATGTGTGCAAGTACTGCCGTCGATCAGGGCAGGCCTGGCGACATAGGCACGGGCGTTCCACTGCTGCCCGCCCAGTTCACGCCTGGCCCGGCACCGCGATACACGGCGTTGCGCTGTTCCAGGTTTTGCAGGCGCAGCAGAAGGGAAGAATGTAAAGTTGGGCAAACCTGAGCGATTCCCGACTGATTCAGTCGGGAATGCGGAGCCATCAGGCGGGCAGGCGCAGGGCGAAGCTGATGGTGCCGTTGTTGCCGGCACTGTCGAGGGTGACTTGGCCGCCGTGCAATTCGGCGATGCGCTGTACCAGGTACAGGCCCAATCCTGCACCAGGCTTGTGCTGGGCGATGCGGCCACGGAAGTATTTCTGGAACAGGCGCGGGATTTCATCGGCAGGCAGGGGCTCGCCCGCATTGCTGACGACAATTTGCACGCGGCCGTCATCGAGCGTGGCGGCTTGCACGCGAATCGCCTGGGTCTGCGGTGCATGCCTGTCAGCATTGCTGAGCAGGTTGCGCAGGGCCACGCGCAGCAGGCTGGCATCGGCCACGACGCTGTCGGGCAGCGCCTGCACGCTGGCATCGATGCGGCCATCGGGCCATTCGGCCAGCACGGCGTGCAGCAGGGCGCGCAAGTCGCATGGCTGGGGACGGAACGTCGCCGCGCTCGTTTCCATGCGGTCGGCGCTCAGGTATTCATCCACCAGCGCCGTCATGCGGCCGCTCGCTTCGCGCAGGTTCTGGCAGCGCTGCAGGGTTTTTTCCCGTGGCGCCTCCGTGTTGCGGGCAATCTGCTGGGCCGTGGTGTTGATGATGGCCAGCGGCGTGTGAAATTCATGCGACACCATGGCAACGAAATCCTGCTGTTCTTCGCGCGTACGGGTTTCCACTTCCAGGGCGGCACGCAATTCGCCTTCGAGTGCGGCGCGCCGGCCGATTTCCTGTTGCAGCGCCAGCGTGCGCCGCGCCACCTGCTCTTCCAGGCGTTCATTCAGGGCGCGCACGGCACGCACTGCCTCGGCCTGTGCCCTGTCCTTGGCGCGGCGCAATTCCGCGTAGCGGCGGTTGAGGCGCAGGCTCATCAGCATCATGTGGACAAAGGCGCCCAGGGTGGCCGCATGGTTGGTCCAGAAATTGGGCGGCACGATGGCCATATTGCGCAGGAAACTGATCACCACGCCCGCGTAAAAGATGCCGAAGATAAACAGAAAGGCATGCGCCGGGCGATGGCCGCGCAGCGCCAGCCAGCTGGCCAGGCCGATGAACAGCACGATCAGCGGCAAGGCCGTCATTTGCACCACCAGCACGCCTGCAGCATAGTCGCCGCGCAGCACCAGCAGCGCCCCGAACAGGGCGGCGGCGGCCGTGATGCCCACCACGGTACGGCTGAAACGGGGATACAGCGTGGGCAGCTCCAGCTGCAAGGTGGAAAAACGCGCGCCGACGGCAATCGACATGGCCATCGATACGCCCAGCATGGGGTCGGACAAGCCGTTCGGCATGGCGAAGATCTGCTGGGGAATGGCGATCGTCAGCGCTTCCGTGGTGGCATTCGTCAACACATACAGCAGGTACCAGCCGCTGTGGGCTTCGCGTGTCATGCGCCAGAAAAAGATATGGAACAGGATCAGCAGCAAATAACTGCCAAACTGCAAGCCGTAATACAGGTATTCGCGGCGCGAGGACGCGTCGAAGCTGGCGCTGGGCAACAACGTCAGCTCCGTCGACATGGCTTTTTTGGTGTGCAGGCGCACCAGCCAGCGCTGTGGCTGATCCGCTTGCAGCTGCACGGGAAATACCACCTGGCGCGCATCGATGGGCCAGGCCTCGCGGATCACGTCGGCGCCCGCCTCTTGCCGCAGCCAGTGTCCGGCCTGATCCTGGCGATACAGGCGCACGTCATCGAGTACGGCGTTGCTAAAACGCAACACCCATTCATCGGGCGACCGCGCCGCGCGCGTCACCTCCAGGCGCAGCCAGATAGCATCCTGCGTGTAGCCGGCACTGACGGCGCCAGGTAGGGGCCGCCAGCCTGGCGCGGCCAGTGCGGTCTCCGGACCCAGCTGGCCGGAGGTGTCGCGCAGCATCTGCATGTGGCCGTTGGCCGACACGGGCTGCCCGCTGGCCGGCAGCGTCAGTGGCACCGATACGGGCGCGGCCGCCCCGGTCAGCGCTTGCAGGGTGGCGAAGAACAGGACAATGGCGAACAGGATTTTCATGGCGCAGGAGCTTACCATGTGGGGCATGACGCCCCTGCGGCTTGCTTCCCGGCAGCATGACGATCGGTTATCCTTGCGCCATGTTGAACCTCATTTTGCTTGAAGACGAAGCCGTGCTGCGGCAGGAATTGACCGAATTCCTCTGTGACTGCGGTTACCGCGTGACCGCCGTCGCCGACCTGGCCGCGTTTCACGCCTGTTACACACCGGCGCTGCACCGCATCGCCGTCATCGACCTGGGCTTGCCCGATGGCGACGGCATGCTGCTGGTGCGCGCCTTGCGGGCGCAGGGTCAGCCCATCGGTATCGTCGTGTTTACGGCGCGCGGCACGACGCGGGACAAGGTGAACGGCCTGGGCGGCGGCGCCGACTATTACCTGCCCAAGAGCGCCGACCTGGATGAACTGGCGGCCACCCTGAGCGCGCTGGCGCGGCGCCTGGGCGAACCGGCCGCTGCTGCCATCGCGGCACCCGTCACGGCCTGGGTGCTGGAAGTGGGGCCGCGTCGCCTGCTGCCGCCTGGTGGCGACGCCATTGCGCTGTCGCAACAGGATGTGACGGTGCTGCACGTCCTGATGGCCGAACCGGAGCGTATCGTCAGCCGCCAGCAGATCGTCCAGTCGCTGGGCGAGAATTTCCTCTGCTATGACCAGCGCCGCCTGGACACCCAGATCAGCCGTTTGCGCCGCAAGGCCGAGCAGGCCACCGGCATGACCTTGCCCATCAATACCGCCCGCAATGCCGGTTACCGGTTTTATGCCGACGCGCAAGTGCGTCCCTGATGTTCCCTCTGCGTGCGGCTGTGGATAAACCTGTCGATAAGTGGTGCAAAAGCCTGTTGGCAAGCTGTGTGAAAGCGGTGCAAAAGTCACCGTGGCAATGCCTGGCTCGTGGGTATGAATGAGTGGCAACACGCTTGCCGGGGCATGGCCTCGTCCAGTCTGAAGATTGCTGGAGAAAAATCGTCCTGCCATCGCTCATGGAGCCTGGCCTGCTTGTGTATAAGCCTGTGCAAAAGTGCCGTATAAGCGGTGCGCAAGACGCGTATAAGCATGTGGGCAAGCGGTGGATAATCGGCGCATGGCAAATCAGACGGCGATGCGTGTCTCGAACTTGCTGCGAAACGTGGAAAAATAGCTTTTCACGTTGCGCACATTGGCGTGCGCGGCAAACAGGCGGTGCGCCAGCGCATGATACGCGGGCATGTCGGCCACTTGCACCATCAGCACGAAGTCGGGTCCGGGCGAGACGCGGTAGCATTGCAGAATGGCGGGCTCGTCCGCCACGACTTGCTCGAATTCCGCCATGCGTTCCGCCGCCTGCACGTCGAGCGTGATTTCCACGATGGCCGTCAGGCGCGCGCCCACCAGCTGCGGCGCGACGATGGCCACTTGCCGCTCGATGACGCCGCTTTCCCGTAAATGCTTGACGCGCCGCAAACAGGTGGGCGCCGAGACATGCACCGCTTGCGCCAGTTCACTGTTGGTTTGCGATGCATCAATTTGCAAGGCGTTCAGGATGCGACGATCAATCTCGTCGAGAGTAATGTTGTGTTCGCTCATGATTTTGATGAATTAGAGAATAAATACAGTTTAAATGAAATAATATTTCACCGCAAAATAGCCGTGAAATATTCAGTCAAAAATACACGTATTTAGAAAGCATATTTCATACGCTCTGCATTAGCATGCGTGCATTGATGAATTTTTAGACAGAGGTTTCCATGTGCGGCATCGTCGGCGCGGTAGCGCAACGTAATATCACTCCCATCCTGCTCGAAGGCTTGAAGCGCCTGGAATACCGTGGCTACGATTCCTGCGGTATCGCCCTGCACGCCGATGGCCGTTTGCAGCGTTCGCGCTCCACCTCGCGCGTGGCCGAGCTGGAAAAGCAGATCGCCGAAGAGGGCTTGAGCGGTTTTACGGGCATCGCCCACACGCGCTGGGCCACGCATGGCGCCCCTGTCTCCTTCAATGCCCACCCGCATTTTTCCCCAACGGAAGAGAACGCCCGCGTGGCGCTGGTGCATAACGGCATCATCGAAAACCACGATGAGCTGCGCGCCGAACTGACGGCCCTCGGCTACGTCTTCCAAAGCCAGACGGATACGGAAGTGATCGCCCACCTGGTCGAGCACATGTACAACGGCGACCTGTTCGACACCGTGCAGCAGGCCGTGAAACGCCTGGACGGCGCGTACGCGATCGCCGTCTTCTGCCGCGACGAGCCGCACCGCGTGGTGGCCGCGCGCCAGGGCTCGCCCCTGATCGTCGGCCTGGGCAATGGCGAAAACTTTGTCGCTTCCGACGCCATGGCGCTGGCCGGCACGACCGACCAGATCATCTACCTGGAAGAAGGCGACGTGGTCGACCTGCAATTGTCGCGCTGCTGGATCGTCGATGTCGATGGCAAGTCCGTCGAGCGCGAAGTGAAAACCGTGCATGCGCACACGGGTGCGGCCGAGCTGGGCCCGTACCGCCACTACATGCAGAAGGAAATTTTTGAACAGCCGCGCGCCATCGGCGACACGCTCGAAGGCGTGACGGGCATCATGCCGGAATTGTTCGGCGACAAGGCCTATGCCATCTTCAAGCAGATCGACCGCGTGCTGATCCTCGCCTGCGGCACCAGCTCGTATGCGGGCATGACGGCCAAGTACTGGATCGAAGCGATTGCGAAAGTGCCCGTCAGCGTGGAAGTGGCCAGCGAATACCGCTACCGCGACAGCGTGCCGCACCCGAACACGCTGGTGGTGACGATTTCGCAAAGCGGCGAAACGGCCGATACCCTGGCCGCCCTGAAACATGCGCGCAGCCTGGGCATGCATCACACCTTGACCATCTGCAACGTGGCCACCAGCGCCATGGTGCGCGAATGTGCACTGGCCTACATCACGCGCGCCGGCGTGGAAGTGGGCGTGGCGTCCACCAAGGCGTTTACGACGCAGTTGGCGGCACTGTTCCTGCTGACCCTGTGCCTGGCGCAAGTCAATGGCCGCCTGACGGAAGAACAGGAAGCGGCGCACCTGAAAGCCATGCGCCACCTGCCCGTCGCCATCGCGTCCGTGCTGGCGCTGGAACCGCAGATCATCGCCTGGTCCGAGGAATTCGCGCGCAAGGAAAACGCCCTCTTCCTGGGCCGCGGCATGCATTACCCGATCGCCCTGGAAGGCGCGTTAAAACTGAAGGAAATCTCGTATATCCACGCCGAAGCGTATCCGGCCGGCGAACTGAAGCACGGCCCGCTGGCGCTTGTGACGAATGAAATGCCGGTCGTCACCATCGCGCCGAACGACGCGCTGATCGAAAAGCTCAAATCGAACATGCAGGAAGTGCGCGCCCGTGGCGGCCAGCTGTACGTCTTTGCCGACGTGGATTCCCGCATCAGCTCCGGCGAAGGCCTGCACGTGATCCGCCTGCCCGAGCACTACGGCGATTTGTCGCCGATCCTGCACGTGGTGGCGCTGCAATTGCTGGCGTACCACACGGCACTGGCGCGCGGCACGGATGTCGACAAGCCGCGTAATCTGGCGAAGTCGGTGACGGTGGAGTAAGCCTCACATGGGAGGACACCAGGATTGAAAATCCTGGTGCCGGTGCTTCGATTGCGCCCCGGGCCAGCAAGAATAAACGCCACCTCCGGGTGGCGTTGTCGTTTCCGGGACACGTAGTCCTTCTGCCCGGTCTATCTCCGGTGCTGTCACTGCAGGCATCAGGGTTCGCAGGGCAGTGCCAGGTAACGCGAGGTTGGCAAGGCGCTTAGCTTTCTTGCGCGCTGGCCGGCTGGCGCGCCAGCTCGATGAAGGCCCGCACGTAGTCGATGGCGGTGTCCGTCTCGCGTGCCCCAAGGAAGATCTGCTTGGCGATGCCGCGCTCACCCAGCCGCACCGGCACCACGTCCATCTTGGCTGCGTATTCTTCGACCAGCCAGCGCGGCAGGGCGGCCACGCCGCGGCCGCTGGCCACCATCTGCAGCATGATATCGGTCGTTTCGATGGCTTTGTGGCGCTTGGGCGTGACACCGGCCGGCAAGAGGAACTGGTTGTAGATGTCCAGGCGCTCGATGTCCACGGGGTAGCTGATGAGCACTTCCTGGGTCAGCTGCTGCGGCTTCACATACGCCGCCGACGCCAGGGCATGCCCCTTGGCCACGACCAGCACCTGCTCGTAGTCGAACACGGGTTCGAATGTCAGCCCCGGCTTGTACAGCGGGTCGGGCGTGACCAGCAGGTCGATCTCGTAGCCGAACAGCGCGCCGATCCCGCCGAACTGGAACTTCTGCTTGACGTCCACATCCACATCGGGCCATGCGGCCAGATAGGGCGACACCACTTTGAGCAGCCACTGGTAGCAAGGGTGGCATTCCATGCCGATGCGCAACGCACCGCGCTCGCCCTGCGCGAATTGCCCCAGGCGCTCTTCGGCCAGGTCCAGTTGCGGCAGCACCCGGTTCGCCACCGCCAGCAGATACTGGCCGGCCTGCGTCAGGCGCAGGTTGCGCCCTTCGCGCAGCCAGACGTCGGTGCCCAGTTGCTGCTCCAGCTTCTTCATGCTGTGGCTCAGGGCCGACTGGGTCAGGTGCAGCACGCCTGCGGCGGCCGTCAACGAGCCTTGTTTTTCGACCTGCTGGACGATGCTGAGGTGGATGCGTTCAAGCATTGAGATGAGCCATGTTCATGGATGTATGAAATAAGACCATTATACTTCATGGGTTTCCGCCGCTATCATCCATCCTCTTGCTGTTGGCATTCTTCGCCCTCGCGCATCACTCCCTATGAAAGCAAACATGACACGTCCCCTGCGTCTAGTAGCGGTTTCCGGCGGGCTGCAACGTCCTTCCAAGGCGGCAGCCCTGGCAGAGCACCTGATGGACCTGATCGCCGATGAAGTGCTGTGCGAACAGCGCCTGGTCGAACTGGGCCAGCTCGCACCGCAGCTCGCCGGCGCGACCTGGCGCTCCCACCTGCCCGAGACGGTGGAGCGGGAACTTGCGGCGGTCGAGCAAGCCGACATCCTGGTGGTGGCAACACCGGTCTTCCGCGGCGCCTACACGGGACTGTTCAAGCACTTCTTCGACTTCATTCATCAGGATGCCTTGATCGACAAGCCCGTCTTGCTGGCGGCCACCGGCGGCAGCGAGCGCCATGCCCTGATGATCGACCACCAGTTGCGGCCGCTGTTCAGCTTTTTCCAGGCGCGCACCTTGCCGCTGGGCGTCTACGCGACCGACCAGGATTTCCTCGACTACCGTCCGCACAACGAAGCCCTGATCCAGCGGGCGACACTGGCGGTCCAACGGGCATTGCCCTTGATCGGCCTGACGCGCCATGCGCAATCTGCCACCGCTGAAGAGCTGGTCGCAGCCTGATACGCATCCGCACGCTCACCAAGCAATCAACACATTCATCTTTTCGCAGCAATCAGGACACCAGATCACCATGAGCCAAGATTTTGTATTCAGCATCAAGAGCATTGTTTTCGATGAAAACTATCACCCATCGGACAATACGCGCCTGACAACCAACTTTGCCAATCTGGCCAGGGGAGAGCGTCGCCAGGAGAACTTGCGCAACACCCTGAAAATGATAGCCAATCGCTTCAACAACCTGGCGCATTGGGACAACCCGAAGGCAGACCGCTACTCAGTTGAGCTTGAAATCATTTCCGTAGAATTAAATATTGCTGTCGCAGGGGGCAACATCCCATTGATCGAGATATTGAAGCCGAATATCCTCGATAAAAAAACCGGAGAGCGCATCGACGGCATTGCCGGCAATAACTTCTCCTCCTACGTGCGCGATTACGACTTCAGCGTGCTGCTGGCAGAGCACAACAATAATAAATCTGCATTCAGTGCACCCGATGATTTTGGCGACTTTCATGGCAAGCTGTTCAAACACTTTGTCAATTCAACTACTTACAAAGCGCACTTCAGCAAGCCGCCGGTGATCTGCCTCAGCGCCTCGAGCAGCAAGATCTATCAGCGCACTGAAAACCAGCATCCCATCCTGGGTGTCGAGTATCAACAAAATGAGTTCTCCTCGACGGATGCATATTTCGAGAAAATGGGGATGCAGGTGCGCTATTTCATGCCGCCAAACAGTGCGGCACCGCTGGCATTTTATTTTATCGGCGACCTGCTGGGCGACTACACCAATCTTGAGCTGATCGGCACCATCAGCACGATGGAAACGTTCCAAAAGATCTACCGGCCCGAAATTTACAATGCCAATTCCGCAGCGGGGAAATGCTATCAGCCCAGCCTGAAGAATCAGGATTATTCATTGACGCAAATTGTCTATGACCGGGAAGAGCGCAGCCAGCTGGCTGTCAAGCAGGGCAAATATACGGAAGAGCACTTCATCAAGCCCTACAAGCATATTCTTGAACAATGGGCTGCGACCACGCTCTCTGCTTAATCAACATACACGACATTACTGATCATGAAAAAATTATTGCCTACATCCACTGCCGGCAGCTTGCCCAAACCTTCCTGGCTGGCGCAGCCTGAAAAACTCTGGTCGCCGTGGAAATTACAGGACGAGGAATTGATTGAGGGCAAACAAGATGCGTTACGTTTGTCCCTGCAGGAACAGCAGCAGGCAGGCATCGATATCGTCAGCGATGGCGAGCAAACCCGCCAGCATTTCGTCACCACGTTTATCGAGCATCTGAGCGGCGTTGATTTTGACAAGCGCGAGACCGTCAGAATTCGTGACCGCTACGATGCGAGCGTGCCGACCGTCGTGGGCGCCGTGAGCCGCACCAAGCCGGTTTTTGTGGAAGACGCCAAATTCTTACGCCAGCAAACCACGCAGCCGATCAAATGGGCCCTGCCGGGTCCCATGACGATGATCGATACGCTGTATGACAGCCACTATAAAAGCCGCGAAAAACTGGCCTGGGAATTCGCCAAGATCCTCAATCAGGAAGCCAGGGAACTGGAGGCGGCTGGCGTCGACATCATCCAGTTTGACGAACCCGCATTCAATGTTTTCTTTGATGAGGTCAATGATTGGGGGATTGCCACGCTGGAAAGGGCAATCGAGGGGCTCAAGTGCGAAACGGCTGTGCACATTTGCTATGGCTACGGCATCAAGGCCAATACCGACTGGAAAAATACGCTGGGCTCCGAGTGGCGCCAATATGAAGAATCGTTCCCCAAGCTGCAGCAATCGAATATCGACATCATCTCGCTGGAATGCCACAACTCGCGTGTCCCGATCGACCTGATTGAACTCATTCGTGGCAAAAAAGTGATGGTCGGCGCCATCGACGTGGCATCCAATACCATTGAAACGCCGGAGGAAGTGGCCGACACCCTGCGCAAAGCGCTGCGGTTTGTCGATGCCGACAAGCTCTACCCGAGCACCAACTGCGGCATGGCGCCCTTGTCGCGTCAGGTGGCAAGAGGCAAACTGTATGCGCTCAGCGCCGGCGCAGCAATCATCCGCAGAGAACTCTCCTAGCAGACGGGTGAAATATCGATGCGGTCGAACAGCTCGATGCCGTCCGATGCCGTCTTCCTGTGGCGCGCCGATGCGCCGCAGTTCTTCGGCCAGGCGCGGGAGCTGGTGCCTTCGCCATTCGCAGCTTGTACCGGCGGATTGTGGTCCTTGGTTGAAAGAATATGGGCGCAGCAATTAATCTTTCAGGTAAACATAAAATTGAATTTTAAGCGGTTAATTTCAATCTTGTGTTCATCAATAAACTGGGGCCGGCATGCCCCCGTCGCGCTATTCTGAAATTGCTCCCACTGTGCCGGCGCGAACGCTGGCCTGGAAGAAATGGAAAATCTTATTGTATTTGCAAAATATCTTACAATCTGAGGATGTCCGCCAGACCTGCCGCGGTTTTTCATCTTATGTCCCTGCTCCATCTTCCATGCACATGACTGCCTGCCTTGCGCCTCTTCTTGTCGCCACACTGTCTGCGCCGCTGGCGCTCGCAGAAACCAGTACCCAGGTCTATCTGGACAACGGTGAGCTCAATTATGTCGGCAGCATCTCGGTTGAGGCGAATCAGCGTGCGCTGGCGCTGTTCGCTTCCGAGGAAACCAAGCCGCGCGTGCTGGCCATCCGCAGCAAGGGCGGCCCGACGGATGCCGGCATGGCGTTGGGCACATGGGTGCGGGCGCGGGCATTGACGGTCAAGGTGCTCGAGTATTGTTTTTCCTCGTGCGCCAACTACGTTTTTACCGCCGCACCCCGCAAGATCGTCAGCAACTTTGCCGTGGTCGGCTATCACGGCGGCCTCAGTAGCGCCACGTTCGCCGTCGATGAGCAGCAGGAAGCCATGCTGGCGGCCCTGCCGGCAGCCGAGCGGCAAGCCATGCGTCAGCAGTTGCAGGTGGAGATACAAACATGGCTGGCTTCCCAGCGGGAGGCCGAACGCCAGTATTTTGCGCAGATAGGTGTCCAGCAGCGCATCACGACCATGGGCCAGACGCCCGAACTGGCACGCCACTTCGATGCCGACAGCAAGGTGATCGGGTGGACCTTTTCCGCTGACGACTTCGCCAAGTTGGGCGTGACGGACATCACCGTCATCAATCCGCCGTGGCAGCCGCGTTTTATTGCTTCCGATAAGCAAGTGCATCAAATCAAACTGCCGTAGCGCCGGTGCCATGCGCGCGCTTGGCCATCATTCTTGCCGCACGAAAATTTCCGCCATCTATCGCTGGAGTGCGCTAGGCTGTCGCTGTTTGCCGTACAGTTAAGCAACTCCCGTAACACCCATCGCCCGCCGCTGCTCTTTGCCGCAGCGCCTGCTGGCGCGATGCTGTCTCGCTTTCACCCGTATTGACCTGGCCGATAGGACCGCATGATTTCATTCCGTACCTCCCATTTTTCTTCCCCGCGCCAGCCCTGGCGCGGCTGGCTATTGCCGCTGCTATTGACCCTGCTGCTGGCGTGCTCGCTGGCCGCGCCACCGGCCTGGTCGCAGCCCGTCGATGATGCCGCCACTGCCGATCAGCGCCTCGATGGCTTGCGCAAGCAAATCACGACCATCCAGAAGGCGCTCGATGGCGATGCCGATCTCGATGACGCGACTCTGTCGCAGATGCGTGCCGATGCGCTGGCGGCCAGCGCCGAGGCGGACAAGGTGGCCGATGCGCTCGCGCCTACCCTGTCGAGCGTGCAGGCGCGGCTGGCCGAACTGGGCAAGCCGGCGGCGGGCACGAAAGAGGCCCCTGACGTGGCGGCGCAGCGCAGCCAGCTGGACCGCACCAGCAGCGCGCTCGATGCGCAAGTGAAGCTGGCGCGCTTGCTGGCCGTGGAAGCGACGCAGGCGTCCGAGCAGGTGTCGACGGCGCGCCGCGCGCAGCTGCAGGCGCGCTTGGGCGAGCGCACGGCGTCCATCCTGGCCGGTTCCTTCTGGAAACAGCTGCATGCCGAATTGCCGCAGAATCTGCAACGCCTGCGGGCGCTGGAGCTGGAGTTGGCCAACGCCGCACGCGCCACGCCGTGGTCGGCCTGGGGCGGCTTGCTGGCCGGTATCGTGGCCGTGATCGGCGCCAGCGTCTGGGTGTCGCGCTATCTGCTGGTGATCACGGCCACCCGCGTGCCACATGGCCGCTTGCGCCGCTCCTTGCATGCGCTGGCCGTGCTGGTGCTGGCGGCGGCCACGCCGGGCCTGGTGGCCGAATTGCTGGCCATGGGCTTGCGCTGGGATGGCGGCCTGTCTGAAAAAACTTCGACTTTCCTCAGCAGCTTGATCGGCATCATCTGTTTTGCCGGTTTTACGGCGGGCCTGGGCCACGCACTGCTGTCGCCCTGGCGCGTGTCGTGGCGCTTGCTGCCCCTGCCCGACGCGCTGGCGCACCGCTTGCGCCATTTTCCATCGACGTTTGCCTTCATCGTGGTGCTCGTATGGGCCACGGAACGCGTCACCATCGTCATCAATGCGGGCCTGTCGACGGCCGTGGCCGTCAATTGCATCGTCGCCCTGGTGATGAGCACGACCATCGCCTATGGCTTGATGCGCGCCGAGCGCTGCTGGCGCTTGTTGCGCGAGGCCGATCCCGCCACCCTGGTCACGCCGCTGTGGCTGCGTTGCGTCACGGTGCTGCTGTGGCTGGCGCTGGCGTCGAGCGTCATCAGTTTGCTGGTCGGCTATGTGGCCTTCGGCAGTTTTATTGCCAAGCAAATCGCCTGGGTCATCGTGGTGGTGGGCAGCACCTATCTGCTGACGGTGCTGGTCGACGATATCTGCATGCTGCTGGCCTCCACGCCGCCGCCGCCGGACGTCGTCAATCCCGTGCTGGCCACGCCCAAGGCGCGCGACCAGGCGGCCGTGCTGCTGTCGGGCATCGGCCGCGCCATCGTCGTGCTGCTGGCCCTGATGCTGCTGCTGGCGCCGTTCGGTGAAGGTCCGGGCGAGCTGTTCCAGCGCGTGGGCAAGCTGCAGGATGGCCTGGCCATCGGCGAGGTGGCGATCCGCCCTGCCGCGCTGATCCAGGCCCTGCTGGTGCTGGTCGTCGGCTTTGTGGCGCTGGGCCTGTTCAAGCGCTGGCTGCAAAACAGTTATTTGCCGACTACCAATCTCGATACGGGCATGCAAGTGTCGTTCATTACCCTGTTTGGCTATATCGGCGGGGTGCTGGCCGTGGCGCTGGCCCTGTCGGCGGCCGGCATCGGCCTGGAACGCATCGCGTGGGTGGCGTCGGCCTTGTCGGTGGGTATCGGTTTCGGCTTGCAGGCGGTGGTGCAGAACTTTGTGTCCGGCCTGATTTTATTGGCCGAGCGTCCTGTGAAAGTGGGCGACTGGGTCTCGCTCGGTGGCGTGGAGGGCGACATTCGCCGCATCAATGTGCGCGCCACAGAAATTCAACTGGGCGACCGTTCCACGGTGATCGTGCCGAACTCGGAATTCATTACCAAGACGGTGCGCAACGTCACCTTGGCCAATCCGCTGGGCCTGGTGCAGGTCAAGCTGCCGCTGCCGCTGGGTACGGATGCGCAAGCGGCGCGCGCGCTGATCCTGTCCACCTTTGTCGACAATCCCGACGTGCTCGACACGCCGGCGCCCAGCGTGCAGCTCGACGGTATCGACAACGGCCTGTTGCTGTTCAACGCTACCGGCTATGCCTCGTCGCCGCGCCTGACGTCGGGCATCCGCAGCGCCCTGCTGTTCGAGCTGCTCAAGCGCCTGGACGAGGCGCATATCGCGATTGCCAAGCCCAGCACGATGGTGCTGAGCACCGTGCCGGCGCAGCCGGAAACGCCGGCCATCTCGGCGGCGGTACCCGCACCGACGGTGGCACCCGCACCCGTGCCGCCAATGACGTCTTAACGCACCGTCGACCACAGCAGCGCCGCCAGGTACAGGCCGATGCCGAACGCCGTGTGGGCCATCAGGCTGCGCAGGCGGGCGGCGCTCGGATGCGGCGTCTTGCTGGCGGCCAGGCCGGCGCCCATGCCTGGCTGCAAGATGCAAAACGGCGCGGCCACGCTCACCAGGCCCGCCAGCAGCGCTGGCGCGAACGTCGGCTGGCGCACCCACTCCTGCCCCACCAGCGCCAGCAGCACGGCCGCAAACAGCACGCCGATCACGTAATGGGCGGTCCAGCCCAGGATGGCTTCATCGCGCACGGGCGCCGCCTGGGCGATGTTGGCATGCGTCAAGGTACCGCGCGGTAAATGGCCCAGCCAGCGTCCCACCATCGCCAAGTTCAGCGAGGGGATGCACCAGAAGCGCTTCAAGGCCACCGCCCACACATCCATCACCGCCGTCGCGCCCACGCCGATCGCCAGCGCATCGAGCCAGAGTATTTGCATTGCTGTCACCTTATAACATTCAATTTGTTGATTGAATGTTATAAGGGTGCTAGCATCGTGTCAATGAAAAATGCTGATATTGAATTGCTCACCGGTTCCGCCGCGTTTGGCCATATTTTAGGCAGTGCGCCGCGTCTGCACCTGCTCGGGCAGATCGCGCAGGGAGAATTTGCGGTGGAGCAGTTGGTGGAGTTGACGGGCCTGTCCGTGGCGAATACCTCCCAGCATTTGCAGCAGCTGCGGCGCGCCGGCTTCGTGCAGGCACGGCGCGACGGCAAGCGCGTGCTGTACCGGCTCGGTAGCGGCCCCATCGTGCAGCTGCTGGCCGCGCTGGAGCTGTATGCGCAGCATCAGCGCAGCGAGTTGCAGGCGCTGAGCCGGGGCGACCACGTGGAAGCGATCACGGGCGACGAGTTGCTGGCGCGCTTGCAGGAAGCCAGCATCACCGTGCTCGACGTGAGGCCCGCGCAGGAATTTTCCGCCGGCCACTTGCCCGGCGCGATCAATATTCCCTTTGAAGACTTGCAGCGTCGCCTCGGCGAATTGCCCGCGAACGCAGAAATCGCCGCCTACTGCCGCGGCCCGTATTGCGTGTTGTCCGTGCAGGCCGTGGCGGCCCTGCGCCAGCACGGCTTGCATGCGCGCCGTCTGGGCAGCGGTTACGACGACTGGCAGGCGGCCGGCTTGCCTGTCGTGAAGGCGGCGTGATGGCGATCCCGAACAGCAAGCAGGAACTGGTCGACGCCATCAACACCACGTACGCCAAGCTGGCGCAGGAACTGGCGCGCGTGCCACCGGCCTTGGCGCGCGATCCCGTGCTGGAAGGACAAGTGAAGGGCACGCGCATGAGCGTGTGCGATCTGCTTGCCTATCTGGTGGGGTGGAACGAGCTGGTCTTGCATTGGCACGCGCAGCTGCGCGACGGCAAACGCATCGAGGACATCGCTTTTCCCGCCGAAGGTTTCACGTGGAACGCTCTGGGCGCCCTGGCGCAGCGCTTCTATGCGGACTATGCTGAACTGGACATGCACGACTTGCTGCAGCGCCTGGAGCAGGCGAAAGACCAGTTGCTGGCGCTGATCGACGCGCATGACGATGCGCAATTGTATGGCCAGCCCTGGTACACGCATTACACGATGGGGCGCATGATCCAGTTCAATACATCGTCGCCGTATGCGAATGCGCGCACGCGCTTGCGAGCCTGGCTCAAGACCTTGTAGGGGCTGGATCGGCACTTGCACGATTGCATCAGTACCTTCAGAAACGTTTTCAGGCAGGATAGTGGTTTCAAGCGGAACCAATTGAAGGATCACCATGCTGACCATCGCCCTCGCCCAGATGAATCCCACCGTGGGCGACTTCGACGCCAATGTCGCCGCCATCACTGCGCGCATGCAGCGCGCCAGCAGCGATAGCGCCGATCTGCTGGTGTGTCCCGAACTGTCGCTGTGCGCGTATTACCCGGGCGACCTGTTCGAGGACGCCGCCTTCCTGCGCGCCATGCAGCAGGCGCTGAATAAGTTGCTGGAAGCGTCCACGCGCTGGCCGGAACTGGTCACCGTCATCGGCACGGCGCGGCCCAACCCCGGCGTCGGCAAGCCCCTGTATAACGCCCTGCTGGCCATCCGTGACGGGCGCATCGTCGCCGAGTACTACAAGCAGTTGCTGCCCACGTACGGCATCTTCGACGAGGGCCGCCATTTCGAGCCGGGTCCACCCGGCGCCTGCACCCTCACTATCGCCGGCTGTAAAGTCGGCTTCATGATTTGCGAGGATGGCTGGAACGACGATGGCCGCGCCTACGCCGTCAACCCTTTCGAGGCCCTGCATGCGGCGCGGCCCGACCTGATCGTCAGCATCAACGCCAGCCCGTCCGACATCGGCAAGCGCGCGCAGCGCCACGCCGTGTTTGGTGCCGCCTGTGCGCGCGTCAATCTGCCCCTGCTGTTCGTCAACCAGGTGGGGGGCCAGGATCAACTCGTGTTCGACGGCGCCTCGTTCGCCCTCTCGCCCAGCCTGGGAGTGCAGTTCGAGGCGGCCCGCTTCGTCGAGGATTTTCAATTGCTGCGCTTTGCCGCTGGCCGTTTTAGCCGTACCGATGGCGCGGCGTTTCCCGTACCGGACCCGGACGGCATCCCCGCCGTGGAGTTTGCGCGGCGCCAGATCGTGCTCGGTTTGCGCGACTACGCGCGCCGCTGCCGTTTTACGAAAGTCGTCGTCGGCTGCTCGGGCGGCATCGATTCGGCGCTGACCCTGGCCCTGGCCGTCGAGGCGCTCGGCGCGGACAACGTGGCGGCCATCACCATGCCGTCCGTGTTTTCCAGTGCCGGCTCCGTCACCGATTCCGTCGCCCTGTGCGCCAATCTGGGCATCGCGCTGACCACGCATGCTATCCGCGACATCGTGGCGCAGTACGAGGCCGGCTATGCGGCCGCGTTTGACGGCAAGCTGCAGGGACTGCCGCTGGAAAACCTGCAGGCGCGTGTGCGCGGCACGATCCTGATGGAATATTCGAATGCGTTTGGCGCCCTGCTGCTCACCACCGGCAACAAGAGTGAAATCTCGGTGGGCTACTGCACCCTGTACGGCGACACGAATGGGGGATTGGGACTGATCGGCGACCTGTATAAAACCGAGGTGTTCGCCCTGTCGCGCCACATCAACACCAGCGCCGGGCGCGCACTGATCCCCGCCGCCGTGCTGGAGAAACCCCCGTCGGCGGAACTGGCGCCGGGTCAGCGCGACACCGACAGCTTGCCGCCGTACCCCGTGCTCGATGAAATCTTGAAGTGGCATATCGAGGGACGGCGTTTGCCGGCGCAGGAAAGCGCGCAAGCACTGACCCTGGTCGACCAGCTGCGCGAGACGGACGAGGGGCGCGCGCTGGTGACGCGCATCCTCGGCATGGTCGCCCACAACGAATATAAACGGCGCCAGGCGGCGCCCATCATCCGCGTGCGTTCGCGCGCCTTTGGCAGCGGGCGCCAATTGCCGATCGCCGCCCACTACCCCACCGGAGACGACGCATGACCCTCGCCTATCCCGCCTATCCCGCCGATGCGGCCATCCTGATCGGCCGCTTCCAGCCTTTTCACAATGGCCATGCCGGCTTGCTGCAGACGGCGTTGACGACCGCTGCCCAGGTGGTGGTGGTGCTCGGCTCCGCCTTCCATGCGCGCAGCCCGAAGAATCCGTTTACGTGGCAGGAACGGGCCGCCATGATCGCCGCGACGTTACCCGAGGCGCAGCGCGCGCGCGTGCATTACGTGGCCGTGCGCGATTACTACGACGATGGCCTGTGGGCCGACGCCGTGCGGCGCGCCGTGGCGGGCGCCTTGCCCGCAGCGCAGCGCGTCACCCTGGTGGCCTGCTTCAAGGACGCCACCAGTTACTACCTGCACCACTTCCCGCACTGGCAGTTACTCAACCTGGAGATCGATGCGGGTGCGCCCATCGGCGCGACGGCGATTCGCAACGTGCTGTTCGAGGCCGAGGACGTGGATGTGTCGCTGAGCGCCGTGGCGCAGCTGCTGCCGGCGGCCATCGGCCAATATGTCAAAGCATGGACTTTGCTGCCGTGGTACGCGCCGCTGGTGCAGGAATACCGCGCCATCGAAGCGTACAAGGCGCGCTGGCGCACGGCGCCGTATGCGCCCATCTTTTGCACCGTGGACGCGCTGGTGCAGACGGGCGGCCACGTTTTACTCGTGCGCCGTGGCGGCTATCCGGGCAAGGGTTTGTGGGCCTTGCCCGGCGGCTTCCTGGAGCCGCGCGAACGCCTGCTGCAGGGCGCCCTGCGCGAACTGGCGGAAGAAACCCAGCTGGGCGTGCTGGCGCCCACCCTCGTCGAGGCACTGGTTGGCGTGGCCGTGTTCGACCACCCGGACCGCAGCCAGCGCGGGCGCACCATCACGCATGCGCACTATTTTGACTTGAAAACGCGCCAGCTGCCGGAAGTGACGGCGGCCGACGATGCGGCGCTGGCCGAATGGGTGCCCGTGGCCTCGCTGCCGGCCATGGAAGAGCAATTCTTCGAAGACCACTTTCATATCCTGAACCATTTCCTGCAACTGACGCACGAGGGGCGCTGAAGGACCGGGGGAAGCCCGCAGCGCCCTCCGGCGCTCAGGAGGTCACGCGCTCCCAGCCATGCTTGACGGCCGCCTTGAAGTCGTCCCACGCCGACTGCGGATACGTGTGTTCCCAGTTGCTGCGCAGTTCAGGCTCGACCTGCTCCCAGCTTTGCCCCCGGTAGCTGGCGCTGCCCGCCATCGAATGGCCATAGCGGTAGGCGGGATCGTAGTTGTCGAAGCGCGCGCCGGTGGCGACATAGGTGACGCTCCAGTGGCTGCGGTAGTACTGCTCGTCGTCGTCGCTGGTGCCGGGCAGGTTCTCGGCGCCGGGATAGCGGCGCACGTTGGTGCCCGTGCCGGAAGGCGGCGGCGACGCCATGTCGCTGGCAAACTGCTGCGACCTTGCCGCCTCGTTCACATTGCCGGCGGACGTGCCTTGCTGCGATGGCGCGCTGGACTGCATGCTGGCGCCCTGGCGCGTCGCACTGTCGTTGTGCGGTGCGCCTTGCCAGCCGCCGGCGCGCCAGTTGTCGGCGTGCGCATCGATGTCGAGCGGTGCGTAGCGCTCGACGAGGTCGGTGGCGCGCTGGATATCGGCGTCGCTCGCCCCTTCCAGTGTCAGCACGACATGCCCGCGCCGCACGGCTTCCGCATAGATGTGGCGGTCGGCGTGGCTGCCGAACAGATCCGTAAAGAAATGCTTGACGCTGTCGAGCAGGCTGTCGCTGTCGTCGCGGCGGATGTTTTCCGTGGCGGACATATCTTCACTGCCCGCATCGTGCAGGCGGATGCTGGCGCCGGGGAAGCCTGCCGTGATCAGGTCGTGCCGGGCGCGCTCGGCCATGTCGCGCAGGGCGAAAACTGCTGCTAATGTATGTGCCATGATGGTCTCCAATCGGTGAACAACGTCCTTCCAGTGTAGGCCGTGTCAAGCGAAAGGGGCGCCCGTTTGCCCCCTGGAAATCGTTGTGTTCAACAAATATTGACGAAGTGAAATCTCAGTCCGGCGTACCGACGAACGCGCGCAAAAAGTCGATAAAGGCGCGCACCTTTTCCGCAATGTGCTGGGTGTTCGGATACACGGCATACACGCCCTGCTGCGGGAATACGACGTCGGGCAGCAGGCGGCGCAGGCGTCCCGCGCGCACTTCCCCTTCCACCAGCCACTGCGGCAGCAGGGCCACGCCGCAGCCGCCCAGGGCAAAGCCCAGCAGGGCCGAGGCGGAGTCGGAATGGATGGCGGCGTCGTCCTGCGCGGCGAAGGCGGCGGCGCCGTCCGGCGTCTGCACCTCCCAGCGCAGCGGGGTGCTGAGCCGGCTGTGCGCCAGCCAGCGCGCGCGCTGCAAGTCGGGCAAGCTGGCGATGTCCCTGGCGGGCAGGCTGGCCAGGTAGGCGGGTGAGGCGACGGGCCAGATCGCGTACGGCTCGATCAGCGCGGCGCGGTAGCTCGAATCGTTGAGTGAACCCATGCGGATGGCCAGGTCATAGCGGCCCGAGATCAGGTCTTCATGCGACGACGACGAGGAATGCTGGATCTGCAGTTGCGGATGGGCGGCGGCAAAGGCGATCAGCGCGGGGATCACCGTGCGGCCGCCGTATTCGACGGTGGTGGTCAGGCGCAGGGTGCCGCGCAAGCCCTGCTGGCCCTGGCGCGCCGTTTCGATGGCGCCGTGCGCTTCGCTCAGCACGCGCTGGCAATCTTCGTAAAAGCGCCGTCCCACGTCGGTCAGCGCCAGGCTGCGCGTGCTGCGCGTGAGCAGCGACACACCCAGCTCCGCCTCCAGCTGTTTCAAGTTAAAACTGACGACGGCCTTGCTCTGGCCCAGCACGGCGGCGGCCGCCGTCAGCGAGCCGGCGTCGACGATGGCGATGAAAATACCCAAGCGGTCAAGACTGATCATAAATAAGAATGAGGAGGCATGCGGGTTGTAGAGGTTTGTCAAAATTTCTTTGACAGTGTAATCGGGGCTGGCCCGTTACGCAAATGACGATGGGCGCTTAAGCTGGCCGTTTGCCATTCGGAGCACCATGGACTATCGCAAAAAAGTCGCGGCCATCTATCTGCTGGGGTTTTTCGTTGACCTGATCAACATGTTCATCACCAGCGTCGCCTACCCCGACATCGGCCATGCCCTGCACGCTTCGGTGGCGCAGCTGGCCTGGATCAGCACCGGCTACATTCTCGGCCTGACCATCGTCATCCCCGCCAGCGCCTGGCTTGCTGCCTATTATGGCAGCAAAACTGTGTTTATGGCATCGTTGCTAACTTTTTTATGCGCCAGCATCGGCGCCGGCCTGGCGCCCTCGATCGAGGCGCTGATTGCCTGGCGCTGCGTGCAGGGCTTGGGTGGTGGCTTGCTCATTCCGCTGGGCCAAAGCATGACTTACCAGTTATACAAACCTGCCGAGCGCCCCGGTCTCTCGTCCGTCATCATGCTGGTGGGCTTGCTGGCGCCCGCCTTGTCGCCCGCGCTGGGCGGCGTCATCGTCGATAGTCTTTCCTGGCGCTGGATTTTCTACCTGAACGTGCCATTCGCCGCGCTGGCGCTGCTGCTGGCCGCCTGCTGGCTGCGTCCCGATCCGCCGCGCGCGCAAGTGCCCCGGCTCGACACGGGCGGCTTGCTGGCGGGCAGCACAGCCATCCTTTTGCTGTTGCTGGGCTTGACCATGCTGGGCACACCGGGCGAGCTGGCTGCTGGCGCCGGCGTGCTGGCGCTGGGCGCCGCCTGCGCCTGGGGCTACGTGCGCGGCGCGCTGCGCAAAGCCACGCCGCTGCTGAACCTGCGCCTGGCCACCGAACCGCTGCTGCGCATTGCCATGCTCATGTATCTGCTGGTGCCGGGCGTCTTCATGGGCGTGAGCCTGCTGGCCATGCTGTACCTGCAGGGTGTGCTGGGCATGCCGGCGTCCACGGCGGGCGCGCTGATGCTGCCGTGGGCGCTGGCCTCGTTTGCGGCCATTTCACTGACCGGCAAAAGCTATCGTCGCGTGGGTCCGCAACCGCTGTTCATTGCCGGTGCGCTGCTGCAGGCGGCGGGCATGCTGATGCTGCTGCGCGTGGATGCGGCGGGCCAGTTATTCTGGCTGGCCAGCGCGTATGCCGTGATGGGTTTTGGCGGCGGCTTGTGCAGCAGCACGGCGCAAAGTACGGCGTTTTTGCGCACGCCGGACGGGCAATTGAGCCAGGCCAGCGCCGTGTGGAATATCAACCGCCAGCTGGGCTTTTGCCTGGGCGTGGCACTGCTCAGCGTACTGCTGAATGGCTTGCTGGCGGCGCAGGGCATTGCATCGCTGGACGACCCCGCCCAGCACGCGCGCGCGGTGCAGGTTTTTCACTGGTGTTTTGCCCTCGCTGCAGCCTCGTGCGTTCTGCCTCTGGCATTGTGCGCGCGCATCGATAACCGCGCAGTTCTCGACCTTTTACATCACCATGGAGCAAGCAAAAAATGAACGACACGAACCCCTGTTTTGACGACGTTTTATCCACGCACGCGCTGATCCGCGACTGGCTTTCTGGCGAGGCGGCGGCACCAGCACATTGCGCCCAATTGCTGGCGCGTTTTTCACCCGCTTTCACGATGGTGGCGCCCGGTGGCAAGCAGCTCGATCACGCCGGCTTGACGGCGTTTTTCCGCGCCGCCGGCGGTAGCCGTCCGGGTTTGCAGATGCGACTTTCCGACCTCGTTGTAATCCAGGACAGCGCGGCCGGCGCCACCGTGTCCTACCGCGAATACCAGTCGCTGCCGGGCGGAGAAAACACCGAGCGCCTGTCGACCGTCGTGTATGACAAAACACCCACTGGCGCCCTGCTTTGGCGCCATCTGCACGAAACGTGGGTGGCTTAATTTAACTCAAATCATGCAAGTCTTTTTGCTGCGCCGGAGCGATGGAAAACTGCGAAAAAACCACTTCCAGGCCACCACGTTCCGGCGTACAGCACATGGGGCCGACCAGGTAGCGCGATGCCGTGGGAAACGGCGCCAGGCGCAGCAGCGGCCAGCGCCGGCCATCGGTCGAATACTGCACCCGGATCACGCCTTGCGCCACCGTCACGCGCAACCAGAAACCGTCCGGCATGGCGGGAGCGCTGCTGACGGCCCAATCCGATTTTTCCAGGGTCAATACCGTACTCAATAGCAGCTGGCCGTCGGAAAATTCGACACCGCATTTGATCCAGTTTTGTTCGTCGATGCGCACCATCATGCCGGCCTGGTCATACAGCGCAGAGTACTGCGCCGCCACGTGCAGCTGCGCCTTGAAATCGCCGGCGATTTCCGTGCCGAAAAAGTGGCCGCTGTCGCGGATAAAACCATACGATGTCTTGCGCCAGAAATCCGTCTGCGCATCCGTCGTCACGCGTAGGTGCGCGCCGTCGTCGGACCAGTTTTCCGGTGGATTCAGCCAGCTGCCTTGTGTGAACATCGCGCCCCTTTCCGAGCTAAAAAGATCACATAGTGTGCCCCCATCCCAGCGCCTTGTACAGGGCAATCGCATCGATGTAGGACGCCGTTTCCGCCAGCAGCGCTTCGCGCCGGATATCGAACAAGGCGCGCTGGTTTTCCAGCACCGCCTGGTAGCTGCCGGCACCTCCTTGATAACGCGTGCTGGCGATGCCGAGGGCCGCATTGCCATGGCGCGCCGATTCCAGCAGGGAAGCCAATCGCGTCTGGTTTTCCGCCAGCTGCGTGACGGCGTTTTCCACGTCTTCCTGCGCGATTAACAGGGCCTGTGCATAGCGCGCCAGCGCGCCCTGCGCTTCGGCTTGCGTACCGCGCAAACGTGCCCGCACGCTGCCCAGGCGGAAGGCCGGATAGCTGACGGAAGGCGCTACCTCAAAGGCGCGCGCGCCGCCGTCGAACACGCCGCTGCCGCGCAGCGCAAAGAAGCCCAGGAAACCACCGAGGCTCAGGCGCGGATACAGGTCTGCCGTGGCGGCGCCCACATCTTCGCTGGAGGCGGCAAGCAGGCGTTCGGCGCGCACCACGTCGGGCCGCTGCTTGATCAGCTGGTTGACGTCGCCCAGCGGCAGCTGGCCCGCCAGCGGCGCCTGTTGCCGGGGCGTGGTGGCCAGCGCGATGGCGCCTGGCGCCTGGCCGCTCAAGACATCGAGCCGGTACTGCGCCTGGCGCAAGCCCGCCTGCATCGGCGGCAGCATCGCCTCGCTGCGCGCCAGGTTGGCCAGCGCATTATGGCGCTCTTCCGGCAAGCCGCTGCCGGCGCGGATGCGCGCGTCGGTCAAGGCCACCGTATCGCGCCAGCTTTGTATCTGCGCCTGCGTCAGCGCCAGGTTTTGCTGGTAGCCCAGCGCCTCGTAGTAATTGCGCGCCACGTCGGCGGCAATCGTCAGCTGCACTTGCCGCAAGTCCGCCTGCGCCGCCTCGGCGCGTGCCTGCGCCGAGCGGGTGATATGCGCCAGGCGGCCGAACAGGTCGATCTCCCATTGCGCGTCGAAACCCACGCGCGTATTCGCATTGGCGGCGCGGCTATCGGGTGTGCTTTGCTGCACCTGGCGCTGCCATCCGGCCTGGCTGGTGACGGCAGGCAGTTCGTCGAGGCGGCGCTCGTCGAAGATGGCGCGCGCGGCCAGCAGGTTGGCCTGCGCCTGCGCGATATCGAGGTTGTGTTCGAGCGCGCTGGCGATCAGTTGCGACAGGCGCGCATCGTCGAAAAATGTCCACCAGGCGGCCTGGCTGACGGCGCTCGCACCGGGCGCGAATTGCGCTTGCTGCGGACTGGCCAGGTGGACGTCGGGCGTGCCCGGCGTGACGTAGGCGGGACTGATGGCGCAGCCGGCCAGCAGGGGGAAAAGGGCAGCAAAAAGGGAGGCTAGATAGCGGTCATTTTTCATAGTGATTCCTTCAGCGCCTGCGACAAATCTCGCGCGCGCAGCGTGGCATGGTCGGCCGTGTGGCGGCGGGCCAGAAAGGTGTACACGGTGGGCAGCACGAACAGCGTGAAGAAGGTGCCGATCAACATGCCCGAGACGATCACCACGCCCAGGCCGAAGCGGCTGTTGGCGCCCGCGCCGGAAGCGAACAACAGCGGCACCAGGCCCACCACCATGGCCGCTGTCGTCATCAAAATCGGGCGCAAGCGGATCTGCGCCGCCTTGCGGATGGCGCTCATGCGGTCCAGCTGTTCATGCACCTGCAATTCATTGGCAAATTCCACCATCAAAATACCGTGCTTGCTGATCAGGCCAATCAGGGTTACCAGGCCAATCTGCGTGTAGATGTTGACGGTGGCGTAGCCCAGCGCCAGCGGGATCAGCGCGCCGCAAATCGACAGGGGCACCGTGATCAGGATGATCAAAGGGTCCGTCAGGCTTTCATACTGGGCCGCCAGCACCAGGTAAATCACGACGACGGCTGCCAGGAAGGCCAGCAGCAGCGCATTGCCTTCCGTGGCGAACTGGCGCGCATCCGATTGCCAGTCGTAGCTGAAGCCCGGTGGCAGCGTTTTTGCCACGCCATCGAGGAAGGTCACGGCGTCGCCCAGGGTCACGCCCGGCGCGGGCACGCCCTGGAAGGTGGCCGCGTTTTGCTGGTTGAACTGCGTCAGCATGTTCGGCTCGATCTGCTCTGTCACCGAGACGACGGCGGACAGGGGCAGCAGGCTGCCATCGTCGGCGCGCACGTACTGCTGCGTCAGGGCTTGCGCCGTCAAGCGTTGTTCGCGCGGGCTTTGCGCGATGACGTCGTAGGCGCGGCCATCCATGCCGAAGCGGTTCAGGTAATTCTCGCCCACCAGCACGGCCAGCGATTCGCCGATGTCCTGCATGCGGATGCCCAGGCTGTTCGCCTTGGAGCGGTCCACGCGTACTTTGACCACGGGGTTGTTGTAATCGAGGTCGCTGTCGACGACGGCGAACAAGCCGCTTGTGCGCGCGCGTTGCTTGACGTCTTCCATGGTGCGGAACAGGGTGGCGTAATCCTGCGCGCTGCGCAGCACCATCTGCACGGGCAAGCCGCCGCTCGATCCGGGCAAGGGCGCCAGCTGGAAGGCGAAGATGCTGGTGCCTTCCACGTCGCCCACGGCATGCTGCAATTCGGCCTGGATGACGGCCGCGTTGCGCGAGCGTTCGGCCCACGGCGTCAGGTTGATGCCGCCGATGCTCGATGCCGGGCCTTCGCCGCCGTTGATGATCCAGCGCGACGCCGTTTCGGGGATATTTTTGTAGATGGTATCGAGCTTGTACGAAAAGCGTTCGACGTAATCGAGATTGGCATGCTGCGGCGCCTTGATGGCTGTCAGCACGCTGGCCTGGTCTTCCGCCGGCGCCAGTTCACGCTGCGGCAGCAGGTACAAAAACGGCAAACTCACCATCACCAGCGCGGCGAAACCGGCGCTCAGCCAGCGGTGGTGCAAGGAGCGGTCCAGCAGGCGCGCATAGCGCGTGGTCAAGCCTTCGAAGAAATGCTCGGCGGCGCGCGCCATGCGCCCTTCCGATTGTTTCGGCTGCAGCAGCAAGGAGCTCATCACGGGAGACAAGGTCAGCGCCACCACGCCCGACACCACCACGGCGCCGGCCAGGGTCAGGGCGAATTCCTTGAACAGCGCTCCCGTGAGTCCCCCCATCATGCCGATCGGCGCATACACGGCCGCCAGCGTGATGGTCATGGCGATGACGGGGCCGGCCACTTCGCGCGCGCCCACCAGGGCGGCCGCCACGGGCGTCTTGCCTTCCTCGATATGCCGGTGCACGTTTTCCACCACGACGATGGCGTCATCGACCACCAGGCCCACGGCCAGCACCATCGCCAGCAAGGTCAGTAGATTGATGCTGAAGCCGAAGGCCAGCATCAGTGCCGCCGCACCCAGCATCGACAGCGGAATCGTCACGACGGGAATCAGCACGGAGCGCAAGGAACCCATGCACAGGTAGATGACGATGACGACAATGAGAAGCGCTTCGAGCAGGGTGTGCGCCACCTCGTCGATGGAGGACTGGATGAAGCGCGCCGTCTCGAATGCCAGCTCGACCTTCACGCCCGGCGGCAGGGTTTTCTGGATCTCGGGCAGCAGTTTCTTGATGCCGTCGACGATCACCAGCGGGTTGCCGCCCGGCGTGGGAGACAGGCCCAGATACACGGCCGGCACGCCATCCATGATGCCGCTCGTTTCCGTGGCGGCCGCGCCCAGTTCCACCGTGCCCACGTCTTTCAAACGCACGAGCGCAGCGCTGTCTTTGGCATCGCCGCCCTTGCGAATGACCATGTCGCGGAACTCCGCCACGCTGGTCAGATCCGTGTTGACGCTGATGTTCGAGACGACGAATTGTCCCTTCACTTTGCCGGGCGCCGCCTGGTAGTTATTGCGCCGCACGGCGTCGGCCACGTCGGCGGCCGTCAAGCCGCGCGCCGCTAATTTTGCAGGGTCGATCCACAGCCGCATGGCCAGCTGCTGGCCGCCATACACGTCGACTTTCGCCACGCCGTCGATGGTGGCGAACATCGGCTGCACCACGCGCGCCAGATAATCGGTCAGCGCGGGCGCCGAGACGCTCTCGCTGGCAAAGCCGACATAGGCGACGGCCGAGGAGTCGCCGGCCGCGCGCTCGATCACGGGGTCAAAAGCGCCTTCGGGCAGCTTGTAGCGCACCTGGTTGACCTTGGCCATCACTTCCGTCAGCGCCTGCGTGGAATCGCGGTTCAGCTCCATGCGCACGGTGACCGTGCTGCTGCCCTGCACCGATGACGAGGTCAGGTAGTCGATGCCTTCCACCGACGATACGGCTTGCGCAATCGGCTGCGTGACAAAACCCTGCATCAGTTCCGCCGAGGCGCCCGGATAGTTGGTGGTGACGGTGATGGTGGACGATTCGAGCATCGGATACTGGCGGATCGGCAGCTGCAGGATGGCGATCACGCCCAGCATCAAAATCAATGTGCTGATCACCAGCGCCAGCACGGGGCGGCGCACGAATAAATCGGTAAATTTCATGGTGGCGGCCTTCCTTTAAGAACCGGCCCTGGGCGCGGCGCGCTTGGCCTCGTCCAGGGTGTTGGCCACGGCTTGCACGGCCATGCCGTCGGCCAGTTTCAGCTGGCCCGAAGCGACCACGCGCTGCCCTTCGCGCAAGCCGTCGATAATGGCCACGCGGCCCCCTGCCCGCTCGCCCAGCTTGACGCCCACGCGCTTGACGGTGAGCGGTTGCTTGCCCTGTTGCTGCGCGACGAAGACCGTGTCGCCATACGCGCTGTAGGTCACCGCCGTTTCCGGCACCGTCAGTTGCTGGCCCGCTTCACGCGCCACGCGCACATTCGCGTACATGCCTGCTTTCAGCGCGCCGCGTGGATTGGTCAGCGTCGCCTGCACCTGCACCATGCGCGAGCGGGCGATCAGCGGGTCGATGGCGTTGATTTTCGCCGTAAAAACGTCGCCGGGATAGGCATCCACCAGCACTTGCACGGCCTGGCCTGGCGCCAGTTTCGCGCTGCTCTGTTCATCGAGGGCGAAGTTCACCAGCAGCGACTTCGTGTCGATCAGGCTGGCCACCGTGTCGGCCGCATTCAGGTACTGGCCGGCGTGCACCTTGCGGATGCCCAGCTGCCCCGCGAACGGCGCGCGGATGGTCTTTTGCGCGATCAGTGCTTGCGTCTGGCGCACGTCGCCCAGGGCCGCGTCGCGCGCGGCCAGGGCGCTATCCAATTGCTCCTGCGTGGCCGCCTTTTCCTTCACCATCTGCACCGTGCGGGCATGGCTGCTTTCCGCGTTTTTCAGCTGTGCGCGCTGGCGCAGCAGCATTGCCTGTTCCTGCGCGTCATTCAGCTGTACCAGCACGGCGCCAGCTGCCACCTGCTGGCCCGATTCGAAGCGGATCTGCGTCACGCGTCCGCCCGTTTCGGCGGCCACCTGCACCTGGCGCGCCGCTTCCAGTTCGCCTACGCCGGCAAAAAAACGCTCTTGCGTGCCCAGCACGACGGGCACCAGCGCCACCTTGGTGGCGGGGTAGGCGGGGGCATCGGCCGCATGCGTAGCGGCTTGTGATGCAGCGCGCGGGTACAGCGCGGCACCCGCGACGGCCAGGGTGATGGCCAGCGCGGAGGCGCCAACGATTTTCGTATTCATGATGCAGTCCTTTACAGCAATACAAAAAGACAGAGGCGCAGCGGAGGCTGATCAGGTCCACTGCGCGTTGAAGGTGAAAAACAGCGCCAGGGTCCACAGCAGCAGCACCAGGTGCGTCGTCTGCAAGCCTTCCTGGGCGATCCAGTAGCCGAACCACAGGCCGCCCAGGTGCATCAGCAGCAAAAAGGCGGCCATGGCGCACAGGGCCAGGTTCAGCCAGGGCAAGCCAGCGGGCAGGCCGCCGCCGAGAAACAGCGCCAGGCCCGTCCAGGCAGCGATGGCGGCGGCAAGCTGCAGCGCCAGCACCACGCCCAGCGATAGCCGGTGCAAGGTCAAAGAGGTGAGGGCGCGGCGCAGCAGCGGCGTCTGGATGGTCGGGTCCTGGCGCAGCGGGTCCATGCGCATGGTGTTGCCGATGGCCCAGACGGAGCCGTGGAAGGCGTGCAAGTTGTTGATGGCGGCCAGGGTGAGCCAGATGGCCAGGCCGGTAGCGAGAATGGCGTGAAACAGCCAGATGGAGTGTTGCAGCTGCATGGGATTCCAGTCCAAAGAGTGTCTTGCCGGCAAGCGGACGTGGAAACTCCTCGACAGCGGGGAGCTACCGGCCTATTATGCAAGCAATTAGTTGGTTAACTGGCCCCATGATAGTTGAGTGAAATGAATTACACAAGTAAACGTTTGGATAATAGCGAAGCGCCGCAAACCACGGAGCGCATCCTGTATTTCATCAAGACCAAGGGACCCGTCTCCACGGCGACCCTGGCCAAGACCCTGGACATGACGGGCGAGGCGGCGCGCCAGCAAGTGCAAAAGCTGGTGGCGGCGGGTCTGATCGAAGGACGCCAGGAAGCGCAGGCGGGCGCCGGGCGGCCGCGCCAGAACTGGGTCTTGACGGAAGCGGGCAATGCGCGCTTTCCCGACACGCATGCGCAGCTGACGATCAAGCTGATCGGCTCGGTGCGCCAGCTGTTCGGCGAAGCGGGGCTGGATAAACTCATCACGCAGCGGGAAGAGGAAAGCCGCAGCGCGTATGCGCTGGCGTGCTCGGCGCCGGACTTGCCCACGCGGCTGCAGCAGTTGGCCGCCGTGCGCGATGAAGAGGGTTATATGGCCCGCGTGGAAGCGGACGGCGAGGACTGGCTGCTGATCGAAGACCATTGCCCCATCTGCGCCGCCGCGCGTACTTGCCAGGGCTTTTGCCGCTCCGAACTGCAGCTGTTCCGGGAAGTGGTGGGGCCGAACGCCAGCATCGTGCGCGAGCAGCATGTGCTGGCGAACGCCATGCGCTGCGTGTATCGGATCAGGGCGCTGCCTTAGTCTTTCGGAAACAGCGGCCAGGTCAGCAGCGCCACCAGCCCCGCCAGCCACCAGACGACGGGCCAGCTGCTGGCCGCCAGCAAATGCGGGATGGCCATCGGCGTGAGGAACAGTCCCACGTAGACGGCCGTATTCGCCATGCCCAGGGCCGTGCCCGCATTGGCGCCGCCCGCTTCCGTCGCCAGCTCCGTGTAGGCCACGCCATGCCAGGCGGACACGGCGATGCCGGCAGCCACCACGGCGGCCATCAGCAGCCAGCCCGGCGCATGCGTCCAGGCGATGCATCCGAGCAAAATGAACGAGGCCAGTGCCACCAGGGCCGAGCCGCGCAAGTAGGCCGGTCGGTTCGCGTGGCGGTCCGTGTGGCGCCCGCTCCAGATGCGCATCACCATGGCGCCCGCCTGCAGGGCCACCATCACGGACGTGATGGCGGCCAGGCCCAGGTGGCCATGGTCGTGCAGGAACACGGTGGCGTAGCTGAGCACGGCAAATTGGGGCACGCACAGCAAGCCGATGGCGGCCACCATGCGCCAGACCTTACGATTGCGTAAAGGTTGCGCTGGCATCCCCTCAGACACGCCCGTGGACGCGTTTTGCGGCCCCGTGGCGGCCTCGGCAGAGAAATCTGGCTCATGCATCCAGCGCCACGTAAAAAACGCCGACAGGCCGCATACGAGGGCCAGGGCGCCAAACACGGGCATGAAGCCATAGGACGATGCCAGGCTGGGCAGGACGAGGGCGCCGAGGCCGCCGCCGAGCGGCACGGCCGTCTGGCGGATGCTCATGGCGAAACCCCGTTCGCCGGCGCCGAACCAGCGCATCACGGCGCGGCCGCTGGCGCCATTCACGCTGCCGCCCAGCACGCCCACCAGCGCCAGCCCGGCCGCCAGCGCCCATAACGGCGGCACGGACCCGTCGGCGGGCGTAATCCACAGCAGCAAGGTCAGCAGCGCCAGCATGGTGCCCAGCAAGCCCGTCAGTAGCACGGGGCGGTCGCCCCAGCGGTCGGTGGCCATACCCCACGGCAATTCGGTCAGGGCCACGCCCAGGCCCATGGCGCCCAGCGCCACCCCCAGTTGCGTATTGCTCAGGTGATAGCCGCTGCGCAGCCAGATGGCCGTGGTGGGCATGCCGTTGGCGGCAGCGGAAAAGCTGGCGTTGGCGGCCACGCCCACGGCCAGTACTTTCCAGCGGTGGGCATCGCCCAGCGCGGGCGCGGTGACGGGAAGGGAAACGGCAGGGCAGCTGGTGTGCATGGCAGGAAGGGAAAAGTGGTTGACCCTGACAGTGTTGCGCAGTACGATCGTTCTGAATATCAGATAATTTACGCTATACCATCTCATAAAACCGGACGATTGCATTTGCCCCATGAGCTTGCTTAATTTCGACATCGCCTTCTTGCGCAGCTATGTGGCTGGCATCGAGCTGGGCAGCTTTGCCCGCGCGGCCGACAAGGTGGGCCGTTCCACCTCGGCCGTCAGCGCGCAGCTGAAAAAACTCGAGGAGCAAGCGGGCATGCCGCTGTTCCGCAAGGATGGCCGGGGGCTGGCGCTGACGCCGTCCGGCGAAGTCTTGCTCGGCTATGCGCGCCGGCTGCTGGAACTCAATGACGAGGCGGCCGTCGCCTTGCGCGGCGCGGAACTGGAAGGCTGGATCAGGCTGGGTTTGCAGGAGGATTTTGGCGAAGCCTTGCTGCCCGATGTGCTGGGGCGTTTTGCCCGTGCGCATCCGAAAGTACGCATCGAGGCGCACGTGGCGCGCAACACGGCCTTGATGCAAGGCCTGGCCATGGGCCAGCTGGACCTGGCCCTGCTGTGGGGTGGCGCCTGCATCGCCGATGTGGCGCAGTACCCGCTGCCGCAGCGCCAGCAGATTGCCGAACCGGCCATGCGCTGGATCGCCTCGTCCAGCCTGGCCTGGCGTCCCGAATCGGGCGAGCCTTTGCCGTTGATTACGTTTGACCGCGACTGCCTGTTCCAGCGCTGCGCCACGCAGGCGCTCGATGGGGCCGGCATCGCCTGGCGCACGGCGTTTACCAGCCCCAGCCTGGCGGGACTGTGGGCCGCCGCCGCCGCCGGGCTGGGCGTGACGGTGCGCACGGCGTACGGCCTACCCTCGTCCGTGCGCGCGCTCGACCATGTGGACGCGGGCTTGCCCGCGCTGCCCGCGCTGTCGCTGGAATTGCTGCGTGCCTCAAACGTGCCCAGGCCGCCCGTCGAGCGGCTGGCGGCCCTGATCATCGCCTCGCTGCAGGCGAACGGTTAACTGGCTGCTTGCCGGGCGATCAGCGCGCGGCTGTCGAATGCCAGCACGGTCACGCCCGCCATCGCCACGGCCAGCGCCAGCAGCATGCCGCCATAGCCGATCTGGTCGAGCAGGGCGCCGGCCGCCAGCGGCACCAGCATGCGCCCCGCCGCGAACAGGCTCGCCTGCACGCCGTAATCGGCGGCGCTATGGCCGGGCCGCGCAAAATACATCATCAGGCCGAATGCCAGGCTGGCCGCCGCGCCCATGGCCAGCGCCACCAGCAGGGAGGCGGCGATGAAGCCTGCCGGCGGCGCGCGCAGCAGCACGGCCAGCGCCAGGGCCAGCAAGGCCAGCAGGCTCAAGAGCGTCACGGCGGGCAAGGCCCTGGCGACGCCGATGCGGCGCGTCACGCGCACCGCCAGCAGGCTGGCCAGCGCCGCCACGCTGCCGCCGCCGACACCGGCGATCAGCGCCACTTGCTGGGCAGCGAAACCATGGTCGAGCAGCAGTGGCTTCAGGTAAAACCAGGCACTGCCGATGAAGGGAAAGCACAGCAGCAGCAAGGCATTCCAGCGCGGCGCGGCCGGCTGCGCAAAATAGCCGCGCCAGTCGGCGCCCCGGTGCGCTGCGGCGTCGCCAGCCTGCGCCGTGTGCGCAGTTTTTCCCAGCAAGACCAGTCCCGCCGCGCCCATGCCAATGCCCGCTGCCATCAGCCAGAATGGCGCGCGCCAGCCCCAGCGCGTTTGCAGCAACAGCATGATGCCGCCGCCCACGATGGCGCCCAGCGACAGGGCCGCTGAACGGATGCCGCCCGCGCGCAGGCGCTGCGCTTCGGGCAGCACGCGGATGGCCAGCGCATTGACGGGAATATCGGCCCAGGTGGTCAGCAAGGCGACGGCGCACGCCAGCGCGAACAGTTCGTTGCGGCTGCCCAGCAGTTCGCGCCGTCCCATGAGCAGCATCAGCGCCGCCAGCAACAGGCACAGCGCAATCGCCCATGGCCGGTAGCGCTGCGTGCTGGCATCGGCCGTGCCGCGCAGGCGTTCGACAGGCAAGGCCAGCGCGAACTTGAACAGTGCCGGCAAACCTGCCAGCTGGAACAGGCCGATATCCATGCCGGACCAGCCATGTTGGCGCATGATCAATGGCAAGCCCAGCCACAGATAGATGCTGGGCGCCGTCAGAGACAGGTTGAGCCAGCCGAACAGCGCGTGCAGCAGCGTGATGCGCAGCGCCGGCTTCACCGTCCATCCTTGCGGGCGATCAGCACTTGCACGGGCGCCATGGGGAAGTCGCTGGCCTGGTATTGCTCGATGCGGGCAAAGCCGGCGTTGCGCAAGTGCTGTGCCAGTTCCCCTTGCCGCGTGACGGCGCGGCCCAGCATGCGCATCGGCAAATAGTAGGGCAGCACCCTGGCCGCATCGTCCGGCGTCGGCGCGATTTCCGCCTGTACGCACACCAGCACGCCGCCAGGTTGCAGGGCCGCATGCATCTTGCGCAGGGCCGCCGGCATGTCCGGCACGAAGTGCAGCACGGACGAGCACCACAGCATGTCGTAGCCGCTGCCGATATCGTCGGCAGCCAGGTCACCGCCGATGGTATCGAGGCGCGCCGACAGGCCGGCATGGGCGATATTGGCGGCGGCCACGGCCACGGTTTCCGGCCAGTCGAAGACGCTACCTTGCAGGCCGGGATGGGCTTGCGCCAGCGCAATGGCAACCCAGCCGGGACCGCCGCCCAGGTCCAGCAGGCGCAGCGCCGTGTCGCGTCCCGCAAACGGCGCGATGCGCTCCATCACGGACAGCGCGGCGCGCATGGTGACGGCGCGCTGTTCCTGGCCGATTTGCTGTTGCGCGGCGGCGGCCCAGTTGACGCCATTGGCGATGTTGCCGGGGGAAGGCGAAGCCTTGCCGCCCTCGCGCACGAGCGTGCCCAGCTGCGTGGCGAAATGGCGCAGCGCATGCAGCCGGTACAGCCAGGCATCGCCGCAAAAGGTCATGGAGGCACGGCAAAAATAGTGCAAGCTCGTCGCCGTGCAGCGGTAGCTCGATTCGCTGTCGCCCAAGCCTGGGGCCACGTCGCGTTCGAGCACATGCATGCTCCATAGCAGTTCCAGCAGCAGCGCCGTATGCGGCGCATGCAGCGACAATTTCCGGGCCAGCTGCGTGGGTGTGTGCGGCGTGGTCAGCACATCGAAAATGTCCAGTTCCAGGGCGGCGGCCAGCGCGTCCGCCTGGACCGGCGCGACAGCCAGGTCCCAGTAGGGTTGCAGTGCATGGGGGGTGTTGAATAGCATACGATTTCCTTTCAAAAAAATGCAGGTGGATTAGCGTGACCAGCGCAGGCGCAGGCCCGCTTCGCGGGGCGGGCTGACGACGCTGACGATGCCGTTCTGGTAGCCCACCGCGTCGTAGCGGCGATCGGCCAGGTTGCTGACATAGGCGCTCACATCCCAGGCGCCCGTGCGGTAGCCGGCATTCAGGTTGAGCAAGCCATAGCCGTTACGCCGGTAGCGGTTGGCCGCATCGAGGAAGATGGCGCCCGTGCCGCTGAGCGCCGCCTGTGCATGCCAGCCGCTGCCCGCGTCGTAGCGCAAGGCGACCTGACCGCTGCGGTCGGGCGCGAACGGGTTGTGTTGTCCGTCATAGTTGTTGGCACCATCGCGGAAGCGTCCGAAGCGCGTGCGGTTGAGTGCCAGTGCCGCTTGTAATTGCCAGCCGCCGCCGAGCAGGTAATCGAGCTCCGCTTCGGCGCCCGTGGAGCGGGCGCTGGCCGCGTTCGTCAGGTAGACCAGGCCGGGGCTGGGCATTTGCTGCACCTGCATGTCGTCCACCTGCATGCGGTAGAGGGCAGCCGCATAACGCAGGCGTTTGCCGGCAAGCCAGCCTTTCGCGCCCAGTTCCAGCGCGCGCACGGTTTCCGGAGAGAACGCCGTGTAGCGCGACGAGGGCGCGAAGACGTTGTAGCCGCCCGCGCGAAAGCCCTCGCTGGCGCTGGCATACAGGAGCAGCGCCGGTGCCGGTTGATATTGCACGGCCAGCTTGGGTGTCAGCCGGCTCCAGGCGCTGTCCTGGCGCACGCCCGCAGGCGTGCTGTAGCGTACCTTGTCGCGCTCGTAGCGCGCGCCGCCGTTGAGGCTCCAGGCGCCGCCCAGGGGCACGTTCCAGTGCGTGAATGCCGCCGTCGAATTACCGCCCAGTTTGGCTGCGCTGCGGCTCAGGCCCATGGGCAACTTCTGTTCGTTCAGCAAGTCATGGTCGTCGCGGTCGCCATACATGCCCGCCAGCCATTGCGCCGTGCCCAGCCGCCCCTCCAGGCGCACCTCCTGCGAGGTGGTGCGGAAATGGTGGTCGCGGGCGATGTGCAGCAAGTCGGCCGGGCGGAAATCCGTATCCTGCTGCGCCTTGTCGAACACATCGCTGCGCGCCGTGATGGCGCGCAGCTTGATGCCGTGCGCCAGTTGCCGCGTCACGTCGAGCGAGATGCTGCTGCCGCGCATATGGTTCCAGCTGGGCGTGCCCGATTGCACCGTGGCGCGCGCGGCCGTGGGAGCGGCCCAGAGCGCGGCGCCATCGTCGTAGGAAAAATGCCGGTAGCGCACGATGGCGTCCGTCAGCGCATCGGGCGTCCAGCGCAGCGCCAGCTTGAGGTTTTCGCTGTCGCGCCCATCCTCCTTGCGGCCCGTGTTGCGATTCGCGATAAACCCATCCTGGCGGCGTTTTTCGCCGCTGATGCTGGCATACAGGCGGTCGGCGACCAAGGCGCGGGCAAGGTCGGCGCGCAAGGCTCGTCGGTTGCGGCTGCCCGCCTCCACTTCCACGCTGCTGCGCGGGGCGTTGCCGGGTATGTTCGAGTAAATATTGATCACGCCCGCTTCCGCATTGCGGCCGTACAAGGTGCCCTGCGGGCCGCGCAGCACTTCTATCCTGTCGATGCCCAGCAGGTTGTCGTCGAAACCCTGCGCCATCAGCACGGGTACGCCATCGTTGAGCAGCAGGGTGGCGCTGGAAAAGGAAAAGAAATTCGCCGTCATGCCGCGCATCACGGGCGACAGCACGCCAGCCTGGCCGAAGGGCTGGAAGGACAGACCCGGCGTCAGCTGGCCCACGTCTTCCAGCCCCCGCGCGCCAGCCGCGCGCAGGGCTTCATCGTCGAGCACCGTCACGCTTGCTGGCACCCGGTCGAGCAATTGCGCCTGCTTGCTGGCGCTCACGCTTACCATCGGCATGGCACTCTCGTCGGCCCGCACGGCGCCGTGCAGCGAAAACAGCAAGGCAGGCAGGAAGTAAGGGGACCGCAAGGGATGGAAGGGAAGAAAAGGCGTCATCTGGACAAGGCTCCTGCAAAGGTGGGCATGACGCTCATTTTATGCAACAATGAGAATAATTATCATTTGCATTTGTATGCGACACGGCGCATTTCGTATGCGCTACGGTGCGCAGGGACAGGAGGAGTGATGGCAGGACATGACAGGGAAGCGGCAGGCTGGACGCGGCGCCAGCTGGACCCGGGGTTGAAAGAGTGCCGCGCCGACCAGCGCCAGGTCGAGCAGGGCTTGCTGCTCGTGCATTCCGATTACCGCCCGCGCCTTGCGCTCGTCGAGCAATCGCAGCATGACGATGCGGGCGGCCTGGTCATTACCATCGGCCTGGAAGGCGCGTCTGGCTACACCACGCGCGATGGCGGGCAATTGCATTTCCGGGGAGGTCATACGACGCTGACGGCGTTTCACCACGTCAGCGGCGAGCGCCGTTTCGAGGCGCATCACCGGGCGGTGCAATTGCGCGTGCTGGTCGGCGAAGAGGCGCTGGCGCGTTACTGGCCGGAAGGCTTGACTTCCCTGCTGCCCAACGGTGGCGCGCGCCAGCTGGCGCATGCCGCCACCACGCCAACTGCCACCCTGCACGCGCGCTCCCTGCTGCGCGCGACGGACCCGCTGGCCGTGCATATCGGCGTGCTCAGCTTGCTGGCGGAGCAGCTGCGGGGGCTGCGGCCCGCATCCGCGCCCGTGCCGCGCTGGTCCGACGCGGATATCGCCAAACTGGAACGTGTCCACGCGCTGATGCAGGAACAGATGGCGCAGGAACTCACGCTCGACTACCTGTGCGCGCAAGCGGGCTTGAGCCTGTTTAAACTCAAGCAGGGGTGGCGCTACCGCTACAACGACAGCCCGCAGCGCACCCTGCTGGCGCTGCGCATGCAGCGGGCAAAGTTACTGCTGGAAAATGGGTGTCAGGTGGCGCAGGCGGGCTGGCAAACGGGTTATCGCCATCCGGCCAATTTCAGCGCCGCGTTCAGCCGCTATTTCGGCTACGCGCCGAAGACCGTGGGACGCGCGGGCGGGTAAAAAGCAGGTGTAGAATCGGCGGGCACGATGTACTCATTCGACCTACAAGGAGACATGATGGCCCGCAAAATCTTTGTCAATCTGCCCGTCCAGTCGCTGGAACGCTCCGTGGCTTTTTTCACGGCCCTGGGCTTCAGCTTCAATGCCCATTTCACGGATGAAACGGCGACGTGCATGATCGTTGCCGACGACATCTTCGTGATGCTGTTGACGCACGATAAATTCAAGCAGTTCACGCCCAAGCAGCTGTGCGACACCAAGGTGGCGACGGAAGTGCTGGTGTGTTTGTCGGCCGAGAGCCGCGGCGAAGTCGATGCGCTGGTGGCAAAAGCCGTCCAGGCGGGCGGCAGCATTTACAAGGAGCCGATGGATTTCGGCTTCATGTATGGCCACAGTTTCCAGGATCTGGATGGGCATCAATGGGAGTTGATGTACATGGAGCCGAGCGCCGTGCCTGGTTGATCAGCAGCGTAGGTCGGATTAGCGCGGCGAAGCCGCGCGTAATCCGACACCACCACCTGCCAACAATATTGTCGGATTACGCGCTTGCGCGCCTCGGCGGCCCCGCTAATCCGACCTACCCGATCCGTAGCGTAGGTCGGATTAGCGGCGGCACGCCGCGTAATCCGACACGATCCGTCTGCTCAGCTTAAGAAGCCAGCGCCAACAGATCAACCACTTCCAGGCCTGCCAGGTCTTGCGTCGTGTTGCCCGCAAACGCGGCGCGGCTTTGCTGGCCGTTTTTCAGCCAGGTGCGCGTGACATCCTTGATCTGGCTCAAGGTGCAGGTCAGCACGCCGGTGCGAAACTGCTGGCGCACGGCTTCCGTCGTGCCCCGTTGCTGCATGTTCCACGCCGTCAGCGCTTCCGCATACGGCGAATGTGGCTTGTCGAGGCCCTTGATGACGCAGATGATGGCTTCTTCCACTTGCTCCTGCGAGAAATCGCCGTCGAGGATTTGATCGAGCGTCGTGCCGAAGTCGGCGAACGTGCCGGCCAGGCGCGGATCGCGGTAGGAACTCAGGGTGAACGTGCCGGCGCCGGCCGCATAGCTGGCGCTGCCGCCATACGCGCCGCCTTTTTCGCGCAGCGCCGTATGCAGCACCTGGTTGGTCATCAGTTCAGCGGCCACGGCCAGGGCGGCAGCGTCCGGATTGTGCACGCCCGGTACGGCCCAGGAAACGAAGCAATGGTTGATCTGGCTCGTCGCATGCAGGGCCGTGTTAGCCAGCGGCAATGCGACAGGTGCGACGTCAATGGCTGGTGCTGCCGCCTGCGTGCTGGCCGCCGGCAATTCCAGCAAGCGGGCCAGGGCGATGCCATCGTGCTCCAGGCCCGCGCACAGCACGGTTGGTGACTGGGCGATGATGTGCGCATGCAGGGTGTCGAGTTCGCGCGCGATTTCCTGCAAGCCTGCCGAGGTTTTGCTCAGCTGCTGCAAACGGCGGTAGAACGGCAATGCAGCCGGGCCGCCGACGATGTCGTCGAAGCGGCGCGTGGGCGACAGGGGCGCTGCCGAGGCCAGCATGGCGTAGCGGTTGCCCGATTCGGCCAGGCTGCTCAATTTGTCCTGCACCAGGCTTTCGATCAGGAAAGCCAGACGCTCTTCTTCATCGAAGCGGGGCTTGGCGATCCAGGCCGACAGCACGGCGGCAATCGCCGCGTGTTCTTCGCGCAAGCCGCTGGCCGAGAACGACAGTTCCACGCGCATGGCTTGCTGCGGGCGGGGAATGGCTTCCAGGCCGATATGGAACGAAGGCACCATGCTCTGGCGCCAGGCGCTGGCGTCGTCGAACGACATGTCGCCCACGCCCAGTTCCGGCGCCAGGTCCGTGTACAGGCGCAGCCATGGCCACGACGCTTCCGGCAAGCTCGACACGTCGTACAGCACGTTGGCATAGCTGATGCCGTTCGAGGCAATGCTGAACGCTACGGCGCCATCGACGGCGGGGGGAATCGGCAGGGCCGGGCGCGGCGCGGCGCTGACGTCGCCAGGGCGGATGCGCGGCAAGACTTCGGAATTCGACGGCAGCTGCTGATGCGCTTCCAGCGCGGCGGACTCGGCGACAATGTGTTCGCGCTCGGCATCCGTCAGGCGCGCTTGCAGGGCCGCCAGCTTGGCGTCTTCCTGGGCGGCGCGGTCCGTGAAGTAGGCGCTGTCGGGCACCACGTGCGTGGTCAGACGGGTCGGGTTGGCGATCAGCTCGCGCACCAGCTGCTTGAAGAATTCCGGATCTTCGATCTGCTGCTCCAGCGTTTCCAGGATGGCCGCATTGTCGAAGGCATCCATGACGTCGCCGCCATACATGGCCAGCGGCAAGGCGTGCAGCAAGCGGCCCAGGCCATATGGCATGCGGCCGCTGCTGATTTCACGCTGGCTGTATTTGATGTCGCGCAAGGCCGCGTGCAGCACGGCGGCGGGAATGCCCTCTTCCGCCGTCTCTTCCAGGGCCGTCCAGATGCGCTGGTGCGCGTCGGCGATCTGTTCCTGCGTCAACCCTTCCATGCCGATGTGGAACACCATCTGGCGGATGCCCGCGTCGCGGCCATTCATGTCCGATGGGCGGCCATAGCCGGCCGATTCCATGGCGCGCATGACGGGCGCCGACGATTCGCCCAGCAAGCCGTGCGACAGCAAATGCGCGTGGTAGTAGGCGATGGGGTCGCTCGACTCGCCCATCAACCAGGCAAATTGCAGGCCGAATTCATCGTCGCGCGCTTCCTGCGACGGAATCTTGACGATATTTTCCTGCGGCGCCGTCCATGCGGGTGCCAGCTGCGGCAAGCGGCGCTCGGAGAAACCGCTGAGTTTTGACAGCACGCGTTCGGCCACTTGTTCCTGCACGGCCGACGCTTCGATATTGCCGGCGGTCATGATCACGGCTTGCGACGGATGGTAGTGGCTGGCGTGGAATTCTTTCAGCATGGCATGCGTGAGTTCCGGGATCACCAGCGGATCGCCGCCCGATTCCACTTCATACGTCGTGCCCTTGAGCAAGGCGCTGGCGATGCCGCTGTCGAGCGCGCGCATGGGGCTGTTGAAAGCGCCCTTCATTTCATTGAAGACGATGCCCTGGTACACCAGCTTGTCGCCTTCGAACGCATGGCGCCAGCCTTCCTGGCGGAAGTTCAGGTAATCGAGGTTCGGGAAGAAGGCCGCATCGAGGTACACATCGAGCAGGTTGAAGAAATCCTTGCGGTCGGTGCTGGCGAACGGGTACACGGTGCGGTCCGGATAGGTCATCGCATTCATGAAGGTGGCCGTCGAGCGGCGCAGCATCGAGAAGAACGGGTCGCGCACCGGGTAGCGCGACGAGCCGCACAGCGCCAGGTGTTCGAGGATGTGGGCGCGGCCGTCGCTTACTTCCGGCACAGTGGGAAAGGCCACCAGGAACACCATCTCAGCCTGCTCGGTATGCATGTGGATATGGCGCATGCCCGTTGCCGGCTCGACATATTGCTCGATGGTTGCCTGCAAGACTGGAATGAAGTTGCTGCTGACTTTTTCAAATGTGCTCATGCGGTATGGGATCTCTTCAGTAGGTGAAACGGATAGTCGGTAGGGCTGCATCACATGTGGGGGCAAAGTGGCGTAATGCCAGGGCTGGCCGCCAGGGCGGGGTGTCACTTTGATGCCTGTATGAAGTTTTCCCTATTGTACTAGGAGTATTCGTGCGCCGCCGCCAAGGCCTTGCTGGCGGCCGGAAAAGCGACAGTGTTGCAAAATTAACCATTTCCGGGTGGGTGGCGTCTGCGAATGAAAGCTTAGCGTACCATGCGCCTTTTCCCCCTTGCTGACCGAACCGAAGGCGCTTACCTTGTCCAGACTGTCCTTTCGCCAACTGTTATTTGCCGCCTTCATTTTGACGACGGGCATTTTGACGGCCACCTCCGTGCAAGCCCTGCTGACCCTGGAACACCTGGCGCGGCTGGGGCGCGAGACGGCGGCGCAGGCGATTGCCCTGACGGAACAGTCGCAGCGCCTGTCCGAGCGCACCCTGGCCATGGAGCGCAGCGCGCGCCAGTTCCTCGTGCTCGATGATCCCGTGTTCCGCGAGCGTTATGCGGCGGCGCGCGACGAAGCGACGGCGGCGTTGCAAGTGCTGAACCGCGCCACGCCCGAGTTTGCCTCGCAGTTGGCCGACGAGTGGACGGCGCAGGCGCAAGCGGCGTGGGAAGTCTTGCAAGCGGGTAAGCGCCGCAAGCGCGATGGCCACGCCGTCGTGTATCGCGCGTTTGCCCGCCTGACGCAGATCAATGACAGCCTGGCGCGCGAAAGCAAGACGGAAATCGGCAGCCGCAACGACGCCCTGCTGGCCGAGCTGGAACGCCAGCGCCGCGTGCTGGGCGTGCTGGTGGGCGGCGCCGTGCTGCTGGCGGCCGTGCTGGCGACCTGCTTCGGTTTTCTATTGTCGCGCCCGCTGCGCCGCATCGAGTCGGCCATCGGGCGCCTGGGCGAAAAGCGCTACGATCAGCGCATCGTCGTCGGTGGCCCGGCCGATACGCGCCGCCTGGGCCAGCAGCTGGACTGGCTGCGCCAGCGCCTGGCGGACCTCGACGCGGACAAGGAACGCTTTTTGCGCCACATCTCGCACGAACTGAAGACGCCGCTGGCTGCCCTGCGCGAAGGCGTGGCCTTGCTGGAAGACGAGGTGGCCGGCAAGCTCAGCGATGGCCAGCGCGAAATCGCCGGCATCCTGCAGCAAAATACGGCCTCCCTGCAAACCCAGATCGAAGACTTGCTGCGCTACAATACTGCCGCCTTTGACGCCCAGCATCTGGCGCACAGCAAGGTGGACTTGCTGGTCTTGCTGCAAGATGTGGTGGCCGGGCAGCGCCTGCAGTGGCTGGCGCGCCGCCTGACCGTCGAGGTGCAGGGCGAGTCCTTGATCGTGCAGGCTGACCGCGACAAGCTGGCGACGGTGCTGGCGAATCTGCTGTCGAATGCCGTGCGCTTCAGCCCGGAAGGCGGCACCGTGCGGTTTACCCTGTCTAGCGAAGGCGGCCGTGTGCGCATCGATTGCATCGACGAAGGCACTGGCGTGGCGCCCGAGGATGCCGCGCGCATCTTCGAGCCGTTTTACCAGGGCGTGCGCCAGGCGGCCGGCGCGCGCAACGGCAATGGCATCGGCCTGTCCATCGTGCGCGAATATATCGCCGCTCACGATGGCAGCGTCACTCTTTTACCGCGCCAGGCTGGCGCGCATTTTCGGATAGAACTGCCCTTATGATGACGAGAACTTCCCTGGCCGGCATGGCCGCCTGCGCGCTGCTATTGGGCGCTTGCGCCGCCAAGCCCACTATCCAGACGCCCGTGCTGGTGCAAACGCCGCCGCGCGTGGTGGTGGTGATGGACCCCCAGCTGACCGAACTGCTCGCGTATCAAGGCGCCTTGCGCCTGATGACGCCGTCGGAACTGGTGAAAGCGCAGCTGGACTTGGCGAAGGCCGATCACGCGCCGTCCAACACCATCCGCCGCGCCATGCTGCAAGCGACCTTGCGCGGCCCCGGCGACCTAGCCCGCGCGCAAGCGTTGCTGGAACCGCTGGCCACGGCCACGGGCAAGGACGCGCAACTTCTGGCGCCGCTGGTGCAATTGCTCAGCAGCCAGTATGCGGAACTGCGCCGCCAGGAAGAGAGTATCGACAAGCTCAATGCGCAGCTGCGCGACGCCCAGCGCCGCAACGACTTGCTCAATGAAAAACTCGAGGCGCTGAAAAACATCGAGCGCAGCTTGTCCGTGCGCCCTGCCGCGGGAGCGCCGAAATGAGCGAGCAGGCCCACATCTTATTGGTCGACGACGATCCCGACCTGCTGCGCCTGCTGACCATCCGCTTGAAGGCGGGTAATTATCGCGTGACGGCCGTGGGCAGCGCGGAAGCGGCGCTGGCGCGCCTGGCCGTGGAATTGCCGGCCCTGGTCATTACCGACGTGCAATTGCCTGGCCGCGACGGCCTGGCCCTGTTCGATGAAATCCGCCGCCAGCACGCGGCCCTGCCCGTCATTTTGCTCACAGCCCACGGCACCATTCCCGACGCCGTCGAGGCGACGGCGCGCGGCGCGTTTGCGTACCTGACAAAACCGTTCGATGGCAAGCTGCTCATGGAAAAAGTGGCGTATGCCATCAACCTGTCTACCGTCATGCCGGCGCCCGCGTCCGGCGACGAGAGCTGGCGTGCCGAGCTGATCAGCCGCAGCGCGCAGATGGCCGAGTTGCTGGCCGAAGCCAAGCTGGTGGCCGGTTCCGACGCCAGCATTTTGATCCGCGGCCCCAGCGGCACGGGCAAGGAGTTGCTGGCGCGCGCGCTGCACAACGCCAGCCGCCGCGCCAAGGCGCCGTTCATCGCCGTCAACTGCGGCGCCATTCCCGAGCAGTTGCTGGAATCGGAACTGTTCGGCCACGTGAAGGGCTCGTTTACGGGCGCCGTCGGCAACCGCGAAGGCCTGTTCCTGGCGGCCGATGGCGGCACCCTGTTTTTAGATGAGATCGGCGACATGCCGCTGCCGCTGCAGGTGAAATTGTTGCGCGTGCTGCAGGAGCGGGCCGTGCGCCCCGTCGGCGCCGACCAGACGCGGCCGGTCGATGTGCGGCTCTTGTCCGCTACGCATCGCGACCTGGACGTGGCCATGGCGGAAGGGCAGTTCCGTGAAGATTTGTATTACCGCCTGAACGTGGTGACCCTGACCCTGCCGCCGCTGGCCGAGCGCCGCGAAGACATTTCCCTGCTGGCGAACCATTTCTTGCAGAAACTGGCGGCCAAGTACCAGAAACCGCTGAACGGTTTCGCGCCCGACGCCCTCACGGCCCTGGTAGCGGCGCCATGGCCCGGCAACGTGCGCCAGCTGGTCAATGTGGTCGAGCAAGTGTGCGCGCTGGCCACGGCACCGCTGGTGCCCTTGTCTCTGGTGCAACGTGCGCTGCGCGTGCCATCGCTGGAAGCGCTCAGCTATAACGAAGCCAAGCAGCGCTTCGAGCGCGACTATCTGATTCAATTGCTGCGCCTGACGGACGGCAACGTTGCCGACGCGGCCCGCCTGGCCGACCGCAACCGCACGGAGTTCTACCGTTTACTGCAGAAATACGAGCTGACGCCGGCCCTGTTCCGGGCCGATGGCGACCCTGTCGCTGATGAGCGACAAAAATAAAGCGTGAATAATCAATGGCTTACTGTTAAATATTGATTGTCTTGCCACAAGCTGTCGTCGTCAGGCGACAAAAAGCCCCGATTTTCGCGCCAGATCCGGCGGAAACGCTCTGGAAAAATCGAGTCTGCATGTAAGTCGTTGATTTTGAATGTAATTTAAAAGCTGGCACGGTGCTTGCTGTATGGGTAGATGTGACGCTTCAACGTGTTGCTTTATCCAAGTAAGAAGCTTTTAACTTCATTGAGAGGAACTACCATGCAAACATCGAAACTGTTCAATACCCTGGTCGCCGCTATCGTACTGTCGGGCGCCTCGATCACCGCTTCGCATGCCGCTGACTCCGCACCAAAAGCACAAGCTCCTGCTGACACTGTCGTGGCCGCCAACGCCGCCGCAGCCGTCCCTGATGAAACCATCACTTCCTCGGCCAAGGCCGCCCTGAGCGCCGATGCGCAAGCCGCTACCCTGCCAGTCAAGGTAGCAACCCAGCAAGGTGTCGTCGTCCTGTCGGGCGATGTACCGAGCGCCGAAGCGGGTGACCGCGTCGTGCAGATCGTCGCTTCCGTGAGCGGCGTGAAAGAAATCAAAAACGAGCTGAAAGTCAAAGCCGCCGGTTAATCGCCCTCGCGCTGTACTTTACTCCGGGTTGCCCTGTCTGCGGACAGGGCATTTTTTTGTGCCATTGTGTCCACAAGCCACGCCTGCTGACAGGCAGGTAGCCAGGCAATAGGGTTAGAATAGCCAGCACTGGCGCCGTTTCCGGCGCTTTTTGTCATCCACGGCGCAGTGTTGCAAGGCTGGGCCGCTACCAGGCTACCGCATGTCTTCTTTTTCCCCCGCCGCCCTGCTGCGCAATCTGAAACCCGACAATTTCACCATCGCCCTGCTCGTCACCGTGGCGCTGGCCAGTTTCCTGCCTTGCACGGGCACGACGGCCGTGGTCTTCGGCCACGTCACCACCGTCGCCATCGGCGCCCTGTTCTTCCTGCATGGCGCCAAGTTGTCGCGCGAAGCCGTGGTGGCCGGCGTCATGCACTGGCGCCTGCATTTGCTGGTGCTGGCCAGCACGTTCATTTTGTTCCCCCTGCTGGGCCTGGCCCTGCGGCCGCTGGCGCTGACGTTTCTCACGCCCGAGCTGTACGTGGGTATCCTGTTCCTGTGCGCCTTGCCATCGACCGTGCAGTCGTCGATCGCGCTGACGGCCATGGCGCGCGGCAATGTACCGGCGGCCATCTGCAGCGCCTCGGCCTCGAATTTCATCGGCATTTTTCTTGCTCCCATCCTGGTCGGCTTGCTGGTGGCGAAAGGCGGGGCAAGCAAGTCGTCGGTGGACGCCGTGCTGTCCATCGTCATGCAGCTGCTGCTGCCCTTCCTGGCCGGCCAGTTCCTGCGCCGCTGGATAGGCCGCTGGGTCGACCGCCATAAAGCCACCCTGAAATACGTCGACCAGGGCTCGATCTTGCTGGTGGTCTACACGGCCTTCAGTGAAGCCGTCAGCGAAGGCCTGTGGCATACGATTTCGGTGGAAACGCTGGTGGCGCTGGGCCTGTTCAGCATCTTGCTGCTGGCGCTGGTCCTGGGCCTGATGACATTCATCAGCCGCCGCCTGGGTTTTAACAAGGAAGACGAGATCGCCATCGTCTTTTGCGGTTCGAAGAAAAGCCTGGCCAGCGGCGTGCCCATGGCCAAGGTGCTGTTTGCCACGCACTCGCTGGGCATGGTGATTTTGCCGCTGATGCTGTTCCACCAGATTCAGCTGATGATTTGCGCCGTGATCGCGCAGAAATATGCGCAGCGCAAGGATGACCTGGGCAGCGAGAAAGTGGCCGCTTAAGACTGCGCTTGAAGCAAGTTCAGCCGTCTTGACCTGCGCCATGGTAGAACGCTATATATCGGTGTATATTACGCTCCTTGTTCACCGTTCACTTTACAAGGATACGATCATGCGCCTCACCTCCCTCGCCCAACTCCTCAGCGCCGCCCTGCTCGCTAGCGCCGCCACCTCCGCCTTTGCCGGCGAAGTGATGGTGTCGGCCGCGGCCAGCCTGACGAATGCGTTCAAGGATGCGGCGCAAGGCTATGAGGCGCAGTACCCGGGCAGCAAGGTGTCCTTGAACTTTGCCGCTTCGGGCGTGCTGCTGCAGCAGATCGTCAAGGGCGCGCCCGTGGACGTGTTTGCTTCGGCCGACCAGGAAACCATGGATGCGGCGCAAAAGCAGGGCCTGGTGCTGCCGGCCGAGCGCCAGGATTTCGTCAGCAACAGCCTGGTGCTGATCGTGCCGCACGATAGCAAGCTGGGCATCAAGAGCTTGAGCGATCTGACGCACAAGGGCGTGACCCGCGTGGCCATCGCCAACCCGGCCAGCGTGCCCGTCGGCCGGTACTCCGAAGGCGCGCTGAAGAAGGCGAAGCTGTGGGACGCCGTGCAAGCCAAGGCCATCGGCACGCAGAACGTGCGCCAGTCGCTCGACTATGTGGCGCGCGGCGAAGTCGACGCGGGCTTTGTCTACGCCACCGATGCGGCCATCATGAAAGACAAGGTGAACGTGGTGCTGGAGGTGCCCCTGGACGCGCCCGTGCTATACCCGATCGCCACCATCAAGGGCAGCAGCAATGCCGCCGAAGCGAAGCGCTTCGTCAGCTACCTGCAGACGGCGCCGGCGCAAGCCATCCTCGCCCGCTATGGATTCAAGCAAGCTGACGGATTCAAGAAACCCTAATTTAAGCACGCGCCTGCATGGATATCGCCTGGACCGCGCTGGCCCTGTCGCTCAAAGTAGCGGCCTGGGCCACGGCGCTCAATTTGTTGCTCGGCATCGGTACGGGCTATCTGCTGGCGCGCACGCGTTTTCCCGGGCGCGAGCTGCTCGACGCCCTGTTGACCCTGCCGATGGTGATGCCGCCCACCGTGCTCGGCTATTACTTGCTGGTGCTGCTGGGCCGGCGCGGCACCTTGGGCATCTGGCTGCAGGACAACTTCGGCATCAACCTCATCTTCACCTGGCAGGGCGCCGTCATCGCTTCCACAGTGGTGGCTTTTCCCCTCGTCTTCAAGCCCGCGCGCGCCGCCTTCGAGGCGGTCGACGGGCAGCTGGAGCAGGCGGCCCGCGTGCTGGGCATCTCGGAAATGGCCATCTTTTTCCGCGTGACTTTGCCGCTGGCCTGGCGCGGCATCCTCGCCGGCGTGCTGCTGGGTTTTGTGCGCGCGCTGGGCGAGTTTGGCGCCACGCTGATGGTGGCCGGCAGCATCCCCGGCAAGACGCAGACCCTGTCGGTGGCCGTGTATGAAGCCGTGCAGGCGGGCCAGGACGACGTGGCCAATACGCTGGTCGTGATTATCTCCCTTGTCTGCATCGTGGTGCTGTTGTCGGCTGGCCGCCTGGCGCCCGGGCGCATCGCGCACAAATGAGGCCTATGATGATGCCCATGCAACTCGACCTCGACATTCGCGCCACCTTGCGCTCCGGCAAACGCCGTTTCGACATGCACGTGCAATGCACCTCAAACAGCCAGCGCATCGCCGTGTATGGCCCGTCCGGTGCCGGCAAGAGCATGACCCTGAAAGCCATTGCCGGACTGTTCACGCCTGACGCCGGCCATATCCGCCTGAATGGCCGTACCCTGTTCGATTCCGCCGCCGGCATCAACTTGCCGCCGCAGCAGCGCAATGTCGCCTACCTGTTCCAGGATTACGCGCTGTTCCCGCACCTGACGGTGCGCCAGAACGTGGGCTTCGGCTTGGCGCGGGGCTGGTTCAACCCGCGCGCGCGCGAAAAATTGCAGAAGGTCGAGCATTGGCTCGACGCATTTCACTTGCAGGAACTGGCGCACCAGTTTCCCGACGAGTTGTCCGGGGGCCAGCGCCAAAGGGTGGCGCTGGCGAGGGCACTCGTGGCCGAGCCAAATGCGCTGCTGCTCGACGAGCCGTTTGCCGCCCTCGATCCGGCCCTGCGTGTCAAAATGCGTCTGGAGCTGAGCCAGTGGCAGCAGCGCTTGGACGTGCCCATGATCCTGATCACACATGATCCGGAAGATGCGCGCATCCTGGGTGAGCATGTGCTGTACTTGCGTGACGGACAAATTGACAGCATGGAAGAACATAAGGCATTGGGTGAACGCATTGGATAAATCAGCGGCAGCGGAAATCGGCCTGCAAGGTTCGGTATGGATGACGGTGGGCGGAGAAAATCTGGGCGGCGCCGGCAGGGTGGAATTGCTGGGTGCCATCGCCGAGTGCGGCTCCATCACGCAGGCGGCCAAGCTCGTCAAGATGAGCTACAAGGCGGCCTGGGACGCCATCGACGCGATGAACAACCTGGCTGGCGAGCCGCTGGTCGAGCGCTTGACGGGCGGCAAGGGCGGCGGCGGCACGCGGCTGACGCAACGGGGTCGCCAGCTGGTCGACAATTTCCGTATCATCGAGCGTGAGCATGCCCGCTACCTGCGCCAACTGGGCAGCCAGGCCGAAGGCATCGCCGACGATCTTTTACTCATACGGAGAATGGCCATGAAAACCACGGCACGCAATCAATTCCTGGGCAAAGTTGCCGAACTAAAACAAGGTGCCGTCAACGACGAAGTCACCCTGGCATTGCCAGGCGGCCAGCACATCGTTGCCATCGTCACGCAGGGCAGCAGCGCAAGCCTGGGCCTGGTGCCGGGCGCGGAAGCGTTTGCGCTGATCAAGGCGTCGTCGATCATCCTTGTGGCGGACAGCGAAGGGGCGCGCTTTTCGGCGCGCAATCAATTGGCCGGCACCGTGACGCGCGTGCAGACGGGCGCCGTCAACACGGAAGTGGTGCTGGACTTGCCGCGTGGCGGCACGATCGCCGCCATCATCACCAACCAGAGCAGCACCGACCTGGGCATCGCCATCGGCAGCAGCGTGACGGCAATTTTTAAAGCCTCCAGCGTGATTCTGGGCGTGCCGGCGTAAATTTGGTAGGTCGGATTAGCGCGCAAGCGCGTAATCCGACATGATCCGCCAACAATGTTGTCGGATTACGCGGCGTGCCGCCGCTAATCCGACCTACTCTTTTAATCTTTCAGCCTCGACAACCAATCGGCGGCCGCCGCCAGCGCCTGTTCGAGTTCCTGCGCCGTGTGCGCCAGTAGCGCCGGCACCTCGTCCAGGCGGCCCGCGTCGATGGCTTCCTCGGTGGCAAACGCGGCGCGGATCAGGCGCTTCGTGCCCAGGGTACCCACGGAACCGCGCACGCCGTGCAGGATGCGCGCCACGTCGCTGTGGCGGCCCGTTTGCAACGCTGTTTCGGCGTCGCGCACGGGCGTCATGCCCTTGTTCAGGGCGTCTTCCACCATGCGCCGCAGCACGCCGCGCCCCTTGGCATCGCGGCCCATCACGCGCATCAGCGGCGCCATGGAAAATACCTCCTCATCGGCAACTGTCACCGGCTCGGCCGTTTGCACTGGCGGGCGCTTCGGCAGGTGGCGCAGGATGACTGCCATCATCTCTTCCACCACCACGGGCTTGGCGATGAAATCGCTGATGCCGGCCGTCATGCAGCGCTCGCGCTCGGAGGCCAGCACGCCGGCCGTCATGGCGATCACGGGCAAGTTCAAGCGCAGTTCCGTGCGGATGATGTGGGTGGCGCTGAAGCCGTCCATGACAGGCATCTGCATGTCCATCAGCACGATGTCGTAGCGCAGCGCCTCCGTGCGCAGCCGTTCCACGGCTTGCAAGCCGTCGCCCACCACGTCCAGGGTGGCGCCCATGTGTTCGAGGATGCCGCGCGCCACGGCCTGGTTCAAATGATTGTCTTCCACCAGCAGGAAATGCACGCCGGCCAGTTCGGTGCCCAGCGGCTGGTGCAGGATGCGCTGTTCGCCGCCATCGTTCTTGGCGATCAGCGCCTGGTGCAGGGCATCGAACAGGCTCGAACCCGTGATTGGCTTCATCAGCACGACATCGGCCTCGGCCGCGCTGGAGATTTCTTCCAGGTGGTTGCGGGCGAAGGCGTTGACCATCACCACGATGGGTTGGCGCTGGCCGCTGGCCGCCTGGCGGATGGCCTTGGCCGTGGCCAGGCCGTCCATGACGGGCATGTGCCAGTCGGCCAGCACCACGTCGTACGGTTGCTGCTGCGCCAGGCGTTCGCGGTACAGTTCGATGGCGGCAAAGCCGGAGTCCACTTCGTCGGCCAGCCAGCCCCAGGCTTCGATCAGCTTGACGATCAGTTCGCGCGTGGTGCGGTTATCGTCTGCCACCAGCAGGCGCAGCTGGCCCAGGGCCGGCGTGCGCCGCGTTTCGGCCGGCTGCGCCAGCATCTCGAACGGCACGCTGAACCAGAAGCGGCTGCCCTTGCCTTCGCTACTGGCCACGGCGATATCACCGCCCATCATGTGGATCAGCTGCTTGCTGATGGCCAGGCCCAGGCCCGTGCCGCCGAAGCGCCGCGTGATGCTCTGGTCGCCCTGTGAAAAGGCGGCAAACAGCTGCTGTTGCTGCAACTCCGTCATGCCGATGCCCGTGTCGCGCACTTCGAAGCGCAGCCAGGCGCGGCCTTGTTGGCTTTCGGCCAGGCTGACGGCCACCACCACTTCGCCGCTCTCCGTAAACTTGATGGCGTTGCCGGCCAGGTTGACGAGGATCTGCTGCAGGCGCTGGGCGTCGCCCACCAGGCGCCGCGGCACGTCCGGCTCGACGGCGATGGCCAGTTCCAGCTCCTTTTCGCCCGCATTCATGGTCATCGTCGTGGCCAGCGTGTTCATGACCTCGTCGAGGTCGAATTCGACGGGCGACAACTCCATGCGGCGCGCCTCGATCTTCGAATAGTCGAGCACGTCGTTGAGGATGCCCAGCAGCGACTGGCCCGCCACGCGCACCATGGTCAGATACTTGCGCTGTTCCGTATCGAGCTTGGTATTGCCCAGCAAATACACCATGCCCAGTACGGCATTCAGGGGCGTGCGGATTTCATGGCTCATGTTGGCCACGAAATCGCTCTTCGCGCGGTTGGCCGCCTCGGCCCGGTCGCGTTCCTGTTCCAGCTCCGCCGCACGCGCTTCGAGTTCCTGCTGCAGGCGGTCGCGTTCGCTCATCAGGCTGTTGAACGCTTCCGTCAGTTCGCCGATCTCGTCGCGCTGCCGCACCGGCACGGGCGTGAAGCGGCTGCCACTGGTGCGCATGGCTTGCAGCGTGTCGCGCAGGTGCACCAGCGGCGACAGCAGGCGCACGGTGACCCAGCCCAGAATAAACGCGGCCAGCAGCGAAGCGAGGACGCTCCACAGCACCAGCCGGTACAGCACGCCATCGAACGGTTCGAAGGCATCATCGAGAGGCAGCGAGGCGGCCAGCAGCCAGTTCACCGATTTCAGGCGCTTGAAGCTGTTGACGGCCGTGATGCCGCGGCTGTTGGTGCTGACCATGCTGCCTTCGCCATCGTTCTTCAGCAACTGGGTCGTCGTCAGGTTGGCGTTCGGCTGGCGCGGCTGCAGCAAGCGGCTGGTATCGGGGTGCAGCACATAGCGCGGCACGGCGCCGCGCGTGAGGATGAAGTAATAGCCGCTCTTGCCGATCTTTTCCGAGCGCAGGCGTCCCAACAGGTTGTCCTTGTACAGGCGCAGCACACCGATCACCACGCCGGCCACCTGGCCATCGGCCGTGAGCACGGGCGCCACCATCTGCACGATGGGCATGCCGCTCGACTTGCCCAGCATCGGCTCGGTGATCATGGGCTGGCGCGTGCGCAGGACGGTCTGGAAATACTCGCGCTCGGCGACGTTGATGCCGGCGCGCCCCGCCACTTCCGGCATGTCGGCCACGACGGCGCCTTGCGCATCGAGCACCAGCACGTCGTCGAACAGTACCAGCATCGAGCGGCGCGCATAGTATTCGCGCAATTGGGCTGGCTGGGCGATCAATTCCGGCGGCTGCTGCCTGGCCGTCAGCGTGACGATCTGCAGCAGCATGCCCAGCTTGTCGTCGAGTTCGGCAGCGGTGCGGGTGATCAGGGCAGACTGCTGGCTCAGCAGTACTCGGGTGAAGTCGGCGCGCATGTGCTGCACCTGTATCATGGTGACCAGCGCGATCATGGCGATCGAGGTCAGGCTGGTGGCCAGCGCGACTTTTGCTTTGATGCCGAGAGGCTTCATGATTTCCTTTTCAGTACCGGGCGGTACAGGCGGCAGCTAATGCTGTCGGGAATTTTCCTATCAATACATCAACTTGGCAAGCGGCGCCGCGCAAATTGCCTTTCCCACATGGGCTTTTAATGATGTTGCCATATAATCAAGGTTAGAACGTCGTTTATTCAGCGGAAATGCGGTGAAATTGGCACACGGCAACCCTGTATGCAGTAAACTCGTTATTGCATTTTCTAAAAGGTACCGACATGACTGAAGCGCTACTCACTCCCACCATGCCCACAGTGACCGTGGAAGCGTTGCGTGCGCGATGCTCGACCTGCAGCATGCATCAATTGTGCCTGCCGATGGGCCTCGATGTGGGCGACATGGACAGGCTGGACCAGATCATCGGCCGCCGCCGCAAGATCGTGCGCGGTGCCTCGCTGTTCCGCATCGGCGACTCGTTCCAGAATCTGTACGCGATCCGCCTGGGGCACTTCAAGACGTACCAGATCAATCCGGGCGGTGAAGAGCAGGTGACGGGTTTCCAGATGGCTGGCGAACTGCTGGGCATGGACGCCATCAGCGCCGACCGCCACCACTGTAATGCGGTGGCGCTGGAAGACAGCGAAGTGTGTGAAATTCCGTTTTCCAGCCTGGAACAGTTGCTGGGCAATATGCCGACCCTGCTGCGCCATTTCCATCGCATGATGAGCCAGGAAATCACGCGCGAGCAAAGCGTCATGCTGTTGCTGGGCAATATGCAGGCGACCCAGCGTTTTGCCGCCTTTATCGTCAACCTGGCCTCGCGCTATGAAGCGCGCGGCTATTCGGCTAGCAAATTTCAGCTGCGCATGTCGCGCGAGGAAATCGGCAATTACCTGGGGCTGACCATCGAGAGCGTCAGCCGTTTATTGTCGAAATTCAAGAAGGAAGGCTGGCTGCGCGTCTCCAACCGCGAGATCGAGATTTTGCAGCCCGCCAAGTTGAAAGCCATTACAGCCGGCACGGACGTCTGCAAATAACAGCACCGTCAAAACCTACTGCGCGTCGCGCTTTGCGGCCTGCGATGCTCGCTGTGCTCTAGCACAGCTGCGCTTCTTAGCCACAAATCACTGCCGCTCGCTACGGTTTTTTCCCGGCGCTGTACGTTATAGCTCTTCATCCGCATGCAGCGCGATGCTGCGCTGCAGCGGCCAGGTCCAGATGCCGGACAGGCGCCACTCGCGTTTGTCGTTTTCCACCAGTACTTGCCAGCGGCTGCGCTCGAGCATCGGCAGCGCCACGGAAAAATTGCCCGCCGCATCGGGCTGCACCAGCAGCTTGATATCCTTTTCCGGCAAGGTCGCATGCGCCAGATGCAGCTGCAGCGGACCCTGGTAAGCCTTGCCGAAGCTGTGCACGGAACCACTCAGGCGCGCCTGTGCCACATCATAGGACAGGCTGGTATCCATCGCCAGGTCGCTGGCGATCGTGTCGCGCTTCAAATCCTGGTTGATCGCCTTGCCCTGCTTGTAATAGTCGCCCACCACCAGCGCATCAGGCTGCGTAAACGCGATATAGCCCATGAAGCTGCCGACGACCACGGACAGGCCGGGACCGATCATCAGCAGCCATGGCCAGCGATGCTTGTACCACGGGGCAACGGGGGCTTGCAGCTTGAGACTGTCGGACATTTTGTTCTCCTTGGGGTCAGACCCTTTGGGTCTGACCCCAGCTTTTGCTTCTGGGTTGAAAATAAAGTAAAGCTAACGCATGTTTGATGCTACCCCTACGGCGAAATACCGGGGTCGGACCCAGAGGGTCCGACCCCGAATCAACATCACCGCGGCACGATGAATACCGCGCTTTCACGCACATGCAACGATGGGTTGTCCAGCGATTGTAGCTCGACTGCAATCTTGTTCGAACCCTTCTCGCCCACGCCATGCGGCACGCGCAGGCGGATCGGCCAACCCAGCGTTTCTGTCGGCTGCAAGGTCACCTCTTCGCGCGTCAGCAAGGTCAGACCCGGCAAGCCGGAAGCGCTGATTTTAAAATGCTGGATTTGCTCCGAGGTGTTCATGATCTGCAAGCGGTAGACGTTTTCGATCATGCCGTCTTCCACTTCGCGTCCCATCGAACCGCGGTCGCGGATGACGTCCATTTTCAGGGGCGTGCGCAGCGCCAGCGAGGTACACACGGCGATGATGATCAGGGCCAGGATGGAAGTGTAGATCAGCACGCGCGGGCGCATGGCGCGCTGGCGGATCTGCTTCGAATTGAAGTTGTTTTCCATCGCATGGTCGGTACTGTAGCGTACCAGTCCCCGCGGCCGGTCGACCTTGTCCATCACGGTATTGCAGGCATCGACGCAGGCGGCGCAGCCGATGCATTCATACTGCAGGCCGTTGCGGATATCGATGCCGGTCGGACACACTTGCACGCACAGGGTGCAGTCGATGCAGTCGCCCAGCTTGTCGTTGTTGCCGGCCTTCTTGCTGATGGCGCCACGCGGTTCGCCGCGCTTGGCATCGTAGGTGATGATCAGGGTGTCCTGGTCGAACATGGCGCTCTGGAAGCGCGCGTAGGGGCACATGTATTTGCACACCTGCTCGCGCAGCCAGCCCGCGTTGCCGTAGGTTGCCAGGCTGTAGAACAAGACCCAGAACCATTCCCAGGGACCGAAATTGAGGGTGGTCACCTCGCGCGCCAGTTCCTTGATCGGCGTGAAATAGCCGACAAAGGTAAAGCCCGTCCACAGGGCGATGGCGCCCCATGCCAGGTGCTTGGCCGTCTTCTTGAAGGCCTTGCGCACGGAGGGTCCCTGCTTGTCGAGGGCCATGCGCGCGCTGCGCGTGCCCTCGATGCGGCGTTCGACCCACAGGAAGATTTCCGTGTATACCGTTTGCGGGCAAGAGAACCCGCACCACACCCGCCCGGCGATGGCCGTGACGAGAAACAACAAATACGCACAGATGATCAGCAGGGCCGCCAGATAGATGAAATCCTGGGGCCACAGCACGACGCCGAAAATGTAGAACTTGCGCGTGGTCAAATCGAACAGCAGGGCTTGCCTGCCATTCCAGGTCAACCACGGCAAGCCGTAGAACGCCAGCTGGGTAAGCCATACGCATACCCATCGCCAGGTAGCGTAGCGTCCTTTGGCCTCGCGAGGGTAGATCTGCTCGCGGGCCGCATACATCTTGATGACTTGAGGTTCCATTACATCATTTCACGGGCGTCTGTGGATTCGACAGGCTCCAGACATACGCCGACAGCACGTGGACCTTGGACTCGCCGAGGAAATCGCTGAAGGCCGGCATGGTGTTGCTGCGTCCCTTGCGTACGGTTTCCATGATGGTATCAGCACTGCCGCCGTACAGCCAGATCTTGTCCGTCAGGTTAGGCGAACCGAGCATCTGATTGCCCTTCGCATCGGCGCCATGACAGGCCATGCAGGCGCCGAACTTGGCTTTGCCCAGCACGGATTTGACGGGGTCCGAGGTGGAACCGGACAGGCTCAGCACATAATGGGCCACGTTCTCGACATCCTTTTCGGAGCCCAGGGCGGCACCCATCGGTGGCATCTGCCCATTGCGGCCATGCAGGATGGTGGTCTTGATGATGTCGGGTTCACCGCCATACAGCCAGTCCTTGTCGGTCAGGTTGGGGAAGCCCTTGTTGCCGCGCGCATCCGAACCGTGGCATTGCGCGCAGTAGGTCAGGAACAAACGCTGGCCGATGGCCAGTGCCTGCGGATCGGCGGCCACCGTCTTCAAGTCCTGGCTCAGGTACTTGTTGAACAGGGGACCGTAGTCGGCTTCCGCCTTCTTCAGCTCTTCCTCGTACTGGCCCGTCGATTTCCAGCCCAGGCTGCCGGCATAGGTGCCCAGGCCCGGGTACAGGAACAGATACGCCAGGGCGAAGACGATGGTGATGTAGAACAACCACATCCACCAGCGCGGCATCGGCGTGTTGAGTTCCTTCAAGTCCTCGTCCCAGACGTGGCCCGTGGTGCCGTCGGCAGGCGCGCCTTCGACCACTTTGATTTTCGACTGCGAGTACAGCAGCACGCCGCAGCCGATGATGCCCAGCAGGGACAGCACGACGATGTAGATATTCCAGAAGCCATTGGTAAAATCAGCCATGGTTGCGCTCCCCTTGTGCCGGTGCGGCATCGGCCGCGTAGTCGAGCGCCTCGTCGTCGAACGGCAGGCGCGCCGCCGCGTCGAAGTCGCTATTGCTGCGGCTGAACGTCCACCACAGGATGCCTACGAACGTCGTAAAGGAAACCACCGTCATGACGCTGCTGGCGCTGTCAAACAGGTTCTCGATTGCCATGCTAATTCCTTGTTTTGATTAATGTACCGAGGCCTTGCAGATAGGCGACCAGGGCGTCTTCTTCCGTCTTGTCCTGCAGCTGCGCCGGGCCGGCGGTGATTTCCGCATCGCTGTACGGCTGGCCCAGGCGTTGCAGGGCGCGCATCTTCGGCATGATGTCGTCAGGCACCAGCTTGGTCTTCGCCAGCCATGGGTAGGCCGGCATGTTCGACTCGGGCACCACGTCGCGCGGGTTGTTCAAGTGCGTGCGATGCCATTCATCGCTGTAGCGGGCGCCCACGCGGGCCAGATCCGGCCCCGTGCGCTTGGAACCCCACTGGAACGGACGGTCGTAGACGAACTCGCCAGCGACCGAATAGTGGCCATAGCGTTCCGTTTCCGCGCGCAGCGGACGTACCATCTGCGAGTGGCAGTTGTAGCAGCCTTCGCGCACGTAAATGTCGCGGCCCGCCAGGCGCAGCGGCGAATACGGCTTCAGGCCGGCGACCGGTTCCGTCGTGCTCTTCTGGAAGAACAGGGGAATGATCTCGACGGCGCCGCCGATGCTGATCACTACCGTGACCAGGGCGATCAGCAGCCAGGGGTTTCTCTCAATCCATGCATGTGAAAATTTCATTTGCTTTTGCTCCTATCAGGCGTGCGCCGCGTTCAGTTCCGGAATGCGGGCGACGGGGAGTTTGCTGCCGCGCAAGGTCATCCAGGTGTTGTAGCCCATGATGCACATACCCGACAGGTACAGCAGGCCACCGGCCACGCGCACCACGTAGTACGGATACGTTGCTTTCACGCTCTCGACAAAGGTGTAGGTCAGGGTGCCGTCCGGATTGACCGCACGCCACATCAGGCCCTGCATCACGCCGGCGATCCACATTGCGGCGATGTACAGCACGATGCCGATGGTGGCCACCCAGAAGTGCACATCGACCAAACGCGTGCTGTGCATCTGCGTGCGGCCCGCCAGGCGTGGCAACAGATAGTAGATCGAACCCATGGTGATGAAGCCCACCCAGCCCAGGGCGCCCGCATGCACGTGTGCAACGGTCCAGTCGGTGTAGTGCGACAGCGAGTTGATGGTCTTGATCGACATCATCGGACCTTCGAAGGTGGCGATACCGTAGAACGACAGCGAGACGATCATGAATTTCAGGATCGGATCGGTGCGCAGCTTGTGCCAGGCGCCCGACAGGGTCATGATGCCGTTGATCATGCCGCCCCAGCTTGGTGCCAGCAGGACCAGCGAGAAGACCATGCCGATCGATTGCGTCCAGTCAGGCAATGCCGTGTAGTGCAGGTGATGCGGGCCCGCCCACATGTAGGTGAAGATCAGCGCCCAGAAGTGGACGATGGACAGGCGGTACGAGTACACGGGGCGCTCGGCCTGTTTCGGGATGAAGTAGTAGACCATGCCCAAGTAGCCGGCGGTCAGGATGAAACCCACCGCGTTATGGCCGTACCACCACTGGATCATGGCGTCCTGTACGCCCGCATAGGCGGAATACGACTTGGTGAACGAGGCTGGCATGACGGCGCCATTGACCACGTGCAAAATCGTCACGGCCAGAATGTAGGCGCCGAAGAACCAGTTGGCCACGTAGATATGCTTGACCTTGCGCTTGATCAGTGTGCCGAAGAACACGATGGCGTAGGCGATCCAGACGACGGCGATGAGGATGGCGATAGGCCATTCCAGCTCGGCGTATTCCTTGCCGCGTGTCAGGCCCATGGGCAGGGTGACGACCGCGCACAGGATCACAGCTTGCCAGCCCCAGAAGGTGAAGGCGGCCAGTTTGTCGGAAAACAGGCGCACCTGGCAGGTGCGTTGTACAACGTAGTACGAGGTGGCGAACAGGCCGCAGATGCCGAAGGCGAAAATTACCGCATTCGTGTGCAGCGGACGCAAGCGTCCGTATGTCAGCCATGGTATGTCGAGGTTCAGGGCAGGCCAGGCCAACTGAGCGGCGATGATAACGCCAACCAGCATGCCGATGATGCCCCATACCACAGTAGCGACCGCGAATTGCTTCACGATCTTGTAGTTATAGTTCAGCGATTGATCCACAAAGACTCTCCCTGGAATTACTATTTATGATGGTGGCCAGAGAGTAAGTGTTTGACCGCGAAAAAACTTTGATGTGGATCAAAATTCCCCGGATGAAATAAGCGTAGCGAACTGGCATCGAAATAAAGCGATATTTCGGTCAAAAAAGCCATGCAAGATCCCTGCAATCAGAGGGGATGTGGGGCAGGCGCGCCGGCCGTGGCGTACGGGACGCCGGCCGGGCTGGAGGGGTCAGGGATGCGGGTCGCCGGGCACCGGCGGCTTGACCGTCGTATCGTCGTCCTGCAGCACGCGCAGGCCCGGTCCGACGAGGTCGTCGAACTGGCCGCTGTCCGAGGCCGTGAAATACACCCACAGCGCGATGAAGACGACCACGACGCTTAAGGGGATGAGGAGGTAGAGTGCTTCCATGTTCAGGCTTTCCGCAGGCGCAGGGCGTTGGCGATGACGACCGCCGAGCTGGCAGCCATGCCGACGCCGGACAGCCAGGGGTTGAGGTAACCCAGCGCGGCGGCCGGGATGGCCGTCAGATTGTACAGGGTGGCCCAGCCCAGGTTTTCGCGGATGATGCGCATGCTGCGCGCGGCCGTTTTCGCCGTGTCAAGCACGGAAACCAATTGGCTCGACAGCAGCACCGTATCCGCATGCGCCTGTGCCAGCGCGGCGCCGGAACCCATGGCGAACGAGACGTCGGCCGCGCTCAGCACGGCGGCGTCGTTGATGCCGTCGCCGACCATCGCCACGACGGCGCCCGTCGCCTGCAATTGCTGCACGAAATCGAGCTTTTCATCGGGCAGGCATTCGCCGCACGCCGTGTTGATGCCCAGTTCCGTCGCCACGCTTTGCGTTAGCGCTTCCTGGTCGCCACTCAGCAGCACGACTTGCTTGCCGCGCCGCTGGAAATACGCGACCACTTCACGCGCTTCCGGGCGCAACGCATCGCTGAGCAAAAAGCGCGTCAGCCAGCGCCCCTGCATGCCCAGGTATAGCGGCGTCATGCCCTGCATGCCGACGGCCGTGTCGCCCAGCGGCGGCCCGGCGATGGCGGCGACAAAGGCCGCATTGCCCAGGCGGTAGCGCACGCCGTTGATCACGCCTTCGAGTCCCTGGCCCTGCACTTCCTGCAATTGTTCCGCATGCGCACGCGCCTGCTGTCCTGGCAACCCTTCGGCGGCGGCCAGGATCGCCTGCGCCAGCGGATGGGCGCTGCCCGCTTCCAGCGCGGCGGCCACTTGCAGGCAGTCGTCCTCCGTCAGGCTGCCGAGTCCCTCGATCTGTTGCAGCACGGGCCGACCCAGGGTCAAGGTGCCCGTCTTGTCGAAGACGATGTGGGTGGCGCGGTGCAAGGTTTCCAGCACATGCGGCTGGACGATCAAGACGCCGCGTCGCAGCAGGCTGTCGGTGGCGGCCGCCAGCGCCGTCGGCGTGGCGAGAGACAGCGCACACGGGCACGACACGACCAGCACGGCGATGGCCACGGGCCAGGCCCGCGACGCATCGTGCCAGCTCCAGAAGGCGAACACGGCGATGGCAAACAGCAGCAGGCCCAGCACGAACCAGGCGGCGACCTTGTCGGCCCACTGCGCGATCTGCGGCTTGCCGCTGCCGGCCCGCTCGATGAGTTTTAACAGGTCCGACAGGGTGCTTTCACGCGCCGGTTTCAAGACGCGCAGGATCAATGCCGCGCTGGCGTTGATGGCCCCGCCCGGCACCTGTTCGCCCGTCTTGCGCCGCTGGGCCGCGCTCTCACCCGTCAGCAGGGATAAATCGAGCGCGCTCGTGCCCTCGATGATGACGCTGTCGGCGGCGATCGCCTCGCCCGGTTTGACTAAAATGATGTCGCCCACGTCCAGCGTACCGGCCGGCACCAGGGTGGTGGCGCGGTTGTCGGGAAAGCCCGCCATCAGCGAGGCCGAGGCGGGCAAGGCGTGCTGCAAGCGCTCCAGCGCCGAGGCCGCCTTGCGGCGCGCCTGCAGCTCGTAATAGCGGCTGCACAGCAGCAGGAAGATGAACATCGTGGCCGAGTCGTAATACACCTCGCCGCGGCCCGTAAAGGTCGCCACCACGCTGCCGAAGAAGGCCGCCAGGATGCCCAGCGCCACGGGCACGTCCATGCCCAGTGTGCGTGCGCGCAGGCTGGCCCAGGCGCCCTGGAAAAACGGCATGGCCGAATAGCAGATGGCCGGTAACGTGAGCAGCAGGCTGGCCCAGCGCATCAGGCTGGCCATACTGTCGTCCAGGGTGCCGTCCTCGGCGGCCAGGTAGGCGGGCGCCACGTACATCATCACCTGCATCATCGACAGGCCCGCCACGAACAGCTGGCGGCCCAGGGTCTTGCTGGCCTTTTGCAGGCGCTCGCCATGGCGCACGGCGTCATACGGATAGGCCGTGTAGCCGACTTGCCGCACGGCTTGCAGGATGTCGCCCGGTTCACATTCGGCGCGGCTCCAGCGCACGTACATGCGCTCCGTGGCAACGTTCAGGCTGGCCGCCTGCACGCCGGGCAGGCGCGTCAGTTGGCGTTCGATCAGCCAGACGCAGGCGGCGCAGCGGATGCCTTCGACGGACAAGGTCGCTTCGCAGCTGCTGGCGTCGCGCGCGAATTGCGCGTCGTCATTGCTGTACAAACGCAGCTCGGGCGGCATCAGGGTGGCATCAAACGCGTTGACGGCGTATTCGTCGCGGTCGCGGTAGTACGCGCTCTGGCCGATGTCGACGATGGTTTGCGCCACCGCTTCGCAGCCAGGGCAGCACATGGCGCGCGGCAGCTCGTCGATGGTGACGTTCCAGTTCGAGCCACTTGGCACGGGCAAGCCGCAATGGAAGCAGGCGGACGGTTGTAAAACAGCATTCATAGTTTTGTTTTCATGCATCTTTTCATGGATGGCCAGTGACGCACAGGGCGTCGAGCCAGCCCAGCGACACGCCATTCGCGGCGCGCAGCAGGCCCAGCAAGCCAAAGCCAAGCACCAGCAAGCCGCTGGCGATGCGCACGGGACGGCGCTGCATCTGCGCGCGCAGGCGCGTGCCCAGCAAGCCCATGCCCAGCAGCATGGGCAGGGTGCCCAGGCCGAAGGCGGCCATGGCGGCGGCGCCTTGCAGGGCCGAACCTTGCAGCATGGCTGTCAGCAGGGCGCTGTAGACCATGCCGCACGGCACCCAGCCCCACAGGCCACCCACGGCCAGCGCTTTTAGCGGCGTATCCATCGGCATCAGGGGTTTCAACAAAGGGCGCACGCGGCGCCAGACGATATTGCCGGCCGCTTCCAGATGCGCCAGGCCGCGCCAGGCATCCATCAGGTACAGGCCCAGGGCGACGAGCATCAGGTTGGCCAGCCAGTAGCCGGCCACTTGCAGGGAAGCCATGTGCAGCATGCCCGCACCGGCCAGGCTGCCGGCCAGGGCGCCGGCCAGCATGTAGCTGCCGATGCGCCCGCCGTTGTAGGCCAGCACGCGCAGCACGTTCGATTGCAAGGTTGTCTGCAATGCGGGGCGCGCCACGGCGATGGCGATGACCGGGCGGGCAGGCGCCGCCGGTGCACCGCCGCTGATCGACAGGGCGCCCACGATGCCGCCGCACATGCCGATGCAGTGCACGCTGCCGGCCAGGCCGACCATGAACATGGGCACGAGGCTGAGGGCGTTCATCGGGCGGCGTTACACCGTTTTCGAGTAGCGCAGCGGCTGCACCGCGTCCGGCGCCGCGTTGGCGCGGGCCTGCGTCAGGTAGCGGTCGAAGACCATGCAGATATTGCGGATCAGCAAGCGCCCTTTCGGCGTCACCGTCAGCCAGTCTTCCTCGATGACGAGCAAGCCGTCACGGGCCAGTTCGCGCAGCTTTTCCAGCTCGGCGGCGAAATAGCTGCGGAACTTCACGGGGTGCGCTTGCTCGATGGTGGCGATCGACAATTCGAAATTGCACATCAGCATCTGGATGATGATACGGCGCAACAAATCATCGGTATCGAGCTTGATGCCGCGCGCGATCGGCAGCACGCCTTCGTCGAGTTTTTCGTAATACGCGTCCAGCGTTTTTTCATTTTGGCTGTAGACGGCGCCGACGGAACTGATGGCCGACACGCCGCAGGCGATCAGATCGGCTTCCGCGCGCGTCGAATAGCCCTGGAAGTTGCGGTGCAAACGGCCCTGGCGCTGCGCCACGGCCAGGTCGTCCGTCGGCTTGGCGAAATGGTCCATGCCGATGTAGACATAGCCGGCAGCCGTCAGGCGCGCGATGCACAGGCCCAGCATGGCCAGCTTGGTGGCGCTGTCGGGCATGTCGGCGTCGAGGATGCGGCGCTGCGGCTTGAACAGGTGCGGCATGTGCGCGTAGTGGTACAGGGCGATGCGGTCGGGGCTGGCGTTGATCACCTTGCGCAAGGTTTCCGTCATCGTCTCCAGGTTTTGCTTGGGCAAACCGTAGATCAGGTCGATGCTGATCGAGCGGAAACCGGCGTCGCGCGCGGCCTGCATGATGGCCACCGTTTCCGCTTCCGGCTGGATGCGGTTGACGGCTTTTTGCACGTCGGCGTCGAAATCCTGCACGCCCAGGCTGATGCGGTTAAAGCCTTGTGCGCGCAGCGAAAACACGCGTTCGCGCGACACGGTGCGCGGGTCGATTTCGATCGAATACTCGCCGTCTTCGTCGGAAGCGAACTCGAAATGCTGGCGCAAATGCAGCATCAGCTCATCCATCTGCTTTTCGCTCAGGTAGGTCGGTGTGCCGCCGCCGAAATGCAGCTGCTCGATCTGGTTCATGCCGGCAAACAGCTTGCCCTGCATGGCGATTTCCTGTTTCAGATAGCTGAGATAGGTGGCGGCCTTGCTGCGGTCTTTCGTGATGATCTTGTTGCAGGCGCAGTAGTAGCACAGGGTGTCGCAGAACGGCACGTGCACGTACAGCGACAGCGGACGGCGGCCACCGCGCATGCGCAGTGCGGCCAGCGCTTCGAGGAAGTTGCCGTAGCCGAAGTCGGCACTGAAACGGTCGGCGGTCGGATAGGACGTGTAGCGGGGGCCGGACTGGCTCATCTTGCCGATGATGACCGGGTCGAATTCGACGACGGCGTCCAGGTCGGCGGAAGCACTGCTGAGTAGTGTAGGCATGGTATATGTAAGGTCTTGAAAGGTGTTAAGCGGCCAGGCGTTTCAGAGCGGCGGGTTTGCCCGTGTTCGCGGCGCCTCCCTTGCCGCCAGGCATGGCGACGCGGCGCGGTGGCGGCATCTTGCCGAAATTAAACAGGCTCACGGCTTGCGACAGGCTGGCCGCTTCTTCCGCCAGGCGCGTGGCGGCCGCAGCGGCTTCTTCCACCAGGGCCGCGTTCTGCTGCGTCACCTGGTCCATGTGGGCGATGGCCTGGTTGACCTGGTCGACGCCGATGCTCTGTTCGCGCGAGGCGATGGAAATTTCCTGCATGATGGCCGTGACTTGCTTGACGGAACTGACCACCTGTTCCATGGTGGCGCCGGCGCGGTTCACCTGCAGCATGCCGGCGCCCACCTTGCCGACGGAAATCTCAATCAGCTGCTTGATGTCCTTGGCCGCCACGGATGAGCGCTGCGCCAGGTTGCGCACTTCACCCGCCACCACGGCGAAGCCCCGGCCCTGTTCGCCGGCGCGGGCCGCTTCCACGGCCGCGTTCAGGGCCAGGATATTCGTCTGGAAGGCGATGCCTTCGATCAGGCCGATGATGTCGACAATTTTCTTCGACGAGGTGTTGATCTCGTCCATGGTGGTGATCACTTCGGAAACGATCTCGCCACCCTGCACCGCCACTTTCGAGGCGGCCACGGCCAGCTCGTTCGCCTGCACCGAGTTGTCCGCGTTCTGTTTCACCGTCGACGAGAATTCCTCGATGCTCGAGGCCGTCTCTTCCAGGCTGGCCGCCTGCGATTCCGTGCGGCCCGAGAGGTCCATATTGCCAGCGGCGATTTGCTTGGTGGCCACGGCCATGGTTTCCACGTTGATACGCACGTCGCGGATGGTGGCGATCAGGTTGCTGTTCATCTGTTGCAGCGCGCGCAGCAATTGCCCCATTTCATCCGTGCTGTCCGTTTCGAAACTGCCCGACAGGTCGCCGGCGGCAATCGCCCGCGCGCCGTTCAGGGCCTTGCCCAGCGGCTTGAGCACGGACATGCGCAAGGTGTACCAGAGGAAAACGTTGATCAGGAAGCCGAACAGGGTGGCGCCGAAGATGGCGTAATTGGTGATCTTGCCGCCGCTGGCGAACAGGCTGATGACGCACACCAGCAGTTGCACACAGTTGACGATGGAGGTGGCGGCCCAGATGCGCAGGTTGAGCGACATGTGCGTCAGGTTGTGCAGCAGGTGCGCCAGGCCCGGGCGGACGATTTGCCCGTTCTTGATGACAATGTTGCCGCCTTCCTTGTTGCGGATGGCCGCGTAGGCTTCCTCGGTCGCCTTGACCTGATCCTTGTCGGCCTTCACGCGCACCGACATGTAGCCGATGGTCTTGCCCGCTTCGCGAATGGGTGTGACGTTGGCGCGCACCCAGTAAAAGTCGCCGTTCTTGCAACGGTTCTTGACCAGGCCCGTCCACGGCGTGCCGGCCTGGATCGAGGTCCACAGGTCGGCAAACGCTTCGGCCGGCATGTCCGGGTGGCGCACGATATTTTGCGGCGAACCGATCAGCTCTGCCTCGCTGAAGCCGCTGACCTGGCTGAAGTACGGGTTCACATACACGATGTTGCCGTTCATATCCGTTTTCGACACGATGGCCTGATCGTCCAAGACGAGAACTTCACGGTTAGTCACTGGCAAATTTTGGCGCATGGTCGCGGCTTCCTGATCAGTTAAAGAGCTAATTGGTGAGTAAGACTTGCACGATTGCAAGAATGGAGATCAGTGTAAGGAGTCGCCTGCGCAAATTTATTGATGTAGATCAAAATCCTCCAGATTGGTCGTGCTTGCACGCATTTAGGGATAGCAATGCGGCATTGTTTTAAAGCTACTGGTTGCCGGTGGAGGCTAATCCACGCCCGCCGTCAGGGGCCGCAAGCCGCCCACGGCGTAGCCTTGCGCGTAGTCGACGCCCAGTTCGCGGATGATGGCCAGGGTTTCCGCGTTTTCCACGTATTCGGCCACCGTTTTCAAGCCCATGACGTGGCCTACTTCATTGATGGCCTTGACCATGGCGCGGTTGATGGCATTGGTGGCGATGCCGCGCACGAAGATGCCGTCGATCTTTAAATAGTCGACGGGCAGGGCCCGCAGGTAGCCGAACGAGGAAAAGCCGCTGCCGAAGTCGTCGAGCGAGAAGCGGCAACCCACGGCCTTGAGCTGGCGCATGAACACTTGCGCTTTTGGCAAGTTGGCGATGACGGCCGTTTCCGTGATTTCAAAGCAGATTTGTTCGGGCGCAATCGCGTACTGCACGAACTGCGCCGTGATGTAGTCTTGCAGGCCGGGGTCGGCCAGCGACATGCCCGACAGGTTGACGGAATACATGGCCGGTGCCCGGCGCCGGCTTTCCGCCAGCGCTTCCAGTGGCGGCAGGCTGTCGCGCACGCTCTGGATATGCTGGCAGACGGCGCGGATGACCCAGCGGTCGATGGACAGCATCATGTCGTAGCGTTCGGCGGCGGGAATGAATGCGCCGGGCAGTATCAGGTCGCCCTTGCCGTTGCGGATGCGGATCAGCACTTCGTCATGTTGTTCCGGGCTGTCGCGCAGGTGCACGATGGGCATGGCGTACAGGCGGAAGTAGTCGTGTGTGAACGCTTCGTTCAGGCGTGAAATCCACAGCATTTCGCCATGCCGCTGCGCCAGCATGACGTCCGACTCCTGGTACACGTGCAGGCGGTTGCGACCCTGCTCCTTGGCCAGGCAGCAAGCCTGGTCGGCGGCGCTCAGCAGCTCGCTCATGGACTTGCTGTCCTGGTTGATTTCCGCGATGCCGATGCTTACGCCCAGTTCGAAGCTGTGTTCGTCCCAGGCGAAGGGGAATTCGCGCACGGACTGACGCAGCTGTTCGCCGATCAGGCGCGCATGCTCGAGCGGACAGTGCGGCAGCAGCACGCCCAGTTCGTCGCCACCGAGGCGCGCCAGGATGTCGCTGTCGCGCATCTGTCCCTGCAGCATCTTGGCCAGCAGCTGCAGCAGCACGTCGCCGGCGCCATGGCCACAGGTGTCGTTGATGATCTTGAACTGGTCCAGGTCGAGGTACAGCAGCGCATGCGCGTGGCCGCTTTCTTTGGCCGTATGCAGTGCACCCGCCACCAGGTGTTCGAATTCGCGTCGGTTGATCAGGCCCGTCAGGGTGTCGTGCGTGGCTTGCCACGACAATTGCTGGCTCAGCTTGCGTTCGTGGCTGACGTCGCGAAACACGACGACGGCGCCGAGGATCTCACCGTCGCGCGACCAGATGGGCGCGGCGGACTCTTCAATGGCGATGCGCCGGCCTTCGCGCGTGATCAGCTGCGAACGGGGGGAAATACCGATGGCCTGGCGCTGTTGCAGGCAGCGCATGGCCACGTGCTCGCGTGCTTCGCCTGTGCGCTCATCGGTCAGCGGCAAGGTCAGCCCGATGTCCAGGCCCTGTGCCATGCCGTTGCTCCAGCCCGTCAATTGCTCGGCCACGCGGTTCAGGTAGCGCGTCTTGCCCTGCGGATCGGTGGTGATGACGCCGTCGCCGATGGAGCTGAGCGTCACTTCGGCCAGTTCCTTGCGCTCGGCGATCATGAGTTCGCGCAGTATGTGCTCGGTGACATCCCAGATGATGCCCAGGGTGCGTTCGGGATGCCCGCCGCCATCCATGAAGACGTGCGCCTGGGCCGCCAGCCAGTGTTCGCTGCCGTCGGGCCAGATGACGCGGTATTGCAGGGCGTAGCCGCCGCGCCGGCGCACGCCGTCTTGCAGCACTTTGATCACCTTGTCGCGGTCATCGGCATGCACGCAGTCGAGGAAAGCGGGGAAGGAATGTGTCAGGGCGCGCTCCTCCAGGCCCAGCAAAGCCGCCCCCCTGGCCGACCAGATGACCGTGCCGTCGATAACCTGGCCAGCGACGATGCGCGAATCCCAGATGGCCATGTGCGCTGCTTCCAGCGCCATCTGTAAACGTTTCTGCTGGTCGCTCATCGTCTCTCCCGCTATGGATATAGAGATAGACGCGCCGTTGGCACTTAAGTTCCTGGCGCGTCGGCTGGCGTGGCGGCCGGGGCGCGTGCCACATCGCGCACATTCTTTTGTACGGCCACGGCGGCAAACAGGCTGAGCAGGAATGCCATGGCATAAAAGCCCTTTTCGCTGTTTTGCAGGGTGGCATTCCACAGGCCGACGGTGAGCAGCAGCAAGGCCAGCAACACGGAAATCCAGCACAGGCCGAAATACATGCCCGTCACGGCGACGCCTTCGCTACGGTCGCGCACGGATTTTTGCAGCGAGATGGCGGCGAACAGGCCATACATCAGGAGCGTGAAGTAATAGCCCTTCTCGTTGAGGGCCATCGTGGCGTTCCACAGGCCGGACAAATAGGTGATGGCGCCGATCAGCAGTGCCGCCCAGGAGGCACCGATGAAGGCGTTGCTGGGGCGTTGGATGGGGGAAGGCTGCATAGGGTCTCCATGGGCAGGCAGGCGCCGCCGGCATGGCCGGGGCGGCAGGCACGGATGCGCCTGCCGCCCCATCAGACCAGAAAGTTTATTTGTTTGGCTTGATCATGCGCAATAAAGCTGACACGGCCGTGACGCCGGCCAGCACCAGGCCACCGGCGATGACGCCGGCCACCGCGTTGATCAGGCTGGGGGTGACGGCGGCCAGCACGGGGCCGACGAGAGCCATGCCGCCGACGGCTTCTTCCGCGTGGTGCAGCATGGCGCTGGCCCACGGCCAGCCGTGCGTCAAAATGCCGCCGCCCACCATGAACATGGCCAGCGTGCCCACCACGGAGAGGAATTTCATCAGTTTCGGCGCCGCCGACACGAGCATGCGGCCAAATGCACGCACGCCGTTCATCAGCGCGCCCGCGCCCTTGCGCGCGGCCAGATAAAAGCCCGCGTCATCGAGCTTGACGATGCCGGCCACCAGGCCGTACACGCCCACCGTCATGATGATGGCGATGCCGACGACGACGGCCACCTGCTCGGCGAAGGTGGCCGCAGCCACCGTGCCCAGGGCGATGACGATGATTTCCGCCGACAAAATGAAGTCAGTGCGGATGGCGCCCTTGATCTTGTCCTTTTCCAGCGCCACCAAGTCGACCTGCGGGTCGCGCAGCGCCTGTGCCAGCTCGGCCTTGTGGCTGTCATCCGGATGCAGATACTTGTGGGCAATCTTTTCGAAACCCTCGAAGCACAGGTAGGCGCCGCCCAGCATCAGCAGTGGCGTGATGGCCCACGGCGCAAACGCGCTGATGGCCAGCGCGGCGGGCACGAGGATGGCCTTGTTCTTCAGCGAACCGACGGCGACGGCCCAGACGACGGGCAGTTCGCGCTCGGCGCGCACGCCGGCCACCTGCTGCGCGTTCAGGGCCAGGTCGTCACCGAGCACGCCGGCCGTCTTCTTGGCGGCCACTTTGGTCATCAGGGAAACGTCGTCGAGGATGCTGGCGATGTCGTCGAGCAGGGCCAGCAGGCTGGAGCCGGCCATCTCAGCGTGCTCCCACGGTGGCGGCAGGGGATCGTGGAGCGAGGAAAGTGTTGTTTTTCATGATGTTATTCTTGGTTGTACGGCAAGGGGTGACTGCGATCTTACCCCAGGGCGGGCCGGCAGGGCCGCACTGAGCGGGTTAAAATTGCCTCTTGTTACCATTTTTTGGGAAACCGCATGCATTTCGCCACCTGGATCACCTTTGTCATCGCCGCCTCCATCATTGCCGTCTCGCCCGGCTCGGGCGCCGTGCTGTCGATGTCGCACGGCCTGTCCTACGGGGTGAAAAAGGCCAGCGCCACCATCCTCGGCCTGCAGCTGGGGCTGCTGGTGGTGCTGGGCATCGCCGGCGCTGGCGTGGGCTCTTTGCTGCTGGCCTCCGAAGTGGCGTTTAATATCGTCAAGACGGTGGGCGCCTTGTATCTGATCTACCTGGGCCTGTCGCAATGGCGCGCCAGGGTGGCGGTGACGGGCGACCTGCATGCCGACGCGGTGGTGCCGTCCATGCGCCGGCGCGTGCTGACGGGTTTTCTGACCAACGTGACGAATCCGAAAGGCATTATTTTCATGGTGGCGGTGTTGCCGCAATTCATCAGTCCCACGGCGCCGCTGCTGCCGCAATTGCTGATCCTGGCCGTCACCATGTGCACGATCGATCAGATTGTCATGCACGGCTACGCTTTCCTGGCATCGTCGATGCAGCGCTTTTTCCGCGATGCCAAGGCCGTGAAGAAGCAGAACCGCTTCTTTGGCGGCTTGCTGATGGCCGTCGGCACGGCATTGTTTTTCGTCAAGCGCGGTAGCCAGGCGGCGTCCTGAGTCCGGTCAACATGCAAACATTTGTAAGCCCGCTTGCGATGCCCGTACTATGCGGATGTAATCGATAGCAATCATCCTTGTACGTCTTGCCTGGAGCGCTGCCATGCGTCCTATCCTGTCTCTCCCCCTCTTGAATACGGTGTGCGCCATGCTGCTGTCGTCGGCGTGCACCTTCGCCCTGGCGCAGGACCCGCCTGCCCGCGTGGGGCGCATTTCCACCGTCGAAGGGCAAGTGCTGGTGCGCGCCGGCAATGGCGAGGCGCAAAATGCCCTGCTGAACTGGCCCGTCACGACGGATAACCGCCTGAGCACCATGCGCGGCGCGCTGGCGGAATTGCGCGTGGGCGCAGCCGCCGTGCGCCTCGATGGCGATTCCGAGCTGGAAGTGAGCGAGCTCGATGACGACAGTTTCAAATTGCACCTCAGCTATGGCACGGTCAGCGTGCGCGTGCGCAATCCCGACGCGCTGCGCGGCTTCGAGCTGACCACCGCCCAGGCCCGCGTGATCCTGACCCAGCCGGGCTGGGTGCGCATCGAGGCGGGGCGCCAGCCCGGCACCAGCGTCGTCAGCATGCTCGACGGCGCGGCCGACGTGGATGGGGCGACGGGCAGCGTGACCTTGCGTGCCGGCAAGCGCGCGGAATTGACGGACGAGGAGTTGCGCACGGGTGCCTTGCAGCGGATCGCTTTCGACAACTGGCCCGAAGCCTTGTCCGCCGCCGCGCCGGCCTTGCGCTATGTCACGGACGATACGACCGGTTATGAAGAGCTGGACCGCTACGGCGCCTGGCAGGACGATGCGCAATACGGCCCCCTGTGGCTGCCCAGCGCGGTGCCTGCCGGCTGGGCGCCGTACAGCGACGGGCGCTGGACGTGGATCGCGCCATGGGGCTGGACCTGGGTCGATAATGCACCGTGGGGCTATGCGCCCTCGCATTACGGCCGCTGGGTGCTGCTGGGCCAGCGCTGGGGCTGGGCGCCGGGGCGCGAGCGCGGCCGCGTGCCGTGGGCACCGGCCCTGGTGGGCTGGGTCGGTGGCAATCACGGGACAAACCATGACCAGCGCCCCGGCGTGGGCTGGTTCCCCCTGTCGCCGCATGAGCGCTACGTGCCCGGCTACCGCGCCAGCGCGGAGTATGAACGCCGCATCAACCGCGTGGCCGAGGGGCGCCGCTCCGTGGCGGGTGAGCGCGAACGGCGCGAAGGCATGACGATGCTGCCCGGCGAGCGTTTTGGTGGATCGCGCACGGTCGATGTGCCGCGCCGCAACCGCACCACCATGCCACCGCCCGTGATGCAAAGCTTCCCCTTGAGCACGGCGCCTGCGCCGGCGGGCAACTGGCAGCGTCCCGTTGATGCGCCGCGCGGCGACCGCGGTGTCCGGCGTGACTGGGTCAACCGTCCCGGCCGCCTGCAGACGGACGATGGCCAGACACACCTGGCGCCGCGTCCCATGCAGCCGAACCGGCCGCCCGTGCCGGCCCAGCCGCAACAGCCGCAACAGCCACCGATGCCGGCCCAGCCCTTGATGCCGGCGGTGCCAGCCTTGCCGCCCGTGCAAGACCAGGTGGGCCGCCCCGGGTGGCGTGGCGAAGAACGGCCGCGCGCCGAGCGGCCGCAGCCGCGTCCCGTCAGCGAACGCAGCGGGCCGCCACGTGAACGCAGTAATGACAGAGGCAATGAGCGCGGCAATCCTGGCCGCAATGGCCGGATACAGGAAGCGGAGCGTTGACGGCCGCACCGCCTGTCGCGCCGTAGCGACGTTCAGGCCGAGAAAGTGGCAGTTCGTCACATACCGGAGGTAAAGCCGGCGTAGTTTGGCTACAGTACGACCACTGCTTATCCTCCAAGTGACAGCACGACTTTTCCGGCTATTTTGTCCAAACGAAATAGTTTTCGCCAGCTGATAAAGCTGGCTTTTTTTTGGCTATGTCACCGTCAGATGTGGAAATGCTCCCAGGGTTGCCTTCAGTAATGTTTCTGGTGAACGGATGCGCCGGGCGTCAAGGATCCAGCGCCATCCCAGGTAGTTCGGCAGGTAACGCGTCGCCACGCCGTGAAACGGCCGTAGCCATTCGCGCAAGCGGCTGTGATACGCATTGACGTTCTGCACATGCGCGGCGCCCCGCACGCGGATGCCGGCGCGCAAGTTGACGGCCTGATGGCTGATGCCCGCCTCCCTGGCGAAGGCCCGGTAGGCGGCATGGCCATCGGTCACCAGCAAAACATCCTTGTCGATGACGGGCAACAAACAATGGTGTAACTGCGCCTTCGTCAGCGCCCCTTTGCCCGTAACAAAATCGAGGGTTTGTCCCGTGCGGTCGCGCGCCACCAGGATGCAGACCTGCTCATTGGAAATGCCGCGTTGGCGGGCATGGCCGCCCCGGCGGCGGGCCGGACGCGTCATTCGCCTGGCTCCCTTTTCCGATTCCAGCAGATATAACTCGTCGGCCTCGGCGATGCCGTGCAGGCCATGCGGCCGGTCCGTCTTGGCGACCGTTAAAAAACGGTGGCGCCAGCGAAAGGTGGTGTTGCGGTGCACGCCCAGCTGCTGAGCAGCTTGGCGCACCGAGGCGGAGTCGAGCAGACAATCGGCATACTCGATCCATAGCGCCTTGTGGCGCAAGCGGGCCAGCGGCGTGCCCGTCAAGGCATTGAAGGTACGCCCGCACGGCACGCAACGGTAGCGCTGCAAGCCGTGTGCATGGCCATGCCGGTGCAGCTGAGGCGAGTGGCAGGCGGGACAGGCCAATCGCGGTTGCGCCACACTTTCCAGCAGCGCGACGGTCGCGTCGTGTGGGGCATTGCCACGCAGCAGCGCCATTCCAGCCTGCCGCTGGCGTCGGTTCAACTGCGCAAACTGGGCGATAAAGCTGATCCATTCGGCTGCCTGCATGATCTGCTCCCTGTCAGGTGAGTATGCAGAGTCAGACAGCACTGTCAAAGGAAGATTCCGGCATTTACCCTACTTACCGGTGACAGAGCCTTTTTTTTCCGCGCCCCTGGCGCCATGGCAACGGCGCAGGCGCCCCCAAAGTTGGCTACAATACGTCTTTATGCAGCCGTCGCGCGATGTATGCTGCGCCGCCTGTCCTGACCGGCACTGATTGGATTTCCCATGCAAACGACCCCTCCCACCGAACACATCATTCCTCCCAGCGAATCGCTGATCGAATACCCGAGCGACTTTCCCATCAAGATCATGGGTCCGACGCATGTCGACTTCGCGCCGACCATGCTGGAACTGGTCATCAGCCACGATCCGACCTTCCATGAGGGCCGCATGGAAGAGCGCCCATCGGGCAAGGGTAATTACACGGGCCTGACCGTCACCGTGCGCGCCATCAGCCGCGAGCAGCTCGACGCCCTGTATATGGCGCTGTCGGGCCACCCGATGGTCAAGATCGTCATGTAAGGCTTGCTGCCGTCACGCTGGCGCGGCTTTTCGTGAGCAGCCAGACGACGGCAAAGGCCGCGCTGGCCGCTGCCGTCACCCACAGCAGGGGCTTTTCGCTGCCATCGGTGATGGCGGCGATGACGGCACCGCAGGCGGCCGTGATGGCCATCTGCACGAAGAAGAACAGGCCCGAGGCGCTGCCCGCCTGGGCGCCATAGGGCTGCAGCACGGCCAGCTGGCAGGCGGGAATCGCCATGCCCACCGACACCATCACCAGCAGCATGGGCGCCACCAGCGAGGCCACGTGCTGCGGCGCCAGGCTGCCAGCCAGCAATAAACTGGCCGCCCCCGCCACATTCAGCAGCACCGCCACGCCCAGCAGGTAATCGGCGCCCAGGCGCGGTCCCAGGGCACGAAACAGGCTAGCTCCCGCGATATAGCCGCTGACCGTCAGCCCGAACACCAGCGCATACGCGTGCGGCGACAGATGCATGCCCCTTTGCAACAGCACGGACGATTCCGCGATGAACGGGAAATATGTGCAATACACACAGCCGATGGCCAGCGCATAGCGCAGGAAATACGCATCGCCCAGCAGGCGGCGGTACAGGGCCAGGGTATTGCCTTGGGGGACGGCGTCGGCCGACCTGGTTTCCGGCACGTAGGCGGCGATCAGGCCCAGCGACAGCGCGCCCAGCAGGCACAGCACGCCAAACACGGCGCGCCAGCCGAACGCCGCGTCGAGCACGCTGCCGGCCAGCGGCGCCAGGATCGGCGACAAGCCCATCACCATCGAGATTCTCCCCAGCATGCGCGCCTGCGTGGCGGCGTCAAACCGGTCGCGCACCATGACCCTGCCGATGATGGTGCCGCTGCAGCCGCCGAACGCTTGCAGCACGCGTGCGGCGATCAGCACGTGCACGTCGCTGGTGAAGGTGCAGACGATGCTGGCGAGCACAAAAATACCCGTGCCGGCCAGCAGCACGGGACGGCGTCCGTAACGGTCGGCCAGCGGCCCGCAAGCGAGCATCGAGGCGGCCGAGCCGGCCATGAACAGGCTCAGGGTCAGTTGCAGCTGAGCATCGCTGGCGTGCAGGGCATCGGCCATGGCTGGCAGCGAAGGCAAATAGATGTCGATGCTGATGCGCGACAGGCAGACCAGCAGCAGCACGATGCCGCCCCAGGCCCATACAGCGAGTTGTTTCTGCATTGTTTTACACGATCCTTGCAAACGTGCGCCCCGCTGGCGCACCGGAACGGTGAGAGTAGGATGGTTGTGGTGTAATGCGAAGTGCCAGTCATCAGAAAATTCATTGGACCACTTGGACGATCATCATGCCGCGAGGAAAATCACCGCACGCCCTGGACTTGCCGCGTCCCACCAGCTGGCTCGACAAGGCGGGCGTCAACAAGCAGGATGGCGCGTATGAAGCGCTGCGCTCGGCCATCCTGACGAAGATGCTGCCGGCGGGTAGCCGTCTGCCGTCCAGCCGCACCCTGGCCGAACGCTGGGCATTGTCGCGCGGCACCATCGAAACCGTATTCGACCGCCTGCACGCGGAAGCCTATGTGACGCGCGTGCCCGGTTCCGGCACGCGCGTGTGCGCCGTGGTGCCGGAACGCTTTTTGATGGCAGGATTTACAGATACCACCCCAGTCGGGCCATTTTCCGAGCCGGTACCTGTGTCCGATACGGGCGTGCGCGACGGCTTGCCGTTTGTGGCGCGGCGCGCCGACGCCAGCCTGTTTCCCATGGCCGCCTGGTCCAAGTGCGCCACGCGGGCGCTGGCGGCCGCCACGCCGGAGCAGCTGTGCAGCGCCGATCCGGCCGGCTTGCCCCAGCTTCGCCAGCAGATCGCCGACTTCCTCGCCAAGTACCGCGGCATCCGCTGCGACCCGCAAGACATCGTTGTCACCACCGGCATCCGCCACGCGATCGATTTGCTGGCGCGCGGCATCGTGCGCGATGGCGACAAGGTTTGCCTGGAAGAACCGGGGTACCCGGCCGCGCGCGCCCTGTTCGCCCTTGCCGGCGCCGTGCCGGTGGACATTGCCGTCGACGCCGAGGGCATCGATTGCGCGGCCCTGGCCGCGCACACCGACGCCTGCCTCGCGTATGTGACACCGGCGCACCAGTCGCCGCTGGGCGTGACCATGTCCGTCACGCGCCGCCTGGCCTTGCTGGAATGGGCGAATGACAGCGGCGCCTGGGTGGTGGAAGACGATTACGACAGCGAATTCAATTACCACAGCGCACCGCTGGCGGCCCTGAAGGCGCTGGACCAGTACCAGCGGGTGATCTACTGTGGCAGTTTCAACAAGACCCTGTTTGCCGGCCTGCGCGTGGGCTTCATGGTGCTGCCGCCCGCCTTGCGACCGCCACTGCTGCGCATCGTGCAGTTGACGGGCCGCTCCGTGGGTGTGACGCAGCAGCTGGCGCTGGCTGCCTGGATGGAGGAAGGCGCCTTCGTGCGTCATTTGCGCCTGGCGCGCCTGGCCTACAAGGAGCGGCGCGACCTGCTGCTGGCTTGCCTGGAGCAGGTCGCCCCTGGCCGCTACACGATTTCAGGCCAGCAGGCGGGCTTTCATTGCGTGCTGTGGCTGCCGCCCGATGCCGACGAACGGGCGTTTTGCGCGCGCGCCGCGCAAGAGGGGCTGGCACTGCAGCCGCTCGGCGACTTTTGCCATAGCGCCAGGTTGGCGCCGGCCGTGCTGCTCGGTTACACGGCACTGAGTCTGGCCCAGGTGCGCCATGCTGCACAAAAATTGGGCAGATTGCTGCTGTTGCCGGCGCCCGGGGCTGAATGAAACGGCGGCCTGGCTTATAATCACGGCTTCGCCGCAGCGTCCGCAGGGCGCCGGCAGCTGATTACAGAATCTGTCATGACCACCACCCGCACCGAAACGGCGCTGATCCGCGAGCTGGGCCGCGTCGATTACGAGCCGACCTTTGCCGCCATGCGCGCCTTTACCGACGCGCGCACGACCGACACGCGCGACGAACTGTGGATCGTCGAGCATCCGCCCGTGTTCACCCTGGGCCTGGCGGCCGACCGCGGCCATTTGCTGGCCGGCGCCGAGAATGTGCCCGTGGTGCAGACGGACCGTGGCGGCGAAGTCACCTTCCACGGCCCAGGCCAGGTGGTGATTTACCTGCTGATGGACTTGCGCCGCAACAAGCCGGGCGGCAAGCTGTATGCGCGCCAGTTCGTGCATAAAATCGAGCAAGCCATCATCAACGTGCTGGCGGCGTATAATCTTGCTGGCGAACGCATCGATGGCGCGCCTGGCATCTATATCGCCGGCGGACCAAGCAAGGGTGCGAAGATCGCCGCGCTGGGATTGAAAGTGCGCGGCAACGGCTGCACCTACCATGGCGTATCGCTCAATGTGGCGATGGACCTGGCGCCGTTTTCCTGGATTAACCCCTGCGGCTATTCCGGCCTGAAGACGGTGGACATGCGCAGCATGGGCGTTTCGGCGCCGCTGGCCGAGGTGCAGCGGGCCCTGGCCCATGAATTGACCGTATTACTCGATGTAAGCGAAGTAAACAGCGCCGCAGGCGCGCCTCAGGCAACGGATGCCTGAGCAAACAAACCAAACTTTGCCCCTCAAGGGCTTGCAGCCATGACTTCTGAGACCATTTCCAGCACCGCCCCCGCCGCGACCGCCGCTCCAGCGTACAACCCGAGCGAAAAGCAAAAAGGCGCCAGCAAGACGTCGCGCATCCCGATCAAGATCATTCCGATCGAGCAAGTTGAGCGCCTGAAAAAGCCGGACTGGATCCGCGTCAAGGCCGCCTCGGCTTCGACCCGTTTCTATGAAATCAAGGATATCCTGCGCGAAAACAAGCTCGTGACGGTGTGCGAGGAAGCCAGCTGCCCGAACATCGGCGAGTGTTTTGGCAAGGGCACGGCCACCTTCATGATCATGGGCGACAAGTGCACGCGCCGCTGCCCGTTCTGCGACGTCGGCCATGGCCGTCCGGACCCGCTGGACAAGGAAGAGCCGGCCAACCTGTCGAAAACCATCGCCAAGCTGCGCCTGAACTACGTCGTCATCACCTCCGTCGACCGCGATGACTTGCGCGACGGCGGCGCCGGCCATTTCGTCGAGTGCATCCAGCAAACGCGCGCCCTGTCGCCGAATACCCGCATCGAAGTGCTGGTGCCGGACTTCCGTGGTCGCCTGGAAAAAGCCCTGCTGTTGTTCAAGGATGGCTTGCCTGACGTCATGAACCACAACCTGGAAACGGCGCCGCGCCTGTACAAGGAAGCGCGTCCCGGCTCCGACTACATGCATTCCTTGAAACTGCTGAAGGATTTCAAGGCCATGTACCCGGACGTGAAAACCAAGTCCGGCATCATGGTGGGCCTGGGCGAGACGGACGAGGAAATCCTGCAAGTCATGCGCGACATGCGCGAGCACGACATCGACATGCTGACCATCGGCCAGTACCTGGCGCCATCGAACAGCCACTTGCCCGTGCGCCGCTACGTGCACCCGGACGTGTTCAAAATGTTCGAAGAAGAAGCGTATAAAATGGGCTTCACCCACGCCGCCGTCGGCGCCATGGTGCGCAGCTCGTACCATGCGGATGAACAGGCGCACAGCGCCGGCGTGGAATCGGCGCTGAATTTCTAAGTAACCTTGCGCCACATCAAAGCCACCCGCTCACGCCGGTGGCTTTTTTTTGCCTGTTCGTATCGTGTCCACTTCATGCGGCTGAGCGTCCTATACTGGCAGGCTGAAAAAGCATGGTGGACGAATCGGCTATGAGGTGAGGCATGGACGTACGCATCGACGCATCGTGGAAGGCGCGGCTGGAAGGGGAATTCGCCCAGCCCTACTGGGAACGCCTGACGGCCTTCGTCAAGGCGGAATATGCGGCGGGGCCGTGTTGTCCTCCCGGCAAAACCATTTTTCGCGCCTTTGACCTGACGCCGTTCGAGCAGGTGAAAGTCGTGATCCTGGGGCAAGACCCGTATCACACGCCCGGCGCGGCCATGGGCTTGTGCTTTTCCGTGCCGGACGGCCATTCGCCGCAGCCGAGCTTGCAGAATATCTTCAAGGAGTTAACCACGGACGTGGGCGTCGAGCGCACGCGCACGGATCTGTCTGATTGGGCCGAGCAAGGGGTATTTCTGCTCAACAGCGTGCTGACCGTGCGCGCCGGGGCGGCCGGCTCGCATGCGGCCAAGGGATGGGAAACGCTGACGGATAGCGCGATTGGCCACCTGTCCGCCGAGCGAGAACATCTGGTTTTCCTCCTGTGGGGCGGCTATGCGCAAGCCAAGCGCAGCCTGATCGACTCCGGCAAGCACCTGGTGCTGGCGGCGCCGCACCCTTCTCCCTTGTCGGCCAGCAAAGGTTTCTTTGGCAGCAAGCCATTCAGCCAGACAAATGCTTATCTGCGGGCGCATCAACATGCCGAAATCAGATGGGACAATACATAGTGGTGACATTTTGTCTCCGATGTAGCTTGTTTTGTCTCCGCCATATGCTATGCTCATTGAGATACCCGACGACATCCGAACAAACCCGAAGACACGAGCTAAATAATGAGTGCGACTGAAGAACGCGGCCGTATTACGGCCAGGGTTTCCAGCTCAATTGCCGAGAAACTTCAAGAAGCGGCAGAGCTGACCGGCGCTACCTTGAATCAATTCCTCGTGCAAGCTGCATTGGAAAAGGCGGAAATGATCATCGATCGCGAATACCTGATTCGCTATTCCCGTCGCGACGCCGCCATGATGATCGATTTGCTGGAAAACCCGCAGGGGCCGAATGCGGCTTTGACGAAGGCTTTTGAAAATTATGCACAGAAAGTAGAGAATGGCGTACTTCGTGACAGTACTGAAAGCACTACATGATGTAACAAGGTTTCATTGCGGTACACCAGTATTGGATACGTGGTTGCAGACAACAGCAAGGCAGCATCAGCGACACGGCGCATCGCGAACGTTCGTGCTGGTCGATGAAGCTGATCCTACGGAAATTATTGGCTATTTTTCATTGGCCATTCGTAGCATGACCCCAAGGGAATCTATTCCCGTCGCCATGATGAAGAAGCTGCCCAGCAACGTACCCGGCTTTACCTTGGCGCGGCTTGCTGTCGCGCAGCGGCATCAGCGTCGTGGCTTTGGCGCATTGTTGCTGGTCGCGGCCATGAAGCGCGTGAAAGCCGTCGCAGCGGAAGTGGGCGGCTTTGCCCTGTTTGTCGATGCCAAAGAACCGCAAGGTACGCAGTTTTATCAGCAGTATGGTTTTACTCCCCTCCCCGATGATCCGCTGACCATGCTGCTACCCATCGCCGATATTCCTCATTAAAACAGCATCCCGATAGACGCCACGAGATCGTTTCTCAACGGCAACCGACAGCGGCAGGCGTTGCACCCTGCCGCTGTCTTCGCGCGTAACTTTTAGAAGCTTGTGGATAGGCCTGCGTAGAAACTGCGGCGGGCGCCGTATTGCGGCGCCCCCACGCCCACGCCGGAACCGTCGCGCAACAGATACGACTTGTCGAACAGGTTGATCAGGGCCAGCCGCCCTTCCACCTTGCCCACGGGAGTGTTTTTCCACGTGTGCGTGAGCGCCGTGTTGACGGTGAAGTAACTTGGCAAGTGGCCGGAATTCGGTGCGCCGCCCTCCGGGGTCATGCGCAGGCCGCTGCCGTACAGGAAGTCAGCGCTCACTTGTGAATCGCCAAAGTGATAGTGGCCACCACCGGACAGCGTGTATTTCTGGTCATGATCGAGGTAGACATAGTGGGAGCTGATGTAGTTCAACTCATCGGCGCCAAACAGGGCTTGTCCCGAATTGATGTTGCGGCCCTGCGCCTTTTGTGTGCTGGCGTTGAGGAACAGGCCCCAGTTTTTCTCGCTGTAGATGGCGGATAACTCCAGGCCCTTGGCGTAGCCATCCGCATAGTTGAACGGCGTCAGTATCAATGCCTGGCCGAACTGGCCTTCGTCCAGCAGGTTGTTGATCTTTTTATAGTACACATCGGCCGTCACGGTCAGTTTTGAATTGACCTGGTGGCTGATGCCCACGTCATAGTAGTGCGTGCGCTCGGCCTTGACGTTGTCGGACTGGCCGATTTCCGGCGCATTCGTCGTGTTCGCGTACAGGTCGATGCTGCCTTGCGCCGCCAGTTCCTGCGGCGGCGGCGTGAAGTAGCGCGAATAGCCCGCGTGCAGGGCCGTGCCCGGCGCCAGCTGGTAGGCCAGATTGACGCGCGGGCTCCATTGCTGCTCGCTCGTATAGGCCGAGACCTTGTCGAAGCGCGCGCCATAGTTCAGGGTCAAGGGTTTACTGATATGCCATTCATCCTGCAGGTAAAAGCTGGCCAGGGTGCCCGTCTTGCCGCTGTTGTCCAGGATGCTGACCGGCGTGGTGGACGTTTGCGCGCCGTCCATGGCGGGGAAGACGGCCACCGTGTTGTCGCTGGTGGTCTTCTGGCGCGTGTAGGCCAGGCCCGCGCGCACGGTGTGGTCCTGGTGCAATTTGTAGCTGATGTCGAATTGCGCGCCGGAAGCGCTGTTGGCACGGCGCGAGTCAGAAGCCACGCCGTTGTAGATCAGGTCGCCGATGGTGTCGGGCGTGAAGTGCAGTTCCGAATACTGGTGGAAGGCGGACACCTGGTAATTGATGTCGCCCAGGCTTTTTTGCAGCGACAGCACCAGAAAACGGTTCACTTCGCGCTGGTTTTCATTCAGCTGCGACGACGGTAACGTGGACGTGCCCGCCTGCGCATCACTGTGGCCATCCAGGGAGAAGGCCGGCGCCTGGTTCGGGTTGTTGGGGATCTGGAAGCGGCCGTTGTAGGTGCCGAACATGGCGCCCAAGCGCGTATTGTCATCAAGGAAATACGACAGGCTGCCGAACGATTTGTTCTGGCGCGTCTTGTCGTGCAAGGCGCTGCGCGTGGCTTGCGGATTCTCCACGCCCAGCGCATTGCCCAGGTAGCTGCCGGACAGGTAGTAATTGAACTTGCCCACGCTGCCGAAAAATTCGGCACTCGGCTCCACATGGTCGTGGCTGCCGAGCATGATGCCGATGCGCCCGCCAGGCGTCAGTCCGCCCTCTTTTGTTTCAATATCGACGATGCCCGCCGTGCGCAGGCCGAACTGGGCCGGCAAGGCGCCCGTCATGAAATCGGTCTTGTCGATCAAACGAGTGTCGATCGACTGGCCGAAGCCGCTGATGCTTTCCGGCAGTTGCACGCCATTGATGCGGTATTGCACGTTGGCATGGTCATCGCGCACGTGCAGGGCGCCGGAGCCCTTCGAATCCTGCGACACGCCAGGCAGGCGCAGCAGCACCTCATTGAATGGCGTGTTGTCGCCCTGGCCCAGCATGTCGACCATGTGGCTGTCGATGCTGTAGATGGTGGTGCCGACTTTCGGCGACAGTTCGATGCGCGCGCTTTTCAAATGGGCGGAGGTGACTTCGACCTTCTGCATGTCTTGCGGGACAGCATCGGTATTGGCCTCGGCAGGCTCGGCGGCATGGGCGGAAAAGCTAAACAGGCTGGCAAGGGCGAGCGACAGCGCGCTCAGACGTGGTGTGTGTTGCATGGTAAACCTCGAAAATAGTCAACGCCAGGCGGCCCGGCGCGCATACGGAGGACGCGACGCGCGGCGGTGCAGCCTGAAAAAGGAAAAACGGCGTGGGAACTACAGTGAGGCGGCAGGCGGGCCGCGCACGGGCGGCAGGATGAGGATGGCGGCGGGCGCCAGGGTAGCGGGCGCCAAGGCCAGCAGACGGTACGGCAGTAATTGGGCAGGCGGCTCGGTGATGGCCGGCGGCACGGCGAGATCGGCCACCTTGTCGATGACCGTGGCGCACAGCGCGCACTCTTCCGCGTCGAGCGTCGTCTTGTGCAGGTGCGAGGCGGCCGTCGACAGCAGCAACACGAGGGCCAGCGCACTGAACAGGGCCACGCACAGCTGCCACGGCGTGCGCGCGAGGGCGGACACCGGGTAAGGCTTGCGGGATGGCTGGCGGGAAGACATGGGCGCATAGTAGCAAGAAAATCGCCCGGCTGTCAGCGCTTGTTGCGTGATTTTCGCTAGCGCGAGCTTACAGGGTGGCGCGCAGCTCGCGCGGCGACAGGCCGTAGTGCTGGCGGAAACGGGCCGCGAAGCGCGAGGGCGAGGCGTAGCCGCAGGCGGCCGCGATGTCGCTGATGGGTAAGATGCCAGATTGCAATTCCTGCAAGGCCAGTCCCAGGCGCACGTCTTCCAGGATGGCGCGGAAATGGCGTTGTTCCAGGGCCAGCTGGCGGCGCAGGGTGGAGGCGCCCACATGCAGTTTCGATGCCACCTTGGCCACGCTCCAGTCGGCGCCCGGGTCCAGCAGCAGCACTTGCTGCACGCGCGCGGCCAGCGGATCGCGGCGGTCCAGCAGTAGCGCGCCGCAATGGCCACCCAATGCCAGGGCCAGCAGCAAGCCTTCCGCCTGGTGCGCCAGCAGCGCGGGCGGGCTGCCTGCGACCAGGCTGGTCATCAGCTGGTCCCAGGCCAGCGCCGCATGCACGTCGAGCGGCACGCACAGGCTGGCCGTGGCCGCCTGGTGCAGCTGGGTATCGACGAGGCCGCCATGGCGCGCACGGAAGCGGGCGATCAGGGCTGGTGAAAAGCTCAGCACTTCCGCCCGGTAGCCTTGTGTGCCGGGCAGGTTGGCCACGCCCAGTTCCTGTCCCGCCGGCATCAGCACCACATCGCTGGTCGTGGCGCGCACCTGGCGCGCACCCCATTCCAGCAGCTTGGTTCCGTGCCGCACGCGGCACAGGGCGCTCTGGAAGACGGGCACGCGGCGCAGGGTTTGCGCGCGGCGCGCTTCGATGGTGCCGTGGGCGATGCGCAGCTCGCTCAGGGCCACCGCTTCCATGTCATCGGCCATACAGTCCTGTCAGCTGCGCCTTGCCCAGCGCATTGGCGTTGAGCATGTAACCGAGCATGGCGCCGCTGGCGTGCTGATCCAGTGGCAGCTTGTCCACGCTCAAGGCCCAGACCGTGAGCTGGTAGCGGTGCGCCTTGTCGCCCGGTGGTGGGCAGGCGCCGCCGTAGGCGCTGTCGCCGTAATCGTTGCGTCCTTGCACGGCGCCGGCCGGCAAGGTAGCCGCTGTCGTTCCCGCAGGCAAGGACGTGGTGCTGGCGGGCACATTGAAGACGCTCCAGTGCCACCAGCCGCTGCCGGTGGGCGCGTCCGGGTCGTACAGGGTGACGGCATAGCTTTTGGTGCCGGCTGGCGCATCGTGCCACGACAATTGCGGTGACTGGTTGCTACCCGTGCAGCCGAAGCCCTGGAACACCTGCGCGTGCGCCAGGGTCTGGCCGGGGGCGATGTCGGTGCTGGTGAGCGTGAAATCGGCGGCGTGGGCGCCCAAATGCAGAGCGAGGCCCAGCGTGACGGCGAGGAAGCGGGAAGTGGTCATGGTTTTCCTTTCGATAAGTATAGGCGAAAGTGTATGCCGTGCAACATTTCCCCGCGATGCCGATGCGCTCGCTGATGGTGCCGAAACGCTCGTTTTTGCCCGATGCCGACGTTCCCATGAGCGTGTTGTACGGTGTGCCGCTTTCTTGCCGCACGTGATTTTTACTGGGGGGCTTTCATGCTATCGTTCCGCAGCCCAAAATTTTCCAAAGTTTCCATGTCGCAACGCCCCAGCAAGTGGTTGATCAGCAAACTGCACCTGTATGCGGGGCTGTGGTTCGGCGCCCTGTTCGTCCTCTTGGGCTTGACGGGTTCCGCCATCGCCTGGATGCCGGAGCTCGATGCGTATCTGAATCCGAATTTGTTGCAGGCGAGCACGCCCGCGCCCGGCCAGGTGTTCCACGTCACGCCGCGCACCGTGCAGGCGGTGGTGGACACTCTTGTGGCCGACCCCGCCTACGGCAAGCCTTCGCAGCTCAATCCGCCCGCCGATGCGCGCGATGTGTACGTGGCCTCGTATCGCCAGGCAGGCAAGCCGTCCCCCTTCAGCCAGGCCATCGTGCGCCAGGTGATGGTCGACCCCTACACCTTGCAAGTCAAAGGCGAGCGCGACTGGGGCCGTTTCGGCCTCACGCGCCCGCTGCTAATGTCGGGCATGTTTCATTTGCACCGCTATTTATTGTCGGGTGAGGTGGGCAAGACCATCACTGGAGTTTCCGGCGTGATGCTGCTGCTGATGGCGCTCAGCGGCATCTACCTGTGGTGGCCGCGCCTGCAGTGGACGGCGATCAAGCGCGCCCTGACGGTGTCGCATGGCGGCTCCTGGCCGCGTTTTAATTACACCTTGCACAAGGCAGCGGGCTTCTTTGCCGCGCCCGTGCTGGCCGTGCTGGCCTTTTCCGGCATCTATTTCAATTTGCCGCAATTGATCGTGCCCCTGGTAGACCTCGTATCGACGGTGCCGGACACGGCAAAATTGAAAAATGTGGTGCAGGATGGCGCCCTGCTCGATGCGGGCCAAGCCATGGCCGCCGCGCAGCTGCTGTATCCGCAGGCGCGCGTGTCGCGCATCGGGCTGCCAGCGAAACAGGACCAGCCGTACGAGATCCGCGTGCGCCAGCCTGGCGAAATCGCCGAGGGCGACGGCGCCACGCGCATCACCCTAGACGCGCGCAGCGGCTTGCCCTTGCGCATACGCGATCCCTTGCGTGCGCCGGCCGGAGACGTTTTCCTGGGCTGGCAATTCCCCCTGCATTCGGGCCAGGCATTTGGCGTGGCTGGGCGCAGTTTCATGACGGTGTTCGGCCTGATGCCCTTGCTGTTCCTGCTGACAGGGACTTTGGTGTGGTGGAAACGGCGGCGCAGCCGGAAATAAGCGGTCGCCAAACCGATGCGGGGAAAGTTGCTATCATCATAGTATTTTCCGGCAGAGTCGCTGTCCGGATTCACCCCGCACAAGGACCCGCATGAGCCATCCCGACATCACCGTAGCAATGTTAAATGAACGCGGCACAGGCCGCTTGCCCGGCCACCTGGGCATCGTCATCACGGCCGTGGGCGACGGCCAGCTGACGGCGGAATTGCCCGTGCTGCCACATCTGCTGGCGCCGAACGGCTATCTGCACGCGGGCAGCGTGGTGACCCTGGCCGACACGGCGTCCGGCTATGGCTGCATCGTCAACCTGCCCGAGGGCGCCAACAATTTCACCACCATCGAGTTGAAATCGAACCACCTGGGCACGGTCCGCGAAGGCACGCTCACCTGCACGGCGAAAGTCGAGCACAAGGGCCGCAACACGCAAGTGTGGGATGCCGTGGTGAAAAACAAGGAAACGGGCAAGACGATTGCCCTGTTCCGCTGCACGCAGATGATTCTTTACCCAAAGTAAGGTAAGCAACCCAAATCAACTGCTGGGGTCAGACCCGACGGGTCTGACCCCGGATTTTTGCCTTCGGGTTAAATTTTTATCCAGTTACCCTTATACAAAACCGGTCCCGTCGGTCCGTTCGGATTGGGCGAACCGCCTTTCGGTTCCAGGGTGACGGCCAGCAGGGCCACGTCGCTGCCGATGGCGCGCTGCGACAGGGCCAGTTTTATATTGCCCTTGCCGGCCAGCAGACCCAGCGAACGGGGGTTGCCGCTCTTCGGCACGGCCCACAGTTCCAGGTCGCGATCAGCAGGCACGGGGGCGTTGCCCAGCATGCGCACCTCGAGCGCGCCGTGGCGGCTGTCGGCCGTCAGCAGCAGGGCCGTTTGCGCTTTCTCGTCCGTCAGGCTGGCGACATAGCTGATTTGCGGCGCGTCCAGCAGGCGCGTGGCCACGACGATCACCAGCAGCGCGGCGATGGCGCTCGAGGCCAGGCCCAGACCACGCCAGAACGACAGCGCATCGCGCCATAGCGACCAGCGGCCCTTCGGTGCCAGGTGCAAGCGCTGCTCGATCTGCTGCCAGACGCGCTTGGGCGGCGCCACGGGCCTGGCAAATTCCGCCATCGGTTCCAGGCGCTGGCGCCATTCGGCCGTGATATGGCGCAGGTCGGCATCGTTGTGCAGCCAGCCTTCGAAACGCCGCCGCGCGCCCCCTTTCAGGGTGCCCAGCACGTATTCGGAGGCCAGTTTCTGGCGCAGCACGTCATTGCCGCGGATATTCATGAAGCCTCCCGTTTCGCCAGGCACGTGCGCAGCCGTTCCAGGCTGCGGCGTATCCACGTCTTCACGGTGCCGATCGGCAGCGACATCTGCTGCGCCACTTCGCTGTGCGACAGGTCGTGATAGAACGCCAGGGCGACCACCTGCCGGTGCAGCCCTTCCAGGGCCGACATGCAAAACGCCAGCGCCTTGGCGTCACCGCTCATCTGCAGTGATTCGATGGGCGTGGCCTGGGGGTCTCGCAGTGCATTCATGACTTCGCTATCAAACTGGTCGGCATCGATTTCCACGGTATCGTCGCTGCGCCGCAGCACATCGAACGCCTTGTTGCGCACGATGGTGGCCATCCAGGTCATCGGCGCGGCCAGATGGCTCTGGTAAGCGGCGGCGTTGTTCCAGATGGCGACGAAACCCTCTTGCAAGGCTTCTTCAGCGAGCTCTTGCTTATGCAATATACGCAGCGCGAAGCCAAACAGTTTCGATGCGGTGGAGTTATATAGCTGGCGGAACGCCGTGGCGTCCTTGTTGCCGGCGGCAAGCAGCCAGGCTTTCAGTTGCTGCGGGTCGAGCGATTGAGCGGCGAGGGGCACGGCTGGCCTTCACAAGGTGAATGGGGTCACGCCTGGGAAGGTTATAACAACTTGGCAACCTTTAGCAACAAGGTTTTGTGCGGTGCCGGGACTGGATCAGCCTGCGATGGCTGACTCAAGCAGCTTGTGCAGTTCGGCGAATTCCGGCTTGCCCACGTAGCGCTTGAGGATCTTGCCCTGCTTGTCGAGCACGAAGGTGGTGGGCGTGAGGGCCACGTCGCCATAGGCCTTGGCCGCCTCGCCCGTCACGTCGAGCGCCACCTTGAATGGCAGTTGGCGCGTTTCGGCGAAGTTCAGCACGTAGTTGGCAGGATCGTATTTCATGGCCACGGCCACGAATTCCAGGCCCTGCCCCTTGTACTTGTTGTAGGTGTCGACCATTTCCGGCATTTCCGCCACGCACGTGGTGCACGAAGTAGCCCAGAAATTGACCATCACGACCTTGCCGCGCAAGCTGTTTGAGGTGATTTTCTCGCCATGGATGCCGTGGAAGGTCACGTCCGGCGCGCTTTGCTTGTCATTCAGCGACAGATAGCCGGCTGCCGCCACGCCCGCCACGAAGACGGCGATGAGGGCTGGCTTGATCCAGGACTTGCTGGCGGAGGGCGAAGTTGACATGGCGAAGTTTCACTAATGTAGAGCAACGATGCGGCCATTATAGACGCATCGTCAGTCTGGCGCCGTAGGCCGGATGGGGGAGGACCTTACTGTTGGACCGTGTCGCTGACCGTGCTGGTTGTGCGCGGTTGCGGCGGATCCGGCTGCAATTGCTTCAATTCCGCTTCCGAAATGTAGTCGAACAGCTTGACCACTTTCTGCACGCCGCCCACGCCGCGCGCCACGTCGGCCGCGACCGTGCCTTCGCGCTGGGTAACGCGGCCCATCAGGAACACGGTGGCGTTTTCCGTGACGACCTTGAACGAAGCTGCCGAGATGGTTTTCATGTCGACCAGGCTGGCCTTGACCTTGGTGGTGATCAGCGCATCGTTCGAGCGCGAGGTGTAGCTGGCCGGGCCGGCGATGATCAGTTCATTGGCCACCGATTCCACGCCTTCGATATTGCGCACTTCGCGTTCGACGGCATTTTTCATCGCCTCATCGCGCACTTCGCCCGTCAACAGGACGCGGCGGTTGAAGCTGGTGACATTCACATGGCCCACGTCGCCGACGATGGAGGGGATGCGCGACTCGCCTTTCAGGGCGATCGACTTGTCTTCGGTCTGCGCGCCCAGGGTGCGGCGGTCCGCTGCGGCAACGCCGCCCATCACTGCGCCGCCGACCATCAGTTCGATGCAGCCGGTGAGCGAGGTGAGCATGGCGCCGCACAGCAGTGCGGTAGCCAATGGGCGTTGTACGCGTTTCCAGCCTGGGCCAGTACCGAATTTAGTCATTCACGTCTCCTCCGAATAGCGCGACATCGATGCCGTCGCAGATGCAATGTATGGTGGTCAGATGGACTTCCTGGATGCGCGCCGTACGCTCGGCCGGCACGCAGATATGCACGTCGGCGTCCGTCAGCATCTTGCCGATGGCGCCGCCGTCCTTGCCCGTCAGCGCCACGACGCGCATTTCGCGCTCGAGCGCCGCTTCCACGGCGGCCAGCACGTTGGCCGAATTGCCCGACGTGGAGATGGCCAGCAGGATGTCGCCGGCCTGGCCGAACGCCTGCACCTGCTTCGAGAAAATCTCGCGGTAGCTGTAGTCGTTGGCCACGGCCGTCAGGATCGACGTATCTGTCGTCAGCGCCAGGGCTGGCAGCGGAAAGCGCTCGCGTTCGAAGCGCCCGACCAGCTCGGCTGCGAAATGCTGGCAGTCGGCGGCGGAACCGCCGTTGCCGCAGGCGAGGATCTTGTTGCCGTTGGACAATGCATAAAACATCAGGTCGATCGCCTGCGCAATGGGTTGCGCCAGTACGGTAGCGGCCTGGATCTTGAGTTCGGCACTTTCGTGGAAGTGCGAGAGGATGCGTTGATTATTCATAGTCTGCCGATTATAGTGCAGGCGCGCGGCATGGCGGACAAGCACTGTTAAAAATGCTTACATATCGAGGATGTTCTTCAGCCAGCTGATGTGCCCGCCATCGATGGCCAGCGCGTCGAAGCGGCACGGCGGCAAGGTCTTTTTCCCCTGCAGCCAGGTTTGCGCGGCCACCACCATGCGCCGCTGCTTGGCTGGCGTGATGCTGGCCAGGGCGCCGCCGAAGGTTGCACTGCTGCGTAGCCGCACTTCGACGAAAACGATGCAGGCGCCATCGCGCATGATCAGGTCCAGCTCGCCGCCCTTGCACAGATAATTGCGCTCCAGCAGCACCAGGCCTTGCAGCAGCAGATACGCGAGCGCATCGTCTTCCCCCTGCCGTCCCCGTTCCCGTTTGTTCCAGAAAGCCAAGGGCGGCATGGCGCATGTCCTTACTGTACCGGCGGCGTGGCCGGCGCGGCCGGCGGCCAGGTGCCCAGCACGCCCTGCTGGTAGCTGGCGGCCTGTTCCGTGCGTTCGAATACGCTTTGATCATTCTCAAAACGTATGGCCAGGCGGCCCGTCACGCCATCGAGCGTGAACGGCGCGTTCGGGCGCAGCGCCACTTCGCGCGCCACGCGGAAGGCATCGATGCCCAGCGCGTACAGGCGTTCCATATCGGCCGTCAGGCGGACGTCACCTGGCTGCGGCGGCTGTGGATACACCATCACTTGCGGATGGTCGCGCTGTACTTGCCACGGCAGGTCCAGCAGGCGCGCGCCGTCGAGCTCGGGGCCGCTGGCGCCGCGTCCGGCGCCGGGATTCAAGGACGAGGTGCCATACAGGGGCAAATCGCTGCCGATGGCCACGCGCAGCTGGCGCGCCTGGTCGGCGTCGAGCGCGGCAAACAACAGGCCCGGCGGCGTAGCGGCCAGGCGCGCGCGCAGCTGCACCAGTTCGGCATCGCTCAGGTAGCCATTCGTGGCCGTCAAGTCCATCGTCTCGATCTTGCCGCCCTGGCGCAGCCATTCCTGTTTGAAGGCGGCGCTGATGCGGCGCTGCGAGGGCGAACCGGCCGACAGGATCAGCGCGCTGGCTCCCGGCTGTTCGCTGGCGGCCCAGGCGGCGACCTGGCGCGCTTCCGCCTCGATGGACAGGCCCATCACCAGCAGTTTTGCCGGCAGGCGCGCCTCGCCGCGGTTGTCAGGGTGGTTCAGGGCGATCGTTGGTTTACGCACCAGGTCGCTATTTGCCACGGCCGTCACGGCCGAGCGCGACAAAGGCCCCACGACGATGTCCTGTTCCTCTTGTGCTTGCGCAAACTTGTTCAGGACATCGCTGCTGCCGTCGCCCGTGTCGATCACCGTCACTTCAAAGCCGCTGCGGTCGCGCTCATACGCGGCCATGAAGCCGGCGCGCAGCAATTCGGCGGCCGGGCCCAGGGAAGCCGAGCGCAGCGGCAGCAGCAGGCCGATGTGGTGGACCTTGCCGTCGGACGGTGCCGGCGCCGTGGCGGCCGGCATGTCCTGCGGCGTGCCGGTCGCCGGCTTGTTCTGGATGGGCGCCAGCGGTGCACCGTTGCCGTCATACGCGGTAATATCGGGTACGGCCACGGCAAACGTCACCGGTTCGGGCGCGGGCGGCTTGGGTGGCACGGGCAGCGGCGTCGGTGGCGGCAGCGCCCTTGTGTTAGATTCAATAGGCGCGCACAATTGCCCGGGCGCGTCGCAAGGCGTGCTGCAAGCGCTCAGCATGCCGGTCGCGGCACAAACAAGCAGTAACTTCACACTATTAGCAAGCATTTAACCTCCAAAATGACCGTACAAGAAATCAGTTCCATCGCCAGCCTGCCCATCATGACAGAGGCGGCGCACCAGGTCTATCCTATCGCAACATTGTATATAGTGGCCACGCCGATCGGCAATGTGACCGATATCAGCCTGCGCGCGCTGCATTTGCTGAGCATTGCCGACGCCGTCGCCTGTGAAGATACGCGCAACACGGCGCACCTGCTGACGCGCTTTGGCCTGAACAAGCCGTTAATTGCGGCGCATCAACATAACGAGCGCGAAGTGGCGCAGACGCTGATCGCCCGCCTGCACGCCGGCGAGCGCATCGCCCTCGTCTCGGATGCGGGCACGCCGGCCGTCTCCGACCCGGGCGCGCGCATCGTCGACGCCGTGCGCGCGGCCGGCTTGCGCGTGCTGCCCCTGCCCGGCCCGTCGGCGGCGATTACCGCCATTTCCGCCAGCGGGCTATTGAATGACCAGTTTTACTTTGTCGGCTTCCTGCCAGCGAAGGCCAAGCAGCGCGAAAACATGCTGCACAGCCTGCGCGGCGTGACGGCGACGATGGTGTTTTATGAAGCGCCGCACCGCATCCTCGATTGCGCCACGGCCCTGGTGGAAGCGTTCGAGCCCACGCGCCAGGTGGTGTTCGCGCGCGAACTGACGAAAATGTTCGAGGAAATCCACCGCTGTCCCCTGTCCGAGGCGGAAAGCTGGATACGCGCCGACGCGCACCGCGAAAAGGGAGAATTCGTCGTCCTGCTCGAAGGCGCCACGGAGGCGCAGGACGCGGAAGACGTGGAAGCGGAACGCATCCTGAACATTTTATTGGCCGAATGCAGCGTCAAGCAGGCGGCCAATCTGACGGCGCAAATCACGGGCCGCAAGAAAAACGCCCTGTATGAACGGGCGCTGCAGTTGAAAGGGCAGGAATAATCTTGCCGGCACGCCCATCTTGGGTGTGTTATTAAATAATCACCACTTGCAGCCGCTATCCTTCTTGTCGAGCAACATCAGCACGGGTGCCAGCAAGCCTGCGCCTGCATAGGCGCTGCGGCAATCGCCGCGCTTGCCTTGTGCTATATCGCGTGCCAACTGGGTTTCCGTTTGCAGCGGCTTGTCGGGGATTTGTCCCACGGCCGTGCCCACCTTGGATGGATCGCGCTCGCCGGCCATCTTGCGCGCCGTCTTCCTGGCCGCCTCCATATCGAATTTCGGTGTTTCTTGCGTGAAGGTATCGGAACTGGCCGCCGGCGTGGCCGGTGAGGCCGGCACGACCGTGATGGCTTGCGGACCTGGCGCTGGCGCCGTGGCTGCCGTTGGCGTTTCCCGGGCAGTGGCGAGTTTCGGCTTGCTGACGGGTTTTGCTTCGCGCTTCGGCTTGATGACCTCGACAGGCGGCGGGGGCGGCTTGGCGGCCAATGGCCGTATCCACACGGCGATCGACTCCATGCGCGGCGCCGTGTCCGGCGACACAGGAGGTTGCACATGGCGCCATAGAAAGATCAAGGCGCCATGCAGCAGCAAGGATACGGCTATGCCCAGCGCGATGCTGCGGCGATGCGGCAAGGGTTGGCCACCGCCGCTTCCGCCGTTTCTTTCAATACTGAAATCCATTGCCGTCGTCGCCTTCATGTCTGATCGGGAAAACTTGCAAACCGAGTGTCGCATATTTCATGCATGCTGAAAATACAGGGCTTCCAGTGCCGCGCGTAAATAATTTACACAGAGTTTCACCTGACCCTTGACCGAAGTCGATACGGCCTGTATTATCTTGGTCTTCGGAGTGTGGCGCAGCCCGGTAGCGCACCTGGTTTGGGACCAGGGGGTCCAAGGTTCGAATCCTTGTACTCCGACCAAATTTGTAGAAAAAAACCCAAGAGTTTCGACTCTTGGGTTTTTTTTCGTCTGTACGCTTTACGTACGGTCGGGATCGGTCGGGGTAGGTCGGGTTAGCGCGCAGCGCGTAACCCGACAACATTGTTGGCCATGTCCCTGGTGGCGTCGGATTACGCGCTTGCGCGCTAATCCGACCTACGCCGCGGCGCGTTTCGCCGCGATGGCGTTGCCGGCGCGGCTAGATCCCTTGCGCCCCAGCTGCTGCGAGATGAACTGGCCCGCATCGACCACCAGGTCCAGGTCGATGCCGGTGTGTATCCCCAGTCCTTGCATCATGTACAGCACGTCCTCGGTGGCTACGTTGCCGGTGGCGCCCTTGGCGTACGGGCAGCCACCCAGGCCGGAAACGGACGAGTGATAGATCGCGATACCCACCTCCAGGCTGGCGTAGATATTCGCCAGCGCCTGGCCGTAGGTGTCGTGGAAGTGGCCGGACAGGCCGCCCACGTGGAAGGCTTGAATCGCGCGTTGCATCACCGCCTGCGTTTTGCGCGGCGTGGCCACGCCGATGGTGTCGGCGATGTCGATCTCGTCGCAACCGAGGTCGCGCATGCGGCCCACCACGTCGGCCACGGCATCGAGCGGCACTTCTCCCTGGTAGGGGCAGCCGAAGGCGCAGCTGATGCTGCCGCGCAGGCGCAGGCCGTGTTCCTTGGCCGCCTTGGCCACGCCTTCGAAGCGGGCGATCGATTCGGCGATCGAGCAGTTGATGTTCTTTTGCGAGAATGCCTCGGAGGCGGAACCGAAGATCACCACTTCATCGGCCTTCGCCGCCAGCGCCGCCTCAAACCCCTGCATGTTCGGCGTCAGCGCCGAATAAATCGTGCCTGGGCGGCGTGTGATCTTTTCCATTACTTCCGCGCTGGTGGCCATCTGCGGCACCCATTTCGGCGAGACGAACGAAGCCGCCTCGATATTGGCGAAGCCCGCCAGGGTCAGGCGGTCGACCAGTTCGATCTTGACGGCGGCGCTGATGGTGTCCTTTTCGTTTTGCAGGCCGTCGCGCGGACCCACTTCGACGATCTTGACCTGTTTCGGCAAATGCGGTTGATTGCTCATCTCAATATCCTTGCAAACGGTTGACGATGCCGGCGACAGAGTCTCCGGCGTGCAGGCGCCGTATCTTGGCGGCGATCTGCGCCACGCTTTCGCGGCGCAGGGTGGCCGCCGAAATATGCGGCGTGATGGTGATGCGCGGTTCTTGCCAGAACGGGTGCTGCTGCGGCAGCGGCTCGTTGCGGAACACGTCGAGGGTCGCCCCGGCGATATGCCCGGAGCGGATCAGTGTCAATAAATCCGGTTCGGCGAGATGCGCGCCGCGCGCCACGTTGATGACGTAGGCGCCCGGCAGCAGCATCGACAGGCGCGTGCGGTCAAGCAGGTTGTGCGTCTCCGGCGTGAGCGGCAGCATGCACACCAGCACGCGCGCGCCGCGCAAGAATGCTTCGAGCCCCTCCTCGCCGGCAAAGCACGCGACGCCATCGAGCTGCTTGCGGCTGCGGCTCCAGCCGCGCAGCGGAAATTCGAATTGCGCCAGCGCTTGCAGCACGCGCGTGCCCAGCACCCCCATGCCCAGCACGCCGACGGGGAAATCCGCCTTGTCGAAGGCGGGCAACGGCTGCCAGATGCCGGCGCGGCCCTGCGCCTCGTAATCGTCGAAACGGCGGAAGTGGCGCAGCACGGCGTGGCTCACGTATTCGGCCATCTGCACGCCCATGCCCGCATCGTCGAGGCGTACCAGCGGCACGTGGACGGGCAGCGCGTCGCCGAATTTCAACAGCGCGTCCACGCCGGCACCCGTGTTGAAGATGGCTTTCACGCAGCCCAGTTCCGGCAGCATGGTGGCGGGCGGCTGCCATACGACGGCGTAGTCGCACGGCGCGAACGTGTCGCCTTCGCGCCAGAAGACAATCTCGGCTTCGGGCAGCAAGTCCTTGAAATCGGCGATCCACGCCGCTTGCTTGCCGTCCGAGCGTTGTAACAGGATGCGCATGTGCTTACCTCTATGCGGCTGCCTTGAAGGCCAGTAGCGGCGCGCCGTCGGCCACCTGGTCGCCGACGGCGTACAGCACGTCTTCCACCAGGCCGTCGTGCGGCGCGGCGATCGTGTGCTCCATCTTCATCGCTTCCATGATGACCAGAGGCTCGCCCTTCTTGACGTCCTGGCCTTTGTTCACCAGCACGGCGACGACCTTGCCCGGCATCGGTGCCGTCAAGCGGCCGCCTTCCGCTTCCACTTCACCCGCATGCGCCATCGGGTCGCTGTAATGCAGGGTGTGGTGCAAGCCGCTGGTAAACACGTGGAACTGCTCGCCGTCGCGCAGCACAGTACCGTGCACGGCACGCTCGCCCAGCTTGATATGCAGCTCGTTGCCTGTGCGCGCCGTCAAGGTCAGGGGCTGGCCGTTGAACAGCCAGCCATCGGTTTTATAGGCGATGCGCGCGGCATAGGCCTTGCTGTCGCTGGCCAGCGCGAATTCGTCGGCAAACGCCAGGCTGCGGCCCAGGGTGCTGTTCAAGCGCCAGCCCAGGGCATTGCCCCACGGGTCGGCGGGATTGCTCGACTGCGCTTCGGACGCGGTTTTTTCTTCTGTCAGCAGGCTGACTGCCGCCAGCGCCAGGGCCGTGTCGGGTGCCGCCTGCAAGGCGGGGAACAGCGACTCCTGATTGCGCTCGATCAAACCCGTGTCGAGATCGGCGCTGGCAAATGCCTGGCCTTCGACCAGGCGTTTCAAGAAGGCGATATTGCTGGCCAGGCCGACGATCTGGTATTCCGACAGCGCCTGCGCCATGCGCGCCAGCGCTTCGCGGCGGTCCGCGCCCCAGACGATCAGCTTGGCGATCATCGGGTCGTAGAACGGAGAGATGGCGTCGCCTTCGCGCACGCCCGAGTCGATGCGCACGGCGGCCGGCACCAGCGTGCCACCCAGCTCGAACGTGACGGCCGATGGCGACTGCATGTGGCGCAGGGTGCCGATCGATGGCAAGAAACCCTTTTCCGGGTTTTCCGCATAGATGCGCGCCTCGATGGCGTGGCCGTGGATCGTCAATTCGCTCTGTTTTTTCGGCAGCGGCTCGCCAAAGGCGACGCGCAACTGCCATTCCACCAGGTCGGTGCCGGTGATCATTTCCGTCACCGGATGCTCCACCTGCAGGCGCGTGTTCATCTCCATGAAGTAGAACGAGCCATCCTGGTTGGCGATGAATTCCACCGTGCCCGCGCCCACGTAACCGACCGCCTTGGCGGCAGCGACGGCCGCTTCGCCCATGGCGGCGCGGCGCTCCGCTGGCATGCCCGGCGCCGGTGCTTCTTCCAGCACCTTTTGATGACGGCGCTGCACCGAGCAATCGCGCTCGAACAGGTAGATGCAGTTACCGAGCGTGTCGGCAAACACCTGGATTTCGATATGCCGCGGACGCGACAGGTATTTTTCGGCCAGTACCTTGTCGTCGCCGAAAGAGCTGATCGCTTCGCGCTTGCACGAGGCCAGCGCGGCCTTGAAGTCGGCGGAGTGCTCGATGACGCGCATGCCCTTGCCGCCGCCGCCGGCCGAGGCCTTCAGCAGCACGGGATAGCCGATCTTGTCGGCCTGCGTGTGCAAAAAGTCCGCATCCTGTTCCTCGCCGTGGTAGCCGGGCACCAGCGGTACATTGGCCTTTTCCATCAGCGACTTGGCGGCCGACTTGGAACCCATGGCGCGCATGGCGGACGCCGGCGGGCCGATGAAGACCAGGCCTGCAGCGTGGCAGGCCTCGGCGAAATCCGCGTTTTCGGACAAAAAGCCGTAGCCGGGGTGGATCGCCTGCGCACCTGTCGCCAGCGCCACGGCGATGATCTTGTCGCCGCACAGATAGCTTTCCTTGGCCGGCGCAGGGCCGATCAAGACGGCTTCGTCGCACACGGCGACGTGCTTGGCGTTGGCGTCCGCCTCTGAATACACTGCGACGGTGTGGATACCCATGCGGCGGGCGGTAGCGGCGACACGGCAAGCGATTTCGCCGCGGTTGGCGATCAGGATTTTAGTGAACATGGTCTCTCTCTATTCTCTCAAAAAGGGGCAGCTGTCTCTTGGCGGACGTTGTCTGCTGGTTTGTCGGTTTACGCGCTACGCGCTAAACCGACCTACGCATGGTGAGGCTGGATATCGTAGGTCGGGTTAGCCGGCACGGCGTAACCCGACAAGGCTGTCATCAGCAGCCGCACTTCTCTTTCTGTACCGAGTCCAGCATGGCGCCGCGCGTCTGCAAGCCCAGTTTACCGAGCAGGACACGGTCGTCTTCCGCTTCCGGATTGTCGGTGGTGAGCAGCTTGTCGCCGTAGAAGATGGAATTGGCGCCAGCCAGGAAGCACATGGCTTGCACGGCTTCGCCCATCTGGCGGCGGCCCGCCGACAAACGCACGCGCGCCTTTGGCATGGTGATGCGGGCCACGGCAATCGTGCGCACGAATTCGAACGGGTCCAGCGCTTCCAGGCCGAACAAGGGCGTGCCTTCCACCTGCACCAGGTGATTGACGGGCACCGATTCCGGATACGGATTCAAATTGGCCAGTTGGGCGATCAGGCCGGCGCGTTGCAAGCGCGTTTCACCCATGCCGACGATGCCGCCGCAGCACACTTTCAAGCCCGCTTCGCGCACGCGGCCCAAAGTATCGAGGCGGTCCTGGTATTCGCGCGTGGAGATGACGTTGTCGTAGAACTCGGGCGCCGTATCGAGGTTATGGTTGTAGAAGTCCAGGCCTGCGTTTTTCAGGCGGTCCGCTTGTCCCTCTTCCAGCATGCCCAAAGTAGCGCAGGTTTCCAGGCCCAGCGCCTTCACCTTGGTCACCATCTCTTCGACTTTTTCCATGTCGCGCTCTTTCGGGCTGCGCCAGGCGGCGCCCATGCAGAAGCGCGTGGCGCCGTTGGCTTTGGCCTGGCGCGCCGCGTCGAGCACCGTGTCGATGTCGAGGATTTTTTTCGCTTCCACGCCCGTGTCGTAGCGGGCCGCTTGCGGGCAGTAGCCGCAGTCTTCTTCGCAGCCGCCCGTCTTGATCGACAACAGGGTCGCCAGTTCCACGTCGCCATCGGGGAAATTGATGCGGTGGGTTTGCTGGGCCTTGAACATCAGGTCATTGAATGGCAGGTCGAACAGGGCCAGTACATCGGCGACGGGCCAGGTGGCCGCTTCCGGTACGGTGATGCGCGCCGCAGGGCGGTGCAGTTCGACGGTTTTTGCTGCTTCTTGGACGTGAGACATGTGATTCCTTCGCTTCTATTTTTGGATACGTTTAAGTGTTGGGATGCTGCGCCGGCCAGTTGGGCAAGCCGGTGAAATCGAGATACGCCGCCGCCGCTTGCGCGCTGGGCTGCGCAAGGCGCGGCACCCTGCCCAGCAGCGGCGCCGGGATGCGCTCGATCAGCGCATCGATATTTTCGTCGAGGAAGCGCATTTCCACTTCCAGGGTGTTGGCGACCCAGCCGATCACCGTCAGGCCGCGCGCTTCGATGGCTTCCAGCGTCAGCAAGGCCTGGCTGATGCAACCCAGACGCATGCCGACCACCAGGATCACGGGCAGGTCGAGCTGCTGCGCCAGGTCGGCCGAGTCAAAACCGATTGAGAGCGGCACGCGGAAACCGCCCACGCCTTCGACCACCACGGCGTCCGAGGCGGCGGCGATTTCCAGGTAGGCGGCCAAAATCGGCACCGACTCGATGCTGACGCCTTCAAGCGCGGCGGCGATATGCGGCGCCGCCGCTTCCTTCAGCATGTAGGGCGTGGTCAGGTTGCGCAACATGGTGACGTTGCCGGCGGCGATCAGGCTGTCGGCGTCTTCATTATGCAGTTCGCCGTCGCGCATCTCGGCGCCGGCGGCCACCGGCTTCATGCCGCAGGCACGCACGCCGCGCGCGACCAGCGCATGCAGCAGGGCCGACGAGGTCAAAGTCTTGCCGATTTCTGTGTCGGTACCGGTGACGAAACAGGCAAAGCGCGACGGCAGGCCGGCAGTGGCCGGTGCCGGCTGCACGGCCGGCACCAGGTCCGCCAGCACTTCGGCCACGATAGGGTCATCAAGGCTCATGGCGTGTCCTTTCCAGGGTGTTGACTGCGTTGATCAATTGCGCCACTTCCTGCGCCGTGTGGCCGGCCGACAGGGTCACGCGCAGGCGCGCCGACCCCGCTGGCACGGTGGGCGGGCGGATGGCGCCGACCCACAGTCCTTGCTGGTACAGTTGGGCGGCGACGGCCAGCATGTCTGCATTTTCGCCGATGATGACGGGCTGGATGGCGGACAGCGACGGCAAGGCTTGCCAGCGTTGCAGCTGCAAGCCCTCGTTCCATTGCGCCACCAGCGCCGCCAGGTGCATCCGACGTTGTTTTCCTTCGTCACCGGCGATGATGTCCAGGCTGGCCAAGAGCGCATGCGCCAGCGCTGGCGCGGCCGCCGTGGTGAAGATGTAGGGGCGCGCCTTCTGGATCAGCGTTTCGATCACGGCTTCATGCGCGCAAACAAAAGCGCCACCCACGCCGGCCGATTTGCCCAGGGTGCCCACGTAGACCAGGTGTGGCGAATGCAGGCCGAAGTGTTCGAGCGCGCCACGGCCGTTGTCGCCCAGCGCGCCGAAGCCGTGCGCATCGTCGACCACCAGCCAGGCGCCGTATTGCTCGCACAGGGCCAGCAGCGCGGGCAGCGGCGCCAGGTCGCCATCCATGCTGAAGATGCTGTCGGTGACGACGATTTTGGTTTTGGCTTTGCTGTCCGCCAGCAGGGCCGCCAAGGCAGCCAGGTCCGCATGCGGATACACGTGCGTCTTGACGCGGGCCAGGCGCGTGCCGTCGATCAGCGAGGCGTGGTTCAGCGCTTCCGAAAAAATCTCCGTGTCCGCATCGCCCGCCGCCAGTGCCGTGAGCACAGCTAAATTAGCCATGTAGCCTGTGCAAAAATACAGGGCGCGTGCCTGTTCCAGGTTGGCGCCGACGAAAGCGGCCAGCCGTTCTTCCAGCTGCGCGTGGGCGCGGCTGTGGCCACTGATCAGGTGCGAAGCGCCGCTGCCGGCGCCATACAGGTCGGCTCCTTCCTGCAGTGCGGCGATGATGCGTGGATGCGACGCCAGGCCCAGGTAGTCATTGCTGCAAAAGGCCAGCATGTCGCGCCCGTCCACCGTCAGGCGCGGCGCGCACGGCGTGTCGACGGTGCGGCGGCGGCGGATCAGGCTGCGCTCTTCCAGCCCTTGCAGTTGCTGTTGTAATCGCGTGATCAGCTCCATCTCAGGCCCCGATCACTTTGTTGAAGACGGCCAGCGTCTGCTGGCCCAGGCCCGCGATTTCCGCATCGTCGAGGATGTAGGGTGGCATCAGGTAGACGGTGGAACCGATGGGGCGCATCAGGAGTTCGTGTTCCAGCGCCGTGCTGAAGAAGCGGCGAGAAAAATCGGGCGCCGCATCGACGGCGTCAAACGCCCAGATCATGCCCTGCTGGCGGAAGTGTTTTACGCGCTCGTGCTGCGCCAGCGGCGCCAGGGCGCGCGTGATCTTGGCGGCGCGCACCCGGTTGGCCACCAGCACATCGTCTTCCTCGAAAATCGACAGGGTCGCCAGCGCTGCGCGGCACGCCAGCGGGTTGCCCGTGTACGAGTGCGAATGCAAAAAGCCGCGGCGCACGTCGGTGCTGTAGAACGCCTGGTAGATGTCTTCGCGCGTCATCACCAGCGATAAAGGCAGGTAGCCGCCGCTGATGCCCTTGGACAGACACACGAAGTCGGGCCAGATGCCGGCCTGTTCGCACGCAAAGAAAGTGCCCGTGCGGCCGCAGCCGACGGCGATTTCGTCGAGGATCAAATGGACTTGATAACGGTCGCACAGGGCGCGCACCAGCGACAGGTACAAGGGGTCGTGCATGGCCATGCCGGTGGCGCATTGCACCAGCGGCTCGATGATGATGGCGGCGATCTTGTCTGCCTTCTGCTGGAACAGCTGTTCCACCTCAAAGGCGGCGCGGCGCGCCACGTCCTGCGCCGTTTCGTTTTCAGCTGCCTGGCGGAAGTCGGGCGACATCACCGTCTGCGTGGCGCGCAGCAGAGGGCCGTAGGCATCCTTGAACAGGGCGACGTCGGTCACGGCCAGCGCGCCGATGGTTTCGCCGTGGTAGCTGCCCTTCAGGCAGACGAATTCCTGCTTTTCACTTTTGCCGCTGTTGCGCCAGGCGTGAAAGCTCATTTTCAGGGCGATTTCCACGGCGGAGGCACCGTCGGACGCGTAAAAGCTGTGGCCAAGCACGCCGCCGGTCAATGCCGACAGCTTTTCCGACAGTTCGACCACCGGTGCATGCGTGAAACCGGCCAGCATCGCGTGTTCCAGCCGGTCCAGCTGGTCCTTGAGTTCCGCATTGATGCGCGGATTGGCGTGGCCGAACAGGTTCACCCACCAGGAGCTGATGGCGTCCAGGTAGCGTCGGCCCTCGTGGTCGTACAGCCAGGCGCCGCGGCCATGGCTGACGGGGATGAGCGGAACCGTCTCGTGATGCTGCATTTGCGTGCAAGGGTGCCACACGCTGCGCAGACTGCGTTCGACCCAGCCCGATTGTTTTTCTGCTTTCAAAACTGCTCCAATGATATTGCTAGCCCATGAGCCAACTCGGCTTGCGCTTGTCGAGGAACGATTGCACGCCTTCGCGTCCCTGCTCCGAGGCGCGGATCTGCGCGATGCGCTCGGCGGTGTCCGCCAGCAGCGCGTCATCGACCGGCTGGCCGGCGATCTCGCGCACCAGCGTTTTCGCTTGCGCCACGGCGTGCGGGCTGTTGCCCGTCAGCGCCTTGAGCACGTCAAAGGTTTTCGCGTCCAGCGCGCTTGCCTCGACTACCTCGTGGGCAAAGCCGATGCGCAGCGCTTCCTGTGCAGAGAATCGCTCGGCGGTCAGGAAATAGCGGCGTGCCGCGTTTTCGCCCATGGCCTTGATGACATACGGTGAAATAGTGGCCGGGATCAGTCCCAGCCGCACTTCGCTCAGGCAGAAATGCACGTCTTCCGCAACCAGAATGATATCGCATGCGGCGACGAGGCCCATGCCGCCCGCATAGCAGTCGCCCTGGATCTTCGCCACCACGGGTTTCGGACACAGGTAAATCGTGCGCAGCATCTGTGCCAGCTGCAGCGCGTCGGCCTGGTTTTCGGCATGCGTGTAGCCTGCCATCTTCTTCATCCAGTTCAAGTCCGCGCCGGCGCAAAAGGCCGCGCCATTTGCGGCCAGCACGATGGCGCGCACCATCTCGCTGCGCCCCAGGCCTTCGAAGGCGCGCGCCAGTTCGGCGATCGTCGTCTCGTTGAAGGCGTTGCGCACGTCGGGGCGGTTCAGGGTCACGGTGGCGACATTGCCCTCGATGACCAGCTTTAAGGTTTCAAATTCCATTATCTTCTCCCTTAATGCCGCTTACATGCGGAATACGCCGAACTTCGTGTCCGGGATTTCCGCGTTCAAGGCGGCCGACAGGCCCAGGCCCAGCACCATGCGGGTGTCGGCCGGGTCGATCACGCCGTCGTCCCACAGGCGCGCGGTGGCATAGTATGGGTGGCCCTGATGTTCGTATTGATCCTTGATCGGCTGCTTGAAGGCCGCTTCCTCGTCCGCGCTCCATGCGCCGCCCTTGCCCTCGATGCCGTCGCGCTTGACGGTGGCCAGCACGGAGGCGGCCTGGTCGCCGCCCATGACGGAAATGCGCGCATTCGGCCACATCCACATGAAACGGGGAGAGAACGCGCGGCCGCACATGCCGTAATTGCCGGCGCCGAAGCTGCCGCCGATGATGACCGTGAATTTCGGCACGGCGGCCGTCGCCACGGCCGTCACCATCTTGGCGCCATTGCGGGCGATGCCTTCGTTTTCGTACTTGCGGCCCACCATGAAGCCGGTGATGTTTTGCAGGAAGACGAGCGGGATCTTGCGCTGGCAGCACAATTCGATGAAGTGCGTGCCTTTCAGCGCCGATTCGGAGAACAAAATGCCGTTATTGGCGATGATGCCCACTTTGACGCCGTAGATATGCGCAAAGCCGCAGATCAGGGTGGTGCCGTAGCGCGCCTTGAATTCGTCGAAATCGCTGCCGTCGACGATGCGCGCGATCACTTCCCTCACATCGAAGGGCTTGCGCGTATCGACGGGGATCACGCCATACAGTTCCTGCGTCGGGTATTTCGGTTCGACGGACTCACGCAGGGCCATCTGCTGCGGTTTTTTACGGTTCAGGTTCGAGACGATGGTGCGCGCCAGCGACAGCGCGTGCAAGTCGTTCTGCGCCAGATGATCGACCACGCCGGACAAACGCGTGTGCACGTCGCCGCCACCGAGGTCTTCGGCCGTCACCACTTCGCCCGTCGCCGCTTTCACCAGCGGCGGGCCGCCGAGGAAAATCGTGCCCTGTTCCTTGACGATGATCGATTCGTCGCTCATGGCCGGTACATACGCGCCGCCCGCGGTGCAAGAGCCCATCACCACGGCGATTTGCGGGATGCCCTTGGCCGACAGGTTCGCCTGGTTGTAGAAGATGCGGCCGAAATGGTCGCGGTCGGGGAAGACGTCGTCCTGGTTCGGCAGGTTGGCGCCGCCCGAATCGACCAGGTAGATGCAGGGCAGGTTGTTCTGGTCGGCGATTTCCTGGGCGCGCAAATGCTTTTTCACCGTCATCGGGTAATACGTACCGCCCTTGACTGTGGCGTCGTTGCAGACGATGACGCATTCCTGGCCCGAGACGCGGCCGATGCCGGTGATGATGCCAGCGGAAGGCGCCGCATCGACGCCCTTGGCGTCCTGGTACATGGCATAGGCCGCCATCTGGGAAAACTCGAGGAAGGGCGTGCCGGGATCGAGCAGCATCTGCACGCGGTCGCGTGGCAGCAGTTTTCCGCGCGCCAGGTGCTTGGCGGCTGCCGCTTCGCCGCCGCCGGCCGCGATCTTTTCCACTTTGTCGCGCAGATCGTCGACGATGGCTTGCATGGCCGCGGCATTGGCCTTGAAATCTTCACTGCGCGGATTGAGTTTGCTTTCGATGTGCGGCATTGCGGTTCCTTTTTATGATCGCCCGGTCTCTCGGGTCGCGCTATTCGGGAAAACTGCCGTCGAGATAAAACCAGCGCAGGGCACCACCGCCCTCGCCCGCCTCGCGCACGAAGCGGCTCACTTCATGCAGGCGGTGCGCGCGGCCGTTGACCTTGTAGCGGGCCACGAATTCGACGCTGTCGCGGTGTATCTCTTCGGCTTGATCTGCTGATACTGCTTTACGTTGACGTAAACGTAAAGCAGATTTTACCTCAAGTCCCAGCCAGTGGACTTTTTCTTCTTCGGCAAATAAGGCGTCGGTGGGACGGGTGCTGGCGTGCCAGGTGGCGCGCAGGTAGGGCTCGTCGCGCAAGGTAAACGCCGTGTAGCGCGAACGCATCAGGGATGCAGCCGTGGGCGGCAAGGCGTCGCCCGCGATATACGGGCCGCAGCAGCTGGCGTAGGAGGCGCCGCCACAGGGGCAGGCGGCAGATGTCGAGGGTGTGGGCATGCGGACGCGGATAGGGGAACAGGAAAGTTCCCCAATTATCCGCCATATCGGCAGCGGCGCGTGCGCGCCGCCTTGGCCGGTTACTTTTTCGGGCTGAGGAAGTCCAGCGCAAACGGCGGCGACTTGCCGGCCATGAGATCGGCGAGGATGCGCGCCGTGCCGGCGGCAAAGGTAAAGCCCAGCGGGCCATGGCCCACGTTGAGCCACAGATTGCCAACTTTGCTGGCGCCCACCAGCGGCGCGCTGTTCGGCGTGGCGGGGCGCAGGCCGGCCCAGGCCGTGGCCTGGTCGTAATCGGCGCCGTGCGGCATGGCTTCGCGCGCCAGCCGTGTCAGGCCGGCGATGCGGTTCCAATCGATGCTGTTGTCGGCGCCCACCATGTCGACCATGGCGGCCACGCGCAGGTCGCTGCCAATGCGCGCATACAGCACCTTGCGCTCAAAATCCGTGATGCTGATCTCGGGTGCCTGGTCTTGCGCGCGGATGGGCGCCGTCAGGCTGTAGCCCTTCAAAGGGTACAGCGGCAAATAAATGCCCGCCGTGGCGGCTAGGTCGCGGCTCTGGATACCGGCCGCCAGCACATAGTGATCCGCCTGTAACAGGCCCAGGCTGGTGTCGACGCCCGTGATCCTGCCCTTGTGCGTGACGAGGCGGCGCGCCTCGCCTTTTAATATGAGCGAACAATTCGGGTGCTGCAGCAGGCGTGTTTCCAGCGCCAGGCAAAAGGCGTGGCAATCGGCCACCGCTTCGCCCTCGGTAAAGATGCCGCCCGCCAGGGAACCTTGCAAGGCGGCCAGCGCCGGTTCGCGTTGCACCGCTTCAAGCGGGGACAAGACGAGGCGCGCCTCTTCCGATTCCGGCCGCGCCACGGCCCGCTGGAAGATGGTGGGCGAGCGGTAGACGATGAGTTTGCCCGCATCGCGCCAGGCATACGCCTCGGGCGGCACCGTCAACTCCAGCTGCGCCATGCCGGCGCGACTCAGTTCACCCAGTTGCAGCAGCTTGGCCGTCGTGCGGGCATTGCTGGCGCTGTTGCAATTACGCAAGAAACTGGCCATCCAGCGCCACTGGCGCCAGTCGGCCTCGGGCCGGAAGCGCAGAGGGCCATCTTTCTGCAGCAGCCATTGCAGGGCTTTCAGGGGGACGCCCGTGTCCGCCAGCGGTGCCACATAGCGATAGCTGAGCTGGCCGCCATTGCGGTAGCTGGCGGCGATCGCCACTTGTTCATTGCGTTCGAGTAAGGTGACCTTGTAGCCGGCCTCGGCCAGCCACCAGGCCGATGTCAGGCCGACGACGCCGCCGCCGATGATGATGACGTGTTGCTGCATGTTGCCTCGCTGCGTTGCGCTCCCATGGTGCGGGAGCATTCGGGAAGAGCTTAGAGGCTGGCCGTTCAGGGAGCCAATGAAACATCATGGTGCAGCCATAACTTTCAGGAATGCACTGTTTCAGTGCAAATTATTCATGCTTGTCAATCGCACCACGGTATAAGGTGGTGAGTATCAATTCCTCGCTGCGCCCCATGGCGGAATACGTGCCCGGATATTGCGCGGGATCGCTGCCCGTGCCGCCCACCAGCATCACCATGCCATTCCTGTTCTTGAAATCGAGCACGAAGGCGGAGACGAGGCCATACGCGTCGCCCAGGTGGCCCACGGCCGTGAAACTGGCGCCCTCGACCAGGCCGTTGCCTCGCCCTGCCAGCGCATCGAACTGCTGGTTGCCCAGGCCCCAGACGCGGTACAGGCCCTGTTCGCTGTTGCCATTGCCTCCATCAGGCGCCAACTGCCATTGCCGGGCAAACATCAAGGCGATGCTGGCTGGCTGCAATAGCTGCTTGCCCTGATGGCGGCCACCGTCGAGCAGCATCTGCATGACGGTGCCCAGGCCGGCGGCGGAGATGCGCAAGCCGCCCGTGGGACTGAAGACGGTGGCGTTGCTGCCGATCACGTAACGTTCGATGCCGGCTGGCGGGCGCTGGTAAACATCATCGGCCTGGGCGATCCAGGGGCCGTGCGGCCGCCACTGTTCCGTCTCCAGCGTGCGCTTGCGGTACAGGGTGGCCGTGTTCGCCAGCTCTTCCTTGGAAAATGCCGCCGGATTGTAGCCGCCGCGCACATCGAGGGGATCGAGCAGCAAACGCCGCATTAGCAGGTCGAAGCGCTCGCCCGTGACCTTTTCCATCACGGTGCCGATCACGCCCCAGTTCAGGTTGGAATATGTAAAGTAACTGCCGGGCGCCGCAGCCGTATCCCACATCGCGTCGCCACCGGCTGTAAACACGTCGCGCAAGCTGCGTTCGGGGCCCCAGGTATAGCCGCCCGCATCGCGCAGCGAGGAAGTGTGGCTGAGCAGGCTGCGCAGGGTCAGTGCTTGCTGGGGGAAATGCGGGTTGCGCAGGGAAAAGCCCAGATAGATGCCCACGTCCTGGTCCAGGCTCAGCTTGCCCTGCTCGACCAGCCGCATCAGGGCCACAGTGGTCATCATCTTCGATACGGAGGCGATGCGGAACAGCGTGGCTGGCGTCACGGGCAAGTGTTCTGCCGGCGTGGCGCCGATGTGCCGATAGCCAAATTGCTGCTGATACGACACCTTGCCGTGGCGGATGGCCAGCACGGACAGACTGGCCAACGGGTGAGCCGTATCATCGACGATGGCCGACAGTGCCGCATCGAGCGCGCGCTGCTGTGCCTGTGGCACGAGTTGCTCAGTGCCGCTGCCGGGCGGGGTGGCCAGTGCAGTCCAGGTCGTGCCCAGCAGCAGCAAGCCCAGCAAACCCGTCATTTTGTTGATCATGCTTTCCCTGTGTCATGGTGAATGGAGGCCTTGCCAGCATAGGGTGCGACGGTTGACTACGCCAATGAAAATTGCTTATTTATCTATAATGCAAAGCTATACCCACGGTAAAACATTGTTTTTTTAAGTGTATAACCGTTATTTATGGTCATTTTCCATATATTCATGGGTGGACGGGCTACGCGCAAGCGCCATCGCTATTACACTAGGAGGACAAGGAGAACTGTATGAGCCAGACCAGCGTAGAACTCAAGGTCGATTTAAATGACAATTCGCCTTTATATATGCAGATCGCCCGCAAGCTGAGCGATGACGTACGCAACGGCCGCTACCAGGTAGACCAGGCCCTGCCCTCTGAACGTACCCTGTCCGAACTGCTTGACGTATCGCGCGTGACTGCCCGCAAGGCCATCGACCAGCTCGTTGAGCAAGGCCTCGTCGTGCGCCGCCGTGGTTCGGGCAACTATATTGCTCCACGCATCGAGCAGCCGCTGTCGAACTTGTCGAGCTTTTCCGAGCAGCTGCAGCAGCGCGGCTACCGCCCCGGCTCGCGCTGGCTCAAGCGCGAAGTCGTCATCGCCAGCAGCGATGAACAGCTGAGCCTGGGCCTGGCGCAGAACACAAAAGTGGCGCGCCTGGAGCGCCTGCGCCTGGCCGACGACGTGGTGATGGCGTATGAAGTGAGCGTGCTGCCCTTCAGCGTGGTGCCGGACCCGGCCGCCATGGGCGATTCGCTGTATGAATACTTGAGCAGCATCAAGAAGGCCCCCGTGCGCGCCTTGCAGCACATCCGCGCCATGAATGCGACGGCCGTGCTGGCCAAGCAGCTGGGCATCCCCGATGGCCAGGCCGTGCTATTTATTACGCGCATCGCCTACCTGGAGTCGGGTGAAGCGGTGGAGCTCACGCATTCGTATTGCCGCAGCGATCATTACGATTTTGTGGCGGAAATGCGCCGCGCTCCATAAATCTACTGCTCGAGCAGGCGCATCATGGATTCGGCCACGCCGACGGACGACTCCCAGCTCATGCCGGTCACCAGCCGGCCATCGACCTCGACGTGACTCTTGCCGTTGGCGCCGTGTCTGAATATGCCGCCATGGCGCTTGATGCTGGCTTCTGCCGAAAAGGGATAGGCCTTGTATACCGGCGATTCCTTGTTGAGAAACGCATCGGGGAACGAGGTGAGCACCTTGCCCTGGATGAGGAAAGTACCGTCACTGAGCTTCAGGTTCTTGATGCCCTCGGTGCCATGGCAGATGGCCGCGATCACCCCGCCCTGTTGTTCGTAGATGCGCACAGCGATGTCCTGCAGCGGCTTGTTTTCCGGGATGCCGACGATGGCCGCGCCGCCACCGACGAAAGCCATGCCCGCATACTCGTCTGCCCTGACCTCGGCGACGGGTTTGGTATGGGCCAGTGCCCACATGAAATCACTGTCGTACAGATGCTTCTTGAGCAACTCATCCGACGTGACGATCATTTCCAGGGGAATAGCGCCACCGTCGGGACTGACGAAGTCGACCGCGTACCCTGCTTTGCGAAAGGCATCATAGGTATACGCCAGCTCGGGAAAATTATTGCCTGCGTTAATTTTTGTGCCCGGATATTGATGCACATTCGACACCACCAGCAGCACCTTGCGTGCCTGGCGCGGGGCTGCCGGCTCGCGATCGGCCGACTTGCTGATGATCTTCCAGTTGCCGGCGATCTTTTTCAAAAGAAACACATCCACATAGCGCACGCCTTGCTGGGGAATGTGGATCTCGGCCTTGGCGCTGGCCACCTTGCCGCTCACTTCCACCTTGATCAGTCGCCCATGGCGCCCATTGAATTGCCCTTTTTTCTCCTCGGTAAAGAGTTTGGCGTATTCCGGACCGCTCAACTCCCATGCCGCATCGTTTTTGCCGTCGAGGTAAAGACGGGCGGTGGCATGGAAGGCCTGGTTGATCTCGTCCGGTACGTTGAAGCTGGTGCCATGCAGATACAAGCGTACGGTCTCCCGGACGGCATTTTCGTCCTGGTCTGCGGTGGCGGCGGTGCCAGCGGCGGCGCTGCTGAGCAAGCAACAGGCGAGTACCGTGCGCATTAAAAATTGAATCATGGATTTACCCTGCATGTAGAACTGCGTTTATCGGAGCAACGACTATGTCAGATCGTTGCTGGTCGATAAGTTATCGAAATGCAGGGGAATTGATGTCGCCAAACAGGATTTCAGACTCCGGAATGGCGATTCCGGAGCGGTTTTACGCGGAAACAGCCCTGGCCACCGGGCTGAATTGGGCGCGGAAGCTGGCGGGAGTCTGCCCAGCAATTTTCTTGAAGGTGGAGTAGAAGGTGGAACTGGAATTGAACCCGCAGCGCTCGGCAACGATATCCATGTTCAGTTGCGGTTCGTCCGTCAATAGCTGTTTCGCTTCGGCGATACGGTATTCGTTGACGTAGGTGTTGAAGCTCTTGCTCAGCTTGTCATTCAGTACCTGCGACACCTGCGCCTGCGTGCATCCCGCCCGCTTGGCCAGTTGGGCCAGGGTCAGGTTCGGATTCAGATAGGATTTCTGCCCGCTCATCTGTTGTTCCAGCGCAGCGAGCACGGCAAGTCCATCTTCGTGCGTCAGGCGGCTATTCTTGTATTTCTGCCTGGGGTCGGCAAGCGTCGAGGTTTCCTTTCTCAGCAGAAAGACCATGACCGCGACATGCAGCGAGAAGGTGAACGACAAGGCGCCGACAATATAGGACGTGAACGGCGTGCTCGCGTACGCCGCCAGCATGACACAGCTGCCTGCAAAGACGCTCAGCAGTAGCGCGCTGCTGGTGGCCATCCGCTGTCCTTCGTTCAGCCATGCATGGCGGTTTTGCCAGAGCAACTTGGCAGTTGCCAGCAGGTAGCCTAGCCAGAACACGTGAATGGCATGACTCGACAAGTCCCAAGCAGAACGATATGCGGAATACGGAAAGGCAACGCCTATGCCTATCAGCAGGAAGGACAAGCCGAGATGCCAGCGCCATTGCTGGCCGGCAGGCAGTTGCGCGCGCCCGGCCAGGAAAGAGCGCACATAGAGATAGGTCAAGGGACCGATCAGCAGGCAGGCCGACAGGCCCAGCTGGCGCAATTCGATGGCGATCGCCGGGTTGAAATAGAGGAAGGCGGATTTGGCGGTGCGCACCCCGACGGCAAGCAACAATGCACCGAGCATGCAGTCGGCCAGGCTGCGGGGCCGACGGCTGAAAAAATAGACGGCCAGGAAAATGCCGTTGATGGCGCCAAGGGCGCTAAACAGGAACAGCAATTGGCGAGCGATCATGGGGCGTGTCGTGGATTAGGGCGTCGAATCGAAGTATAGACACAAATGGGAGCGTATCGAAGTACAAGTAGCACACCACCTTCCTGCACTAGCCATAAGCTTCCGTTATGCCCGTCCGCCAAGCTTTCATGGCTGATCTTGCACATCGGTATTAAACTGGTTTCACGTTCAACTATGTTCTGAAATCATGTTGAAAACTGAAACCCCGAGCCGGCGGCATCCGGATCTGGATCTGTATCCCGTGGAGCAACTGGTGGCGGCGCTGGTCGATGACCAGTTCTGGGCCGTCGAAGCCGTGCGGCTGGCCTCGCCCGCCATCGCTGCCGCCATCACGGCCGCCCTGCCCCGTATCGCGGCCGGCGGACGCTTGCTGTATGTGGGGGCCGGCACCTCGGGCCGCCTGGGCGTGCTCGACAGCGTTGAATTGACTCCCACGTTTTCCTGGCCGCCCGAGCGGGCCGTCGCCATTCTCGCTGGCGGCGCCGGTGCCATGTTTGCGGCCGTCGAAGGGGCGGAAGATGATGTACAGCAAGGCGAGCGGGATTTGCTGGCCCTGCAGCCGCAGGTCAACGATGTGGTGATCCTGCTGGCCGCCTCCGGTGCCACGCCGTACGTGCTGGGCGCCCTGCTGGCCGCGCGCGCGGCAGGCGCCTTGACGATCGGCATCGCCAACAACGTGGGCGCCCCCGTGGCGCACGAGGCGCAATGCGGCATCGTGCTCGACACGGGCACGGAAGTCATTTCCGGCAGCACGCGTCTGAAAGCTGGCACGGCGCAAAAAATCACCCTGAACACGATTTCCAGCGCCCTGATGGTGGGTTTGCACAAAACTTACGGAAACTTGATGGTAGACTTGAAGCCGACCAACGCCAAGCTGATCTGGCGGGCGGTGCGTCTGACCATGCATGCCACGGGCGCCAGCGAAATGCAGGCCAGGGCCGTGCTGGAGCAATGCCACTATCACGTCAAGGTGGCGATTGTTGCCTTGATCAAAAAAATCAACACAAACCAGGCACAGGCATTGTTGGCCGGCGCGGACGGCAGTGTGCGGGCGGCACTGGCGGCGTGATCCGATGGCACGGCATTCTTCTGTCTGGGAGACCAAGAAGGATGTATGGAGCTAGTGAAACAAACCACCGCGGCGCGCGCGAACAAGCCGTGGCTGTGGATCCCTTCCCTGTATTTCGGCCAGGGCATCCCCTATGTAGTGGTCATGACCTTGTCCGTGATCATGTACAAGAACTACGGTTTTTCCAATACGGATATCGCCCTGTACACCAGCTGGCTGTACTTGCCCTGGGTCATCAAGCCCCTGTGGTCGCCCTTCATCGACATGTACCGCACCAAGCGTTTCTGGATCGTCGGCTTGCAGCTGGTGATCGGCGCCGCGCTGGCGCTGGTGGCCCTGACGACGTCCTTGCCGCATTTTTTCCAGATCAGCCTGGCCATCTTCTGGCTGATGGCCTTCAGTTCCGCCACGCATGACATCGCCGCCGACGGCTTTTACATGCTAGGCCTGGAAGAGCACCAGCAGGCGGCCTTTGTCGGCGTGCGCAGCACGTTCTATCGCCTGGCGATGATCGCGGGCCAGGGCGGCCTGGTGTTTCTGGCCGGCTATCTGACGCATGCGACGGGTAATGTGCAGCTGGCCTGGTCGGTCGTGTTCGCGATTCTGGCGGGCCTGTTCATCGCCCTGTTCCTGTATCACTATTTTGTCTTGCCGAAACCGAAAGATGACCGCCCCAGCATCCAGGATGCCGGTGTTTCTCCGTTGCAAGAGTTCGTCGCCACCTTTGCCGCCTTCTTCAAGAAGAAGGATATTTTCGTCATCCTGGGCTTCTTGCTGCTGTTCCGCCTCGGCGAAGCGCAACTGCTCAAATTGGCCGCGCCCTTCCTGCTCGACCCCGTCGCCAAGGGCGGCCTGGGCCTCAGCACGGAACAGGTGGGCCTGGTCTACGGCACCATCGGCGTGATCGCCCTGACCCTCGGCGGCTTGCTGGGCGGATTCATCATTTCCCGCTTCGGCTTGAAACGCTGTTTGTGGATCATGGTGCTGTCCGTCCACTTGCCCGACCTGGTCTTCGTTTACCTGGCCAGCGCATTGCCCAGCAGCATCTATGTGATCGCCGGTGGCATTGCGTTGGAGCAATTTGGTTATGGCTTCGGTTTCGCGTCCTACATGTTGTACATGATCATGGTGTCCGATGGCGCGCATAAAACGGCCCATTACGCCATTTGCACGGGTTTCATGGCCCTGGGCATGATGCTGCCGGGCATGGCCAGTGGCTGGATACAGCAAATGCTCGGTTACCAGCACTTTTTCATCTGGGTCTGCATCGCCACCATTCCTGCCTTCATCATGGCCGCACTGGTCAAGATCGATCCCGAATTCGGCAAGAAGGCCGAGGCCTGATTCTTTTGAACCGTGCGCCCGCAAGGATGGCGGGCGCACAGTAAAATGCCCGCACCGATACACCTGCGCTTCACCACTGCAAGGAATTGTTTTGTTGTCTACTTTGAAAAAACGCCTGGGCGCCACGGCTGGCGTGCTGGCCGCGCTGGCCACCGCCACATTGCTCAGCAGCTGTACCAGCACCAAGCTGCCCTCTGCAGTGACGCCGGGCGACGCGGGCTTGCCGGCTGTGCCGCCCGTGCAGCACATCACGGGCGAAGTGCCGCCGCCGGCGCCGCGCGAATTCCGCGCCGCCTGGGTCTCGACGGTCGCCAATATCGACTGGCCCAGTCGCAGTAATTTGCCGGTGGCCAAGCAGCAAGCCGAGGCAATCGCCATCCTCGACCGCGCCAAGTCCTTGAATCTGAACGCGATTGTGCTGCAGGTGCGCCCTAGCGCCGATACGATTTACCCGTCGCAGCTGGAGCCATGGTCGGAATACCTGACCGGCAAGCAAGGCCAGCCGCCATTGCCCATGTATGATCCGCTGGCCTTCTGGGTAGCCCAGGCGCATGCGCGCGGCCTGGAATTGCACGCCTGGTTCAATCCTTATCGTGCCCGTCACGCGACGGCCAAGTCGCCGCTGGCGCGCGACAGTTTCGCGTCCACCAACCCGACGTCCGTCAAGCAATACGGCCGCTACCTGTGGATGGATCCGGGCGATGCCGCCGCCTCGAAGCACACGACGGACGTGGTACTCGACGTGGTGCGCCGCTACGATATCGATGGCGTGCACATCGACGATTACTTTTATCCGTACCCGATCGACGCGCCCGGCGCCGGTGCGGGAGCCGAGACGGCCGCGCTGGACGCGGGCAATGGCGCCGCCAAGCGCGAACTGCCGTTTCCCGATGAGCCTTCCTGGCAGCAATATCTGCTGGCCGGTGGCCAGCTGGACCGATCTTCCTGGCGCCGCCAGAACGTCAACCAGCTGATCGAATCCTTGTATACAGGCATCCACCGCGAAAAGAGCTGGGTGCGCTTCGGTATCAGCCCGTTCGGTATCGGCCGCCCCGACCGCCGCCCTGCCGGCATCGTCGGCTTCAGCCAGTACGATAAATTGTATGCGGATGCGGAACTGTGGCTGGCCAAAGGCTGGCTCGACTACCTGTCGCCGCAGCTGTACTGGCCCGTGGCGCAGGCGCCGCAAGCGTTTGGCGTGCTGCTCGACTACTGGCTGGCGCAAAATCCGTATGGCCGCCACGTGTGGCCAGGTTTATATACAAGCCGGATCGACAATTCCGCCAAGTCCTTCACGCCGCAAGAGATCATCAAGCAGATCGAAGTGACGCGCACGCGCCCCGGCGCGAATGGCCAGGTGCATTTCAGCATGGTGCCCTTGATGCAGAATCGCAAGGGTGTCAGCGAGCAACTCAAGGCGACCGTGTATCAAAGCCCTGCCCTGATTCCCGCCACGCCGTGGCTGGGCAAGGAAGCGCCGGGTACGCCCTTGCTGGCCTTGCGCCGCGATTCCACCAGCCTGAACGTCAAATTGACGGCGGGCGGCGGCAAACCCGTGGCGCAGTACGCCGTCTGGGCCCGCTACGGCGAAGACTGGCGCTTTAGCGTGGTCACGGGCGTGCAGGGCGAGCTGACCCTGGTCGATGATGCCACCGGTAAAATCAATGCGGTGGTCGTCAGTGCCGTGGACCGTCTCGGCAATGAAAGCCCTCGCGTCACCGTGCGCGCACCGTTTACGGCCGCCGCCAAGTAATTGTTGGCCGTTCAACGGTAGTCCATAACCTGCAGGCATGAAACATGCGCAAGCTTTCATGCCTGCAAGCTCAGCTTGGCTTTACACTCTTGCCATGATTTCCTTCCCTACAGCCAATAATGCGGTACCCGTGCTGGGCCTGGGCATTGACGCGGGCGGCACGCAGACGCGCTGGGCCCTGGCCACCGTTGACGGCGTCATCGTGGCCGACGGCGCCGTGGAAGGCTTGTCTGCCTTGCAAATGAGCAGCGATGCGGGCCGCGCAGCCGTGCACGCCACGTTCACCGGGCTGTGCCGTGCCGTGCTGGCCGTCGGCCGGCCGCGTGCCGTGGTGGCGGGCTTGACGGGTTTTGGCGGCGACGATGCTGTGCTGGTGCAAACGCTGGCCACTTTGCTGGCGCTGGACGCCGCCCACGTCAGCGTGGGCAACGATATCGACATCGCCTATCGCGACAGTTTTGAACCGGGCGAAGGTTATCTGGTCTACGCTGGCACGGGGTCGATTGCCGCCTGGATCGATGCGGATGGCGTGTTTCACCGCGCGGGCGGGCGCGGCGTGCTGCTCGACGATGGCGGCGGCGGCTACTGGATCGCGCGAGAAGCCTTGCGCCACATCTGGCGCCGCGAAGACGAGGCGCCCGGCAGCTGGCAAAGCTCGCCCATGGCCGAAGCCGTGTTTGCGCATATCGGCGGTAGCGACTGGTCGCTGTCGCGCGCCTTCATGTATGGCCAGGACCGGGGCGCCATCGGCCGGCTGGCATTGGCAGTGGCTGCCAGTGCGGACACCGACCCGCTGGCGCTGGACATCTTGCAGCGCGCGGGACAGGAACTGGCGCGCCTGGCGCTGGCCCTGACGGCGCGCTACGGTCCCCGTCCCGTGGTGCTGGCGGGGCGCGCGGCGCAGTTGCACCCGGCTATCGCCACTGCCATGCGCGCCGCTTTGCCTGTATCGTTGCAGATGGAGCAAAAAGTTGCCCGGTCGCATGAGGCCGCGGCCAAGCTGGCAGCCAGGACGGCCAGCTTGTGTGCCGGCAAAAACTGACTATTTTATTAACCCGAACATGGATCTTTCATGAAAAAAATCGCCCTCGCCCTGCTGGTGGCCCTGCTCTCCGCCTGTACCACGCCCGCGCCGCACCTCGACCATAGCTTGACGGCGCGCAGCCAGAGCCCGCGCGTGAAATTCATCGTCATCCATTACACGGTCAGCGACTTGCCCCGCTCGATCAAGATCCTGACGGAACAAGTGGTCAGCAGCCATTATTTGCTGACCGACACGGACAAGCCGAAGTTTTACGTACTGGTCGACGAATCGCGTCAGGCCAATCACGCGGGTGTGAGTAACTGGAAGACTTATACACAGTTGAATGTCAGCTCGATCGGCATCGAGATCGTCAACCCCGGCTACAAGGACACGCCGGAAGGCCGCCTCTGGTATCCGTTTCCGCAGGCACAGATCGATGAGCTGATTCCACTGCTGAAAGATATCCAGGCCCGCTACAACATCGCGCCGGAAAACATCCTGGGCCATAACGAGATCGCCCCGCAGCGCAAGCAGGATCCGGGCCCCCTGTTTCCATGGCGCCAGCTGGCCGCTGCCGGCCTGATCGTCTGGCCGGACGCGAACCGTGTGGCCGCGCAGCGCCTTATTTTTGAGCAGCAAGTGCCGGACGCCGTCTGGTTCCAGAAAAAGCTGGCCCAGCACGGCTATGCGACGCCGAATACGGGCATCTTCGATGAAGCGACGCGCAATGTGCTGATCGCCTTCCAGATGAAATACCGCAACACATTGTTTGACGGCACGCCCGATGGCGAAACGGCGGCCCTGCTGGAAGTGCTGACGACGCCGGCCCCAGCGGTTGCAACACCCGCTGTTGCAACAAAGTAGCATAGCCGTTCCAGCCCATGACTTTTTCTTATATGCTGAACGTTGACGGCCCAGGCGGCCACGGCAAGGTAAAGGAATAGTTCATGCGGCTGCGTCATATCGAAGTGTTTCACGCCATCATGCAAGTTGGCACCATCAGCGGCGCCGCCCAGGTGCTGCATATCTCGCAACCGGCCGTGACCAAGGTCTTGCAGCATTGCGAGTTGCAGCTGGGCATGCCGCTGTTCGAGCGCGTGCGGGGCAAGCTGTACCCGAAGCCGGAGGCGCACCGTTTGTTTGTCGAGACGGAAAAGCTCAACCGCGATTTATTGGGCATTCGCCGTCTGGCGGCCAGCCTGAAGGGCCATGCGGTGGAAACCATCCGTTTGGTTTCCACGCCAACGCTCGCCATCAGTGTCTTGCCGTTTGCCATGACGGAGTGGCGGCGCGACTTTCCCTACACGCGTTGCCAGCTGGCTACCCACCACACGGGCGAGATCGTCAATACCCTGCGCCTCGGTGAAGCGGACCTGGCCGTATCGCTGCAAGACCCGCGTCATCCGGGCATCGTGGCCGAACCGCTGGCGCACGGTGTCATGACGGTGATCGCGCCGGCTGGCACCTGGCATGCGGCCGATTGCGGCACGCCCTTGACGGCGCATGGCCTGAATGGCGAGCTGATCGGCCATGCGGACAATGATCCGCTGGGCGAACTGGTGGTGGCCGCCTGCGAGGCGCAGGATATCCACCCCGTCTTCAGTACCGTGGTGCAGACCTATCAAATTGCCCGTTCCCTGGTGGAAGCGGGCGCCGGCATGGCCGTGGTCGACCCGTTTACGGCCGCGTCCGGCTCACCCGAGCGCTTGCAGCGCCGTCCCTGGGCACCCACGATACCGATTCAACTGTATTTATTGACGGCGAGCCACTCGCCGCTGTCGCATGGCGCGCGGCGCCTGGCCGACAGCATCGGCGTGGCGGCGCGTCAGTGTCTGGAAAGAGGAGTCTGATGTCTGTTGCAATTTTGCAATTGGAAGCGGTCGGCAGCGATCCGCAATTTCGCCACCTGAGCAGCATCGCCGGCATCGCCGTCGACTTGCGCTATGCCACGCCCGACAATTTCGTCGGCCGCGACTTATACAGCCCCATCGATTGCGCCTGGCTGCACCGCGATGCGGCCGCTGCGCTGGAACAGGCCGTGGCCTGGCTGGCCGCGCATCGCCCCGATCATCATCTCTTGGTGCTCGATGCCCTGCGCCCGCAGCGGGTCCAGCAGCAATTGTGGGATGCGCTGCAGGGAACCGAGTTGCTCGGCTACATCGCCGAACCGTCGCGCGGCTCGATTCACTCATTTGGTATGGCGCTCGACATCACCATCGTGGGACCGGATGGGCAGGAACTGGATATGGGCACGGGATTTGACGACTTGAGTGAACGCTCACACCCGGCGCTGGAGCTGGCTTTGCTGGAAAGCGGGGAGATTACGCAGGAGCAGGTGGCGCATCGCCGCTTGTTGCGCGACGCTATGTTCCAGGCGGGCTTCTTCGGCATCAACAGCGAATGGTGGCATTTCGATTGCGGCGACCGGGTGCTGGTGCGCCAGACCTACACCCGGGTACTCTGATTAGAAGACCTTTAATCCCTTCAGCATCACGATCAGGATCAATACAGGCGAGACAAAGCGCAGCAGGAACAGCAGCACATGCGCCAGAGTTTGATTCTGCAACTGGCCGTGATTGCTGATCGCCTCGATGAAATGCTGCTTGCCCCAGGCCCAGCCGGTAAACAAGGCAATCGCGATGCCGCCCAGGGGCAGGAAGATATTCGACGAGACGAAGTCGAACAGATCAAACATATTCAAATTAAACAGCTTGAAGTCCGCCAGGGTGCTGTTGCTCAGCGCGCATACGGAACCGAGCACGGCCAGCAGCAGCATGGTTACCACGGTGGCCTTGGTGCGCGTCCAGCCGAAGCGTTCATGGAAGATCACCACCGGTACTTCCATCAGCGACAGCATCGCGCCCGTGGCGGCCACGGCGGCCAGGATAAAGAACACCACCATCAGCGCTTGCCCCATCGGGATTTGCGAGAACACGGCCGGAATCGTGATGAACACCAGCGACGGTCCCGCGCTGGGGGCGAAACCAAACGTGAACACGGCAGGGAAGATGGCGATGCCAGCCAGCATGGAGACACCGAGGTCGGCCGCCATCACGCGCAGGGTAGTGACAGGGATATTCTGGTCGTCGCGGAAATAGCTGCCATAGGTCATCATCGTGCCCATGCCGACGGACAATTTAAAGAAAGCCAGGCCCATGGCCGTCAGCACGACGGAAGCCGTCAGCTTGGAAAAATCAGGACGAAACAAAAAGGCCAGGCCTTCACTTGCTTTATCCAGCGACAGGCTGACCGCACAGAGCAGCAGTAGTAACAGGAACAGCAACGGCATGAGTTTCTTGGCGATCGCTTCGATGCCCTTGGTCACGCCCAGCATCAATATGCCACCGATAAACAGCAGCACGCCCCATTGCCAGAGCAGCGACTGCAGGGGATTGCTGATCAGGGAGGCGAAGGCCGCTTCCGTCACCAGTTTGTCGCTGCTGAGGATGGAGCCGTCGATGGCCTTGGCGATATACGCAAACACCCAGCCCACCACTTCCGAGTAAAACGCGACGATCAGGAAGGCGGCGATCATGCCGATCACGCCGACCAGCCACCACGGTTTGCCCTTCGGTGCCAGCTGTTCCATGGTGGAGATCGGGTTGACCTTGGCGCGGCGCCCCAGGGTAATTTCCGCGATCATTACGGGCAATCCCACTAATAAAGTGGCGAGTAAATAGATGAGCAGGAAGCCGGCGCCGCCATTCGCGCCCGTCAGATAGGGGAACTTCCAGATATTGCCGAGACCGACTGCGGAACCGAGGGTGGCGGCGAGCACGCCGAAGCCAGTGGTAAAGCCAGCTCGTTTCAGGGTCAGGCCTGATCCTTGAGCTTGTTGTTTCATGGTGAATCTTCTATGGTGGGACGCGAATTTGCGCTGAGGGGGCGAAATTGTAGCAGTTGGCCGCAAATACCCCGGAAAAGCCTTGCTACTGGCGGGGCGCTTTGCTATAGTTCGCCTCCCCAATGAGACGCAGTCAAATGCGGCACTTGAGGATCACCGGAAACGGCGATGAGCAGGAAAAGAAGGAGTTGACGGATGTAGTGAAATGCTTCATACTCTTCCTTCTTCGCAGCTGACAAACAAAACGCTTTGTCAATAGCGCGAAAGCAGTACCGAATACCGTTCTTTAACAATTAACAGTCGATAAGTGTGGGCATTTGATGTAAGTGCAGCGTCAATCTTCGGATTGGCGTCTAACTTAAAATATCAAATGT